>NZ_JBEZFZ010000001.1:483367-1123587 GCF_040649735.1 Nonomuraea sp. NPDC048892 | reverse complement strand
TCATCGAACTCGACATCGCCTATCCAGGCCGCATCAAGTAAAGACCGCTCACAAGCACTCAGAAACGATCTTTACACACCTGAAGTGACAACCTCTTTTCGGCAGGCGCAAGTTCGACCGAGGCTGGTTGGCCGGTGGGTCGGCGGTCGAGTCTGGCCTGCCGCCAGGCGGTCAGGGTGGGCTCGATTAAGGCCCAGCGGGCGTCGAAAATGTCGCTGCAGTACGGCTTCCGTTCGCTCATGGCGGAGCTTCTACCCGAAAGATATGATCGATAGTGGGCTTCGGCTAGTCGGGAGCGCCTCCCACATTTCTAAACTAGACGGAATTTGAGCACCATTTCATCATCAAATGGTCGCTCGCATGGGCGATGAGGACTACACAAAGCTACACGTATAGGGAAAAGAGCCCAAAGGGCTGCGACTACAGAGGTGGGCATATGCCAACCAACCATGCCTAAACACCCACTTAGAGTGATACCCCCGACGCGGGAGGGCTCATCAGCAATCAGCGAGTCGGGTGCGGATGTGATCGGCCTGCGGGAGGCCTAGCTCGGTGAAGATTGCCGCTGCTTGCCGCCAATGGTGGCGGGCCTGTTCCTGGTCGCTGTGCCGATGGTGCAGGCGGCCGAGATGGTCATGGATTTCGGCCCGGTTGTATGGATCACCCTGATCATTGGCAAGAACCAGTGCGGCGGTGCAGTGGTCGAGGGCCTCCGTATTTCGGTGGCCTGCTTCAGCGAGGGCCGCGAGTCCGGTGAGGGCGTCGATCTGCCCGAGCCGCGTGCCGATGTTGCGAGCAAGCTCTAATGCCTGTCGGAGGTGGGCGAGGGCATCGTGATGCCTGCCTAGGCGGCGGTGGACGACACCGAGCTTATTGAGGACGAAGATCTGCCTATCGAGGTTTCCTATGGCCTGCGCCAGGGTCAACGCCTGGCGAAGGTAGTGGAGAGCCTGGTCGAGTTGATCGGCTCTCTCGTGGATCTCCGCGAGACTGGCCAAGATCACCGCCTGTGCGGACCGGTCGCCGCTGTCGTGGGAGAGGCGTGCAGCTTCCTCAAAAACCCTTGCTGCTTCGTCGTTTCGGTCGAGCCTCAGGAGATTTCTGCCAAGGTTGTGCAGGGGGGCGGCAAGGCCGAAGTGGTTGCCCACCTCACGATAGAGGGTGATCGCCTGCTCACTATGGTCGATCGCGGCCTGATAGCGGCCCATACGCGTGTTCAGGGAGCACAGGTTGCTGTGCACGTCGCCTTCCCCTGACCGGTCGCCGGATGCCTGGTAGTGGGACAGCGCATGGGTGTAGTACTCCATGGCGGTGTGCAACTCGCCCCGCATATGGTGCACGACTGCCCGGGTGTTCAGCGTTCGACCTTGACCGGCCCGGTCGCCAACGATGGCGTAAGCGTCGTGAGCCGCTGTATTGTGCGCCAGCGCGTCGTCGTACCTCCCCAAGCGCATGGTGATCACGCCGAGATGGCGATGTGCTGCGGCCAGTCCGGCGTGATCTCCCTCACGACGAGCGGCATCAAGCGCGGCCGTGTGGAGCACCAGCGCATCGGTGTAATGGCCGTTGTTGTCCAGGTAGCGCCACAAGATCGCTGACAGCGGCGTAGCGTAGTGGAACCCGCGCTGGCCCGCGATGGCGAGCAGGTTCGCTCTTTCCGTATCCAACCAGTCCAAGGCCTCACTGGCAGTCACGAACACGACGTCAGTCGATGCGTGGCACGCGGGACGCAGGTGGGCCTCGTGCGGCCAGGCAACCGTCATAGCGGCCGCGGCGGTGTGAAGGTAGTAGTCGGCCAGACGGGTCAATGCCGCGTCACGGTCATCCCGACTGTGAGCCGATTCAGCGGTCTGGCGGGCGTGGGCCTTGAGAAGGTCGTGAAGGGTGTACCGCTGCGGAGCGCAGGCGGTCAGCAAATTGGCGGAAATCAGGGCGTCGGCCAGGGGCCTGACTTGAGCAGGCGGCAGACCGAGCAGGGCGGCGGCCGCGTGCATATCGAAGTGGTTTCCGGGATGGAGACCAGCCAAGCAGAACAGGCGCTGCTGATCGTTATCCAGCCGGCGGTAGGACGACGCGAACGCCGCCGCCACGTCCAGGTCGTCGATCTGCAATGTGGCGAGCCGATTGCGATCGTCGCGCAGCGAGGCTAGCAAATCGGTCAGGGACCATGAGGAGTTGTGGCGGAGCCGGGCGGCAGCAATGCGCAGGGCCAGCGGTAACCGGCCGCATAACTCGACCACCTCGTTCAGCTCGGCGGGCTCGGCCGACTTTCCATGCATGTCCGCGATGCGAGCGAACATGGTGATCGCGTCTGATACTGGCAAGCCCGGCAGAGACAGCGTGTGTGCGCCCTCCAGCGTGGCCAACCGCCGACGGCTGGTGACCAGAACGAGACAGCCCGGTGTTCCCGGGATGAGTGGCCGAACCTGAGCTGCGTTCGCCGCGTTGTCTAGTACCAGCAAAAGTCTGTGGCGAGCGGTCTCCGCCCGCCAGCAGGCGGCCCGTTCGGACAGCGTGGGCGGGATGTCTTTAGCCTGGACGCCGAGCGCGCGCAGCAACATCTCGAGGGCTGCTGCCACATCCATCGGATCCTGACCCGGGGTATGGCCATGCAGGTCGACAAAGAGTTGGACATCGGGGAAGCGATCGGACAACCGATGAGCCACATGGACGGCCAGTGCGGTCTTACCGACACCGGCCATGCCGTCGATCACCCCGATCATCACACCGGCGACAGCCGTTTCCGCCACATCGCTCAGCCGAGCGACCTCAGCATCGCGGCCGGTGAAGTCCAGGACCTCATACGGCAACTGGCGCGCGACACGAAGGGATTTGGGAGGCTGAGCCGAAGCCGTCGGGGACGGGGGCTCCAGCCCGGGATCGGCGCAGAGGATCCGCTCGTGTAATCGAGTCAGCTCAGGGCCGGGATCCAAGCCGAGTTCGTCTGCCAACCGTGACCGCGTCGCGCGGTAGGCCTGAAGGGCGTCGGTCTGCCGGCCGCATCGGTACAGCGCCAACATGAGCAGTCCCACCAACTGCTCATGCAGCGGATGTTCTTCAACCAGGGCGGTCATCTCGGCGACGACCGTGGCATGTAACCCCGACTCCAGTTCCAGTTCGGTCTTCGCGACGATCGCCGACAGGCGGGTCTCGGCGAGTTGGGCCGCTGCGGCCCCGACCACCGCGCCGTCGACCCCTGCCAGAGCAGGTCCTCGCCATAGCGCCAGCCCTACCTGGAGTTGTTCGAGGGCTTCTGGCCGATTCCCGGCTTCTCGCGCGTGGATCGCGCGTGCCACGCACTCATCGAACCGGACGACATCGAGCGTGGCGGGATCCAGCCGAAGGAGATATCCAGGGGCCTGCGCCGATATCACCGCTCCGAGGGACGTCTGCCTCAGCATCGAGACTGCGTTCTGCACCTGTCGACGGGCCGTGGTTGGTGGATCACAGTCCCACACCGTGTCGACCAGGTGGTTCACGGGGACCACTCTGCCGCGCGCCAAGGCCAGAGCCGCCAGCACCCGCCGTTGCTTGGGACCGCGTACCGGCAGCAGACGCCCGTCAGCCCATACCTCTAGCGGTCCCAGAATGCGTATCTCCACCTAGCCCTCCGAGTACTCCCATGCTCGGCCAGATACCGCCGATCGGCATCTACATCGAAGGCTACGGCGCGCTTATTGGCTCCGTGCGAGGAATCGAGGACGAACCGAGGACGGATGGAGGACGCCGCCGACCATTATCAATCAGGAGGAGCCTCGCTCTCTGGACCGAGCTTGTCGTTCACGTTAGTCAGGCCGCACGACCCAGGGGCCTGTCGGAGTTTGAGAGGAGCGTCACGTTTTTCCGAAGGACAGAAGGCTATTTGACGTTACCCATGGGGCTGTGTCGCCGATCACTGGCTGAGCCGGCCACCTAAGCGCAACAGAGTCGCAACCCGGAAGGTGTCAACGGCCGCCCTCCCACACCCCCGAAAACAGGCCGCCAACTGCGGTAACGGCGTGTGGGGCGCGGGCGCGCACCGGGGCGGGCGGATCCCTGGGGCAGTGAACGACCGTGCCGAGCCCCGGCGACCCACTGCGCAGCGTCGTCGACAACTCATGCGCAGAGCAATCAAGAGAGGACTGGTCCACTCATACAGGTCGGCGCTCGACGGAGCAGTGTCGATTTCACCGGCCGGCCTCTCCTAGCCGAATCGTTTCAATCGAGATTTACAGGAGGTCGCAATGGACATCAAACGCAAGATTTCTCTGGCCGCCGCAGTACTGCTTTCTGTGGGAACGCTATCCCTCGCCGCTTCGCCAGCGGCGGCTACTGAACAGAGCAGCGAAAGCGCCCGTCTCGCCTTGCCGTCGTGCATCGAAATCGATCAGTGGAATCACAACCACCTCTACGTGATCAGCCACTGCACGACATCGTACAACATCAACGTCATCTGGAGCGGGGCGCCGGACAGCGGTTGTCACACGTTGACCGTCGGCGAGAGGGAGTACCACGCATCGAGATCCCCGTTTGCCCAATTCGACGAAGTCAGGACGTGCTGAACCGCAAGCGTCACACGGGCGCGTAATGTCCCGCCAGGCGGCATGACAGGCAGGCGATCTCGGCCGAATCGGACCGCAAGACCTTGATCCACGGCGGCCACGCATACGCGACGGCATCACCGTTGATGCCGTCGCCTCTGACGTGGTTGGTACTGATGCCACGCTGAGGTGTCCGCTGATGGCGTTTCGCCAGCACAGGTGATCGGCGAGCGGGCGCTGGACCGTCCGTATCCGCTGATGCCGATCCTGCTCGTGCCGTGGGTTCAGGATGTGAGAAGGCAGGAGCAGGTTACGTCCACGATGCTCTGGCGCTGGAAGGGCCCGCGCAAGTGCGCGGGCCCTTCCAGCGACCTGCTCCTGCCGACTGATCGAAGCTCGGCCTGAATCCAGGTGCGCCGTGAGGCGCTGATGATTTGAGTGGAGGTGAGAGACCTTCGCCGCCGTTCCTGTCGTAGCAGGACGGTGAAGCCGGCGGCAGCCTGACCCGGGAGAGGGCGGGAGCAGCCGCGACAAAGCCGGACGGGCCAGCACTGCCAGATGGCGTGGGTCCGGCGAGCGTGACGGAAAGAAGTACGCGAGGAACCAGCCCGAGCACGTCCCTTAAAGGCTCACCGGCTCAAATCTGGTGGATAGGGGCCGGGTGCGGTGCGCCCTCGTCCGGATGGGCGGGGAACTTCCAGATCGCCACGTGGATGTCGTTCTGGGAGGCCATGAGGAAGGTCTGCGGCGTATTCATGGCGATGCCGCAGAGGTAGGGCTGGATTCCTCCTCCGTCGAGCGAATAACAGCGAACACGGGAACCGTCTCGGCTCTGCCCGGCTGACGTGCATCCGGTGCGGAAGGCGGGCTGGGCTCATCGTCGGCCGAACGGGTCGGGACGGGGCGGAGCCGCCGTAGTAGTCCGAGTCCGGGGTGCGACACGAGGTCGCACGAGGTGAGTGAGCTTCATCAAGGGAGGTCGGCCGTGGGGCCGTAGGTGCAGCTTCGGATCAGTGTCCGTGGATCTGTCCCCGGCCTGGCGTGCGTCACTGGTAACGGTGGGGTGCGAAGCCCAGGTGATCAAGCCCAAGGACTTCCGTTCCATCCGGAAGTCACAGGCCACGGGGAAGACCGGACGGGTGAACGCGAGTGAACCCCTGATGATGCCTCGTCATCGGAAGCCCCGCAGATGGGTTGCAGCAGCGGGGTCAAGGACTGGCCGCTGGGAAGCGGCGGGCGCCGATCGGAAGACTCGAAGCCGGTCGGGAGGACACCGTCGTCCTCGGGGTATAGGGGGCACCCAACCCGGTCGGATCTCACTCGTGCGGAACGTGACAACCCCGTTGGGGTCCGAGAGCCGCAAGGCGCTCGGCAAGCCGACCGTGAGGAAGGCCCGATTCCCCAGCGGGCGCAGGATGGCCCGAGAAGCCAATGCCGGTGGCCGAAAGGCAGCGGGAAACCGGGACGTCATGGCCAGCTCGTCCGCTGGCTGTTCCGGATAACCGGCCGGATACGAGCGCTGCTCGAACCCGAAAGGGTGCTGACGCGGGCCAGGTGAGCCTGTGAAGAGGTGATGAGGACGACATCGGAACCGAAGGGCAAGTTGGACGCCATGACCACTACGGCTGCGGCCGGCGACGGCGTGGTGAACGGACCGGAGGGCGAACTCCTCGACTGGCCGTCGATCGACTGGCGCAAGGCCGAGGAGCAAGTACGGCGTCTGAGGCAGAGGATCTTCACGGCGACGCAGGCGGGCGATCTCAAACGGGTGCGCAACCTGCAGAAACTGATGCTCCGCTCGCGGGCGAACACGCTGGTCAGCGTGCGTCGGGTGACGGAGATCAGTGCTGGCCGCAAGACCCCCGGAGTGGACGGGCGGACCGCGCTGTTACCGCAGATGAAGGCCGATCTGGCCGACTGGGTGCAGTACCGCTCGTCGTCGTGGACGCCCCGGGAGGTCAGGCGGGTGTTCATCCCCAAGGCAGGCGGGAAACAGCGTCCACTCGGGATCCCGGTTATCGCCGATCGGGTGCTGCAGGCGCGGGTGGTCAACGCGCTGGAGCCCGAGTGGGAGGCGCGGTTCGAGCCGAAGTCGTATGGCTTTCGGCCCGGGCGCGGCTGTCAGGACGCGATCTCAGCGATCTATCTCACGTTGAAGGGCAAGAACCCGCAGCGTGTGTGGGTGCTGGACGCGGACCTGAAAGCGGCGTTCGACCGCATCGATCACGACCATCTTCTCTCTCGGCTTGGTACTTTCCCTGGACGGGGAATGATCGCGGGCTGGTTGAAGGCGGGCGTGCTTGACCGCGGGCAGTTCGCCCCGACCGAGGAGGGCGTCCCGCAGGGCGGGGTCGTCAGCCCATTGCTGCTGAACGTGGCCTTACATGGGATGGAAGAAGCCGCCGGAGTCCGCTATCGCAAGCTTGGCACGCACGCCGCCGAGTCGGTCGAGGGCTCTCCGGCGCTGATCAGATATGCCGACGACCTGGTCGCGCTGTGTCACAGCCACGACGAGGCCGAGCAGGTCAAGGCCCGGCTCGCTGCCTGGCTGGCGCCCCGGGGACTGACGTTCAACGAGGACAAGACTCGTATCGTCCACGTGGATGCCGGTTTTGATTTCCTGGGATTTCGCGTCCGCCGTTATGACGGCAAGCTGCTGATCAAGCCGAGCCCGGCGGCTTTGAGACGGATCCGGGAACGGCTGCGCACCGAGATGAAAGCCCTGCGTGGGGCCAACGTCAGTGCGGTGCTGCACAAGATCGACCCGATCGTGCGGGGTTGGTCGGCCTATTACCGGACAGTGGTCTCCAGCGACGCCTTCACAGCGCTGGATGACTACATGTGGAAGCTCACCTACAAGTGGGCCAAACACGGCCATCAGAACAAGCCGAGGCGCTGGATCGTCGATCGGTACTTCGGCCGGTTCAACTCCTCCAGGCAGGACCGGTGGGTGTTCGGCGACCGGAATACCGGCGCTCACCTGCGCAAGTTCTCCTGGACGAAGATAGTCCGACACCAGATGGTCGCGGGAACCTCGTCCCCGGACGACCCGTCCCTGACCGAATACTGGTCCGCGCGGCGGCACAAGGGACCACCTCCACCGCTGGACGCCTTCAGCCTGCGAATGCTCAAGATCCAAGCTGGACGCTGCCCACTCTGCGGAGACTTCCTGCTGCACGCCGATCACCAGCCCCAGCATCCACACGAGTGGGAACGCTGGGCGATGGTGACCCGCCAGGCGATCACGAGGCACAGCCTCGCCGTCGATCGCGGGCGCGGAACGTCGGACATGGCCATCCGCCTCGTGCACGCTTCCTGCCGCCGTCGGCACCATGCCGACCGAAGCAGAAGCCCAGCTCTGCAACGCCTGTGAGCCTTCAAGGGCTTGCTTGAGCCGGATGCGGTTGGCGCCGCACGTCCGGTTCTGAGGGGGCCTCGGCGCAGCAATGCGCCGGGGCTACCCGACAGAGCCGGACACATGGCCAAGGGCGGCAGCGGTATCGACGATGCTGCCGTGCCTCAGCGTGCCCTGCACCACCCGCAGATCCGAGCCCGAGGCCAGGGCGAGAGTTGCCGTACCGTGCCGCAGGTCATGCAGCCGCATCGGTGGCATGTCGCTGGCTCGTACCAGCTGGCGGAACCGGACGGTGAGGTAGTCCGGCCGCATCGGGGACCCGTCGACACGGGCGGAGACCGGCCCGGATTCGTTCCAGGTGTCGCCCAGCAGCTGTCGTCGGGCCCGCTCGTGGCGGATCGCCGCGGGCGAAGGCGAGGAGAACTCGGCCAACTGCTCGGCGGTCCACACCGCCACCGTGGGTCGCTGACCGCTCCGTCGCCATGCGACGACCCGGCGCTCGGTCCACACCTGTGGATACGGCTGGCGCGGTGCCGGCAGCCGGATCATCCGCGCCGGGTTGGCACGATCAGCCCTCACGAACGGCGGCGTTCGATGCCGCGCGCAGCCTCGCCCGGATCCGGTGCAGGGTGGAGGACGCGGTCGGCTCCCTCATACGGTTGCGCCGGTTGGCCAAGACGGCGAAGATCCGCGCGATGTCGCGGCTGGCCGGCTCAGCCAGCCCGAATTCGGGAACCCTGACGTTGGGGATCAGCACGTACGGCGATAGGGGAGTTCGGGGATGTAGGTCTTCCACTCGTCGGGGGACAGTGAGCCGACATCCCGGCAGAGCGCCTTCCTGATCTGGTCGGGGCCTATGAGGTGGGTGCGGAGCCGGCCTTGGTCATCGGTGCTGAAGATCGTGGATCCGTCGGCGGAGAAGGCGAGGGCAGTGACCGGATGAGGCTCGGGGGTGTCTTTGGGCATGAAGAATCCGGTGAGAGGGAGGCCGAAGGGGCGACGGTTGGCCATGTCCCATAGCTGGATCTGCCCCGTCTTGTCTGAGCTGGCGAGGACCCGGCCGTCGGGGGAGAAAGCCATGAGGGGGTTATAGCCCAGTTGGGTGCCCGGGTGGACGGTGAACTTCGGCTGGAGGGTCGAGGCGTCCAGGATGGTGATCTCAGTGTCGCCCCAGTCGGCGATGAAGTCCTTGCTGATCGCCTCGCCGGTGTTCGGGGCGCCGTTGGCGGGCAGCGATATTCGCGCGGTGGCGGTTTCGATGACGCCCAGGTCCTGACCGGCGATGATGGTCTTGCCGTCCCGTGAGAACAGCGGGCGGGGCAAGCCGAAGCCGAGCTCCAGCGAGGCGGCCTGCCGCCCGTCGGCCTGGAACCGTTTGGCGCCTGTCGTCACGTCCCACAGTTGCAGGATGGTGCCCGTCTTCGTACCGCCGGAAAAGGCGACTGCCACGGTGCGGCCATCTGGGGAGAACTGCACCTGGCCGCTTTGGCGGAAGGTTGCCGCTCCCGTTTTGTCGACCTTGAGTGTAGTGCGCTTGGCGCCCCGAGCGACGTCCCAGATCTCGATGGAGAGGTCCTTGCGGCGGCTGGCGAGCAGCTTGCCGTCCCGAGATAGCGTGTAGAAGCCGTCGCTGGTCCCGTCTGCTGAGGTGATCGGCAGTTCTGTGCGTTTTACGCGCTTGGCCGGATCCCAGATCTCCAGCTTGTGGTGAGCACCGAGTGCGAGTGTCGACCCGTCCTCGCTGAGCGCGGCGGAGTTCCTGCCGAACGAGAAGGCCACCGTGTCCGTGACGGCGCGCAGCGAGATGAACTTGGCGGTGCCGTCTTTTGCGAAGCAGCGAAGGGTGCGGCCGTCGGGCCCGATGACCTGGTCGTGGCACCTCGGGTCGGAGTACCACCAGACCGGACCGGGGCCGCTGCCCAGCGACCAGATCACGCCGTCGATGCCGACGAGGCGGCTGTCGGGACTGAAGAAGATCTCCTCGTTGATGTCGGGTTCCGCTTTGGGGATCGTGTATTCGATCTCGTCGTTCTCATTGAGGAGGCGGAGCACGATGTGCTTGTTCTGCCGGATGGCGAGGATCTTGCCATCGGGGCTGTAGCTCAGGGAGCTGACGTGGACGTCTTTGCCGATCGGCTGAGAGTGCAATCGCTTCCCGGTTTTCAGATCCCAGGTCTCGAAGCTGGTCTCGCCGTTCCAGGCGAGAACTCGCTCGTCCGGCGAGGTCTCCACGTTGAACCACGAGGCGACCGGGATCCGCAGGACGCGCTGTCCCGTCCTGAGATCCCACGCCCTGATGACCTTGTTTTTGTTGGACGCGGAGACGAGAAAGTTGCCCTTCGCGCTGAGGAACGTCTCGGCTCCTTCGGGGTTTCCCACATCGAGCGACTTCGGAATCTGCCGGATGGTCGTGGTGTCCCAGATGCCGGTCGTCCCGTCTGCGTGGATGACCCCGAGCAGGCGTGCGTCCCCGCTGAACGTGACGTCGAAGATCGGGGCTCCGGGAATCGCGAACTCCGAGACCACTTTGCGGGCATCCAGATCCACAAGCTTGATCATGTTCGCTTCGCGCCTGAAATACGCGACGAGGTGCCCGGTGCGGGCGACTTTCCAGATCGAGTTCGCGGCCAGGGGCGGCCTGTAGTAGTGGCTCTCCCACTGGTTGTAGGTGGTCACGAGGGCGCTACGGCTATCGAATCCGTCGGGTGAAAGGGCTCCCGACGCTATCGCCAGTTGTTTGGCCGATGTCGGGTCGGTACGGCGCAGCGCGGTCGCGACCCCGGCGACACGGCTGCCGACGGACGCCTCAAGCTGCCGGGAGACCGTCTTGTTCTTGTCGGACAGCTCTGATCCCTGGTAGATCGCCAGCACGGCTGTACCGGTCGCCACCACCAGCAGGGCGGCGAGTACCGCGCTCAGCAGGGTCCGATTACGCCGTCGGCGTTCGGCCGCCTTGGCTGAGGCGTCCAGGTAAGCGCGTTCCATCACATTGAGCCGGAGATGCCGCAGGCCTCCGGCTATCCAACCGACAGCCCTGTCGAGCTTGCTGCCCTGCAGCAGGTCGCCGTTCTTGCGTCCGTGCTCGATCCAGTTCCGTGTCGCCTCCGCCAGATCATGGTGGGCGTTCAGCGCCCCGTGATCGCCGTTCACCCAGGCCCGCAGCCTCGGCCACGCACGGATGAGCGCAGGTGTCGCCAGCGTGAACACCGCCCCCTTACGGGCGACCAAGCCGCCAGCGCACAAGACCTCCAACAGCTTCTGGAGGGTTCGATCGTCGAACTCGCCGTCGTGAAACTCCACGTACGGGACCTTGCGGAGTGTGTGCTGCGCGTCAGGGAACGCGGCGATCATCCGAAGCAGCAGGCGGGGAACCAGTGTCTGCTCCTCGGCAGTGCACTCCGCGAACACCTTCTCCGCGGTCTCCCCCAGCGTGGGGTCATCGTCCGCCCCGGCCCTGTCGTGGTCGGCGGCCCGCTGTCCCGCGGCGAGCGCAGCGTGGCCGTCACCGCCCGGCAGGCCGAGAAGTCCGGCGAGCAGGGCGGGGGCGGTCGGGCGGTCGGTTGCGTCCTGGGAGAGGGCTCGGGCGACCAGTGGCTGGAGCTGCGGAGGCAGCCTGTCCAGGTCAGGCCGATGGTTGAGGATCTGGTAGGCGAGAGCGGAGAGGTTGTCTCCGTTGAAGGGGACTTCACCGGTGGCGGCGAACAGCACGATCGTGCCCCAGGCCCAGATGTCAACGGCCGGTGTGGCTCGGTCTCCCCGGAACAGTTCGGGAGCCATCCAACGGGGAGTGCCTTTGAGTTGGTCCGTGGCGCTGCGAGACATTTCTTCGGTGCGGGCGATCCCGAAGTCGATGACGCGTGGCCCGTCGGGTCCGATGAGGACATTGGCCGGCTTGAGGTCACGGTGCATGACCCCGGCCTGATGGATCGACGACAGCGCCGTGACGACCCCGATGGCCAGTCGGACGAGCTCCTCAGCCCTGTAAGGTCCCTTCTCGTCGACCCAGCTCTGCAGGTCGGGTCCAGCGACGTACTCGCTGACCAGGTAGGGCGGATTGTGGACGAGGTCAGCGGAGATGATCCGTGCGGTGCAGAAGGGCGCGACTCTGCTGAGTGCTGCGACCTCACGTCGCAACTGGTTGCGATAGGCGTCGGTCAAGTAGTTGGCGTGCAGCGCCTTGACCGCGACCCGTTCACCCACGTCGTCGTACCCCTCGTACACCACGCCCTGCCCACCCGCGCCGAGGCGTCCGGCCAGCCAGTACGCGCCGAGCTGGCGCGGGTCGCTCGATGCCAATGGCGCTGCCACAAGCCGCACCCTCCATTCAGGGACATGATCGACAAGTTAGATGCCCGATATCGTCCTTTTGTTGTTGGCATAGCGCCCCGAAGGTTCCCGTATGGGTCGCGGCTCCGATCTCGGGCCCGAATATTCGCTGGTGACGTCCCTCAGCACTTCCGAAGTGCCGCGATTCCGCTCAGGAAGGCGGAACTACTGCCAGCTGACCCGACGGACGGTTAGCTCGTCTGGGTGCGCCCCTTCGTTGCCGACGTCGTTCGCGCCCGATCCGAATTGAGCACCCTGAGCCGAAGATGGACCTGCGGCGTACATGAAAAGCATCCTGGTCATCACTAGCGGCCGGCTTGGCCATACTGCCGCACGGTAGGTGCTGGCGGGCTTGATGCGGGCGGTGCTCACGGTAGCGACCGTGTCGGCCAGCAGGGCGAACGCGTGGCTTCGTGGTGGACGGGCACATGATCAAGGAGTTTGCGACTGCGCTTGCCGAAAACTCTGCCCACGCAGGTCAAGCGGCACGTTATCCTCCCAGCTGGCCAATTGAATGTAAAGTGAGAATGGTCAAGCGATGCCATCCGGTCCGTGGTTGCTCGATGGATGCTCGTCGGCACCGGATATGACATGGCGCCGGGCGGCATTCTTAGGCATTTTGATAGCGGAATTCGCGAACAGCGCGGCACTTTGAGCCATAGTGCGGCATGGCTCGGCAGAATGTCTTTCGACTTTTAATCCGTACGTTCCGGGTTCGAGCCCCGGGCGCCCTACCATCCTCCACCTCAGATCATGCCCCTGACCTGGGGCTTCGCCGTTGGACGGCCGGAGTTCCGTAGGCAGTCGCAGGCTGCTGGAAGCCGTCGGATGCCACCCTTCCCGGCATATACACGGAATGGATCTTGGCGCGTTTCCGCAGGTCGCGCCGACAATCCGAGACCGTTCGCGGAGCCGTTCCGCGACAACGACGAAGAACCCCGAGATGTCCCCGGGGTCCTCTCGCGAAGGTCTAGTCATGCGGCGTTGAGCGCGACCAGGATGCGCTGGTTGGCCACCTCGCGTTGACCGTCGATGCACTTGGCATAGACGCGCAGGAGCACATCCACACCGTGCACCCCGTTCGGCCGGTGGGGTACGAAAACCCGGATACGGCCTCTGGCCTGCCGGCAGGTGGCCCGCCGTACGGGTGGCGCACCGTCCGGGTAGTACGGCAACGCCTCACATACTGCTTGAGATCCGTACCAGAAGCACCAGCAGGGTGCAGGCGATCGCGGCCCAGGAGAGGATCAGCGCAGCTTGGTTGACGCCTCGGCCGCCGTAACGGCCCGGGGAGGCTGATATCGCCTGGTTCGACTGGCCGGCCAGTCGGCGGGCTTTGATGAACAGCACGATGCCGACCGCCGTCAAGATAAGGATGGTGAGGATGTCCCACAGCGCCTGCATGATGACGGACCGGATGATCTCAGGGCTGCCATCCGCGGCTTTTACGGTGTTGATGTAGCTCGATGCGTCCACTGCGACGAAGTCGACGAACCGCCAGGCGGCCCAGGGCAGCGGCAGCAGCGACGCGATCGCGAGCCCCAGCGCCCAGAACGCCTTGCCGTGGGTCGGCGGGCTCCCCCGGGATCGCATCACCCGCTCCGGGGGCGGCCCCTGCGTCCGGACAAGGGGCGGCTGCCTGGGGGCCGCCTTCTCCCGGCTCGGCCGCTCGGCATTCGGGGGTGACGCCCGCTCGTTCCGCGGACCCGTGGTCACGTCGGCCGGTTGGGGCGCGGTGACGATGGCTTCGACGTGGATCGCCGTCTCCTGGATTGGGTCTTTCAGGAGGATGTCGCCTTGGACGGAGCCTTGGTGGGAGGTGTCCAGGGATATGTGGAGGCCCGTGGCGTCCTGTTCGACGTGGATGCCGCGGTTGCTTACCTGGAACGAGCAGGCGCGGGCCAGAGGTGGGCCGAGGACGGGGACGGTATGGCTGGGCGTGGAGTGTTGGGGCACCTGTCCGAAGTTCACCCGGTGCTCGGCCGGCTGGACGAGCGCTTCGCGCAGGGCCTCCTGGGCCGCCGTGGCGATGTAGTCGATGTCGTTGTGCGCCATCTCCTGCAGCGCGTCCCGGGCACCGGCGGCGGCCGGAAGATTGTCGCTGGTGAGCCGATGCCGAAGCTCGGTGATCGCGCCGCGCCGGGCGAAGATGCTCGGATCGGTCATGGCCGCCCGCAGGTCCGGCGGCACGGGCAGCGGCTGGATCCGGCGTCGCCCGCTCCGCGCCAGGTACAGCTCGCCCTGCAGGTCGAAGCTCCGGCTCGGGGTCTGGTTCGGGTTCTGGTCGCGGACCCGGTCGAAGACGTAGTCGTACAGCTCGTCCAGCGAGACCTGGCCGTCCTCGTCGCTATCGGCGTCCCCGGTGACCAGGCCCTCCACCAGGGCGTTGGTGAAGATCGACGGCTGTGGCCCGGACTCTTCGGACAGCTGGTCACCCTCGAAGGCGTACTCCATCGAGGTGGACGCGGTGATGACGGCCTGCCCGCGCCCTCCGGCCCCCGAGCTCTGCCCGGCGAAGCTGTCCAGCACGTTGACGTCGCCGGACGCGCGCACCACGGCCCCTTCGGTGAAGGCTCCGCCGTAGCAGCAGTCCAGGAACAGCACGATGCTCTTGGACCGGCTACCGCGCATGCAGCGCTGGACGAAGTCGGCCGGAACGGCGGTGGAGCCGAGACGGTTGGGGCGAGTGTTGCGGGCGGCGAAGAACAGCTCCCCTGACTCGCTCTTCACCCCGTGGCAAGACAGGTGCAGCACCAGCAGGTCCCCCGGTACGGCGTCCAGGAAGAAGTCCTCGATCTGGCCGGCCATCTGGTACGCGGGCTCGTTGTGCACCACCCGCACCTCGAACCCGCCGATTCCCGGATCGCCGAGCGCCCTGGCCAGTGCCCTGGCGTCCTGGACCGGCGATCGCAGCCGCCCCAGCGAAGGGTTCTCGTACACGTCGTTGGCGATGATCAGCGCCTTCCGCCCGCCGCTCACTGCCCGTCTCCCGCCGGGGCGTGCCGGTCGGCGAACAGCTTGAGCAGCCTGACCTGATCGTCGCTCGACGCCTGGGAGAGCTCCAGTACGTCCCCGTCCAGCTCGATCCGCACCGTCCGCTTGGCCTTGCCCCCGCGGCCCATCCACTGGAAGACGGTGCCGAGGACGGCCTGGAGTGCGGTGGCCGACTGTCCCAGGCTGACCACGAGTTCGCCGATCGTGGCGACGTCCACCGCCCTGGCTCCGGGCGGCGGGGGCCCCGCCCTGACCGGCGTCACATCCTCCACGTCCAGCTCAAGCAGCTGCCCACGCAGGAACCTGGTGAGCTTGTCCAGCCGCTCGGAGTCGGAATCCTCCTCGGAGAAGGTGAGGTTCAGCTCGGCTACCATCGGTCCCCCTCTCGCTGGCGGTGCCCCGGCGAGCGAGCCTGGTGTTCGCCTCTGTTATCCACGCTAGGCCACACAAGAGTGGTCATCACCTGCGAGATCCCAAGATCGAGAAGATCCTTGGACCGAACGTGACTCCGTCTCCCAAGACGGCCCCTGCGAGCGGACCACCGAAGCGACAGCCCCGGTTCCGTGTCGCGCCTTCCGCTTCCGGGGCCGGTCCCCCGAAGGGGCCGGATCTCCGACCTGAGCCTTTCGTTTCCTGAACGGGTCGCGCGAGCTCTGCGTTTACTCGACGCCGCCGTCGACCTTGAAGTTGTAATTCACCTGCTTGCCGCTGACCGAGGTGGCAGTGACGGTGACGCCGAGAGTGGCGCTGCCGGCAGTGAGCTGGCAGCGGATCGTGGCGCCGACCCGGGCCGGGAGGTGCTCAGGACAGGTGACCCTGTCGGGACGCTTGCCGGCGTTCGCGGCGAGCTTGTCGGAGATCGTCTGCGCGACTCGGGCCTTGTGGACGGCTCCGCCCTCGCTGACGCCCGTGTCCTCGGGCTCTGCGGGGTCGTCAGCGACTCGATTCTCCTCAGTCGTCTGCGGCTTCTCGGTGGGGGCCTCCTCGGCAGCGGGTGCTTCCTCGCTGGCCGTCACCTCACTCTTCTTCCCCACGTCGCCAAAAGTGAAGGAGCATCCGGTGGCGAGAAGCACCGTCAGTGCGCCCAGCGTCGCCGCGGCCGCAATCCTCTTGTTACGCTCCGTATGCCACATGATTTCCCCTGTTGGTGGGTGATGAGAAAAAAATCAGGATGCCGGGGGCGGCTGCGTGCTCGATACGGCGACGGCGAACGCTCCGCTTGGCGCCGTAGACGCCAGGCGATCGCGCCGGTGGAGGGCAACCTGCGCGGCGCTCTCCCTTCCCTGACCTCGTCCATAGACCTTAGGGTCATCGTGGGCTTCGGACTTTGTCATTCGTGCTGGGAACTTTGTCAGTGGTGCACAGCCCAGGCGCCGTATCAGGCGAGGGCTCCGCGGGTGCCCGGCGAAGCCGTTGTACAGCGAGAGGCGATCGCGACACACTGATGTCGGGAACCGGCCGTGTCGAGGGGAGTCCTGTGGGGGAACGGGCCGAGGTATCGCCAGGTCGGCTCTGTGACCGACGCGGACGAAGGCCCGTCTCATGAGCCCGGTCCTCGACACCGCGTTCATACCGCCGCGGGACCGGGAGGAAGTGGTCCGGAACGCGGTGTGGAAAGGCATGGTGGTAGTCGACATCGACCACGGTCCGCCGGCTGAGGACATCGCCGTTCGCATAGGGCTCGGCACCGTCGGGCCTCTCAGGGTCTGTTCGGCGCGGGCGACCGCCGTCACGCTCCGTCGGACGGAGCGGCTCGCCCGGGAGGATGAGGAGCCGGCCGTCACTCTGGGTGTTCAGATGACGGGCAGCAGCATGGTGGTGCAGAACGGTCGCGAATGCCTGCTGAGGCCAGGAGACTGCGCCGTCTTCGAGTCGGTCGCTCCCTACACCCTTCTCTTCGACGAGGGAGTCGACCACCGCTTCATCCGTTTCCCCCGCGCCGCACTCGCGCTCCCCGACAGATTGCTGAGAGACATCACCGCGGTCCCTCTGGGATCCGACAACCCCATCGCGCGTCTCGCCTTCACCTATTTCTCCGAACTGACCGTCACCGACGAATTGCACCAGAGTGTGCACGCCGACGCCGCCGTGCAACCCAGCGTCGAACTCCTCCGTGCCGTCCTGACGTCCCAGCACGGCAACTCCGGCTTGGCCAAGGCGCCGTTGGAGGCGACGCTCAGCCTGCGGGTCACTAATTACATCCGTGAGCATCTGGCTGATCGGGATCTGTCGGCGGCGCGGATAGCCGCCGCGCACGACATCTCCGTACGCCATCTCTACGCTGTGCTGTCCCGCTCGGGAATCAGCCTCGGAGACTGGATCCGTACACGCCGGCTGGCCGAATGCAGGCGAGAGCTGGCCGGCCAGAACGGGCGGCTGCGGACCATCGCGGCGATCGGGCGGAGCTGGGGCTTCGCGGACGCGACCCACTTCAGCAAGGTGTTCAAACAGACATACGGCATCTCACCGCGGGCCTGGCGCGAACAGAACCACCCCCGCGCCTCCGCGCACTGAAGAGACGTACTGAAGAGACGTACGTCCTGACCCGAGCAGGATCGGGCAAGAGTCCGCGAGTTTTGGGCTCACTCTCTCCCTTGTCGGACTGTTTGAATGGCCTGTCAAAGCCCCCCTGCCGTCCGGCCGTACACACGCGGCTCCGTCGCGTGGTGAGAAAGGCGAGACATTGACCGATGACACCCATGCCGAGATCGCGCTCCGCGTCAACGACGTGACGCACCGGCTGCTGGTCGACAACCGCACGACGCTGCTCGACGCGTTGCGGGAGGGGATCGGCCACACCGGCTCGAAGAAGGGGTGTGACCGTGGGCAGTGCGGGGCCTGCACCGTGCTGTGCGACGGCAGGCGGGTGGTGTCCTGCCTGACCCTGGCGGTCGCCGCCGAGGGCGCGGAGATCACCACCGTCGAGGGCCTCGCCGGTGACGGTGAGCTGCGGCCGATCCAGCGGGAGTTCGTCCGGCTCGATGGCTTCCAGTGCGGTTACTGCACGTCCGGGCAGCTCTGCTCGGCCGTCGGGATGCTGGCCGAGCACGCGGCGGGCTGGCCGAGCGCCGTCACCGCCGACGTCTCCCCCGACGCCCCGGCGCCGGAGCTGGACGCGGCGGAGGTGCGCGAGCGGATGAGCGGCAACCTGTGCCGCTGCGGCGCGTACCCGTCGATCGTGCGCGCGGTCCTGTTGGCCGCTCGCGAGGAGGTGGCAGGGTGAAGGAGTTCGCCTATCGGCGCGCGACAGAGGTGCGTGACGCGCTCGCCCTGGTGGCCGCGGGCGACGGCGCCCGCTATCTCGGCGGCGGCACGAACCTCGTCGACCTGATGAAGACCGGGGTGGAGGCGCCCGCACGGCTGGTGGACGTACGGTTCCTGCCGCTCGACGGGGTGCGTGAGGCGGCGGACGGCGGGCTGGTCATCGGCGCGACGACGACCAACAGCGACGCGGCGGCCCATCCGGAGGTGCGCCGGCGCTTCCCGGCGTTGAGCGAGGCGATCCTGGCGGGCGCGTCGGGCCAACTGCGGAACATGGCCACGGTGGCCGGCAACCTGCTGCAACGGACCCGGTGCGGCTACTTCGCCGACCCGTCGCAGGCGTGCAACAAGCGGGTTCCCGGCAGCGGGTGCGCCGCGATCACCGGGGAGCACCACAACCACGCCGTACTCGGCTGGTCGCGGCACTGCGCGGCGACCCACGCCTCGGACATGGCGGTGGCGATGGCCGCGTTCGACGCGGTCGTGCACTACGAGACGCTCGACGGCCCCGGCGAGCTGCCGCTGTCGGAGTTCTACCCGCCGGTCGGCGACACGCCGGACCGGGAGACGGCGCTGCCGCCCGGAGCGCTGATCACCGCGATCGCCCTCCCCGGGTCCGCGGTCTCCCCGCGGTCGCGGTACCGGAAGGTTCGCGAGCGGGCGTCGTACGCCTTCGCCACCGTGTCCATCGCGGCCGATCTGGACGTACACACCGGATCGGCGCGGATCGCGCTCGGCGGGGTCGCGTCGCGGCCGTGGCGCGCCCTTCGCGCCGAGGCCGTCCTGCGGGAGGGTCCGCTCACCGCCGACCGGTTCAGGGCCGCCGCCGGCGCGGAGCTGTCGGCGGCCGAGCCGCTGCCCGGCAACGGCTACAAGGTGACGCTGGCGCGCAACCTGATCGTGGCCGTCCTGACCGAACTCGCCGATCGGGACCCCGCGTGATCCGGCCTGATCCGGCGGAGCGCAGGAGAGGAGATCCACCCATGAACGCGGTCAACAACATCGGGGTCGCGCGACCCCGGATCGAGGGGCAGGCCAAGGTCACCGGCCGCGCCCGGTACGCCGCCGACAAGCCGATGCGGGATCTGGCCTTCGGCTCGGTCGTGGTCTCCACGGTGGCGCGCGGGCGCATCCGCGACATCGACGCCTCGGCCGTCAAGGACATGCCCGGCGTGCTCGGCGTGATCGACTACCGCAACGCGCCCCGGCTCAACCCGGAGGCAGGGCACTTCTTCGGCCCCGACGGCGGGCTGCAGCTGCTGCAGGACGACGTGATCCCGTTCGCCGGCCGAGCCGTCGCGCTCGTCGTGGCGGAGACTCTGGAGCAGGCCAAGGCGGCGGCCGACGCACTGCCGGTGACCTACGACGAGGAGCCGCACGACACCGGCTTCACCGCCGATCACCCGAACGCCCGGCCGGCGGCGCCGCTCTTCGACGGGCCGGAGGACATCGGCGACGTGGAGGCGGAGCTGGCCGCGTCGGCGGTGGTGGTCGACGAGCGCTACCACACGCCCGAGGAGCACTGCAGCGCCATGGAGCCGCACTCGGCGACCGCGTGGTGGGAGGGTGAGCGGCTGCAGGCCATCGACTCCAACCAGGGACCGTTCTTCATCTCCACCGTCCTGGCCACGCTGTTCTCGCTGGATTTCGAGCGGGTACGGGTCCGCACCGAGCACGTCGGCGGCGGTTTCGGCTCCAAGGGCCTGTGCGGGCCGCAACTGGTGCTGGCCACGATGGGCGCGACGCTGTTCCGGCGGCCCGTGCGCGTCACGCTGACCCGCGAGCAGGTGTTCCTGATGACCGCGATGCGGCCGGCGACCGAGCAGCCGATCCGGCTCGGCGCCGACGCGAACGGCCGCCTGCGGGCGATCCAGCACGAGCCGGCGTTCGAGCTCTCCCCGCTCGCGGAGTACATCGAGGGCTGCACCGAGCTCACCAAGACGCTCTACGCGGCCCCCGCGATCCGCACCAGGAACACCGCGGTCCCTCTCGACATCCTGCCGCCGTACTCGATGCGCGGCCCCGGCGCCGCGCCCGGGTCGTTCGCCCTCGAGTCCGCCATGGACGAGCTGGCGGAGCGGCTGGGCCTCGACCCGCTCGAACTCCGGCTGCGCAACGAGCCCGACGTCGGCCCGGTGTCCGGCCTGCCGTTCAGCAGCCGCAACCTGGTCGCGTGCCTGCGTACGGGCGCGGAGAGGTTCGGCTGGGCGACACGTGACCACCGGCCGCGGATGCGGCGGGAAGGGCACCTGCTCGTCGGCACCGGGATGGCCGCCACGTCCTTCAGCGTCGGGGCGTTCCCCTCGGTGGCGTCGATCACCGCCGAGGTGGACGGGACCTTCACCGTCGTCATCGCCGCCACCGACCTCGGCACGGGCGCGCGCACCGCGCTGACCGCGATCGCGGCCGACGCGCTCGCGATCGACACCGAGCGGGTCCAGCTGGGCATCTCCGACAGCGAGCTCGGCCCCGCCTGGAGCGCGGGCGGCTCCAGGGGTACGACCTCCTGGGCCTGGGCGATCACCGAGGCCGCCGCGCGGCTGCGGGACCAGCCGCGCGATCCGTCGCGACCCGTGACCGTCACCGTCGACACCACCCAGTTGCTCAACGACCTGCCGTCCATGGAACGGCACGCCTACAGCGCGGTGTTCACCGAGGTGAGTGTCGATCCGGCGACCGGCGAGGTGCGGGTGCGGCGGCTGCTCGGGATGTTCGCGGTGGGCCAGGTGGTCAACCCGCTGACGGCGCGCAGCCAGGTCATCGGCGGGATGATCGGCGGGCTGTCCATGGCGCTGCACGAGGAGGGCGTGCGCGACCAGGTCTCAGGCAGGCACGTGAACGCGGACTTCGCCGGCTACCACATCGCCGCGCACGCCGACGTGCCCGACATCGAGGCGGATTTCGTACCGGATTATGAGCCTGGAATTCCGTTCGGCATCAAGGGCGCCGGTGAGATCGGGAACGTCGGCACCGCGGCCGCGATCGCGAACGCGGTCTGGCACGCCACCGGGAAGCGGCAGCGGAGGCTGCCGATCCGGCTCGATCGCGTCCTGGAGTGATCGGTTTGCCCGGCGCGGTTCGGCGATGGTTCCATGTGGTGTGGGCGCTATCTCCGATTTGGTGAACGAGTGCCGTGGCATCGTCGCGGCCCATGCCCGGCCGGACTACACGACGCCGATCGCCGGTCTGACGGTCTCCAGCATCGACACGGTGGCACCGGAGCATTCGCTGACCGAGCCGCTGCTGGTCGTCATGTTCCAGGGTGGGAAACGCATCCTGCTCGACGACCAGGTCTTCGAGTACCGGGCCGGGGACTGCCTGGTCGTCACCGCGAACCTGCCCATCACCGGGCACTTCCTGGACATCGGCCCGAGCGCCCCGTCGCTGGCCATGGCGCTGGTGCTGCGCCCGGCCGCCATCGCCCCTTTGCTGCTGGAGGTCCCGGCCGGACACTGGTCCGGCACGCCGGACGGGCCGCCCGCGATCGCGACCGGCCGGGTCGACGCCGACCTGCTGGACGCCGTGGGCCGGATGCTGCGGCTGCTGGACCGTCCCGAGGACGCGCCGGTGCTCGCCCCGCTGATCGAGCGGGAGATCCTCTGGCGGCTGCTCACCGGCCCGCACGGGGCCATGATCCGCCAGATCGGCCTGGCCGACAGCAGCCTGTCCCAGGTCAGCCGGGCGATCCAGTGGATCAGGGACAACTACGCCGAGCCCATCCGGATCGCCGAGCTCGCCCGGCTGGCCGGGATGAGCGCGTCCGCGTTCCACCGGCACTTCCGCGCCGTCACGACGCTGAGCCCGCTGCAGTACCAGAAGCGCATCCGCCTCCAGGAAGCCCGCTCGTTGCTGGTGGCCCGTGCGGGCGATGTCGTCGGCGTCGCTCATCTGGTCGGCTACGACAGCCCGTCGCAGTTCAACCGCGAATACCGCCGCCTGTTCGGGGCGCCGCCCGGCCAGGACGCCGCCCGGCTGCGCGCGGAATAGCCGCTCGCGATGCTCGTCCAACCGGTGCGGTGATGGTCACGGGGATGCCCGAGGGAGCCTGGGCGCCCGTGATACGCCTCAGCTCGGACTCGCCCGAACGGACCTCGCTGGTCAGCGGGACGATACCGGCGTCGGCCATCAAACGGGTCATATCACGGCGCTGGTTGGGCAGCACCAGGGTGACGACGCTGCCGGACTCGCCGGCGCGGGCGGTGCGGCCGCCGCGGTGCAGGTAGTCCTTGTGGTCGCTCGGCGGGTCGACGTTGACGACGAGGTCCAGGTTGTCGACGTGGATGCCGCGGGCCGCGACGTTGGTCGCCACCAACGCCGTGACGTGGCCGCTCTTGAACTGGGCAAGGGTGCGGGTGCGCTGGGGCTGGGACTTGCCTCCGTGCAGCGCGGCGGCGCGCACTCCGCTGTTCAGCAGTTGTTCGGTGAGCCGGTCCACGGCGTGCTTGGTGTCCAGGAACATGATCACCCGACCGTCGCGAGCAGCGATCTCCACGGTGGTGGCCTGCTTGTCGGCACCCTGGATGTGCAGCACGTGGTGCTCCATCGTGGTGACCGCGCCCGCCGAGGGGTCGACCGAATGGACCACCGGGTCGCTCAGATAGCGACGGACCAGCAGATCGACGTTGCGGTCCAGAGTGGCGGAGAACAGCATCCGCTGGCCACCTGGGCGCACCTGGTCGAGCAGGTGGGTGATCTGCGGCATGAAGCCCATGTCGGCCATCTGGTCGGCCTCATCCAGCACGGTGATGCCGACCTGGTCCAGGCGGCACTCGCCACGTTCGATGAGATCCCTGAGCCGTCCCGGGGTCGCGACGACGACTTCCGCGCCGTTGCGCAGCGCCTGGGCCTGGCGGCCGATCGACATGCCGCCGACGACCGTGGCCAACCGCAGCTTCAGTGCTTGGGCGTACGGCGTGAGCGCATCGGTGACCTGCTGGGCCAGTTCCCTGGTGGGGACGAGGATCAGGGCAAGCGGTCGCCGCGACTGTGCCCGCTGTCCGGAGGTGCGGACGAGCAGGGCCAGGCCGAAGGCGAGCGTCTTGCCCGACCCGGTGCGCCCCCGCCCCAGGACGTCCCGGCCGGCCAGGGAATTCGGCAGCGTGGCCGCCTGGATCGGGAACGGTTCGTTCAAGCCCAGGCCGGTGAGCACCTTCAGCAGCACGGGCGGCATGCTCAGCTCAGCGAACGTCGCGGCTGCCGGCAGGGCCGGGGTGACAGTGACCGGCAGCGCGAACTCTCCCTGGACCGCCGCGGGACGCCGCCCGTTGCCGGACCGGCTGGAGGCGCCTGGACGGCCCTGAGCCGGAGAGCCGAATCGGCCGCCCCTGCTTCGCGCGGAGCCGCCCGTACGGGGCGAAGAGTTGCGATCGTGCGCGCGAGTTGCGTGGTTCATGCAGAACCTTCCTCGATGCGGCACGTGTCAGGCGATCCTCGGCGCGATGAGCGGCACAAGAACAGCTAGCACGAGCCGAAGAAAGACGAGTCGAACCGGCGGAAACAGCCTGGGCTCATACGTCGAAATGGTCGGCTTTCGCCGGGAAGAACGCGGCTGTGATGCCGCGCCGTAGAACTGGAGCGGGCCTGTGCCCGAACCGGAGCCATCGGTGGCGCATCCGGTGTGCGGTGGAAGAACAGACACGCTGTGCTTCTCGGGTTGTGAGGTCATCACGGCACGAGGGATGCCACAAAAGCAACGCGCCGGGGACCGCGCCCTGCGGCGCGGGCCCCGGCTACGTGGTGCGCGGTGTCAGGCGGGAACGATGTTCTCGGCCTGCGGGCCCTTCTGGCCCTGCGTGATGTCGAAGGCCACCTTCTGGCCCTCGCGCAGCTCACGGTAGCCGCCGTTGGCGACGATGTTGGAGTAGTGCGCGAAGACGTCGGCGCCGCCGCCGTCCTGCTCGATGAAGCCGAAGCCCTTTTCCGCGTTGAACCACTTCACGGTGCCAGAAGCCATGTTGATCTCTTTCTATGGGTGCAAGCCGAAATCCGCATCGAACGGATTCCGCGTCGCCGCGATAGGACCACACACCCGGAAATGACCGGAGAACAAAAAATGCACCTGAGGTTACATACCGTCAGGTGCACACAAGTCTTTATGGGTACCACAACTGCAACTGAGCCCAATCTAGCACATGCGCCGTCGTGCTGCGCGTCCGAATGTCGTCGTGCCGTACGGACGCGAGGGATTCGACGTCGACGAACCACAGCGATCGGTCGGCCTGGATCGAGTCGATGATCCGGCCCCACAGGCTTTCGTGATCGCCGAGACCGGGCCGCGTCCCGCCGACGACGCCGGCGGAATTCTCGAGCACCACGAACAGCAGCTCACCCCACTCCGTGCGAGACGGGACGCGTTGACTGTTGCCACCCATCGTGTGGCGCCTGCTCAGATCTGGTTCGTGCCACCGTCGACGTAGATGTTCGCGCCGACGACGTAGCTGCTCTCTGCCGAGGCCAGGAAGGCCACGGCTGCGGCGGCCTCCTCAGGCCGGACCATGCGGCCCTTGGCCACGGTCGCGGCGACATTCTCCTTGACGGCCCTGGCGGTCTCCTCGTCGCCGAAGGCGGCGGTGCCCCCGGGAGTCTCGATCCATGCCGGCGAGACCACGTTGACCCGGATGCCGCGGTCCTTGAGCTCGTTGGACCACGTCCGCGCGAAGGACCGGACGGCCGCCTTCGACGCCGCGTACGCGCCGAACGCCTCTGCTCCGCGGTCGCCAGCGGTCGAACCGACCAGGACGATCGAGGCTCCGTCGTTGAGCAGCGGCAACGCCTTCTGCACGGTGAACAGCGTGCCTCGGACGTTGATCGCGAAGGTCTGGTCGAAGTGTTCCTCGGTGGTCTGTTCCAGCGTCATGAACGCACCGATCGCCGCGTTGGCCACGAGCACGTCCACACCTCTGCCTCGCGCCTGGACCGCCTTGTAGAGCCGGTCCAGGTCCTCCGGCTTCGAGATGTCGCCGGCGACCGCGGTGGCCCTGTCCGCTCCGATGGTCTTGACGGCGGCCTCCAGTTCGGACTCGCGCCGGCCGGTGACGAACACGTACGCGCCCTCGTCCGCCAGCCGTACGGCGGTGGCCAGACCGATCCCGCTGCTGCCCCCGGTGACCACCGACGTCTTGCCTTCCAGCTGTCCCATGTGGGTGCCCCCGTCACTATCGATACCGATTCCTTCGACATCGATGCTGCGACAGATCGCGGATACTATCCATGATGCAGAGTCCGGCATTCTTTACGTATCGTCCAGGAGGTGTCGTCGGTGCTCGGGTTTCGAGATCCGGTGGCTGACGCGATCGGCCTGCTGCGGCCCCGCACGGTGATCGGGCCCAGCCTTCGGGCCGCGGGAGAGTGGGCTTTGCGCTTCGACCCGTTCATGCACGTACGGATCGGCGGCCTCGTCCGCGGCACGTGCTGGTTGACCCTCGAAGGGCGCGAGCCGGTGCTCCTGCGGGAGGGTGACACCTTCATGCTGGGCAACCCGCCGCCTTACGTGCTGGCCGGCACGCTCGACGCAAGCCCACGCCCTGCGGAGCCGGTGTGGGCGGGTGCCGAAGACGGGTTCGTGCGGATCGGCCCGGAATCCGAGGAGGACCTCTACCTCTGCGTCGGGCACATCGCGTTCGACGACAGGAACGCGGCCCTCCTGACCGATCTTCTGCCGCCGCTCGTGATCGTCCGCGTGGCCGATCCTCATGGCAGGCGGCTCGGGCAGCTGATCGACCTCCTGGCCACCGAGGTCGAGGTCGCCGCCGCCGGCGGCCCGCTGGTGCAGAACCACCTCGCACAGATCCTGCTCGTGCACATGCTGCGTGCTCACGCCGGCCAGACAGACCGGCCCACCGGCTGGCTGGGCGCCCTGAACGAGGACGGCATCGGTGCCGCCCTGCGTGCCGTGCACGCGGACGTGGCCCACTCCTGGAGCCTCAAGGAGCTCGCCGAGATCAGCCACATGTCGCGTTCCGCGTTCGCCCAGGCCTTCAAGAGCCACGTCGGGGTTCCGCCGCTGGAGTACCTGATCCAATGGCGGATGAGCCTCGCGCGCGACGCCCTCGCCCGCGACACTCTGTCGATCTCCGAGCTCGCACGGGCCACGGGCTACCTGTCCGAGAGCGCGTTCAGCACCGCGTTCCGCCGCGTGGTCGGTTCGTCGCCCGCACAGTTCCGGAACCAGGCACGGCAGCCGCCGCACTCGGCCGCGAACGCTCCGTCCGAACGACGATCAGCCTGATCTCTGTGCCTGCCGGACACACAACGGGGGTTCCGCTTCCCCGGTCTATCGAATATCGTCGATGGACGATGAATGAGGAGAAGGAGCCTCTGCCGCGGGCGGAGGCAGAGGAGTACGCGAGCTGGTTCAAGGCCCTGGCCGACGCCACCCGGATCCAGATCGTGTCGCTGCTGGCCCGGCGGCGCGCGCCGATGAGCGTGGGCGAGATCGTGGCCGCGTCAGGGGTGGGCCAGTCCACCGTCTCGCACCATCTGAAGATCCTGGCCGAGGTGCGGTTCGTGCTGGTCGAGCGGCAGGGCACCTCCAGCCTGTACCGGATCAACGACAACTGCGTGAGCTGCTTCCCCACAGCGGCCGACGTGGTGATGGGCAAGCCTGTCCCGGCCGCGCCCACCTGCGAGTGAAGGAGCTTCCCCATGGCACAGGACGAGGTCGTGGCGCGCTACTCGCGTCTGGCGCGGGCGGCGCTGGACGGGCAGGACGTCGCCGACTGCTCGGAAGGTGAGTTCGATCAGGGTGGTTTCGGCGCGGCCGGTTACGACGACACCGGCGCGCTGCCCGCGGCGGCGGTGCGGGCGAGCCTGGGATGCGGCAACCCGGTGGCCGTCGCCGAGTTGCGCGACGGGGAGACGGTGCTGGATCTGGGGTCGGGCGGCGGGATCGACGTGCTGCTGTCGGCGCGCCGCGTCGGCCCGTCCGGCACCGTGTACGGGCTGGACGCCAGCCCTGACATGCTGGCGCTGGCCCACCGCAACGCCGAACAGGCGAAAGTGACCAATGTCGAGTTCCTGCACGGCACGATCGAGCGGGTGCCGCTGCCGGACCGCCAGGTGGACGTGGTCATCTCCAACTGTGTGATCAACCTGTCCGACGACAAGGCGGCGGTGCTGGCCGAGGCGTTCCGGGTGCTGCGGCCCGGCGGCCGGTTCGGGGTCAGTGACGTGGTCGTGGACGGCGAACCCGATCCGGACCGGCGTCAGGCGGCTGAGCAGCGCATCGGCTGTGTGGCCGGGGCGCTGCCGGTGGCCGTCTACCGCGAGCTGCTGGCGGCGGCCGGGTTCGTCGGGGTGCGGATCACCCTGACCGCCGACCACGGTGACGGGGTGCGCTCGGCGATCGTCCAGGCCGTCAAACCCGCCGCCGAAGACGGCCTGGAGATCCGGCCGATGCGCGAATCGGACGCCGGACAGGTGCTGGCCGTCTATCAGGCGGGCCTGGACACCGGGCAGGCCAGCTTCGAGACCGTATCGCCGAGCTGGGAGGGCTTCACCACCGCCCGGCTGCCGCACCTGCGCTACGTGGCCGCCGACACCGGCACCGGGCAGGTGACCGGCTGGGTGGCCGCATCCCAAGTGTCTCCCCGGCCCGTCTACGCCGGGGTCGTCGAGCACAGCATCTACGTCCACCCCGGCTGCCAGGCCCACGGCATCGGCCGCGCCCTGCTGAGCGCGTTCATCACGGCCAGTGAGGACGCCGGCGTCTGGACGATCCAGTCCGGCGTCTTCCCCGAGAACACCGCCAGCCTGGCGCTGCACCAGGCCCTCGGCTTCCGCGTGGTGGGCACCCGCGAGCGGCTCGGCCGCCACCACGGCGTGTGGCGGGACGTACTGCTGATCGAACGACGCAGCGGCGTCACCGGCACTTGAGCACCTTCGCCCGTGGAGGTCGGCCATGCCTCGGAGGCGTCAGACGGCTAGCGGCGTGAACAGCGCGCCCAGCCTGGCCACCTGCTCGGGGACGATCCAGTAGTAGACCCAGGTGCCACGCCGTTCACTGCCGATCAGGCCGGCGGTGCGCAGCACTTTCAGGTGGTGGCTGATGGTGGGCGCGGTCAGGTCGAACGCGTCGGTCAGGTCGCACACGCAGGCCTCCCCGCCGGCGTGGGAGCCGATCATGGACAGCAGCCGCAGCCGGACCGGGTCGGCCACCGCCTTGAGCAGCACGGCCAGCTCGGCCGCCTCGCCTTCGCCGAGCGGCTGGCGGGCGATCGGCGCGCAGCACACCGCGTCCTGCGCGTCCTTGCTCTTCGGGACCAGGGGCAGGGTGGCGGCGGTCATGCGGGAGCCTCCGAGACAGACGGGTGGTTCGACGTTCATCTAAATGATAGGCGGTGGTAGCCGGCCCGCGCGGCCGCGGCGGCGATCAGGCAGATGAGCGTGACGGCGGCCACGGCCCGCAGGGCCGGCGGGGCCAGGGGTGCTCGGGGTGCGGGTCAGCCGCAGCAGCCGCCGCCCTGGGAGGCCCCGACGGTGGCCAGTGGCAGCGGGGTGGCCAGCAGGCCGCCGCTGACCCCGGTGGCCAGGCCCACGCGCTGCTCCTGCGCCTCGGCCAGGTTGGATGAGCACACGCCGGTCTCGGGCAGATCGAGTCGCACGTCCCGGGCGGCCTCCCAGTCGCCGGCCAGGGCGGCGACGACGGAGCGGGCCTGCTCGTAGCCGGTGGCCAACAGGAAGGTGGGGGCGCGGCCGTAGCTCTTGACGCCGATGGCGTAGTAGCCGGGCTCGGGGTGGGCGAGTTCGTCGGCGCCATGCGGCGGGACGGTGCCGCAGGAGTGTGCGTTCGGGTCGATCAGCGGGGCGAGGGCTCGGGTGGAGCCGAGGATGGGGTCGAGGTCGAGGCGCAGCTCGCTCGCGATGGCGTGGTCGGGGCGGTAGCCGGTGGCGGCCACGATGCGTTCGGCGGTGATGGTCTGCTCGTGGCCGGACGGGTCGCGGCTGATCACCCGTGCCTGTTCGCCGTCGCGTTCGATGTTGTGGGTGAAGAAGCCGGTCACCAGGCGGATGCGGCCGCTCGCGACGTGGGCGTGCAGGCGGGTGCCGAGCGCGCCGCGGGCGGGCAGTGCGTCCGCTTCGCCGCCGCCGTAGGCGCGGGCGGCGTCGCCGGCGCGGATCGCCCAGGTGATCGGAGTGTCCTCCAGTTGGGCGAGGGCGAGCAGGGTGGTGGCGGCCGAGTGGCCGGCGCCGACGACCAGGACGTGCTTGCCGGCGTAGCGGTCGCGGTCGGCGCCGAGGACGTCGGGCAGCGCGTGGTCGACCAGCTCCGCCACGTCCGTCTCGCCGTGGGCGGGCAGGCCGGAGGCACCGAGCACGTTCGGGGTGGCGTAGGTGCCGGAGGCGTCGATGACGGCGCGGGCGTGCAGCTCGCCGCCGTCGGCCAGGCGGATCAGGAACGGCGCCTGCTCACGGCCCGCGGTGCGCACCCGGTCGTAGCCGAGCCTGCTGATCGCGCTCACCTTCACTCCGGTACGGACCCGGTCGCCGAACAGCTTGGCCAGCGGAGCCAGGTAGTCGTCGATCAGTTCGGCGCCGGTGGGCAGCCACTCGGGGTCCGGCGCGCTCCAGCCGCCGGCTTCCAGCAGGCGGCGGGCGGCGGAGTCGATGTCGTACTTCCACGGGCTGAACACCCGCACATGCCCCCACTGGGCCACCGACGCGCCTGCCTGCTCGCCTGCCTCCAGCACCACGAAGCCGAGGCCCCGTTCGGACAGGTGAGCCGCCGTGGCCAGGCCGACCGGGCCGGCGCCGATGACCACGACGGGCAGGTCGCCGGGGTGTGCGGCTTGGTGGCTGGGCTCCAGTTCGACGGCGGTGGGACCGCAGCATCCGCTCATGGTGCTTCTCCTCATCGTTGCGCGAGCTAGCGCGTTGTTTTGATGGCTGTCTAAACAGCTTCGATCGAAGAATGCCCGACAATTTAGAGGAATGTCAAATTAGAAGTACATCTAATCAGGAAGGTGAACTGCTTACGCGCAGGTGGCGGACGAGTGCGGCGACGACGTGGCGGGCGGCGGCGCCGACCCCGCGCAGGGTGTTGGAGGAGGGCGTACGCTGCCACTCCAGGCCCAGGTAGCCGAGGCCGGGATGGGTGAGCGACAGGCCACGGCGCTGGCGCGGGCGCCCGTCCGCGCCAGCGCACCCGTCTCGGCGAGATAGGGCAGATCCGGCCGGTACCCGGTGGCCAGCAGCACCGCGTCGACGCGCTCGCGCCGACCGTCGGACCAGACGACCTGATCGCCGTCCAGCCGGGTGAACATCGCCCGCCGCACGTAGCGCCGCTCGCGCAACGCCCGGCGGTAGCGGCCGTCGTCGAGCACCGGCGCGGCGGGCGGAGCGTCGGCACGGGCCAGCGGGAGCCGGTCGAAGCCGGTCACCCGGAACCAGAAATGCAGGTCCCGGCCCAGCGGACGCTGCTCGACGAACCGGATCGGCGCCCGGCCGGCCAAGGTCACCCGGCGCTCGGCGGCCAGCTCGTACGCGACCTGGACCGCCGAGTTGCCCGCCCCGACCACGACGACGTGCTCACCGGGCAGCGAGGCCGGCGAGCGGTAGTCGGCGACGTGCAGCACCGGGCGCGCGAAGGCGTCCAGGCCGGGCAGGGCGGGCCGGTGCGGGCGGCCGAAGGAGCCGCTGGCCGCGACCACGGCGAAGGCGGTCAGCTCCTGTCCGCCGGCCAGTCGTACGAGGAAGCCGCTCGCGCCGGGCTGGACGACTTCGACGCGAGCGCCGGTGCCCCCGCATCGATCCCGGCCCCGATCCCGACCCCGTCCGCGGAACGCGCCGCTGATGGCGTGCTGGGGGTGCGTACGCTGCCGGAGGGGCAGGGCGTCGTGGTCGAGCTGACGGCGCTGGACCGCGTCTCCCCCAGCTGGTGGTCGCGCGCTGGCGGGTGCGCAACGACACCGACCAGGAGTACGAGTTCGGCGCGAAGCTGGCCGTGCCGTGGCACAGCTCCCGGCTGCACAGCAACTCCATCGACGGCCATGCCGACAACTCCGGCACCGACGCCATCAACGACCCACTGTCCGCCAAGCGGGCGCGCCGTCGAGGCGATGCTGCGCGAGCTGGTCACCCGTGACGGCCTGACGTACAGGGCGCGTGGGTATGGCTCCCGCCGCCCCATCGCCAAGAACGACCGCGAGTCGGGACGTCGCCTCAACCGTCGTGTCACCGTCAGCTTCGACCGTCCCGCCGCCGAGCCCGGTCCCTCCGCCTCCGCCTCCGAGACCGTTGGGACGGCCGCGCCGCGGCCCGCCACGACGAGCACGGAGCTGCCGGTCGTCGCGACGGCGCGGGCAGGCACCCCGCCGGACATCGAGCGGACGCAGTGGCCCCGGCAGGCCGAGATGGACATCAACGAGCTGCGGCGCGACGCGGGCGGCAACGTCCTGCTCACCTGGACCGTGCATAACCAGGACGAGACCCCGCTCAACGTCTGGAGCTCCTCGCACGACTACGGCAGCGTCTACGAGGAGGCCAGCACCAGCGCGATCACGCTGGTCTCCGGCGAGCAGCGGTGCCGGGTGTTGCGCGACGTGGAGACCCGCGTCGCCATCGGCCCCGACCTGATTCGCACCGGGCTGGACGAGTACACGGTGGAGAAGGGCGAGCGGTACACGCTGTGGGCGATGTTCAAGCCGCCCGCCGATCTTGCCCGCGTCACCGTGCGGATTCCCGGGTTCGAGCCCGTCCCTGACGTGCCGATCTCCTGAGGCCGTACCGACCTCCGCCCTCAGGCAGCCCCGACGCTCGCGATGAACTCGAGGAGCGCCTGGGACAACTCCTTCGGGGCCTCCATCGCCGCGTAGTGGCCCACGCCGTCGAGCTGCACGGACCGGATCTCCGTCGACGCGGCTCGCGACATGGTGCCGGCCGTGAAGGGGCCGCCGCCGGCGCCGACCGCGAGCACCGGCGCCTTCAGCCCGGGTTGTCGCGCGAGGGCCTGGATCTCGGCGCCCTCGCGCAGCATCGACCGGTAGAGGCCGATCGCGCCGCGCCAGCCGTCGGGGCGTGCGTAGGTGCGGGCGAACTCCTCGATGTCGGGCTCGGTGAACGCGTCCGGGGTCGCGGTCATGGACGGGAACGCGTGCCGTCCGAGGAACTCGCGTTCGCGGCCGGTGAGCAACAGCTCCGGGATGCCGGGCGCGGCGAGGACTCCGATGTGCCAGGCGCCGCCACGGGTGACGTCGGCCAGCGCTTCCAGGCCGAACCCGGGCAGGCCCATCTCGATGGCGGTGAGGCTGAGCACGTCCTCGGGATGGGCGGTGGCCAGGCGGAACACGGTCGCGCCGCTGATGTCCTGCCCGGTGAGGTGGACGGGGCCGGCGCCGAAGTGGGCGATCAGCTGGTGGAGGTCCTCGGCCGCGGTCGCGCTGTCGTACGCGCCCGGTCCGTTGCCGGAGTCGCCGAATCCGCGCAGATCGACGGCGAAGACGCGATGGTGGACGGCGAGCAGCGGGATGAGTCTGTGGAACGTCCACCAGGTCTCCGGGAATCCGTGCACCAGCAGGATCGGGGGCCCGCCTGTGCCCGCGGCGACGTAGTGCAGGGTCGTGCCGTTGACCTCGGCTCGGTGGTGGGTGACCCCCGGAAGTGTGGCTCCGGCCATGGGCTCTCCTCAATTCGACAGTCAGGGTGTCGAAATATAGACACCCAGACTGTCTTTTGTCCAGGCGGTGCCGTAGTCTTCGTCCATGTCTCGTTCTGGCGCCGATCTCGCCCTGCTGCTGCTCGGAGGCTTCCGTACGCTCGTGGACGCCGCGATCGAGGAGCTGGAGCGGCGGGGTTTCGAGGATGTGCGTCCCGTTCACGATTTCGCGATGCGGGCCATCGCCGCGGGCGCCGACAACGCCTCAGAGCTGGGACGCCGCCTGTCGATCTCCAAACAGTCGGCCGCCAGGACCATCGCGGTGCTGCAGGAGCGCGGCTACGTGGCCCGCGACACCGACCCCGAGGACGCCCGCCGCAAGCGCCTCCAGGTCACCCCGCTCGGCTTCGAGGTGATGCGCCAGGGCGAGGCCATCTTCGACGAACTGCGCGAGCAATGGGGCAGGAAGATCGGCGCCACCGAGCTCAAAACCCTGGAAGCCCATCTGTCAGCGCTGGTGGGCACCCTGCCCGTGCGCTTCGACACCCCCGGCTGGATCACCCGCGACCTCGGCGAACCGGCATCAGCGAGCGGGTGATCCATCAACCATCGTCCCGCCTCGGGGGCTCAGCCGGTGAATTCGTTGACACCGAGGGCGAAGTCCCAGTGGCCGATCCCGTTGCCGGCGAGGCTCACCGTGACCAGGCCCATTCCTTCCAGCCAGTGCGCCATTTTCAGGCCGCCGACGTCCACCGGGCGTAGCCCGAGGCTCTCGATGAATGCCGCCACGCCCGCCTTGGCCTGCGCATCGTCGCCGGCGATGAAGACGTCGGGCCGGCCGTTCTCCAGGACATTACGGAATATGGTGTTGAACGCCTTCACCACGCCGGCGCCGGCCGGGGCCACCTTGGCGACCTCCTGCGCGATCGAGGTCTCCTCGCCGTGAATCAGTCCGTCGAACGTGGCGTTGAAGGGGTTGCTGATATCGACGATGACCTTGCCCGCGAGGGCGTCTCCGTACTCGGTGACGACCGGAACGACTCCGTCGTGCAGCAGGGCCGTGATGACGATGTCCCCGGCCGGGACGGCGCCCCACTTGCCCGCCGTCGCGCCGCCGCCCAGAGCCCTGGCCAGGTCATCGGCCTTGGACTGATCGCGTCCCATGACCTCGACGAGGTTGCCGCCCGCCACCGCGAGCGTGCCGATGGTACGGGCCATGTTCCCCGTGCCGATGAGGGTGATGCTGCTCATAGATGTGCTCTTTTCTTCAGATGGCGGTGGTGCCGCCGTCTGCGATCAGTTCCAGGCCGTTGACGTAACTGGAGTCGTCGGAGGCGAGGAACAGGGCGACAGTGGCGATTTCTTCGGGACGGCCCATCGTTCCCCGGGGGATGAGGGATTCGAATGCGGCCTTGGTCGCCTCGTCGAACAGTTCTTCCTGTTTGGCGGTGGCGACCTGGCCGGGGGTCAGGACGTTGACCCGGATCTTGCGGTCACGCAGTTCGTTGAGCCAGACGCGGGCCCAGGCCTGCTGGACGGCTTTGCTGCCCGCGTAAAGGCTCCAGCCGGGGAAGGCGCCGAGGGAGGCGTTGGATCCGGTCATGAAGATCGAGCCGTTGTCGTTGATCAGCGGCAGCGCCTTCTGCACGGTGAACAGGGTGCCGCGCGCGTTGAGTGAGAAGGCGCGGTGGAACTGTTCCTCGGTGATCTCGCCGAGAACGGCGGGTTCGCCCATCCCGGCGCTGGCCCACAGCACGTCGATCGAACCCTTTTCCCGCTTGACGGTGTCGTACAAGCGGTCCAGGTCGTCCAGTTCGGCGGCGTCACCCTGGACGGCGGTGACGTTGCGGCCGATCTGCTTGACGGCGTCGTCCAATGCTTCCTGACGCCGGGCCTGGATGAAGACGTACGCTCCTTCCTCGACGAACAGTTTGGCGCCGGCCAGTGCCATGCCGGTGGATCCACCGGTGATCACCGCTACTTTTCCATCAAGTTTTCCCACAATAACTCCGTTGAAATAATGGGTATCTTCACGAGATCAGGGAATCACGCCGTGCGACAAACCCGAATCGCCGACGTGCTCATCCTGATTCCGAATTCTCGAACCGAAATCGCCCGGACCCGATTAACGATGCCATCGGCCGCATTGGGTGTCCAAGACCTCTTTCAGCTGTGGCGATACCCTGGAGACATCGCCGGACCGGGAGGCTCCATGGATCTGGACCTGCGCAAGTTGCGCTATTTCGTCGCCGTCGCCGACAGGCTGCATTTCGGCCGCGCCGCCGATGAGCTGCACATCGCGCAGCCGGTGCTCAGCCGGCAGATCCGCGCACTGGAAAAGGATCTCGGCGCCTCACTGTTCACCAGGGACAGCCACGGCGTGGCGCTGACCGACGCGGGCCGGCAACTGCTGGACGACGCCGGTCCGCTGCTCGCCTCCGCGCACGCGGTCCGGCGCCGGGTGTCCGTGGCCGCCCGCGGCAGCCGGCGGCTGGTGGTCGGCTTTCGAGCCGGCATCCCGGTCATCCCGGCAGCGCGGGTGTTCGAGGCCCGGCAGCCGGACGTGGTCGTGGACGTGCAGCGGATGGAGTGGGACGACCAAGCCCTGATGCTGCTGGACGGTCGCGTCGACGTCGGCTACGTACGGCTGCCCATCGACGAGACCGGCCTGCGCCTGACTCCGCTCTACACCGAGCCGCTCATGGTGGCGCTGCCCGCCGGTCACCGGCTGGCCGGCAAGGAGCAGGTCACCGAGGCCGACCTGGCCGGTGAGCGGCTGGTCTGGCATGCCGACCCGAGCACGCAGCCCACCAGGCGCCCGCTCCCCGACTCCGGGCTCCGGGTGCGCGGAGTGGAGGAGAAGCTCGAACACGTCGCGGCCGGCCGGGGCATCTCGTTCGTGGGGCGTTCTGAGACCGTGTTCTACTCACGTCCGGACATCAGCTACGTGCCCATCCCGGAGCTGGCGCCCGAACAGGTGTGTCTCGCGGTGGCGGCATCGCGCACGTCGCCGGTGGTCGACGACTTCTTCGCCGCGGCTCAGACGACGGCCGAGATCACCGCGGAATGTGGGAACTACGACATGTGGCCGCTTGGAAGCGGTGCCGTTTGAGGCCCACGGCATGCCCTACCGCAGGGAGAGTGCCTGGCCAGGGCACACGTGCACCGCTTCGCGGGCCTTCTCGGCCAGCTCGCCCTCCGGTTTCTCGTTCAGCACGATGACCGTGCCGTCGTCCTCGCTCTGGTCGAACAGCTCAGGCTCTGTGAGCACGCACTGTCCGGCACCGACGCACCTGCCGGTGTCCGCGATGATCTTCATGTGCCCTCCAGATGGCAGTTCGTCTACCAGGTCACCGGGAGCCGGTGCAGGCCGTAGATGTTCGCGTCGTCCTTGAACGGCAGCTCGTCGACCTCCATGGCCGGCCGCAGTGTGGGGACGCGGCGAAACAGCGTGTCGAACACGATCTGCAGCTCCATCCGCGCCAGGTTCTGGCCCAGACACTGGTGCGGCCCGAACCCGAACGCGACGTGGTGGCGCGCGCCGCGCTCGATGTCGAGCTCGTCCGGGTTCTGGAACGCCCGCGGGTCCCGGTTGGCCGAGTAGCCGAGCGCCAGCACGCCTTCGCCGGCCTTGATGAGCTGCCCGCCGACCTCGATGTCCTCGACGCACAGCCGGGCCGTCGCCGCGTCGATGATGGTGAAGTACCGCAGCATCTCCTCGACCGCGTTGAGCGTTCTGCCCGGGTCGGCCGTGATCATCGCGAGTTGCTCCGGGTTGCGCAGGAACGCCAGGGTCGACAGCGAGATCATGTTCGCCGTCGTCTCGTGGCCGGCCACGAGCAGCAGGAAGCCCATGCCGGCCAGCGCCGTCCGGCGGTAGGAGCCGTTCGCGCGCAGCTTGACGATCTGCCGCCCGAGCAGGTCGTCCGGCGGGTTCTGCTCCTTCTCCGCGACGAGGTCGGTCATGTAGCCCTGGACGGCCCCCATGGCCGCCAACCGGTCCTCTGGCGGTGTCGACTGGCTGATCATCTTCACCGTGTGCTGCTGAAAGAACTCGTGGTCGGCGTAGGGCACACCCAGCAGCTCGCAGATCACCAGGGACGGGACCGGCAGCGACAGCGACTCCACCAGGTCGCCGGGGCGCGGCCCGGCCAGCAGCTCGTCGATCTGCCCGTCGACGATCTCCTGGATCCGCGGCCGCAGCGCCTCCAACCGGCGCACCGTGAACTCGCCGAGCACGGCCCTGCGCGCCGGCCCGTGCTCGGGCGCGTCCATCTCGATCAGGAAGCGCTCCGCGTCCGGCCGCCGGGACGCCGCCTCGCCCTTGACCAGCTGCGGGAAGTCCGGATGTTGCCGGTGGGCGCTGAAGCGCCGGTCGTTCAGCACGGTTCGTACGTCTTCGTGGCGGGTGACCGCCCAGGCCCACCCGCCGTCGGGCAGGCGTACCCGCGAGACCGGATCTTCTTCGCGGATCTCCTCGTAGGCAGGCGGCGGCGCGAACGGGCACGTACGGGCCATGGGGAACTCGTACTTCTCGGTGGTCATGACTTTTCCTTCCGATAGAGGGAGCCTGGACAGCGCATTCACCTGCGGCCCGTCGCCTCCCGGGCGAAGTGCGGTTCCGCCGCTTCCAGTCGCGGTGCCGAGATGCCCAGCCGTCGTGCTTCCGCCAGGGTGTCCCGGCAGACCTCGCGCGGCTCCGCGGCCTCGGGGTCGGAGTGCGCCCCGAAGCTCATGCGTACGGGCGCGAAATGAGCGGTCAGCCAGGCCAACACGGGGGCCGTCAGCCAGGTGGGCGCCCGGAACAGCAGCACACCGCCCCGGTGACGGCGCAGGTCGACGCCGCGTGCCTCAAGGAGCGGCAGCAGCTCGCGGCCGGCCAGCAGCGCCTCGCGCAGGTCGCCCGTCGCCCCGGCCAGCTTGGACAGGGACCCCAGCCGCACGCCCTGCGAGAACAGGCCGGCATCCGACACGAAATGGACCCACAGCCAGCCGCGGAAGTCGGGCCGCTCCTTGATCCTGAGCCCGGCCTGGCGAAACGCCTGGCGGACGGCACGCTCCCGGTCGGTCGGGGGCCGGCCGAGGGTGCCGAAGACGACCGACGGCAGCAGCATCGCGCGGAGCACGCCGTCCGCGCCGAACCCGCCACCGGCCTGGGGAAAGCCCCAGGCGATCCGGTCGACGGGGAGTGCGCCGATCGCGGCCGACGGTTCGGTCCAGAGGTTGCCGAAGACCAGCACCGTGGCCTGGCCGACACGCGGAGACAGGAAGGCCGTCGCCTCCGGGAGGCGGTGGTGCGGCACGCTGAGCACGATCAGGTCGAAGTCGTGCTCCGGTTCCAGCTCCTCGCGGTAGCGCACCGGCCACTTCTCGACGACGCGCCGTCCCCACACCCGGCGCCGCATGTCGGTCAGGTCGAGGTCCACCGCGTCTCCGTACGTCGCCGCGCGGCCAGGCCGGACGTAGAACTCGACCTCATGTCCCGCCTGCTGCAAGACCCAGCCGTAGACGGTGGCGATCACGCCTCGGCCGAACATCAGGATCTTCACGCTGCACCTCGTGAGGTACGATCGATCTGGAGACTATCTCCACTTTCGAAAATATGGAGACCATCTCCATTTGTCAACGCGAGGGAGCGCATGACCGCCGACAAACCGCTGCGGGCCGACACCCGCGCCGACAAACCGCTGCGGGCCGACGCCCGGCGCAACCGCGATCTCCTGATCGCCAAGGCACGGGAGCTCTTCGACGCCGGCGACTTCTTCGACATCCGCTTCGACGACGTCGCCCGCCTGGCCGGGGTGGGCACCGGCACGCTGTACCGCCACTTCCCCACCCGGGAGTCACTGGCCGAAGCGGTCTACCACGGGGAGGTCACCGCGCTGTGCGACCGCGCCCGCCGGCTCCAGGCCACGCTGCCCGCGGCGGAGGCGCTGGCGACCTTCCTGCGCGACATGGTCGACCACATCGATGCCCACCAGGGCCTGGCCAGGACGCTGGCCACGCTCATGGCCGATCACTCGGGCGCCCTCGCCGAGGGCAGCCGGGTGCTGGAGCAGGCCGTCACCGACCTGGTGGCCGCCGCCGTACGGGACGGCGCCGTTCGCGACGACGTGGGCGCCGGCGCCGTGATGATGGCGCTGCACGGCATCGGCGCGGCCCACGACCGGCCCGGCTGGCGGGCCGAGGCCGACGATGTCATCACCCTGGTGCTGGACGGGCTGCGCCGCCCGCTGTGACGAGGTGTGACACGACGTCGCAGCGCGCCGCGACCGCGGAGGTCAGGGAAGCAGGAGTCCCCGGTACAGGGCCCACAGGATGAACAGGACGCCCGCGGCCGTGACCACGCGCACCCGGGCCGAGGTCGTACGCCCCTCGCGTGAAGTCGCGCAAACCTGACAAGATCCCGCTATCGTGCGGCAGATCATTGCAACCGTCACAGGAGCCGCTCTCCTCATGCCGAAGGTAGAAACCCCGCGCACAGAAGCTGCCCCGGCCGCCCGCCCCCGCCGGAAGCCACGGATCCCGCTCATCTCCACCGCGGTCGCCGCGTCCGTGACAGCCGGTGTCCTCGTCGGCAACGCTCCCGCGCCGGCGCACCTCGCCCCGCAGCCGGTGGCCGTCCAGGCGCCGAACAAGACCAAGACGGCCGGCTCGTTCTCCCTCGCCTACGTACGGGTCGCCGGCGCGTCCAGGATCAACCAGGCCGGGGTCACGTGCTACTACGGCCCGGTGAGCTTCGGCATCGGCCTGGACGGACCCAAGCCGGGAGCCAAGTTCTCCTACCGGTGGATCGTGGACGGCAAGGTCTTCAAGAAGGGCACCAGACGCCTCCCCTCCTACGGCCGCAGCGACTACTTCGGCTCCAAGAAGCAGGTCAAAATGGACCTGGGCACCGCACACAAGGTCGTCTTCCAGCTCACCTCACCGCAGCGGCGGTCGAAGTCTGCCAAATGGGTCATGTGCTGAGATAGGCCCCGCCCTGAGCTTCGCTACGACTGGCGATCATTGAGTTCGGCCCGGAGACCGTTGAGAATCGTTCGCAGGCCGAACTCAAGATCCTGGCCATGCGATCGACGAACAGCCTCTGCATCACAATCAATGGCGGCCGAACGCCTTCATCAGGCAGGGCAGCACGCCGCCGATCCTGGGGAACCCTCTTTTGCATGAGGAAAGGCCGGCGAACCGTGGTGAACGAAATTGTCGCTCGTTACACTGACGCGCTCGATCAGTTCGGTGAGGACATGACGTACACGGTGACGATCCCCGACTCGGGCGTCCTCACCGTCGAAGCTGCCGTGCGGCGCATGGGATACACCGCCGCCGACCTGCAAGGCCCGGACGAGCTACCGCACACCGGCGGCAGCATTTCCCTTCGTCAGGTCGGCGCCGGGATTGTCACCCTGGACGGGAATTTTCCTACGCCCGAGCGCCGGCAGGTGACCGACCGACTGGGCGGCGAAGGCTTCCGGCACTGGCATGTGGCCTTCGACATCAACGGCTGTACGAGCATGTACGTCCGCTACGGAGCAGCCGAGGGCGATCTGGAAGGCCCCGAACCGGCCTCCAGGCCTTTCACACCCTGGACCGAACTCCTCGGTCCATTAAGTACGTACGTCGACCTCTTCACCAGGTGCTACGACAGCGAGGAGGCAGACGCATCGGTGGACATCGTCGCAGCCTGCCTGGCCGTAGTCGAAGCAGAGAGCGGCATTCGCCTGGACCAGGAGCTCATGCGCGGTCCCGCCCCTGCGCTTTCACTCCCGAATCCAGACTGCGTCGAGAAGCGTGTCGATACAGTTACATGCTGAAATACCCCCTGCTCATCGGCCTCCTGTCGTAACGTCTGCACCGTGAGCGAAGACGACCCGGCAGGCGAGGAAGCGCGCGTGGGGCTGTCGCGGGCGGGCATCGTCGTGACGGCAGGCGTGTTAGCGATACTCGCCGGAGCCGGCGGATGCGGCGACACCGCATCCCCGTCCATCACGGACACGGTGACCGCCTCCTCATCCCCCAGCGACGAGACCGCTCCGGCACGTCCCGAGCGGTCCAAGCAGGTCCGCACCCCCGATCACACTCCGGGTCGCACGCCGCCCCCGTGCCTGAGCGGCGGCGGGGACCCGGTCAGCGTCCCGTGCCCATCGGTCAAGCGATCGCGCGTTCCCGAGCCCACCATCACGGTGCCGCTGCCGTCGACGTCACCGCCGGTCAACTCGCCGTCCCCCTCGGTGCGCGAGCCCGAGCCGGCACCAGAGGTGACCATGTCCGATCCGGCACCGCGGGTGATCACGTCCGAGCCGGCACCGGAGGTGACCGTGTCCGAGCCGGTAGCGCAGGCGACCACGTCGCCATGACGACCGAGGCGTCCGCGCACGACCCCGGTCCCGGCGAACGGTCCAAGCCGGAGCCGACCCGGCCGCTCGACGTGGTAGGGCTGATCGCCCTGCTGCTCACCACCTCCGGGGCCGCCCTGATCTACATGGGCTGGGCCTACCTGGACGGTTATCTGCGGCCGTTCTTCCTCAAGCCGACGGACCTGAACTACCGTCCGGACGAGTACGCGCTGTACGGGCTCAACCTGTTCTCCCCGGCGTTCCTGCCCTGGATGGCGGCCCTGCCGCTGCTGCTGGCCGCGGCCGGCCGGCGTGCCGTCCTGCTGCCGCGGCTTCCCGCCCGGCTGCGCGCCTTCGCCACCGCGGCCCGTGCGCACCGCCTCGCGCGCCTGCTGGGCGACCCTGCTCGCGTGGGCGCCGCCCTGACGGCGGTCGCCCTGGTCCTGGTCCTCATCTCGCTGCACCTGCTGACCGTCAACACCTATCTGCTGCTGGCTCTGGTCATCGTCGGGCCGTTGCTGCTCACCTGGCCCGCACGCGGCACCCCGCTGGGCCACATCGCCTTCGCCGTGGCCGCCACCATCGCCGTCTTCTGCCTGCTGTGGACGGCGGCCTTGTACGCCGCCGACCGGGGCACCAGCTCGGCCCGCGCCCTCATAGAAGGCCTCGACGACCGCCCCCAGGTCGCCCTCTACACCGCGGACACCCTGGCCCTCAGGGTCCCCAACGTCGACCGCGAGCCCTTCGCCGAAGGCGGATACAAGTACCGCTACATGGGCCTGCGCCTGCTGCTCGCGCGCGGCGACACCTACTACCTGATCCCCGCCGTCACCCTCGCCGAATGGTCCGCCGGCAACGGCCGCACCGTCGTCGTCAAGGAAGAAGACGACATCCGTGTGGAAATCCTGCCGGGCACCCGCCCGGGCTGACTTCGCGAACGCGTCGGGGGCCTGGGCTCAGGGTCGATCGCAGGCCGCGGGGCAGAGTTTGGCCTCGGGGTGGCGTGGTGACGGCATGTCCAGGAGCGGCTGGGGCTTCGACTTCAGGTGCTGGTCGAGGAAGGCGGCCACATAGGTGCGGGTGAGCTCGGCGGCGCGGGCCGCGGGCAGTACGCCGTACGCGGGCTTGATCCCGAGGACGTCCGCCAGCAGCGGGGCGTCGGTGAAGGACTGGTGTTCCGCGCCCGTCAGCACGATCCAGCGCTTCCACCCGGTCAGCAGCTTCCAGTCGCGCTCCCACGAGGTGTCGGGGCCTCCGGGTACGTGCTTCTCCGAGCCCAGGAACATGAACGGCCGGGAGAGCCCGCTCTTGGGGATCCGGGCGTAGGTGGTGCCGTCCATGTCGATCCCGGCCCGTACCCGGGAGTCCTTCACCATGGCCGCCAAGGCGCTCGCCCCGCCCAGCGACTGGCCCACCATGGCGATCCTGGACCGGTCGATCCGGGAGGAACCGTCCCACTTCGCGGGCAGTTGATCGAGGACGAAGGAGACGTCGGCCGCCCGGCCCGCGACCGCCCCCGTACCGAAGCCAGGGTCGCTGTCGCTGTCGCAGGCGAGGCACTCGGCGACCCGCCCGCCGGTCAGGGTCGTGGCGTGGCTCTCGTAGGTGTGGTCGATCCCGGCCACCACGTATCCCCGGCCGGCCAGGTCCTCGGCCAGGGAGGTGAGCGTGCTCATGGGGTTGGTGAAGCCGGGAGAGAGCACCACCAGCGGAAGTTTGCGCCCCGTGGGTTCGGCGTCCGTGACGGCGTTCGTCCGGGTCCTGCTCAGGGTGTCGGCGGGCACGCCCGGGATCCGCTTGCCGCGCAGCAGGAGCTCCGACTCCAGCTGGGTCATGTACGGCGCCCGCGGCCCGTCCTTCCGCTCGGCCGGGTACCACAGGGTGACCTTGAGCTCTCTGGCGTCGGCGTCGAGGTTCCAGGGGTCGGGGCGGGAGGTGTCCTTCAGCTGGAGGACGGTGGTGCCGACCGGGTGGGGGCCGGTGGGGGCGGGCAGGGTGGCGGGGCCGGTCGGGGCGGCCGGCGAAGCGGCGGCGCGGGGCGGCGCGGGAGCGGAGCACGCGGACGTGGTGAGGACGGCCAGTCCCGCGGCGACGGCCAGGAGGTGTCTCATCCGGAGTCCCTTCACCGGTGCAGCAGGGTCAGGGCCTTGGCCAGGGCGGGGTCGCGACCGGTGGCCGCGTCTTCCTGGGACAGGACGACGTGGTGGTCGGGGGCCACGCCGATCCGGTCGATCACCTCGCGGCCTGGCCCCAGGTGGTGCTTGGTGGGGAAGCTCAGCGTGGTGTAGTTACTGAGGGGGTACGGCCGCGCCGGGCCGGAGATCACGCCGGCGGTCCTGGTGCCGATCAGCAGGCCGGCCCGCAGGTCCTTGATCGCGGAGCTGAAGTGCTCGCATGCCGAGGCGCAGCCGCGGTCGGTGAGCACGGCCAGCGGCAGGTCGACCAGCTCGACGGTGTCGTCGGTCCGCAGGGCCTCGCACGTGTCGTCCGCCTTGCACAGGTAGGCGGTGACCTTGCCATGGGTGAACGCGCTCACCAGCCTGGTCGCCTCCGTGGGGCTGCCGCCGCCGTTGCCGCGCAGGTCCAGCACGACGCCGGACAGCGTACGGCCCTTGCGCAGCCGGGCGATCGCCCGCAGGACCCGGTCCGCGGAGTCGGGGGCGAATCCGCGCAGCCGTACGTAGGCGATGTCGTCGTCCAGCAGCTCGGACCGCACCACTTGCAGAGAGGCCAGGTCCCGCTGGAACAGGCCGGGCTTGAGCGTCACGCTCCAGCGGCGGCCGGTGCTCGGCCGCAGCAGCCGCAGCCGCACCGGCCGTGCCCGCGGATACTCCGGATACAGGCCGGCGATCACGGGGCCGGCCTTCCCGTCGACGAAGGGCGCCGATCCGTCGATCGATTCGATGACGTCGCCCGGGCGCAGCCCGGCGGCCCCCGCCGCGCCGCCCTGTACGGCGGTGACGAACAGCGGGGGCACGGCGACGCCCGAGTCGCCGGGGGTGACGTTCGCTTCGAGTCCCAGGCCGTAGCCGTCGCCGTCGTAGGAGCCGGGCGGCCGCCGGTTGCCGTGCGTCCAGCGGGCATGGTTGTCGTCGAGGGCGGCCACGATGGCCTCAAGGGTGACGACCGTCAGCTTGTCGCGCAGGCCGGGCACCTGGTCGGTGACGTTGCGGAAGGCGGTCTCGAAGGCGGTCCAGTCGGCTTCGCGGTCACCGGTGAGCGCCGGCATGGTGGCTCCCGGCAGGTCGCGCCCGCTGCGGTTGAGTTCCTGGACCAGGGCGGTGAAGCCGGCGTTCAGCAGCGCGCGGGCGTCCAGAGTGGCGCCGCTGTAGTAGGCGCCGAGGATGCAGAAGTACGCCTGCTGGACGACGTCGATCGTGGTGGGCGTCTCCGGCCCGGGGGATCCCTGCGGCGCGGGGCAGGCCGTACTGGCCGCCGCGCTCGCCTGGCCGCGCGGCGGCGTGGGCGCCGAGCAGCCCGCCGCCAGCAGCAGGGCCAGCCCGGCCGTCACGGCTCTCCTGATCATGACAGGCGCCTGCGGATCCACCAGAAGGACAACCAGGTCAGGCCGAGGGTGAGCAGGGCGTAGATCCCGGTCTCGATCCACTGGAACGGCCAGAAGCGCTCCAAGGGCTGGTAGGTCGCCTGCTGCCGGTAGCCGAGCCGGTTGACCTCGGCCAGGCACGTGCCCATGGCCGGTGATCCCGACGGTGCGCAGGGTCCCGACGTCGTCGAGATCCGGACGACCCCGGCTCCGGGCTCGGGGCCGGCCATCGTACGTCCGGACTGATCGACGAGCCGGCTGGACAGGACCCAGGCGCCCGCGTGCCCGGGAACAGCCGCATTCAGACGAATCTCCATTTGTCCACCTTGATCACGATTTATGCCGATGCCGTCAACGTTCGCCTGGTTGAGCTCGAACGTGGAGGTCACCGGGGTCATCAGGTGGGGCCGGACCAGCAGCGGCATGGCGAGCTGGATCGCGGCGAAGACCGCCAGGGTGAGGGCCATGGCGGGCAGTGTGCGGCGCACCAGCATGCCCACGGTCACGCCGAGGACGAACGCGAAGGCCGCGTACCCCATCGGGGCGATCCCGCGCGCGCCGAACACCAGCGGAGCCATCAGGGCCAGGTCGTCAGGGGCCGACCTGTCCAGCGGATCGGACCACCAGGTCACCGCGAGGCCGGCCAGCCCGGCGGCGGCCATGGCCACCAGGCCGATGAACCCGAGCTTGACCGCCAGCCAGCGGGTGCGGGTGATGCTCTGGTTCCACACCAGCAGGTGCGTGCCGGCCTCCAGCTCGCGGGCGATCAGCGGAGCTCCCCAGAACAGCCCGACCACGGCGGGCAGGAGCAGCACGACGAGGCTGACCGCCATGAAGGGCGTGTCGTGCGCGCCGAAGAAGCGGTCGTAGAAACGCAGGCAGGTGTCGTCCTGGGTGCAGGCGGCGAGTCCGGAGGAGTAGTCGGCGACCAGGCCCGGGCCGGTCAGAGCCAGGACGGCGGCGAGGACGACGAGCAGCGCGGCCAGCATCGCGGCCGAACCGCGCAGCTGGCGCCAGGTCAGCCAGACCATCACCGCACCTCCAGGGCGACGCGCGGGCTGCCGGCGGTGCGCTGGTCCATGTAGGCCAGGACCAGGTCCTCCAGGCTGAGCCGGCTGACCGTCCAGGCGGGGTCGTGGATCGGGGCGTCGGTACGGATCACGTACGTGCTCTGCCGCTCGGTGTGGCTTGCCGAGATCACCTGCTGGTCGGCGGGCAGGCGGTCGGGGTCGCGGCGGGGGCCGACGAGCCGGTGGTGGGTGGCCAGCAGCTCGTCGACCTCCCCGGCGACCTGAACGCGCGAGTCCACCAGCACGATGAGGTAGTCGCAGATGCGTTCCAGGTCGGAGACCAGGTGCGAGGAGAGCACGACGCTGAACTCATGCTCGACGGTGGCCTCCATCAGGTGCTGCAGGAACTCCCGGCGGGCCAGCGGGTCGAGCGAGGCGACCGGTTCGTCCAGGATCAGTAACTCGGGCCGCTTGGCCAGGCCCAGGGTCAGGGCGAGCTGGGCGCGCTCGCCGCCCGACAGCCTGCCCGCCTTGTGGGCGGGGACGAGACCGAGCCGCGCGATGCGATCGCGTGCCATGGCCTCGTCCCAGCGGGGGTTGAGCCGCGTCCCCAGCCGCAGATGGTCGGCGATGCTCAGCCCGGCGTAGACGGGGGTGTCCTGGGCGACGAACCCGACCCTGGCCAGCTGCGCGGGCGTGCCCGCCGGCCGGCCGCCGAGCACCGTGATGCCGCCCGCCGTCGGTTCGAGCTGGCCGCAGGCCAGTTTCAGCAGCGTGGACTTGCCGGCCCCGTTCGGGCCCACCAGCCCGACGACGTGTCCGGCGGGGATGTCGAGGGTGCACTCGCGCAGCGCCCAGCGTTTGCCGTATCTCCTGCCCAGACCCTGGGCTTGCAGGACGGAAGTCACGCTATGTCCTCCTGTGAGGCGGTCCGGAAGGTGGTCATGAACAGGGCCTCGATGCTCTCCTCGTCGAGACCGGCCCGGCGGGCCTTGGCCAGCCAGCGCCGCAACTCCAGCCGCAGCGGGCCGTGCTGGGCCAGCGAGGTGCCGGTGAGCGTCGCCGTCACGAACGTCCCCACCCCTGGCCGCGCCGCGACCAGGCCCTCGTGCTCAAGCTCCCGGTAGGCCTTCAGAACGGTGTTGGCGTTGATCGCCAGGTGCGCGACCACCTCCTTGACGGTCGGCAACTGGTCGCCCTCGCGGAGCAGGCCGAGCCGGAGCGCGTGGCGTACCTGCCGGACCAGCTGCTGGTACGGCGAAACTCCCGATCTGTCGTCCAGGTAGAACTCGATCACCGGCTCATCTCCATTTACCTAGCTTCCTAGCACTATAGGTTTATGGATGTTAGCGGATCATAAGATCGCCGCCGGACGGGCGCGGAAATGTTCGGGGTGGGAGGCTCAGAGCGGTCCCGGGCGGCGTGTCGCGCGTGGGCGTACGAGCGGGTGGACGCCGTGGAGGCTCGCCGCCCGGAATCAGAGCTGGAGCGACTGGGTGCCCAGGACGATGGCGAGGGCCAGCCGGTCGGCGTCCTCGGTGCCGGGCTCGGCGGTGTAGACGGTGATGCGCAGGTCGTCCAGGGCGACGAACAGCGTGTCGCAGTCGAGGGTGATCGGGCTGACCGCCGGGTGGTCGATCGTCTTCTTCCGGGACGGGTCGGCCAGGGGTGGCGGTGCCTCGGCGTCCCAGAGTTCGGTGAAGCGAGGGCTGCCGGCGGCCAGGTCGGTGATCAGGCGGCGCAGGGCGCGGTCGGCGGGGTAGCGCGAGACCGTCAGGCGCAGGTCGGCCACGAGCCGGGCTTCGTGCTCGGCCTGCTCCTGCGGGGTGTGCACGACCCGCGAGGGCAGGCCGGCGACGTTGCGCCAGACGGCGTTGCGTTCCAGGCCGCGCCAGGTGGCCGTCTCGCCCATGAGCGCGTCGTAGGGGGCGTTGGCCAGCACGAGTGTCCAGCCGGCGTCGTACACGACGACCGGGGTGTGTGACAGGCGGTCGAGCAGGCGTTGCACGCTCGGGGCGACCCGCGACGGCACGATGTCCGGGCCGGGCGGGGTCTGCCCGGCCAGCCGGTAGAGCAGGTCGCGTTCGGTGTCGGACAAGCGCAGCGCCCGGGCCAGCGCCTCCACGACCTGCGCCGACGGCGCGGACGCGCGCCCCTGTTCGAGGGGCCGTGGCGCCCCCGAGGTGGTTCAGGCGATGAGCCGCGCCTTGGGCCGCGTACCGGGCGTCTCGACGCCGCGACGCTCGGGGCCACTACTGGCCGCGATGGCCCTCGACGACAGGTGGGCGCACTTGCGCGATGGCGCGTTCGTGGTGAAGACCAGGCCGACCGAGGTGCGGCCGGTCGCCCACGACCGCGACCGGGAGCAACGCCTGTGGGAGGCCACCCTTGAACTGCTGGAACGCGCGAGCGCGTCGCGTCAGTAAGTACGGAAGCCGCCCGCTCTCCTCAACAGATGCTCAACACGTTCTCGACACCGCCCGGCGCAGGATGTGGCTCGCCAGTCGGTCCGGGCGTACGGCGCGAAGGAGTAGCCGGTGCACGAGCTGTTCGAGGTCGTCGCCGCCTGGCTCGACGGCCGTCCGACCACGGGCATGGTGGTGTGGGGGTGGCCCATGCTGGTGTGGGGCCGCCTAGGGAAGGCCATGTTGTACTTCGCCGCGCTGTCCGTCGTCCTGGACCTCCTCGACCCGGACAAGCTGCGGGAGCGGGGCGGCGGGCTGAAGGACCGCGCCGCGGACGCCCTCTCCCAGGCCCGGCTCAGGTGGTCGCAAGCCGGCGTGGCCGGCCTTTCCGCGAGCATGCGGGGGCACCTCACGTCCGTCTCCCCGGGCGTCTCCTACGACCAGTGGGGGATGACCGGCCGGCGCGGCGACCGTCACACGGCTGTGCACAGCCCTCCGGAGCACGTCCCGCGCGCGCTGGGCTGCTCGCTCGAGGAGTACCGGGCCTTCCATCGCGGCGTCATCGCGGAGTTGTCCCGCGTCCACGCATGCGACGGCGAACACGACGATCTCTGCTCAGCGCAGAGCGATCACATCCAGGCGCGGATCGAGGCGTTCCTGACGGAGCACGTGCCCGGCGATCGGCGCGGGTACGTGAAGGCGTTCCGGAGCGCGCTGCTCGCCAAGGCGGCGTGGTGGGCGCTGATGGGCGCGGCCGAGACACTCCTCGGCATGCTCCTGCATCGCACCCGGCCGCTGCACGTGTTCCGCTGGGCGGCGTTCGCCCTGGTGCTGGTCGGCGGGCCGCTCGACCTGCTCGCCGCATGACCGCTGATCAGGCGGTACGAGAAGGACGCGCCGCCCGGCGGCGAACCGGTCACCGGCCGGTTGGAGCCCGGTGACCGGCGGAGCGGTCTAGCGGACCATCTTGAGGCCGGTGTGCCAGACCCAGCCGTGTCCGCCGCCGTTCAGGTTCCAGACCTCGGTCCACTTCCAGACGGGCTTGTTGCCCCAGCAGTAGCCGTGGAACCTGGTGCCCTTCTTGGCGACCCGGTAGCCGGAGCTGAGGCTCTTGCGCTTGTGCACCTTCACCGCCCACTTCGCCTTGACGATGCAGGGCCACAGAGCGGCCGAGGACGTGGTGGCGGCGCTGACGGTGCTCTCGGTGGTGTTGGTGGCGTGCGCCGGTGAGACCAGCACGCCGGAGGCGAACGCGGCTGCCACGGCCAGGGTGGCGATCTTTCCTACGGATCTCATGTCCGGAAATGTAGGCCTACGGCTGTTGAGGATCCGTTGAGCCTCCGCCGAGCCTCCTGGACGGTAAACCTGTTGGCGGGGCCGTGGCGCACCCGTTTGAATCGACGGGCCGCAGCGACAGGCCGCGGATCCGTCGAAGAGGGGGAGGCGCTTGATGAGTGAAGCGTTCTACTCGCACGCGAGGCTGTACGACCTGATGTTCCCGGGCGGCGGCCCCGCGGTCGGCTTCTACCGGGCCGAGGCCGATCGGCAGGGCGGGCGCGTGCTGGAGGTCGGGTGCGGCACCGGGAACAAGCTGATCCCCATCGCGTCCGACGGGCATCCGTGCGTCGGCCTGGACCTCTCGCCGGACATGCTGGCCGAGGCGCGGCGCAAGGCGGACGAGCGCGGTGTGGCGGTGGAATGGACGCGGGGCGACATGCGGGCCTTCGATCTGGGCCGCACCTTCGACTTCGTCTTCATCGCCGCCAATTCCCTACTGCATCTGCATGAGGCCGACGATCTGGTGAGCTGCTTCCGGTCGATTCGGAGGCATCTGGCGCCGGGTGCACGGTTCGTCTTCGACGTGTTCAACCCGAATGTACGCCTGCTCGCCGCGGCCGATGGCGTACGGCGTGCCCGGGAGTCGTTCGTGGATCCCGAGCGGGGCGCCGTCACCGTCGACGTCGCCGATACCTACGACGCGTCCGCGCAGGTCACCCGCGGGACCTGGCACCTGTCGACCGACGCCGAGCCCGACTTCGTCGTCACACCGCTCGAAATCAGGAGCATCTTCCCGCAGGAGCTGCCCCTGCTCCTGTCACTCGGCGGCCTGCGGCTCGTCGAGCGCTTCGGCGACTGGTCCGGGCGGCCGTTCGCCGGGGACGCGCCGCCGATTCAGCTCTGCGTCTGCGAGCCCGCGTGATCAACGTACGGACGGAAACTGTCTGATCTTGGTGGGAGAGTGTGGGGCAGTGCTCCCGTGAGAAAGGAAACGCCCCAGGATGGACGCGAACGACCGGCCGCGGACCCTGTACCCGCTGAAGCCTCTGGAGCTTCCCTCGCTGCTCCCCCTCGATCCGGTCGAGCCGGTCGAGCCGGTGGCGGCGGAGGTCGAGGCGGGCCTGGAGGCGTACCGGAATGGAGACCCGAACGACGCGATGACCGCGTTGCGGCAGGTCGCCGGGGCGGCGCGGACGGCGGGAGCGGGGCAGGCGGCGGCCGCGCTGGCAGGGATCGAGCTCGGCGCGGGCGAGCCGTGCTGGGAGTCGTTGGAGCAGGTGGCGGCGGGTGAGGACCCGTGGATGGGCCCTCTGGCCGGCGTGCTGATCGCGGAGCTGGAGCCGGAGGAGCACGATCGCGCGCTGCTCCGTGGCATCACCGCGCAGCTCACCGGGGACGTGGAGGCGGCACGGGCGCTGTACGCGGAATCGGACGACCCACTCGCGACCGTGCTGACCGGAAACCTGCTGATCGTCACCGGCGATCCGGTGGCGGCGGAGGAGCCGCTGATGCGGGCGCTGCGGTCGGACAGCGCCATTATCTCGGCATATGCCGGACATCTGCTGGGCCACCTCCTCATCGCGCGGAACGAGCTGGAGGAGGCCGGGCAGGTGCTGAACAACGCGTTCTGGCGGTCGCACCCGAAGGGAACGGGTCCGGAAGGGCTCGTGCCGTGGGTCGGCGTCCGGATCGGTGAGCTGCTGGCCGGGACGTTCGAGCTCGACGTGGTCGCGACGCTGATGGAGGAGAGCCGCATGGACGAGCTCTACTTCACGCGCGACTTCTTCGAGAACGCGGCCTTCTTCACCCTGTACAGCGAGCCGTCGCTCACCAAGATCGGGTTGCACCTGTTCACCGGCGACTTCGACGTCGTTCACGACGCGCTCGAACGGCTGCGCCTGTGGAGCGATGAGCGGTACGAGCGGGGCCGCGCGCTGGCCGTGCTGCTGGGCAGGCGGCTGCTCGAAGACACCGACTCCTGGTCCGACCGCTACCGGCCGCTGCGCGAATTCATCGCGGACGTCGGCGGCGTCTAAGACGGGACAGCCGTGACGGTCCGGCGTTCCCGCTGCCGGAAAGTGATCACCGGGGGTAGGGTGCTGCTGTGACTCGCCGGCCCCCTGACGATCACCCGGATGAGCTGATCGGGCACGAACGTACGAAACCATGAGCCAATACCAGTACTACGAGTTCCTGGCGATCGACCGGCCGCTCAGCAGCCGGCAGCAGGCCGAGGTGCGCGCTCTGTCCACCCGGGCCCACATCACCACCACCTCCTTCACCAACGAGTACCACTGGGGCGACTTCGGCGGCGACCCGTCGGCCATGATGGAGCGCTACTACGACGCCCACCTCTACCTGGCCAACTGGGGCACCCACCGGGTCATGCTGCGGCTGCCCAAGGCCGTGCTCACCCTCAAGCAGGCCGAGCGGTACTGCGTGGGCGAGCAGGTGAACGCCTGGACCAGTGGCGATCACCTCATCCTCGACCTCACCAGCGAGGCGGAGGAGGAGTACTGGGAGGACGACGCCGAACGCTCGCTCGCGGCGATCGCCGGCATCCGCGCCGAACTGGCCGCCGGTGACCTGCGGCCGCTCTATCTGGCCTGGTTGTCGGCGTACGGGAGCTGGGAACGCGACGAGGACGCCTTCGACTACGAGGACGAGGACGTCCTGGAGCCGCCCGTCCCGCCGGGGCTGGGCTCGCTCAGCGCACCGCAACGGGCCCTGGCCAGCTTCCTGCGCCTGGACGACGACCTGCTCGCGGCGGCCGCCGAGGCCAGCCGGGCGGTGCGGCCCGTACCGCGTGATCGCAAGGCGCTGGCCGCCTGGATCGCCGCTCTGCCCGGCAAGCGCAAGAACGCGCTGCTGTTACGGGTGGTCGAGGAGGACAGCGCGAAGGTCCGGTGGGAGCTGCTGCGCGAGTTCGACGGCGGACTCACCGACCAGGAGCCGGAGACGGCGCGGACGGTCGCCGAACTGCTGGACAACGCCGCCGCCCGCCGCCACGCCCGTGAGCGGCAGGAGACGGCCCGGCGTACCGAGGAGCAGGAGCGGCGGGAAGAGGAACGGCGCAAAGCCCAGGAACTCCACCTGAACCGGCTCGCCCAGGACCTCGAAGCGGCATGGGATCGGGTGGAGACCTCCATAGGCACGAAGAAGCCCCGCGAATACGACCAGGCCGTGCAACTCCTGCGCGACCTGCGCATCCTGGCCATCCGCGACGAGCACGCCGGCGTCTTCGCCCAGCGCCTCGCCCACCTGCGCGAACGGCACCAGGGCAAGCCCAGCCTGATGAAGCGGCTCAACGACGCGGGCCTCACCACCGAGTGATCGGCCTCGGCTCATCCCGTTCTGCCCGGGGATGGACGCGGCGTGGGCGCGTGGGCGATCCTTTAGCGTGCTGTTGCGCCAGTTGGAGTACCTGGCGGTTTTGGCGAGGGAGCGGCATTTCGCCCGGGCCGCCGCGGCCTGCCATGTCTCCCAGCCGTCGTTGTCGGCGGCCATCCGTAAGCTGGAACGCGAACTGGGCGTGCCGCTGGTCCGGCGAGGGCAGCGGTTCGCGGGGCTCACCCCTGAGGGCGAGCGGGTGCTGCTGTGGGCGCACCGCATGCTCGCCGACGCCGACGGCCTGCGCCAGGACCTGTCGGAGATGCGCGACAGCTTGTCCGGCACGCTGCGCATGGGCGCGATCCCGACCGCGCTGACCGCCGCCTCGCTGCTGACCACGCCGTTCTGCGAGCGTCATCCGCACGTACGGGTGCTGCTGACCTCGCTGTCGTCACGGGAGATCGCCCGCCGGCTGGCCGAGTTCGAGATCGACATGGCGATGACGTACCTCGACGACGACGAGGAGGACTTCGGCGAGGTGCACGTCAGCCCGCTCTACCAGGAGCGTTACCTGCTGCTCACCCCGGCCGACGGCGAGCTGGCCGACCGGCAGGTGGCCCGCTGGGCCGAGGTGGCCGCACTGCCGCTGTGCCTGCTGGCCCCCGAGATGCGCAACCGCCGGATCCTGGACGCCAACTTCCGGCACGCCGGCGCGGTGGCGGTGCCGGCGATCGAGACCGACACCGTCTCGGCGCTGTTCGCGCACGTGGCCACCCATCGCTGGTCGAGCGTCATCTCGTACGCGTGGCTGCACATGTTCGGCGTGCCCGAGGGGATGCGGGTCGTCCGGCTGGAGCGGCCCCTCCGCGAGCCGCGCGTCGGGCTCGTGCTGGCCCGTACGGGCCCGGAGTCGGTGATCGCCAGGGCCGTGCTGGACGTCGCCCGCGACCTCGACCTGCGTGAGGTGTTCGACCGGCTCGCGGCCCAGCACCTGACATAGCCTGACATAGCCGTCACGGGGCCCCTATCCGGCGACCCGCTCCCCGCCCGCGTAGACGTTGCAGCGCTCACCGCGCAGGAAGCCCACCAGCGTGATGCCGAACTCCCTGGCCAGGTCGACCGCCAGCGACGACGGCGCCGACACCGCGCACACCGCCGGGATGCCCGCCGACAGGGCCTTCTGCATGATCTCGTAGCTGGCCCGGCCACTGACCATGAGCACGTGGTCCCTCAGCGGCAGCCGGCCGCTCATCGCCGCCCAGCCGACCAGCTTGTCCACGGCGTTGTGCCGGCCGACGTCCTCGCGCGCCGCCACGAGCGTCCCCGAGGCCGAGAACAGCCCGGCCGCGTGCAGGCCGCCCGTCTTGCCGAACCCGCTCTGCACGCCGCGCAACGCCTCGGGCAGCCCGTACAGCAGCTCGGCGGTGAGCGTCAGCTCTCCCCTGGGGAGGGGGCGGCAGCGGTCGTGCAGCGACTCCAGGCTGGCCGAGCCGCAGACGCCGCACGCGCTGGAGGTGAGGAAGTGGCGGTCGAGCGCGGGCAGGTCGGGGATGGGGCCCCTCAGGTGCACGGTCACCGTGTTGTAGCGGGCCTCGGGCGGGAGGTCGTCGTCGGTGCAGTACGCGATCGCGGCGACGTCCCCCGGCCCCGCCAGGCCCTCCCCGCTCATGAACCCGGCTGCCAGCTCGAAGTCGTGCCCCGGTGTCCGCATGGTGATGGCCGCCGTACGGCGCGAGCCGTCGGCGGCGGACATGCGGATCTCCAGCGGCTCCTCCGTGGCCAGGTCGTCGCGGCGGTCCCTGGCCGTCGCACCGGACAACTGCCTGATGCGGATCGGGGTCGTCGGACCAGGGCGCACCTTCACAGCGCTGTCCCGGCGGAGCGGGCCGGTCGGCGGCCGGCCGTGTCGCGAGAGATCCGCGGCTTCCTCATCTGACCATCGTCCCTCCTGCTCGCGACATGCGAACACCCGGCCATGAGATACCGCCTTCCTGCGGCCGATCAAGCACCGCACCGCCGCCGTTGTGGACCGGCGCCGACCGGCCGCGAACAGCAAGCCGCCGACCTGCGCTGATAGAAGCCGTCTATCGGCCGAGAGAAAGAAACGATTGGACGCCCGAGATGCGGATGCATGACCGTGCAGAGAGATCCCCCCGACCGAAAGGCTGGTCATGACGTCGTCGTCGGCGCAGTCTGTTGAAGATTCGGCGCAGTCTCTTGAAGATCACGTGCGCTCGGTCGTCGCGCGGCACCGTGACGACCGGGGCGCTCTGCTGCCCATCCTGCACAGCCTCATGGAAGAGCTGGGCCACATCGATCCGGCGGCGATCCCGTTCCTGGCTGACGAGTTGAATCTGTCAAGAGCCGACGTACACGGCGTGGTCACCTTTTATCACGACTTCCGGCAGACGCCGCCCGGCCGGACGAAGGTCCGGATCTGCCGGGCGGAGGCGTGCCAGGCGGTGGGCGGCGACGAGCTGGTCGAGCGGGCGAAGAGCCGGACCGGCGTCGGCCTCGGGGAGACCACACGGGACGGCGCGATCACGCTGGAGCAGGTCTTCTGCCTCGGCAACTGCGCGCTCGGCCCGTCCGTCCAGGTCGGCGACCGGCTGTACGGCCGGGTAGGGGCGCAGCAGCTCGATCGCCTCCTGGAGGGCGCCGCGTGACGAGCGAGCCGATGACCGTGTACGTCCCGCGCGACTCGGCCGCCCGTTCCGTCGGCGCCGACGAGGTCGCCGAGCGCATCGCCGAGGCGGCAGGGCCCGGGGTCCGGGTCGTGCGCAACGGCTCCCGTGGCATGTTGTGGCTCGAACCGCTGGTCGAGGTGGCGACGCAGGCCGGGCGGGTGGCGTACGGGCCGGTGCGCCCCGACGACGTGGACGACCTGCTCGCGGCGGGACTGCTGGACGGCGCTGAGCACCGGCTGCGCCTCGGTCCGACCGAGGAGATCCCGTGGCTGCGCGAGCAGACGCGCGTGACGTTCGCCCGGGTCGGCGTGGTGGACCCGCTCTCCCCCGACGACTACGTGGCCCACGGCGGGCTCGCCGGGCTGACCCGCGCGCTGTCCCTCACCCCTGAGCAGGTGGTGGCCGAGGTCACCGACTCGGGGCTGCGCGGGCGCGGCGGCGCCGGCTTCCCGGCCGGCATCAAGTGGAAGACCGTGCTCGGCGCCGCGTCGGAGCTCAAGTTCGTCTGCTGCAACGCCGACGAGGGCGACAGTGGCACCTTCGCCGACCGGATGCTGATGGAGGGCGACCCGTTCACCCTGATTGAGGGGATGGCCATCGCCGCCTGGGCGGTCGGGGCGAGCGAGGGGTACGTCTACATCCGCTCGGAGTACCCCGACGCGGTGGCGACGCTGCGTACGGCGATCGACGCCGCCTACGAGCGGGGCTGGCTCGGCAAGCGGGTCCTCGACCGCGACTTCAGTTTCGACCTGTTCGTCCGGGTGGGCGGCGGGGCGTACATCTGCGGCGAGGAGACCTCCATGCTGGAGAGCCTGGAGGGCAAGCGCGGCATGGTCCGCGCCAAGCCGCCGATCCCGGCCCTGGAGGGCCTGTTCGGCAAGCCCACCGTGGTCAACAACGTGCTCACCCTGGGCTCGGTGCCGATGATCATGGCCGCCGGCGCGGAGGCCTTCGCCGGGCTCGGGGTGGGCCGCTCGCGCGGCACCCAGGTCTTCCAGCTCGGCGGGAACGTCGCCCGCGGCGGCATCGTGGAGACCGCCTTCGGCATCACCCTCGGCGAGTTGGTGGAGGGGTACGGCGGCGGCACCCGGTCGGGCCGGCCGGTACGGGCCGTGCAGGTCGGCGGGCCGCTCGGCGCGTACCTGCCGACGTCCAGATTCGACCTGCCCATGGACTACGAGGCGTTCGCGGCGGCGGACGCCATGGTCGGCCACGGCGGCGTGGTGGTGTTCGACGACACCGTGGACATGGCGGCGCAGGCCAGGTTCGCCATGGAGTTCTGCGCCGCCGAGTCGTGCGGCAAGTGCACCCCGTGCCGGATCGGCGCGGTGCGCGGCGTCGAGGTCATCGACCGCATCGTCGCGGGCCAGGAGCGAGGCCGCAACCTGAAGCTGCTCGACGACCTGTGCCACCTGATGGCCGAGGGTTCCCTCTGCGCGATGGGCGGCCTGACACCGATGCCGGTGCAGAGTGCGCTCAACCACTTCCCCGGCGACTTCGGAGCGACGACGGAGGAACGGCGATGAGCCTGATCAAGGAGCAGGACTACGGCACTCCGGCGCGCTCGGGCGAGGCGACGGTGTCCGTGGAGATCGACGGCAAGCAGGTACTGGTCCCGGAGGGGACCTCGGTGATGCGCGCCGCGGCCGAGTGCGGCATCGACATCCCGAAACTGTGCGCGACCGACAGCCTGGAGCCCTTCGGCTCGTGCCGCATGTGCCTGGTCGACATCGACGGCCGCAAGGGCTCGCCGGCGTCGTGCACCACCCCGGTGGCCGACGGGATGAAGGTGCGCACCCAGACGCCGGAGCTGGCCGACCTGCGCCGCGGCGTCATGGAGCTGTACATCTCCGACCATCCGCTCGACTGCCTGACCTGTCCCGCGAACGGCGACTGCGAGCTGCAGGACGTGGCCGGGCAGGTCGGCCTGCGGGAGGTCCGCTACGGCTTCGACGGCGAGAACCACCTCGACCTGCCGACCGACAGCACCAACCCCTACTTCGACTTCGACGCGAGCAAGTGCATCGCCTGCTCGCGCTGCGTGCGTGCCTGCGGCGAGGTGCAGGGCACGTTCGCCCTGACCATCGAGGGGCGCGGGTTCGAGTCGAAGGTCGCGGCCGGGGCCGGCGGCACGTTCATGGAGTCCGACTGCGTCTCCTGCGGCGCCTGCGTACAGGCGTGCCCGACCTCCACGCTGCAGGAGCGGTCGGTGGTCGAGCTCGGCATGCCGAACCGCACCGTGCTCACCACCTGTGCCTACTGCGGCGTGGGCTGCTCGTTCAAGGCCGAGTTGCGTGGTGACGAGGTCGTGCGCATGGTGCCGTACAAGGACGGCAAGGCCAACGAGGGACACTCCTGCGTCAAGGGCCGCTTCGCCTTCGGCTACGCCTCTCACCCCGACCGGCAGCTCAAGCCGATGGTGCGCGAGCGGATCACCGACCCCTGGCGCGAGGTGGAGTGGGAGGAGGCCATCGGCCACGTCGCCGCCCGCATGCTGGAGATCCAGGCCAGGCACGGCGCCGGCGCGATCGGCGGCATCAGCTCCTCCCGGTGCACCAACGAGGAGGTGTACGTCGTCCAGAAGATGGTCCGCGCCGCCTTCGGCAACAACAACGTCGACACCTGCGCCCGCGTCTGCCACTCGCCGACCGGCTACGGACTCAAGCAGACGTACGGCACGTCGGCCGGCACCCAGGACTTCAAGTCCGTGGAGCAGGCCGACGTCATCCTGATCATCGGGGCGAACCCGACCGACGCCCACCCGGTGTTCGCCTCGCGGATCAAGCGCCGGCTGCGCCAGGGCGCCAAGCTCATCGTCGCCGACCCGCGCCGGATCGACCTGGTCCGCTCCCCGCACATCCAGGCCGAGCACCACCTCCAGGTGCGGCCGGGCACCAACGTGGCGCTGATCAACGCCATGAGCCACGTGGTGGTGACCGAGGGCCTGGTGGACCGGGAGTTCGTCGCGGAGCGCTGCGAGGACTTCGCCGCATGGGAGCGCTTCATCTCCGCCCCCGAGCACAGCCCCGAGGCGGTCGAGCCGATCACCGGCATCCCCGCCGCCGAGGTGCGGGCCGCGACCCGCCTGTACGCGAGCGCCCGCAACGCCACCATCATGTACGGCCTCGGCGTCACCGAGCACAGCCAGGGCTCCACCATGGTGATGGGCATGGCCAACCTGGCCATGGCCACCGGCAACATCGGCCGCGAGGGCGTCGGGGTCAACCCGCTACGCGGGCAGAACAACGTGCAGGGCTCGTGCGACATGGGCTCGTTCCCGCACGAACTGCCCGGCTACCGGCACGTCTCCGACGACGTGGTACGCGGCACGTTCGAGACGCTGTGGGGCCGGGTGCTGGACCCCGAGCCGGGCCTGCGCATCCCCAACATGTTCGACGCCGCGATCGACGGCACGTTCATGGGCCTGTTCGTGCAGGGCGAGGACATCGCCCAGTCCGACCCGAACACCAAGCACGTCACCGCCGCCCTGTCGGCGATGGAGCTGGTGGTCGTGCAGGACCTGTTCCTCAACGAGACCTCGAAGTTCGCGCACGTCTTCCTGCCGGGCACCTCGTTCCTGGAGAAGAACGGCACGTTCACCAACGCCGAGCGCCGGATCAACCGGGTCCGCCCGGTGATGGCGCCGAAGACCGGCAAGCACGAGTGGGAGATCGTCTGCGAGATCGCGCAGGCGATGGGCTACCCGATGAAGTACGACGACTCCGCGCAGATCATGGACGAGATCGCGATGACCACGCCCACCTTCTCAGGGGTGTCGTTCGCCAAGCTCGACGAGGTCGGCAGCGTCCAGTGGCCGTGCAACGACGCGGCGCCCGAGGGCACCCCGATCATGCACATCGACGGGTTCGTCCGCGGCAGGGGCCGGTTCGTGCTGACCGACTACGTGGCGACCCAGGAACGCAGCACCCGCAAGTTCCCGTTGATCCTGACGACCGGGCGCATCCTGTCGCAGTACAACGTGGGCGCCCAGACCCGGCGTACCGGCAACACCGCCTGGCATCCCGAGGACGTGCTGGAGATGCACCCGCACGACGCCGAGGTGCGCGGCATCCGCGACGGCGACACCGTCGCGCTGACCAGCCGGGTCGGGGAGACCGGCCTCCGGGTGAAGATCGACGACCGGATGCCGGTCGGGGTCGTCTACACGACCTTCCACCACCCGGTGACCGGCGCGAACGTCGTCACCACGGAGAACTCCGACTGGGCGACCAACTGTCCCGAGTACAAGGTGACCGCGGTGCAGGTGACGCTGAAGCACCCGGCCCCGGCGGGGATGGTGTGATCATCATGGCCATGACGCAGACGCCACCGCACATCCGGATGGCGAACGAGATCGCCGTGCAGTTCAGGAACCGCGACCCGGCCTGGGCGGCCGAGCGGATCGCCGAGCACATCCGCGCCTTCTGGGATCCCCGGATGCGGTCCAGGCTGGTCACCGACGCCACCGACGACCGCCTGGACCCGCTCATCACGGCCGCCGCCGCCCTGCTGCCCCCGGTCTCCTGAGCCGGTCGTGAGCCGGGCTGGTCAGGGCCGCGGCGGCATCGGCCGTCGTCCTGAGACGGTCAGCAGGATCTCCTTGACCGGCAGGTCGACGGGCTCGCCCGTGCCCAGCCCGATGTCGGCGTCGGTGCCCCGCAGCTGCACCCCTGTCAGATCGATCCCGAAATAGGACAGGCTCCGGTCGTTCGCGCTCGCCAGCACGAGGGCGACGCGCTCGGCCGGAGGCGCCGGCAGCCCCAGCGGCTCGGTCATGTCGAGGCCGTGGATGACGTCGTGACTCAGCGCCCCGGCGAGCCCGCCGCCCGGCGGCCGCCACTCGTTGCTGAGGTTGGCGCGCAGGCAGGCGAGGAGGTCGGCGTCGGACATGCGGGTGGTGTCCTTGCGGGCGGTCCGGTCGGCGTACCGGTCGAAGGAGAAGCGCGCCGCCGCGAATCCGGCCACGAACCGGGGCAGACTCGTACGGAACGGCGCGGTCATGTGGGCGACGACTTCACGTACGCGCCACCCCTCACACAGGGACAGGCTCTCCCACCCCTTCGCGGGGAGCCCGGCGAGCAGCTGGGCCAGTCGTTCTCTCTCGGCGTGGATGTGCTGCTTGAGCTCTGCGTCGGTCGGTGCCATGAGGATCACCTTCAGGTCGTAGTGGAAATATCCCCCCTTGTACGACCGAAGGCGGCCGAACTCATCGCTTCCCTCCGCATCAAAGATTGTCAGGCAGGCCGAACTCCGCGAAACGGTCACCCCAGCCCAGGAACGTGACGATCTCGCCGATGCGCCCGTTCCGGAGTTCCAGCACCAGCAGGGCGAACGGCCGCAGCACCCCGTCCTCGTCCGGCCGATACTGACCGAGCGTCCAGCACCCGTTGGCCGGCTCGCCGGGAACCAGACGATCGCCGGCACAGGCATCCGATGCCGCCAGCACCGCGCCGATCTGAGCCGCCCCGTCCAGCCACCACAGGAACGGCGGCATCCCCGACCGAGCATCGTGGGCCAGCACGGCAACGAGCTCGTGCACGTCATGCGTCTGGAACGCGGTGACGTACCGATGCAGAAGATCAAGCTGGCCCGCGTCGTCCAGCCGCGGACTGTCAGTGGGACGCGGCCGATGCTTCTCCAGCGTCGCCCGCGCCCGCTGCAGCGCGCTGTTCCCCGCCGCCACCGACGTCCCCATGACCTCGGCGGCCTCCACGGCGCTGAACCCGAGCACGTCCCGCAGCACCAGCGCGACCCGCTGACGCGGCGGCAGCCGCTGCAGAGCGGCGACGAAGGCCAGCCGCAGCGTCTCCCTCTGCGTCGCCAGGGCGGCCGGGTCGGCGCTCCCCATCAGCCGGGAATCCGCCATCGGCTCCACCCACCGCGCCGCCGGCAGCGGAACCCCGAGGCCGCCGCCGCTCGACGCGGGCCCCATGTCCCACGGCAGCGCCCGCCGCCGCGCGCTTCTGAGCAGGTCGAGGCAGACATTCGTGGCGATCTTGTGCACCCAGGTCGAGAGCGCCGCCCGCTCGGGGTCGTAGCCGTCGATGGCCCGCAGAGCACGCACCATCGTCTCCTGCACGGCGTCGTCGACCTCGCTCGCGGAACCGAGGACGCGGTAGCAGTATCCGGTCAACGGCCCCCGCAACGACTCCAGCATCGGCAGAACGTCGGATTCATCCCTGACAGCCACCCGCCCATCATGACCGTTTCCGGCAGCCGATGTGCCGGCCGGCTCAGTGGGCCCGCTGCTGGAGTTCGTCGAGGTAGTCGGTCATCGCGTCGCGGTTGCGGGTCAGGATGTCGATGCGTTCGGTGAGCCGGTCACGCTCCCGCTCCAGTACGGCCACCGTCTCCGGCAGGACGCCCTCGAAGACGATGGGGTCGCGGGGCGAGTCGAGGCAGGGCACGATCGCGAGGATGAGCCGGGTGGACAGGCCGGCCTTGAGCAGTTCGCGGATCTGCTGGACCCGGGCCAGGGTCGTCTCGCTGTAGTCGCGGTAGTTGTTCGGCCCCCGGGTCGAGGTGATCAGGCCCTTGGCCTCGTAGAAGCGTACCTGCCGGGTGGAGGCCCGGCCCGTGCGGCCAGTTCGCCGATCCTCATCCCGCCGACGGCCGACCTCGACCTCTCCGCGCTCGACCCCGGCAGCGTCGCCCACCGGACCTTCACCGGGCCCGCGGCCGATGCGGCGGCGGCCAACACGCCGGCTTGGCGGGCCGCTGAGCTCGGCGCGGCCAACGGCCACGGCAACGCCCGGTCGGTGGCCCGGATCCTCGACTCGCACACACGACTCCTCAAACCGGCCACCCTCGACCTGATCTTCGCCGAGCAGTCGAACGGGCCCGACCTGGTCAACGGGCTGCACCTGCGGTGGGGCATCGGCTTCGCACTGCCGGACCGGCGGACTCTGCCGTGGCTGCCGGACGGCCGCATCGCGTTCTGGGGCGGGTGGGGCGGATCGATGGCGATCATGGACTTCGACCGGGGCGTGACGATCGCGTACGTGATGAACAACATGGGCGCCGACATCCTCGGCTCCGCCCGCTCCGCCGCCTACGTCCAGGCCGTCTACCAAGCGCTCGGCCGCTGAGCCGTACGGTCAGTGAAACCAGGCGTCCTCGCCGGTTGATCGTTCGCCGCGTTGCGGAGAGCCGTTAACAGCTTGCCGTCCACTGGCTCACCTCTCGGTCGCGCTCCCGGCCCATTTTCACACGAGCATCGCCACGAGGGCGTCCTCGTGGCGATGCTCCTTCGTTCAACCGGCGATCTGGTCTTCCGTGCCGAGTGGTGGCGGGATCGCCCGGACGCCGGTCGTGGCGTCGGCCGATTCGAGGAGTTCCGGGCTGCCGAGCGGTCGCGTGCTCTGCTCGGCCGCCTTGAGCTCGACCAGCCGGCTCTCCACGACCTTGAGCGTGTGGAACTTGCGTGCCGTCACCATGACCCGGCCCTCCATCGACCCGACCGTGTCGTTGTACGCCTTGACCGACCGGTCGAGCGACCTGCCCAGGGTGTTCAGGTGCCCGCCCATGACGGAAAGGCGCTCGTACAGTTCGCGGCCGAGTTCGTAGACCTGCTTGAGGTTGTCCTGGAGCGCCGCCTGGGTCCAGGCGAAGGCCACGGTGCGGAGCAGGGCGATGAGCGAGGTCGGCGTGGTGATCAGGACGCCCTTGGCGGAGGCGTATTCGAGCAGGGTCGGTTCCTGCTCCAGCGCCGGCTGCAGGAAGGCGTCGCTGGGCACGAAGAGCACGACGAACTCCGGTGAAGCGGCGATCTTCCGGAAGTACTCCTTGCTCCCGAGCGCGTCCACGTGGTGGCGCAGTTGCCGGGCGTGGTCGGCCCAGTGCCGGTCCGCGTCGGCCTCGTCGGTGGCCTCGATCGCGGACATGAACGCCGCCATCGGCACCTTGGCGTCCACGACGACGTGTTTGCCGCCCGACAGGTGGACCACCATGTCAGGCCGGAGCGAGCTCTCGCTGTCGGCGACGTGCACCTGCGTGTCGAAGTCGCACCGTTCGACCAGGCCGGCCTGTTCCACGGCCCTCTTGAGGTGCATCTCGCCCCAGGACCCGCGCACCTGCGGCTTCTTGAGCGCCTCGACGAGCGCCCTGGTCTCCTTCCTGGTCCGCTGTCCCTCCTCGGTCAGGGTGGTCAGCTGCTGGCTCAGCGTGGCCTCGGCCGCGACACGGGTGGTGGAGAACTCCTTGAGCTGCCGGTCCATCTCGGCCAGCTGGGCGTGGACCGGCTTGCTGGCCGCGCTCAGGGTCGCCTCGGCCTTGGTCACCAGCTCGACCTGGGACTTCTGCAGCAGCTCGGTGGTCGCCGCGCGCAGCGTCTCCTCCAGGAGCCGGTTGTTGTCCGCGCGGGTCTGATCGAGCTCCTGCCGTACGGCCTGCACCGTCGCGGCCTGCTCCAGCAGCGCCTGCTTCTGCATGACCAGCTCGGCCAGGTGCGTCTTCAGCTCGTGGATCTCCGTGCGGAGCACCGACTCCCTCGCCTTCAGTTCGGCGATCGAGAGCTCGGTGTCGCGGAGGCGACGACCGGTTTCCGCTCCCCGTGTCTGCTCCGTCTGAAGCTGCATGCGCAGCCGCTGCGCCTCGGCGCATTCCTGCTGGAGGCTTCTTCGCGTCGCCTCCAGCTCGGCGCCGAGCCGGCCGAGTCGCTCGTCCAGGGTCCTGCGTTCGGTCAGGGCGGTGGTGTGGGCCCGGCTCAGCTCGGCCAACTGCTTCTGCGCCCTTGCCCGTTCGGCCGCCGCGCGGCTGCGGGCAATCAGATAGGCGATCGTGGCGCTGATCAGGACGAGGGCGACCGTCAGGATGACGAAAGAGAAGGTCGTCATTTCAGCTCACCCGCTTTCCGTCGGTCCCCTGGTGCGGCGGGTTTTCATGGGCGTTGTGGCTGGTCATGCCGGGTCCTCTCGCGGGTGGACGTCGCGTCCGACGGGATTGCTGAGAGAACTGTGGCCAAGGGAACTTGATGAGCGCTGAATTCGCGCCGATAACCGTTCTTACCAACAGAAAGCGCCTGTGCCTCGATCTTCCCGGGGCGGCTCAGTCGGTGACGGCGCGGACCTCGTCCAGGAGGCCCGCGGCTCAGTCGGTGATGGCGCGGACCTCGTCCAGGAGGCCCGCGGCTCGTTCCTCGATGGGTCTGGTGCCGATGGTCCTGGCGATCTCCACGGCGGCCTCCAGCTGGGCGGCGGCCTCCGCGGTCCGGCCGGCCGCGTGGTAGAGCTCGCCGAGCAACGTCCGTACGCGGGCCTGGATGAGCCGGCTCTTCAGGCTCCGGGCGATGTCCACCGCCTGGGTCAGCACGACCTCGGCCTCCTCCAGCAGGCCCTGCCGCATGCTCGACTCCCCCAGGCCGTGCAGGGCCAGCGACTCGCCCACGCGGTCGCCGATCGTGCGGGCGCCGGCCAGGGTTCTGGTGAAGGCGTCGCGGGCCTCGCCGTACCGCTTCTCGCGCAGGTCGAGGCTGCCCAGCCAGTAGAGGGTCTGGGCGAGGCCGCGCGGGGTGTCCAGCGGCTCGTAGATCGCCAGGGCGGCCTCGAAGTTGGTCCTGGCGAGCTGGAGCCGGTCCTGGTCGAGGTGGATCTGCGCGATGTTGCGCAGGACGAACGCCTCCGTGCCGAGGTCGCCCGCCGCCCTCAGCTCCTCCAGGGCCTGCTTGTAGCGGCTCATGGCCTGGTCGAAGTGGCCCACGAAACGGTCGACCATGGCCAGGTACGTACGGGCGATGCCCTGCCCGTGCACGTCACCCGCTTCCTCGAACAGCTCCAAGGAGCGGTCGTAGTCGGCCCGCCCCAGGTCGTAGAGGGCCTTGTCCACGTGCAGCATCCCCCGCCGCTGGAGCACCGCCGCCATGCCGCGCACGTCGCCCGCCCGTTCGGCCGCCGCGTAGCCGGTCTCCAGCATCGTGTGCTGGTCGTCGAGATACTTCCTCAGTGAGAAGAAGATCGCGGTCGTACAGGCCAGATCCCAGCAGAGGTCCTCGTGGCCGGCTCTCGCGGCCAGGTGGACCGCGTTGACGATGGTCAGCCGCTCGGTCTCGAACCACTCCACCGGATCGGCGACCAGCTCCCGCAGGTAATCGGCGGGCAGGCGCCGGCGTTTGGGGGAACCGCGGACGATCTGGTGCTCGCCGCCGTACAGGACGCTGTACGCCTGTCTGCTGACCGACAGCAGGCAGCTCAGCAGGCGTTCAACGGCGTCCCTGCGCACCTGGGCCGAGTCCTCGGCCTCGCCCATCTCCCGGGAGAACAGCCGGACCAGGTCGTGGAAGAGGTAGCGGGTCCGTCCGGCCGAGTCGGTCGCGGCGACCTGCAGCAACTGGGCGTCGACCAGCGTTTCGAGCAGCTTGTCCGCTTCCGGTACGTCCACGTCGAGCAGCGCGGCGGCCGCCCATGAGGCGAAGCCGGTGGCCTCGATCAGCCCCAGCCGCCGGAAGGCGCGCCGCTCGTCCGGCTCCAGGCCCTGGTAGCTGAGCGCGAACACGGCACGCACATGCAGCGGCCCGTAGGCGAACTCGTCCAGTCTGCGCCGCTCGTCGCTGAGCAGCGACACCAGCGTGGTGGCGGTCCAGTGCCGCTTGACCGCGAGGCGGGCGCCGGCGATGCACAGGGCCAGCGGAAGGTAGCCGCACAGCGACGGCAACTCCTGGGTCGCGGCGGGATCGCGGGCCAGCCGCTCCTCGCCCACGATCCGTTCCAGCAGGGTCGCGGCCTGCGCCGGGCTCAGCACGTCGAGATCGACCTGCCGGGCGCCGGCCAGCGACCCCAGCGGCCTGCGGCTGGTGACGACGACGGCGCAGGACGGGCTGCCTGGGAGCACCGGCATGACGTGGGCCGTGTCGGCCGCGTTGTCCAGGATGATCAGGGCCCGGCGGTCGGCCATCTGCGTACGGAACAGCTCGGCCCGCTCGTCGAGCGTCGGCGGGATCGAGTCGCCGCCCACGCCCAGGATCCGCAGGAACCGGCTGAGCACTTCGCTCGGATCGACCGGCTCGGTCTGGGTCCCCGTGCCGTGCAGGTCCATGTAGAGCTGCCCGTCGGGGAACTCCGCCCGCAGCTCGTACGCCAGATGCAGGGCGAGCGCGGTCTTCCCGACGCCGCCCATGCCGGCGATGGCCACGATCGCCACGGTGTTCCTGCTCGTGTCGCACAAGTGGCGCCGCAGCTCCCGCCGGATCTCCTCGCGCCCGGTGTAGGCCGTCACGTCCGGCCTCCAGCACGATCGTCAGCGAGCCGGTCACCATGGAGGTCGCCGAGCCGGGGTGTGGTCAGCGGGGCGAGCACCCATAGGGCGCGGCGCCGGCTTTCTGAGCCGGGCATCTACCGCACCTCGTGCGCGTACAGGAGTTGTTCGAGCCGGGTGTTCTGTTCCTTGAGCATGGCCAGGGCTTGGCGTTCGAAGACGGCCCGTTCCGCCGGGTCCTCCGGCATCGGCGGGGCGATGTTGGGGTGCAGCCGGGACGTGCGCAGCCAGGTGTCGAGATCGTCGTTGCCGGCCCAGCGCAGCGCTTCGGCGTTCGCGGACAGGGCGAAGCGCAGCCAGTCCGCGTCCGTTCGTGGGTTCGGCGTGACGGGGCACAGGTCGTTCTTCACGGTGTCGTCCGGGTAGGTCGCCTCCATGTGCGCGATGAGGGCGGCGCTGAACACCGGCTGACACACCCGGACCGACTGCAGGGTGATGAGCCCGTCCTGGAAGATCGGGACGACGGGGAGTTGTCTGGTGGCGTCGGCGGTGCAGTCCACGTGCAGCACCCCAGGGCCGGTCGGAACGGCGCCGCCGTCGAGTTCGATCTCCGTTTCGGTGATGCGTTTCACCCGGCCGAGGCGGACGACGTTCCTGATCCGGCGTAGCTGCTCCAGCTCGGCCCGCGAGACGGTGGCGCAGCGGAACGCCGTCGGCCGGTCGTCCGGGGAGATGCGCAGCAGGGTGCCGGCGGCGTTGAGCCGCTCGAAGAGGTCGGACAGGGACTCGGCGCTCATGATGGCCTCGTGTTTGGCCATGTAGTCCCGCCCGATGTCCTCGGCACGGCGGAGGGGGATCGGCTGCACGGTGGCCCGGTCGATGAGCCAGGGCGCGCGAGGCATGATCCAGGTCAGGCGCTCGGGGTCGAGGCCCTGTTCCAGCAGCCAGAGGCAGGCGTCGATCCCGGTCTTGCCCGCGCCGACGACGACGTACCGCTCGCGGGGTTCGCGGACTGCGGGCAGCTCGTTCGGCGGCACCACCTGGATGGCGGCGGCGGTCGGGAACTCGGGCGGTCGCATGGCCGGGACGGTGACGCCCTGGTAGGTGGTGTCCACGATCTTCCTGCGTACGGTCACCTCGTACGCGTCGCCCGAGGTCGTCAGGTGGAACCGGCCGGCGCCGTCGTACTCGGCCATGGGGAAGTACGACACCCGGCCTGACGGCAGGAACGTCTGCCGCATGACCTGGTCGAAATAGCTGCACACCTCGCCGGCGCCGGCCAGTTCGTACAGCCCGGCGTTCAAGCCGGTCTGGTCGATCGTGTCGTCGCCGAGGGGACGAGAGTTCACGCCGTACATGGCCGACGGCTGGTGCAGCCGGACGTAGGGGTAGGCGACGGTCCAGTGGCCGCCCGGCTGGTGGTAGCGGTCGACCATCACCACGGTCGCGTCGGATTCGGTCAGCAGCGTGTCCACGAAGGCCATGGCCGTCGCGCCCGCACCGATCACGAGGTAGTCGGCCTCGATCGTGGTCGTCATCTCAGGCTCCCGCCCAATCTTTAGAGTGTTATTTTAGTTTGGGAGCCAACTCCCATAGTAGGAGATTACACCAAGATTTTGACGGGGGTCGTCGTGGACGCGGGGCGTACGATGACCGCTGCAGCTGTGGTCGTGCGTTGAGGAGTGAAACGCGACGTGGTGACGAGTGAACTGCCCGGAGGCGGGTCGCCCGAAGGGCCCTGGGAGCGCAAGCGGGCTCGGACCAAGCAGGCGATCCAGCGGCACGCACTGCGGCTGTTCGGCGAGCAGGGCTATCACGCGACCACGGTGGAGCAGGTCGCGGCGGCCGCGGATCTCGCGCCGAGCACGGTCTTCCGCTATTTCCCCACCAAGCACGATCTGGTGGTGCTCGACGACGACCTGCTCATGATCAGGCCGTTCATCGAGGCTTTCCGCGCGCAGCCGCCGGAGCTGGGGGTGCTCGCCGCGCTGCACAACGCCGTACGCACCGCGTTCGACGAGACCGGCGCCTCTCGCCCTGAACACATGGAGATCCAGGACCGGGCCCGGCTGGTGGTGACCATTCCCGAGGTGTGGGCGGCGAACATGGGCAGCCTGGCCTCCAGCATGAGCGGGATGGCCGAGCTGTTCGCCGAACGGGCCGGACGCGACGCCGGCGACCCGGAGATTCTCAGCCTCACCAGGATGCTGTGCGGAGCCATGACGATGGCGTGGCTCGCCGCCGGCAGCGGCGCCGCGCTCGATCTGCCCGCCGTGCTGGAGGACACGGTCGCCCGCCTGCGGACCGGCTTCAGCCTATGACCGCGCGTGCGTGCCCGCCGCGTCCGGCACGCATCCTGTAGGACAGACTCGTCCCATGCATCCTGAAGGACAGACTCGTCCCATGCATAACGAACGGCTCATCACACGCGTCGGCGGATTGTTCGCTCTGATCGGCCTGGTTCTGCTGTGCGTCACCATCGCGCTGGCCGCCTCCACGGCGAGTTTCCTGGCCTCGGCGCAGCGAACGGACGGGACCGTGGTCGAGCTGACCGCACGCACCAGCACGACCCGGGATTCCGACGGTCGTCATCGCCGCAGCACCACGTGGCACCCGACCGTCACGTTCACCGCCGCGGGCAGGCAGTACTCGTTCGAGAGCTCCACGGGCAGCAACCCGCCGGCCTACGCGGAAGGCGAAGCCGTACCCGTCGCCTACGACCCGGCTGATCCGCGCGACGCCCGGATCTCCTCGTTCTGGTCGGCCTTCCTCGGCCCGCTGATCACCGGCGGCCTGGGCGTGGTGTTCACGCCGCTCGGTCTGCTCCTTTTCGTGCGCGGACGGCGGATCGCCCGGCAGCGAGCCTGACCGTAGCCGCGGCACGACGAGTCGTCGGCTCGTCGCGGCAGCGGGGGGCTAGGTGTCCGAGCCGTTCAGCAGGGCGTGGTGGAGTGAGTCGCGCAGCCATCGCTCGGCCTTCTCCAGCGACCAGCCGTTGTCGTCGGTCAAGGTGAAGTAGGCGTTGTTGTTCAGGTAGAACCAGAGCGTCTCCGCGGCTTCTTCCGCGTCGGTGCCCGGTCGCAGGGCGCCCAGTTCGGCCAGGCGCCGGGCGGTGCGGGTGAGGCCGTCGCGGAGGCTGGCCTGCGCGGTCCGCAGCGCCTGGGCGGCGCCGGCGTCGTGCGGAGCGGTGTCGGCGACCACCCGCATCAGGTCGCGGGAGCGTTCGAAGCGGACCCGGGTGGCGTTGACGATGAAGCCCAGCAGCTCGCCCGCGTCCGTCGCGGCGGCGATGTGGGCGTGGACCTCCGCCACGTCCGGCGCGGTCGTCCTGGCCTCGATGATCGCCTTGAGCAGGCCCTGCTTGCCGCCGCCCACCGCGTACACCGTGGCCGGCGCGACCCGGGCGGCGGCGGCGATGTCGTCCACGGTGGTCGCGAAGTAGCCCTTGGCGCCGAACAACTCGCGCGCGGCGTCGTGGATCGCCCGGCGGGTCGCCGCGGCGTACTCGGCCCGCCTGCTCTCTCCCGCGTTCTTCGATGACCTGGTCGGCACGGGAGGCATGCTACTCGCTCTGTTGATCAGAGTTAGACTCTGATGAACAGAGCATCTCCCTATTCAGCGGATACGGGCTTGGAGTCGCAGGTGAACTACGTTTTCGTTCCGGGGGCCTGGCACGGCGGTTGGTCGTGGCATCCGGTGGCCCAGCGGGTGGCCGAGGCCGGTCACCAGGGCATCGCGCTGACCATGCCCGGCCTCTCGGCGGGTGACGGCGCGGGCGAGCCGCGGCTGGCCGACGCGGTGACGTACCTGGTCGAGGAGGTCGAGCGCCGCGACCTCACCGACGTCGTGCTGGTCGGCCACAGCTGGGGCGGCATCCCGATCGCCGGCGCCGTGCCGCGGCTGCGCGGCCGCCTGCGCGGGATCGTCTTCGTCAGCGCGTTCGTCCCGCGCGCCGGTGAGTCGATGGCCGACGCGATGGGCCCGGAGGTGGGCGCTTTCCTCCGCGCGACGATCGAAGCGTCACCTGACCACACCGTCTCCGTGGACTTCGAGTCGTTCCGCCGGTCCCTCATGCCGGACGAGCCGGAGAACGTGCAGCGGCTCGTGTACGACCTGCTGGTCCCGCAGCCCGGGAACTACATGCTCGACGCCCTCGACACCGTGGACTTCACGGGCCTGCCGATCGCCTACCTCCTCGCCGAGAGGGACCAGGCGCTGGCCGCGCCCGGCGCCGAACTCGCCGCCCGCGTCGGCGTCGAGCCGGTGCTCCTGCCCGGCACCCACGAGACGATCCTCACCCACCCGGACGAGGTGGCGAAGGCGCTGCTCGCGTTCACGCTGGACTAGCGTCACCGGCCTGCCCGCGGCGCTCCGCGCGAGAGGCCCCGGCGGTCGAGTCGCGTTCCACCAGCGTGGGGGCGATCAGCTGCTTCAGCGGACGGGCGCTCCGCCCGCCCGCGATCTCCTCAAGCAGCAGGTCGGCCGCGATCTCGCCGACCTCCTCCGCGGGCAGCCGGACCGTGGTCAGCGACGGCGACAGGAACGCCGAGAACGGGTGGTCGCCGAAGCCGATCACCATCAGGTCGTCCGGCACCTTGAGCCCGTGCTCCGCCAGCGCGCGATACAGGCCGAGGGCGAAGTAGTCGTTGCCGACCACGACCGCGTCCGGCAGCCTGGCCCGGCGCAACATGCGGCGGGCCACCTGGTACGCCTGCTGCGGCTGCCACGGCAGGGCGGCCTGGTCGTGGCGGCGGGTGGGCACCCGTATGATGCTGCCGCGCGGCATGGCGAGACCGGCCTCGGTCATGGCGCGGCGGTAACCGGCGATCCGGTCGGCGATGGTGGTGATCGGCAGGTCCTCCTCCAGCACCACGATCGAGCGGGCGCCGCGTGAGATCGCGTGCGCGGTGGCGCGATAGCCGCCGAGCTCGTTGTCGGTGCCGACGAAGCGGTAACCCAGGTCGGGCAGGTCCCGGTTGAGCAGCACGGTGGGCACGCCGACCGCGCCGAGCCGCCGCCACGGATCGGCGCTCGCCTGCACCGGTACGACGATCGCCCCGCTCACCGACGACCGCAGCAGCGACTCCGCGGCCCGCGCCTCGTTCTCCGCCGATTCGTCGGTCACCGTCAGCAGCAGCGAATAGTCGTGCGCCCTGGCGCGTAATTCGATGCTGGAGATCAGCTGCGCGTAGAACGGGTTCGACGGATTGGTGATGACCAGCCCGAAGGTCATCGCCGAGCCCGTCACGAGCGACCTGGCCATGGAGTTCGGCACGTAACCGACCCGCTCCGCCTCCGCCCGTACCAGCGCCCTGGTCTTCTCCCCGATGCCGTCCTTTCCCGAGAGGGCACGCGAAACGGTGTTGACCGACAGGTTCAACGCCGCGGCGATGTCCCGCAGTGTGTGACGCCGGCCCCCGGCCCTGCGCATGCCCTTCTCCCGCTCGCTCCCGTGCCTTTTCCCGGTCGCGCTCAGCTCTTGGCGGTGAGATAGATGCGCAGTTTCGCCGACGGATTTCCGCCCGTCACCGTGCCGCGCAGCCGCAGCCATTGGCCGAAATGCTCGACCGGCCAGGTCACCAGGCCGGGGCCGGTGACGACGTGCTCGTGGCCGTCGAGGTCGCACCAGGTCAATCCGTCGGGCGAGATCTGGGTGACCAGCCGCACCGCGACGTCGTCACCGGACGCGGAAAGGGTGTGCACGAACCAGCGCGCCTCACCGGCCCACGCCACCTCGTACGGTTCCGTCGCGAAATCGGAGTCGAACGTCGTGTCCCGTTCGAGAACCGCCGTCTGCACCTGCCGCATGAACGTCACCACTCCGTGGAAATGAGTACCGAATCGAGGAACAGGAAATTGCGCACCGACGAATGGGTGCGCACCGAGAAGTAGAAGTTCAGCAGGTTCTCCAGCGAGTCGTAGCGCTCCTTGTACGGCGGCACCGGAATCGCGGACATGTCCATCACCCGGTCGTTGATCTGCAATTCGACGTTGCGCCGGGCGCCGGTGTCGATGACCCAGCGCAGGTAGTGCCAGTTGACCTTCGTCGGCACCTCGTTGTAGCAGAGCTCCTGCGGCTCGCCGAACGGCTGCCAGTCCTCGGGGTTGGGCGCGGTGAAGTCGGCCCCGTAGGCCAGTTTGACCTTGCCCTCAAGGTGCTCGCGCGGCGTCGGCTCCGGCACGGTCGGGTAGACCCACTGCCGCGACAGCGTGTTGTCCAGCGTGGTGTTCAGGTAGCGAGCCACCGTGTGATAGCGCAGGCCGCCGTCGCCGCACAGGTCGGTCGCCACGGTGAAGCAGCCGAACTGCGCCTCCGACGGGTGCAGGTTGCCGTCCCAGGTGACATCGCCGAACTGGTCGCCCGCGCTGCCGTCGATGGTCGCCTCGGCCTTGAAGGTGAAGTACGCCTCGATCTGCAGCAGGCCGCGCCCGCTCATGGTGAGCCGCCTGATGGCGGTGGCGGTGTGGCCCTCGTAGGGCCGGGTGGCCAGTTTGAGCGCGTACGAGCCGGTCATCGCGCCGTGGCTGCCGATGTCGAAGAACGAGCAGTTGGACAGCTGCGGCGGCCGGAAGTCGCGCATGTGGTCGTCGACCGTGGACAGGTCGCCGTTGCCGTTGTAGTTGCCCAGCAGCTCGGTCCAGCCATGGGCGCCGGAGTTGAAGTCGTCGTAGGTCAGAATGCGCCGAAGCGGGGAGAACTTCGACAGCCTCGGGTCCGCCGACAAAATCGCGGCGCGAAGTTCTGCGGCCAGGTCTGGCCGCTCCGTCATGGTCATGCCGGAGGCTCCTGGGAGATGTTGAGGCCATTCGGAATGGCGAAGGTCCACGCCCGGCCGATCGACCGGAGCGGATCACACGGTTGCTCGGACATTAACGTTCATGCTGGACGGACGTCAACCGTGCCGACGACCGCCGCCGATCCTCCTCACGTCCCGCCAGACTCCATCGTGATTCTCATTTATGCAGGTCACAGGCATAGCAGAGAGCTCATCGAGCCCGCCGACAGGCAGAAGAGACGAGCCGGACCCTTGACGATCAGAGTCCTCGGTCCTAGCATCAGCCACCAATCGCATTAACGTTAATGTTTGCGAGCCGGTCATCCTGCCGCTCCCCTGCGGCCGACGGCTCGCCGCCTCTGTGGACCACCCTCCAGAAGTCCGGCCGGCTCTGCGGGCCGGGCCATCCCCCACCCTCAAGCCGTCACCGCCAGACGCCTGCCGCGTCATGGCTCACCCAGGAGTTGCCTGGCGATGCTGAAACGGGACGCCGACCGACCGCGATCGGACCGGCCATGACCGCGTACTTCATCCGGCGCGCGCTGTTCGCCGTCTTCGTGCTGTGGGGCGCCGTGACCATTGTGTTCCTGGTGCTCCGGCTGGTTCCCGGCGATCCGGCCCAGCTCATCCTCGGCTCCGACGCCACCCAGGCCGAGATCGCCCAGTTACGCGAGCAGATGGGGCTGAACCGGCCCTTGGCGGTGCAGTACGGGATCTATCTCGGCGACGTGGCCCGCTTCGACTTCGGCGACTCCTACCGCTACCACAGTGACGCCATGGGCCTGGTGACGGAGAAGTTCCCGCTCACCCTGCAACTGGCGGTCGTGGCGATGCTGATCGGCCTGGTGCTCGGCATCGCGCTCGGCGTGGTCGGCGCGCTGCGGGTGAACCGCCTGGCCGACCGGGTGGTCTCGGTGTTCGCGCTGCTCTCCCAGTCCATGCCGTCGTTCTGGATCGGGATCATGTTCATCCTGGTCTTCGCCAGACAGCTGCACGTGCTGGCCAGCGGCGGGTACGGCGGCCTCGACCGGCTGATCCTGCCGGGCGTCACGCTCGCGCTGCCACTGGTCGCGGTGCTGATCCGGCTGACCCGCAGCGGCCTGCTCGACGTCGTGCACGAGAACTACGTCCAGACCGCGCGGGCCAAGGGCCTGCCGGAGCGGCTGGTCATCTCCCAGCACGCCATCCGCAACGCGCTGATCCCGATCGTCACGGTGGCCGGGCTCGAATTCGGCAAGCTGCTCGGCGGCGCGGTCATCGTGGAGACGGTCTTCTCCTGGCCCGGCGTCGGACGGCTGCTTATCGACTCCATCTCGGCCCGCGACTACAACGTGGTGCAGGCCGCGATCCTGCTGATCGCCGGCGGCTTCGTCCTGATCAACCTGGTCGTGGACGTCCTGTACGGCTACCTCGATCCGCGCATTCGGCTGGGACGGTGACCATGGACAGGTCGACCGGGCAGGTTCTGCCCCAGAACGCCCCGCTCCCCGGCGAGAACCCCGCCGGCGACGCCCGCCCGGCGGCGGGCCGAAGCCGGGTCAGGATCGGGCGGCTGCGCATCATCGTCTCGCTGGCGGTGGTCGCCCTCTACGTGGTCGCCGCGGTGGTCGGCCCGATGGTGCTGGAGTTCAACGCGGTCGCCACCGACCTCGGCTCCCGGCTGAAACCGCCCGGCTTCGTCCTGCCGGACGGGCACACCGCGATCTTCGGCACCGACCAGGTCGGGCAGGACGTGTTCGCCCAGATGTTGCAGGGCGCCCGGGTGTCGATCACCGTCGGCGTGGCGACCCTGGTCCTGGCCGGCGTCATCGGCGTCGCGGCCGGCGTCGCCGCCGGGTACTTCGGCGGCTGGCTCGACATGGTGCTGATGCGGCTGGCCGACATCCAGCTCACCTTCCCGTCGATCCTGCTGGCCATCTTCATCGCCTCGATCCTCGGGCCCAGCGTGGTGAACGTCGTCATCGTCCTGTCCATCTCCAACTGGGTGACGTTCGCCCGGGTCACCCGCAGCCAGGTGCTCGGGCTCAAGAGCCGCGACTTCGTCGACGCCACCCGCACTCTCGGCGCGCGGACCTGGCACCTGGTGACGCGCAGCATCCTGCCGTCGGTGACGGCGCCGATCCTGGTGGTCGCGACGGTGGAGCTGGGCCACGTGATCCTGGCCGAGGCGTCGCTGAGCTTTCTCGGCCTCGGCACCCCGGCCAGCACGCCGAGCTGGGGGCTGACCATCGCCAACGGCCGCGACTACCTGTCCAACGCGTGGTGGATCTCCACGATCCCCGGCATCGGCCTGGCCGTCCTGGTGATCAGTTTCGGCGTGCTGGGCGACGCGCTGCGCGACCGCTTCGACCCGCGGCTGAGGAGCATGTGATGGACGACCCACTGCTGTCGGTGCAGGACCTGACGGTACGCTTCCGCACCCGGGCGGGCACCGTCACCGCCGTCGACCGGGTGAGCTTCGACCTGGCCGAAGGGGAGACCCTGGCCATCCTGGGTGAGACCGGCAGCGGCAAGAGCGTCACCGCCCAGGCCCTGATGGGGCTGGTCCCGCGCCCGGCGGGCGAGGTGACCGGCGGCCGGATCGTCTACGCCGGCACCGATCTGCTGACCCGCCCGCGCGCCGACCGCCGCCGGCTCAACGGGACCGACCTGGCGATGGTCTTCCAGGACCCGCTCAGCTCGCTCAACCCGGTGTTCCGGGTCGGCGCGCAGATCGGCGAGCTGTTCCGGCGCCGGCGCGGCGCCTCCCGTGCCGAGGCGCGGCGCCGGGCGATCGAGCTGATGGACCGGGTCGGCATCCCGGCGGCGGAGCGCAGGGTGGACGACTATCCGCACCAGTTCTCCGGCGGCATGCGGCAGCGCGTGATGATCGCGATGGCCATCGCCCTGCAGCCGCGCGTGCTCATCGCGGACGAGCCCACGACCGCGCTGGACGTCACGGTCCAGGCGCAGGTCATGGCGCTGCTCGCCGAGCTCAAGGCGGAGCACCGCATGGCGATGATCCTCATCAGCCACGACCTGGGCGTGGTGGCCGGCGTCGCCGACCGGGTCATGCTCATGTACGCGGGCCGCGTGGTGGAGACCGGCGGGCTGCGCGAGGTCTACGAGACGACCGGGCATCCGTACACACGCGGGCTGATGGCCTCGATCCCGGCGCTGGACGGGCCGCGCGAACGGCTGACGCCCATCAAGGGCTCGCCGCCTGACCTCACCCGGCTGTCCGCGAGCTGCCCGTTCCAGCCCCGGTGCGACTTCGCCACCGACGTCTGTGACGCCGAGCGGCCGGAGCTCGTCCGGGTGCCCGGCCGGCCCGAGTCGCACCGCGCCGCCTGTCACCACGCGAAGGAGGTCGCCGCCGATGTCGTCCCCGGCTGACCCGCTCCTGTCCGTACGAGATCTGCACACCAGCTTCCCGATCCGCTCCAGCGTGCTGCGGCGCAGGACGGGAGCCGTGCAGGCCGTCTCGGGCGTCTCGTTCGACCTGCCCGCGGGCCGCACGCTGGGCCTGGTCGGCGAGTCCGGCTCGGGCAAGACCACGCTCGCCCGGACCGTCATCGGCCTGGAGCCGCCGGAGTCAGGCCAGGTGCTCTTCGAGGGCCGGGACCTGCTCACCCTGCCCCCTGCCGAGCTGCGGCAGGCGCGCCGGCAGATCCAGATGATCTTCCAGGACCCGTACGCGTCGCTCAACCCCCGGCTCACCGTCGAACAGATCATCAGCGAGCCGTGGCTGATCAACCCCGGGGTGGTGCCCCGCGACCGGTGGGCCGCCGAGGTGAAGGACCTGCTGGACCGGGTCGGGCTGAACCCGGACCACGCCGACCGGTACCCGCACCAGTTCTCCGGCGGACAGCGCCAGCGGGTCGGCGTCGCCAGGGCCCTGGCGCTGCGGCCCCGGCTGGTGATCTGCGACGAGGCGGTGTCGGCGCTGGACGTCTCGGTGCAGGCGCAGGTGCTGAACCTGCTCGTCGATCTGCAGCGGGAGCTCGGGCTCGGCTTCCTGTTCATCGCCCACGATCTGTCCGTGGTGCGGCACATCAGTGACGAGGTGGCGGTGATGTACCTCGGCAAGGTCGTGGAGAGGGGGACGACGGCGCAGATCTTCGCCGCTCCTGTGCATCCGTACACGCAGGCGTTGTTGTCGGCGGTGCCGGTGCCCCGCCCCTGGGCCGCGCCGCCGCGGCGGCAGATCCTCCTCAAAGGTGACATTCCATCGCCGGTGTCGCCGCCGTCCGGGTGCCGGTTCCGTACCCGGTGCTGGAAGGCGCAGGAACGGTGCGCCACGGAGGAGCCGGCGCTGGTCGATCGGCTGGGCGATCATCCTGCCGCCTGTCACTTCCCCGAACTGCCGGTCGCCTCGGCGGGTGCGCGATGAGCGGCCGGGTGCGTCTCGTCCTCGTCCGGCACGGCGAGTCGGTGTGGAACGTCGAGGAGCGTTACCAGGGGCAGTCCGACTCGGGGCTCACCGCCACCGGTCGCGAACAGGCCGACGTGGCCGCGGCGGCGCTGCTGGCCCGCTTCGGTACGCCCGACCTGGTCGTCTCCAGCGATCTGCCCAGGGCCATGGACACGGCGCAGGCGTACGTTCGTCACTTCGGCATCGAGGCCAGGCTGGACGCCCGGCTGCGCGAGGCGGACATCGGCTCGTGGGCCGGGCGGCCGTTCACCGAGATCGCCGCGGAGTACCCGGACGTGCTCGCGGCCGTCGGGCGCGGGGAGGACGTGCGGCGCGGCGGCGGCGAGACGTTCGCCGAACTGCGCCGGCGGGTGTGGCAGGCGCTCACCGAGGCGGCGGACACAGCGGTCGGGGGCGCGACCGTCGTGGTGTTCACCCACGGCGGCCCGATCCGGGTGGCCGCCGCAGCCGCGCTGCGCCTGCCGGTGCCCGGCCATCTCAGCTTCGCCCCGCCGGTGAACACCTCGCTGACCGTCATCGGCTACGCGGGCGAGCGGCAGGACCACGCGGTGGTCGAGTACAACGCGCCGACCACCTGGGCCGCGCAGGCCGCGCGGGCCGACTGAATCGGAAGGGATCAGCATGCTGACCGGATCGTTCACCTTCGTCGCCATGACCTACAACCTGTGGGGCGACTGGCACCTGGAGCAGCGCGAACCGGCGATCCGCGACCTGTTCACCACCCGGCCGCCCGACCTCCTCGCCACCCAGGAGCTCCGCCCGCGCTCACGTGCGGTGGTGGACGAGGCCATGCCGGGACACGCCCGGGTGCACGACGACTTCCCCGGCTGGGGCACGCAGAGCAACCTGTGGTGGCGGCGGGAGCTGTTCGACCTGGTGGAGTACGGGACGCGGGACGTCGGCATCCTCGCCGCCGACGCCAGGCTGTTCTGGGTACGGCTGCGCCCCCGGGCCGAGGGAGCCAGGCCGCTGGTGTTCGCCACCGCGCACCTGACCTGGCCGGGCCACGAGCGGGAGCGGGAGGACCGCCGCAACCTGCGCACCGGGCAGGCGGAGCAGGTAGCGGCCGCCCTGGACGAGATCGCCGGCGACGAGGTCTGCCTGTTCACCGTGGACATCAACGACATCGGCCAGCCGCTGTGGGTGCTCGGCAACAGCGGCTTCCTCGACTCGTTCACCGCCCTGGGACGCACGTCGCCGGTCACCCACCCGGTGTCGCCGCTGCCGTTCGTCACCGAGCGCGGAACGCGCCTGTCACCTCTGGGGTCCCCGTCCAAGGCCATCGACTGGATCTTCGCGAGGGGCCCGATCGCCACCCGGGCCAGCGAGGTCGTCGACTTCTTCTCAGCGGGCACCGCCCCGTCGGACCACAAGCCCGTCGCCGCGACCTTCACCCTGCCGTCCGTGACGGCGTAGAACCAAGCAAGGAGACAGGCAATGATCGCACGTTCCCGGGCCAAGGGCGGCCTCGTCGCGATGGCCCTCGTGCTCGGCCTCGCGGCCTGCGGCGGCTCCGGTGGCGCCGGCGACGCCGCAGGCGGCGGGCAGGTGCTGCGGTACGCGCCGCAGCTGTTCCCCGTGTCGCTCGACGTCCAGCAGTTCCCCGCGGAAGAGGCCGTTCAGACCACCGTCCAGCAGGGGCTGGAGACGCTCACGGTGATGAAGGACGGTCAGCCGGCGCCGAAGCTGGCCACGTCGTGGGAGAGCCCCGACGACAAGACGTGGGTGTTCCACCTGCGCGACGGGGTGACCTTCAGCGACGGGACCCCGTTCACCGCCAAGGACGTCAAGGCGTCCGTGGAGCGGCTGATCAGCCTCAAGGGCTCGCTGGCCCCGCTGCTCGCCTCCATCACCGGCGTGGAGGCCACCGACGACCGCACGGTGACGTTCCGCACCTCGGCACCGCTGGGCACGCTGCCCAGCACCCTGTCCCTGGTCTTCATCGGCCAGGGCGACAAGGTCGCGAGCGACGCGTACTGGCAGCGGCCGATCGGCACCGGGCCGTTCACATTCGACGCGTTCAGCCCCGACGACAAGGTGGAGCTCAGCCGCAACGACACCTACTGGGGCGCCAAGGCCAAGGTGGCCAAGCTGGAGATCCTCAACATGCCGGAGGTCTCGGCCCGGATCACCGCGCTGAACAACGACGAGGTGGACGTGCTCGCCTCGATCCCGCCGGACCAGGTGGCCGAGGTGTCCGACGTGGACGGCATCACGTACGGGACCGGGCCGAGCTTCAACTACTACTTCATCTGGTTCAACCAGAACAACAAGCCGTTCGACGACGTCAAGGTCCGCCGGGCCATGTTGCACGCGATCGACGTCAAGGGCGTCGTCGCCAGCCTGTTCGGCGACCTCGGCACGGTGGCCCAGTCGCCGATCACGCAGGCGGTCTTCGGATCGACCAAGCTGGAGCCGTACGCCTACGACCCGGAACTGGCCAAGAAGCTGCTCGCCGAGGCCGGGCATCCCGACGGGATCAGCACCACGATCCAGTGGCCGCTGGCGGGCGGGCCGAACATCCGGGCCATGGCGCAGGCGTTCATCTCGTCCTGGGAGAAGGTCGGCATCAAGGTGCAGCCGCTGGAGAAGGAGCGGGCGACCTGGCTCAAGGACTTCGGCGCGCTCAACTGGGACATGAACCTGCAGACCAACACCACCGGCACCGGCGACGCCGACTTCACCCTGAACCGGCTCTACACCTGCGACGCCAAGCGGATGGGTTACTGCAACAAGGAGCTGGACTCGATCCTGGCCAAGGCGCGCGCGTCCCTGGACCAGGACGAGCGCAAGACTCTGTACGCCCAGGCCAGCAAGACCATCTGGGATGAGGCGGTCGGCATCTTCCCGGTGGACCTGAAGAACAACTACGCCGTCCGCGACAACGTCAAGGGGCTGGAGATGCCGGTCAGCGGGCGGCCGGACTTCTCGCTGGTGTCCGTCGAATAGCGCCTCCGCCCACCCTCGCCCTCGACACAGCACCCTCAGCACAGCGCAAGGAAACACCCATGCCTCGAATCCGCCCCGCCGTCCTGGCCGGGCTCGCCGCCCTGACCGCCTTCGCCACTCTGTCCGTACAGACGATCGACGTTCCCGCCGCGCAGGCCGCCCTGCCCGAGCCCGCCCGCAGCGCCTGCCGTAACGCCGCCGAGGTGCCGGTCACGACCGGCGCCGCCTTCAACGACCCCGTCGCCGGCACCCCGACCGCCGTCGTGGAACGGATCTGCTCGCTGATCAAGCAGGCCCCGGCCGGGTCGTCGATCGAGATCGCCGAGTTCGTCATCTCGGGCGACGCCGGCGCCGACTACGTGGCGGTGCTGCTCGACGCGTACCGGCGCGGCGTCCAGGTGCGCATGGTCATCGACGGCTACCAGATCGACAACCCCGCCGCCGAGCAGTTGATCGCCACCCTCGGCACCGACAGGTCGGCCGCCTCGTGGGTGCACGTCTGCGGCCACATGAGCCCGGAGGGCAACACCACCTCCTGCCAGGGCACGAAGGGCATGCACAACAAGTTCTCGCTCTTCTCGCGGACCGGCGGCCGGCGCGACGTGGTCGTCCAGGCCTCGAACAACCTCACCGACGTCAACTCCACCAGCTACTGGAACAACCTGGTCGTGCTGCCCGGCAACCGCAAGCTCTTCCAGGGGTACGGGAAGTACTTCGACGACCTCGCCGCCGAGGTGCAGAACCCCGACTACGACACCACCGTCAGCGCCGCCGGGCCTGGCGGCCGGATCACCGCCCAGTTCTACCCGGTCGCGGACCGCGACCCGATCGAGCAGCGGCTCGGCCAGGTCCGCTGCGCGCCAGGGAACGGCACCCGGGTCGAGATCGGCCAGTCCGAGTGGGACGACACCCGGCTCGCGATCGTCGACCGGCTCGCGGCGCTGGTGAGCGCCGGCTGCCAGGTGCGCGTGGTGCACGGCCTGGCCGACGACGCCGTCACCGCAGCGCTGGACGCGGCCGGCGTGGGGCGGCGGGTGCTCGACGGCTCGACCTCCGCCGGGCGCATCCACTCCAAGTACATCGTGGTCACCGACCGGGCGCCGGGGCGGAGCTGGGTGATGACCGGCAGCCACAACTTCAACGCCACCTCGCTGCGACGCAACGACGAGGCGATGGTCGAACTGTCCGAACACTCCGTCGTCCGGGCGTACGCCGCCAACTTCGCCCGGGTGTGGGAGGCCGGCGCGGCGCCCCAGACCGGGTGACACACGCCGGGTGACACACCGATCAGGAACGGCGCCGGGCACCCGCCCGGCGCCGTTTTCTTGTTCCGCCACCCCTGGCTTGCTCACACCGTAGCCAGCAAGCTAGCTTGTGTTGAGACAAGTCAGGAGGCCCGCCCCCGATGTCCCGAGGGCACGGCGCCTGAGACAGTTCGGGAGGTCAGTCATGTCCCTCGGTTACGACGTGTTCATCGCCGAGCCCATAGCCCTCAACGTCCAGGAACGGGTGCCCAACGGCGACCGGCGGAGGTTCTCTCCCCTGTCGGTCACGCTGATCCACGGCGACGCCGACGCCGTGCTCGTCGATCCGCCCCTGACGCGGGACCAGGCGGAAGACGTCGCGCGATGGGTCGAGGCGAGCGGCAGGAACCTCACCCACATCTTCGCCACCCACGGCCACGGCGATCACTGGTTCACGGCGGATCTGCTCGCCGAGCGCTTCGGCGCCCAGGTGGTCGCCTCGGCCGGCACGATCGAGCAGATGCGGCGCAATGTCGCCATCCGCCCGCAGTTCTGGGACGCGTTGCTGCCCGGCCAGATCCCCGACTCGCCCGTCACCGCGACCGTCCCGGACGGGAACCGCTTCGACCTCGAAGGCCACGAACTGCGCATCGTCGAGGTCGGCCACAGCGACACCGACGAGACGAGCGTGCTGCACGTGCCCGATCTCGACCTGGTCGTGGCGGGGGACGTCGTCTACAACGGCGTGCACCAGTTCCTCGTCGAGTCCAAGGACGGCGGCATCGACGCCTGGCGCAAGGCCATCGACGTCGTCGAGAGCCTGCGGCCCCGCTTCGTCGTGGCCGGCCACAAGAACAAGGACCTCGACGACGACGCGCAGCGGGCCATCGCCCAGACTCGCCTTTATCTCGACACGGTGGACGAACTACTCGCCGAGCACGACACCGCCCGCGGGTTCTTCGACGCCATGCTCGAACGGTTCCCCGCGCTGCTCAACCCCGGCGCCCTCTGGAACGGCGCGCTCGCCCTCCGCCCGGTCTCGCACGGTTAAGGAGTCGATCATGACCACTTCGTACGCGGCCGACCAGGCCGAGACGCGTCACCTCACCACCGCCACCGCCACCTACGGCTACCGCCGCCTTGGCCCCACCGGAGGCGTGCCGCTGGTCATGGTGCTGCGCTTCCGCGGCACCATCGACTACTGGGACCCGGCGCTGCTGGACGTCCTGGCCGCCGAGCGCGACGTCATCGTCTTCGACAACCGCGGCCTCGGTCACTCCACGGGTGAGCCGGCCGACTCCGTCGAAGGTCTGGCCGAAGGCGTCATCGACTTCCTCGACGGGCTCGGTCTGAGCGAGGTCGATCTGCTGGGCTGGTCCCTGGGCGGGTACGTCTCCCAAGGCGTCACCCTTCGCCGGCCCCACCTCGTCCGGCGCCTCGTCATCGCCGGCAGCGGGCCGGGCGGCGCGATTCCGGACATGCCGCGGATGAGCGAGAAGACGTGGCTGACCGCGACCAAGCCGGAGAACGTGGACGACGACTTCCTCTACCTCTTCTTCCCCGAGGACGAGGCGGGCCGGGCGGCGGGCCTGCGGTCGCTGCGCCGCCTCGACACCCGGCTGAGCGAGACCAAGGCGGGCGTCAGCCCGGCGGCGCTCGCCGCGCAGATGCGGGCCGCCGCCACGTTCGGCGGGTACTGGGACCGGATCGAGGAGCTGACGCTGCCGATCCTGGTGGCCAACGGCGCGCACGACGTCATGATCGACGCCTGGGGCAGCTGGGTGATGTCGCAGAAGCTGCCGAACAGCAAGCTGGTGATCTACGGCGACGCCGGTCACGGCTTCCTGTTCCAGCACGTCGAGGACTTCGGCCGGGAAGTCCTGGCCTTCCTGCGCTGACCGCTGCGGAAAGGGAGCAACATGCGTGCCTTATCGCGCAAGGTCAGCGGTTTCTTGGCCTTCATCACCCTGCGGACGACGTTCGCGGTCCTGGAGCGCGTGGCGCCGGGGCCCGGCTCGGCGCTGGCCGAGCGGCTGTGGTGCACCGTGCCGCGCCGCACGGTCAGACCGGCGAACGTCCTGCCCGGAAAACGGATCACCGTCTCCGTCAACCGCCGGGCCGTGGCCGCCGAGATCTGGGGCGACGGGCCGACCGTCTACCTGATGCACGGGTGGGGCGGCTCGCGTGGGCGGTTCGAGACGTTCATCCCTCCGCTCATCAAGGCCGGTTACCGCGTCGTGGCGCTCGACGCGCCCAGCCACGGCGCCTCGGCCCCGGGCGTGCACGGGCGGCGGCGGGCGGTGGCGGCCGAGTTCGCCGAGGCGCTCAGGTGCCTGATCGCCGAGTGCGGGCCGGCGTACGGGATCGTGGGGTATTCGCTCGGGGGCGCCGCCGCCGCGCTGGTCGTCCTGGACGGCGTGCCGGCGGGTCGGGTCGCTCTCGTCGCGCCGATGGCGAGCCCGCTCGCGTTCGCCGGCACGTTCGGCCGCGTGCTCGGCCTCGGCGAGCGCGTCCGGGCCGGCCTGCTCGAACGGGTGGAGCGCCGCAACGGCCGGCCGATGTCCGACCTCGATGTCGCGGCCCGGGCCGCGGCCCGGAGCGAGCTGCCCCCGCTCCTGGTCGTGCACGACCGGGACGACCAGGTCGTGGATCTGGGCGGCGCGGAGGCGATCACGAAGGCGTGGCCGCGAGCCGAGCTGCTGCGCACCGAGGGGCTGGGCCACCAGCGGATCCTCCGCGATCCTGAGGTCGTGCGGCAGGTCGTACGGTTCCTCGCCGACCTGCCGAGATAGTTGCGGCCGGGCGCAACTGAGAGGGTAACCTGCTCGGATGACGACCCCGGTGACCGGCCTGGACCGCGAAGAGGAGATCCTCTGGCGCTCCCTCATCGAAGTGCTCGTACGACTCCCGCGCCTGCTCGACGAGCAGTTCACCCGGGAGGCCCAGGTGGGGATGACCGAGTACTCGGTCCTCGTCGCGCTGTCCGAGGCGCCGGACGGCGAGCTGCGCATGGGGGAGCTCGCCCAGGCGACCGCGCTGTCCCGCAGCCGGATCAGCCGGGTCGTCGACGACCTGGTCCGCCGCTCGCTGGTGACGCGGCGCAAGTCCGAGCAGGACGCGCGCAGTTCGCTCGCGGCCATCGCCCCGGCCGGCGCGGCCGTGCTGGCGGCGGCCTATCCGGGACATCTCGCCCGGGTGCGTTCGCTGGTCTTCGACCATGTCACGAGGAGTGAGATGCGGACGATGACGGAGGCGCTCTCCCGGGTCCTGGTGGCGCTACGCGAGGCCGCGGGCGACGACTGACCGACCCGATCCTGCTTCCGGCGGCGGGATGCCTGTCGGCATATAGTTGCTTGCTTCCGCAACTAATCTGGCGCATACTGACGATCGTACACCGGCTTCATCCTGGGATAGCCGCGCACTCTAGCGACTCCCGACCAGCAATCCCGACTCCACTTCTGCCATCTACGGGCGGAAACTATTTCACAACGCAACTACTTGGAGCGCATCATGACCTCCTCCCCCACTTCCTCCGATCGGCGCGCCTTCCTGCGGCGGGCCTCCGTCGCGGCCGCCGTTCCCGCCGCGGCCGGCCTCCTTGGTCTCGGCCTGCCCCGTGCCGCGTCCGCCGCCTCGGCCGCGGCGGGCGAGCTGCCGGACTACGCGCCCGTGCCGGCCGGCGCCCTGGGCCCAGCCGTCAACGAGTCCGGATATTTCGTGGAACGCGTGCGTGGGAACCTGTACTGGGTCACCGACGGCTTCTACCAGGCCATGTTCCTGACCACGACCGAAGGCGTCGTGGTCGTGGACGCGCCGCCCACCATCGGCAAGAACCTGCTGCGCGCGATCGAGGAGGTCACCAAGGCCCGCCACCGGCCCAGCCGCGTGACGCACCTGGTCTACTCGCACTCGCACGCCGACCACATCGGCGCCGCCTCGATCTTCGGCAGCGGCGTCACCCGCGTCGCGCACTCGGAGACCAAGCGCCTGCTCAAGACCGCCAGGGACGCAAACCGCCCGCTCCCGGCCGTCACGTTCGACGACCGCCACGAGCTGCGGGTGGGCGGCGAGCGGCTGGTGCTCACCTACCACGGCCCCAACCACAGCCCCGACAACATCTTCATCCACGTGCCGTCCGCGGCGACGCTGATGGTGGTGGACGTGATCTTCCCCGGCTGGGTGCCGTTCAAGAACCTCGCCGAGTCGCAGGACATCCCGGCGTGGATCGCCGCCCATGACACGGTGCTGGCGAGCTCATGGAGCACACTGGTCGGCGGGCATCTCGGGCGCCTCGGCAGGCGCTCCGACGTGACCCTGCAACGCGACTACGTGCGGGACCTGTCCAGCAGCACCCGTACGACCATCGGCAAGCTGGATCCCACACCGTTCTTCGCCAAGTACGGCCCCACCGGCAACGCCTGGGCCGTCTTCAAGTCGTATCTCGACGCCGCCGCCGCGCAGGCCGCCGCCCCGGTCGTCGCGAAGTACAGCGGGCTGCTCGCCGGCGCGGACGTCTTCACCACCTCCAACGCGGCGGCCCTGGTCAACTCCGCCCGCATCGACCAGGGCGTCCTCGGCGCCTTCGGCATCCACCCGTAAGGACAGACTAGCCTCGACAAAAGTCAGCTCGGTACAATGAGGGACATGGGGAGTGTGCTGGAGAATCGGGACGCGTGGTCGATGGAGAACTGCTCGATCGCGCGGGCGTTCGAGGTGATCGGTTCGCGTTCCGCGGTGCTGGTGCTGCGCGAGGCGTTCTTCGGCGCCCGGCGGTTCGACGACTTCGTCCGCCGGGTGGAGGTCGGCGAGCCCGCGGTGGCGGCGCGACTGAAGGAGCTGACGGCGCTGGGGCTGCTGGAACGGGTGCCGTATCGCGAGCCCGGCCAGCGGACTCGCTACGAGTACCAGCTGACAGGCAAGGGCCGGGCCCTGTTCCCGGTGATCGCGGCGCTGCGCGAATGGGGCGACGCGTGGGCGGCCGACGCCGCGGGGCCGGCGCTGCGCTCGGTGCATCGGGGATGCGGGGCTGACGTGGGGGTCCGTCTGGTGTGCGCGGAGGGCCATGAGGTGACGCTGGAGGAGATGGAGGTCCGGGCGGGCCCAGGCCTGATCACCTCCTGACGGCTCGGACCGAGCGCTCCGGCGCCGGCGCCCCTTCTTGAGGGAGGGGCGCTCACGGCCCTGCCCCTACCTAGTGATCGGGCGCCAGCGCGCGGCGCATGCCGGCCAGGCCGTACTCGAAGGCCTGCTCGACGTCGCCCCCGAGCTTGAAGGCGCCGAGGAGTTCCATCTCGATGAAGCCGGTGATCCACGCCGTCAGCAAGCGGGCGGCTTCGAGCGCATGCTGTTCGCCCACGATCTCCCTGGAGACGCGCAGCACCGGATCGGCCACGCGGGCGCGGACCTCGGGCGCCACGTCCGCGGTGAGCATCAGCCGGAACCCGGCCGGCCAGTCCTGGGCGAACCGGCGGTAGCAGCGCCCCAGCGCGTCGATCGACCCGTCGGTGGCCTCCAACCGGGTGATCAGGTCCTCGATGGTGGCCTCGGCGACGGCGGTCAGCAGCGCCGCGTGGTTGGCGACGTGTTTGTAGAGGGACGGGGCGCGCACTCCGACCTTCGCGGCGACGTTCTGCATCGTCAGCTTCTGACCGCCGCCCTCCTCCAGCAGGTCGCGTCCGGCGGCGACGATGCGGTCGAGCGAGGTCTTCACTGGGGTCGGCACCGTTGATCCTCCCGAGGGGAAAGCTATTGACGTTAGCCATCATAGCTAATTATCGTAGCTATCAACAGTCCCGTCCACCTTGGGGAAGAAGACCATGAAACTCGCGCCCAACCTGCACCGCCTCGGTAACGATCTTGTGGCGTGCTATCTCGTCGACACCCCCGACGGCATCACGCTCATCGACGCCGGACTGCCCGGCCACTGGCGGGACCTTCAGCACGAACTCCGCTCCCTGGGCAAATCGGTCGAGAACATCCGCGGGCTCGTGCTGACCCACGGTGACTCCGACCACATCGGCTTCGCCGAACGCCTGCGGCGCGATCACGGCGTGCCGGTGTTCGTGCACGCCGCCGACGCCGTCCGCACCCGTACGGGAGAGAAGCCCAAGACCGCTCTCGGCCCCATGCGGATCGGCCCGACGCTCGGCTTCTTCGGCTACTCCGTCGGCAAGAACGGCCTGCGTACGCGCTACGTCAAGGAGGTCGTCGAGATCGGCGACGGCGACGTCCTCGACCTGCCGGGCAGCCCAGTGATCATCGGCATGCCGGGGCACTCGCCGGGAAGCGTGGCGGTGCACGTGCCGGTGGCCGACGCGGTCTTCGTCGGCGACGCGCTGACCACGCGGCACGTGCTCACCGGGCGCGTGGGCCCGCAGCCCGCCCCCTTCACCGACGACCCGGCGGAAGCGCTCGCCTCGCTCGACCGGATCGCCGGGCTGAAGGCGTCCTGGGTGCTTCCCGGCCACGGCGCTCCCTGGCGTGTCTCACCCGCCGAGGTGGGCGAGACGATCAGGAAGGCTTGAGCCGCCCCGGCACGCCGTACGCCGCCCGCCGATCAGCGAGGGCGGGGACGCTCCGGGCACGCCGTACAGCCAGGTGCCGGGAGCGTCACCTCACAGAGAGCGTTCTCTCACAGCCAGGTGCGGAGGGCGTCGATGTCGACCAGCGGAAGGCCCCAACGCAGGGCGGACGCCTCCAGATCGGCCGCGCCGGCCATGACGCCGTCGCGGCGCATCACCTCGCAGCACACCCCCACCGGCGGCAGGCCGGCGGCCAGGCACAGGGCGACCGTCGCCTCCGTGTGCCCGCCGCGTTCGCTCAACAGACCCGGCCTGGCGGCGACCGGGACGACATGGCCGGGCCCGACGAAGTCGGCCGGCCTGGCCTCGGGATGGGCGAGCCGCCGTACGGTCGCCGCACGTTCCGCGGCGCTGACCCCCGTGCCGGTGCCGGCGGCCAGATCCACCGGCGTGCGGAAGGCCGTCCCGTGGTGATCCCCCTCGCCGGACGGCGCCAGGATCTCCAGCCGGTCCAGGACCTCGGGCGCGCACGGGACGCACGGGTAGCCGCACACCTCGGTCAGCAGGAACGTGAAGGCGGCCGGGCGCAGGTTCTCGCCGGCGAAGATGACGTCGCCCTCGACCTCGCGATCGGGGTCCCACACCATGACCGCGCCGCCGGCGGCGATCTGCCGCACCGCCTTCTCCACCCCGACCCGGCCCGAGAGGTGCCCGGCCCAGCCGAGCGCCGCGACCGCGCGGGCGACGTTCGCGCCGGCGGAGGCGGGCCCGGCCTCGGCCAGGCGGCTCACCAGGTCGGATTCGAGGTTGACCCGGTCGCCCTCGGCCAGCCCGGCCAGGGTCGTCCCGGCCAGCGTGGCCGGGATCAGCGCCACCGAGAACCGGTCCTTGACGATCTCGGCCACCGTCAGGCTCACGCCCTCGACCGCGACCGACCCCTTGGCCGCGATCCTGCTCAGGAACCGGTCCGGCGGGCGGATCCACAGCCGCCGCCCGCTGCCGGGCTCGTCGTCCACGCGCACGACCTTGCCGACGCCGTCGACGTGGCCCTGCACCAGATGCCCGTCGAGCGGGTCGCCGACGATCAGCGGCGTCTCCAGGTTCACTGGCCGGCCGGGCTCCGGGGGCTCGTCGAACGTGGTCCGGCGCCGGGTCTCGGCGCTGATCGAGGTACGGATCAGGTCGTGCTCCACGCTCTCCGCGGTCACGCAGACCCCGGCGACGTTGAGCGAGCCGCCGGGGACCAGCCGCCCCGCGGACTTGGCCGCCCGGATGCCGAGGCCGCTCGCGTCGGCGTACTCGATCACGCCGATCTCGTGGATTCGTCCGGTGAACATGCCCATTCCCTTCGTGCCGGCGTCGGCCGCGTCCGTCGCGGCCGGTGGCGTCAGGGACCGTCATGGGGTCCGAGAGGGGGCGGGGTATCACCGCGTGGCTCCGGAATCGCACCGGATCGTTCCTCCCTGGGGAGAAACCGGGGGCTGTCACCGCCGCACCTGGAATTGCACCGCTGTCAACGATAACCGGCGCGATCTCCGATGGGAACAGCAGTCCGGCTGCTCCCACGCGTTCTACCCCTTGATCACGTCGTCGCGTGGACCGCCGTAGACGGGGTTCCTGGTGAGGCGGCGCACCTCGACCCGATAGTGGTTGGCCAGCACCTTGCGCGCCACGCCGTACAACCACAGGGTGGCCTGCTCTCCCTCCGGCACCTCGCCCATCCGCCGCCAGGCGATGGCGAAGGTCTCCGCCACGACGTCCGCCGCGTCCTGCGGCGAGTGACAGCGGCGGGCCGCGTACGCCGTGATCAGGCCGTACGTCGCCCGGTAGACGGCCTCGAACCGGTCCGGCTCGCTACCCACGGGCCGGTCCCGCGTCCGGTTGCCCCGGCATCCCCATGGCGGCCTCCTTCATGGCTTTGGCTTATCGACATCTGTGCCTATGTAAGGAGTCGGACCATCATTTCGCGCCAAAGCCGGATTTTTCACGACTGCTTCCGCCGTGGCACCGGGCATGATCGGGCCAACACGGCAGGAACGCCGAGCACGCCTGGGCCATGGGCGCCGGGCTACGGGACGGAACCCTCACCCCCGCGTTCCGTGTACTCTCCCGCCGGGCCGAGATCGTGGACGGCGGCGGCGGGACCTTCGAGTGGAAGCCGGCCTACGGCCGGGCGCCGCTGACGATCGTGCGTGACGTGCTGGTGAAGCGGATCATGATCGGGCCCCTGGTGACGTCCGTGGTGGCGTGGTCCAGGGTGACGATGACGTCGTCGGTGCCGGGGGCGAGTTCGATCCATCGCCCGGTCGGGATCGGGGCGTCGCGCAGTACGGTGAAGCCGAGTGTGCCGGTGTAGAAGCGCAGCGCCTGGTCCTGGTCGGTGACAGGCACGCTGACGGTTCTGATGCCGGTGACGAGCTTCGCCGGCGCGCTCATCGCGCGATCCGCTCGTCGAGGGTGACGGTGACGGTGTCGCCGGCCTGCTTGCCGATGCGGGCGCGGGTGCCGGCGGTGAACGCGAGCTTGTGCGTGCCGTCGCCCAGCGCCATGAACGAGCCCTGGAACGGCTCGCCGTCGACGCGTCCCCGGACCTTCACCAGGCCGCGGGTGCCGAAGAAGTCGGCCGAGCCGGGCATCACGACATAGGTCCAGCCGCCCTTGGCCGGGCTTTTGCGCAGGGTGGCGGTGAACGTCTTGTCCAGTTCGGTGCTTGCCGGTGCGGTCATGAGTGGTCGCCTCCGTACATGAGTGAGCCGGGTGTGGTGAGTTCGGTGCCGGTCTCCAGCCAGGTCTTGAGCCCAGACATGATCATCGGCCAGCCGCCGTAGAGGTGCTCGTCGGCGTCGGCGGTGAGCTGGTCGTGCCGGACGACGAGCCGGCAGCTGTCACCGACCTGCTCGATCTCCCAGGTCACCCGGCTGGTGCCCTGGGCGGCGATGTCGTCGTCCCAGATCGCGTGGTAGCTCTGCACGAGCCGCCACGGCGGGTCGACCTCGAGGTTCTCGCCCTCGATCAACCCGCCGGCGCCCTCGTGCGTGACCCGGTAGGCGGACCCGGCGGTCCAGTCCGAGTCCACGCGTGCGCCGAACTGGAACCGCGCCCGCGTCTCGGGATCCGTGATCGTCTGCCACAGCCGCTGCGGCGTGGTGCGGATGAAGATCTCGAACACCTTCTCCACGCGTGCCTCCAGTTCTCGTTTGAGGTCGACGAGGCCGGCGGCCCAGGTCGAGGTGTACTTGCTCACCCATCGGTCATGAACGAGGCGGATCGGCACGGCGTTCAGGAAGTGCAGTTTCTCCCTGCCCCGCCGGTCCGACACCACCAGGCCGGCCTCCTCAAGCAGGCGGAGGTGCTTGGCCACGGCGACCCTCGTCATCGCGAACCGGCCGGCCAGCGCGTTGAGCGACTGCCCGTCCCGCTCGAACAGCTCGTCGAGCAGTTCGCGGCGGGTCGGGTCCGCCAGCGCCTTGAAGACCAGTTCCACGCGCACCACTATAGGAAACCATTTGGTTTCATGTCTAGCCCTGCGAGCCCTGAAGGAGCTCGGAGGCGATCTCGATCGGGTCGCCCTGGGGTTCGGTCGGATACTCGGTGGGCTGGTCGGCCCACTGCTGGCCGTGGGCGTTCCAGTCGATGGAGCCCTGGTCGAAGAAGGTCTGCCAGCGGGTCCGGTAATAGTCGCCCATCAGGCCCGCCCAGTTGCGGTTGGCGTACTCGGTGAGGATGGCGGCGTCCGGGCCGCCCCACACCGTGACGAGCCGCTTGGCCGCGCGTTCCAACTGACGGCTCTCCTCCTCGTCGGCACCCCAGCGGTGGGCGTCGCGCAGCCAGCGGCCGAGGAGGTGCTCAGGGCGGGTGGCGAGCAGCCGGTCCTGGAGGTCGATCAGGCGCAGGAATCGCTGCTGGGCGTCCGCCGAGGCGAGGTCGGGCACGAGGGCGCGGCCGCGGTCGTCGAGGACCTGGCGGGTGACGTCCACCAGGTCGTGCCGGTACGTGTCGCGGTCGCGCAGCCGCGGCGCCGCCGCCAGCAGCAGCCGCCAGGCGGCCTCCACCTGGGCCGGGTCGTAGTGGAGCCGGTGCGGGCCGACGGCGGAGGCCTGGTCGGCGGTGTGGGAGGGGGTGGCGGCGAAGACGCTGTCGGTGGAGGCGTAGACCTTGAAGTCGCTCAGCTTCTCGTCGAAATCCCCGAACTCCTCCTCCATGGGCATGATCCCGCCCCAGGTCGCGTACGCCGACGTACGCAGCAGCCGCCAGGCGGCCAGCGCGTCCGGGTCGGCGGCGCCGTAGCGGGCGTGGACCCAGTCCGCCAGCCAGGCGTCCAGGTCGACGGGCTCACGGGTCCAGGTGAGGTCGGCGAACAGATCCCAGACCACCGGGTTGGTCTGGACGCCCTCGGCCATGTTGGTCAGGGCGACGAGCTCTCCCGAGGCCAGCGGGCCGGCCAGTTCGCCGGGGGCGCCGGCGATGTCGGGCAGGGAGCCGTACAGGCCCTGGCGGCCGCCGTAGTTGGGCAGGATGCCGAAGCCCCACGGCGCGCCCCAGAACCCGCCCTGGCCGCGCCAGGTGTCGCCGGTCAGGTCGAGCACGAGCATGCGGTCCCGGTCGCAGGCCTCGAACAGCTCCTCGCGCGGGTTGCCCGCCCACGCCTGCACCACCCACAGGTAGTCGGGGTCGGCCGCGCGCATCGCCCGTTCGACACCCGAGGCGGCGCCCGCAAGCGTGGCGTCGCCGATCCGGCCGCCCTCGTGCAGCAGGTCGACCGCCCAGGTGCCGCTCTGGCCGAAGCGTTCGCGCTGGCGGCGGTAGAAGGCCTCGGCGACCCGCGCGTAGTGGGGGGTGGAGGTGTCGAGCCAGTCGGGCCGGGCCGGTCCTGCCACGTCCATGAACCACAGGCCCTGCGGGACGACGGTGGCGCCGGGGTTGCGGTCGGCGAACCCGCCGGGGACGGTGCCGGAGAAGCCGGGCAGAATGGGTCTGATGCCGAGTTCGCGCATGCGCGCCAGCACTCGCAGGGCCAGCTCGGCGCGGCGTTCGATCAGCCCGCGGGTGGTGCCGCCGCCGAAGCTGTGGATGTTGTTCAGCCACTGCCACGGCTGGTGCGACGGCGGCACGATCCAGGCCAGCAGCTCGTCCTCGGTGTAACCGAACTCGCCGAACGCCTCCAGCCACACCGCCTCCTGCCCGAGCGTGAGGTGGGCGGCGTTGACACCGGAGGCGGCGAGCAGGTCGAGCTCGCGCTGCCACTGGTCCCAGTCGTAGAACGGCGTCGTGTACCCGGCGACGGTGAGGTTGTAGGCGACCCGATAGCGGTACGGCGACGTCGCCGTAAGGGTCGTCGCCGGCGGTGGTGCGGTGGACGGGAGATTGTCTCCCCAGCGGCCGACCTGGCCGCGGGCCACGTGCCGCAGGTAGTGTGCGAACGCGCTGGTCACGGCGACCGGGCCGGTGCCGGCGAGCACCGTCCTGCCGCCCTCCGCACGGATCTCGAAGCGATCGTCCGTTCCGGGAAGCGCGCGGACGTCGAAGGCGTCGGCGAGCGGGCCGGCGAGTCTGCGCAGCGACTCCTGGGCCGCGGGGATCCAATCGGGCGTGCTCATCGCTGACTCCAGGGGTCGAAGTGTCTCAATGGGACACTTTATAGCGCACCCGGAAATTTCCCGCTGAGCCTACTGTCCCAATGAGACACTTTTGCTCTACCGTATGCCCATGACCAGCGGCGAGACGTCTACGGGACTACGAGAGCGCAAGAAGGCCGGCACCCGCCGCGCCCTCATCGAGGCCGCGCTGACCCTGTTCGAACGGCAAGGCTTCGACGGCACGACAGTTCAGCAGATCGCCGACGAGGTGCAGGTGGCGCGGCGGACCTTCAACCGCTATTTCACCTCGAAGGAGGACGTCGTCCTCGCCCACGAGGACCAGGTCATGGAGGACCTGCTCGCCGCGATCGACGGCCGCCCGCGCGGCGAGTCGCCGGTCACCGCCCTGCGCGCGGTATTTCAGGCCCTCCTCGCCGATCCCCACTGGCGCCGGCACGAGCTGCCCAGGATGCAGCGCGTCCAGCTCCTGCTGGCCGACAATCCCGCGCTCATGGGCGAGAACATGCGGCGCTTCGCCGTACGCGAAGAACTGCTCGCCCACCACCTGGCCGAACGATCGAGCGCGGGTCACTGTTTCCATGCCCGGCTGCTGGCCTCGACGGCCTTCGCCGCCCTGCGCATCGCGTTCCAGGAGTGGGCCGGGTCCCCCGACGCCGACCCCGACTCCTGCGCGCGCCTCGTCGACGAAGCCCTGCAGCGACTGGACCTCGGGCTGGACCTTCCCCCTCTCATGGAGTAGGCATGACCATCACCTCCGGCCGAGACGGCCGGGACGCAGGTGCCCGCACCGGCCGTCTCGGCGCGCTCTTGGGCGCGATGTTCCTGTTCAACGTCGCCGGCTACGCGGCCGTCGGCGCCGCACTGCAAGTCCTGCTGCCCACCCAGGTCGAGGCGGCCGACCCGGTGGGCAAACTCTCGGCGTTCGGGCTGGTGACCGGCGTCAGCGCCATCGCGTCGGTGTGCGTGCCGCCGATCGTGGGCGCCATGTCCGACCGCACCCGCGGCCGGTGGGGCCGCCGCTCCCCCTGGATCCTGTACGGCGGCGTCGCCACCCTCGCCTCCCTCGTCCTGCTCGGCTGGATGTCGACCGTCGCCGGCCTGCTGATCGGCTGGTTCCTGGTGCAGGGCACGGTCAACATCGGGCTGAACATCCTCATCGCCGTGGTGGCCGACCAGGTGCCGAAGGACCGGCGCGGGCTGGCCTCCACCGTGGGCGGCCTGGGCGTGCCGGTGGGCTCGCTGGCGGGCACGGCGGTCGGCGCCACCGTCTCTTCGGCGCTGCTCGCGTACACGCTGCTCGGCGTGGCGTTCCTGGCGACGTCGGCGCTGCTCGCGCTGTTCAGCCGGGAGCGGCTGACCGGCGAGGAGTCTCATGAACGCGTGCCGCTGCGCGCGCAGTTCGGGTCGGCGCTGGCCAGTCTGCGCTCGCGGGACTACGCGTGGGCGTTCAGCTCGCGGGCGGTGATGTTCCTCGGCTACTTCGCCGTCTCCTCGTTCAACCTCTACATCCTCCAGGACTACATCCACCTGCCTGCCGGGCTGGACCCGAAGAACGCGCTGACGTTGCAGGTGACGGTCCAGACGGTGAGCCTCGTCCTCGGGACGATCGTAGCGGGCCCGCTGGCGGACAAGCTGCGGCGGCACAAGTTGTTCGTGCTCATCTCCTCGCTGCTGGTCACCGTGTCGGTGGCGCTGCCGCTGGTCTCACCGACCTGGACCGTGCAGCTGGCCGGCGCCGTCATCGGCGGGGTGGGCTTCGGCGCCTATCTCTCCGTGGACCAGGCGCTGGTCACGCTGGTGCTGCCCGCCGCTGAGGACAGCGGGCGCGACCTCGGCGTCTTCCACATCGCGTTGAACGCGCCCCAGGTCGTGGCCCCGTTCGGCGGCTCGCTGGTCGTCGCCCACCTCGGCGGTTATCCGGCCCTGTTCGTGACCGGCGGCCTGCTCTCGCTCGTCGGAGCACTCATGATCATGAGAGTACGCAGCGTACGGTAACGCGAACGCGGGCGTCTCCTGCACGGAGACGCCCGCCTTCGTGTGTCAGGGGTGCAGCGTGAGCGGCAGGCTGCCCCACCCGTGCGCGATGAACGACGGCACGTGCGGCACCTCGCCCTCATCCACGGCCAGCCGCAGGTCAGGGAACCGGGCGAACAGGGCAGGAAGGGCGGTCAACGCCTCCTGGCGGGCGAGCGGAGCCCCGATGCAGCGGTGCACGCCGATGCCGAAGGCCAGGTGCTCGGCGGTGTCCCTGGTCGGGTCGAACCGGTCGGCGTCCTCGCCGTGCTGGTCGGGGTCGTGCCCGGCCGCCATGTAGCTGGTGATGATCGCGTCGCCCGCCTCGATCGTGACGCCGCCGATCTCGATCGGCTCGATGGCGAAGCGCAGCGGCAGGTTGGCGATCGACGGCGCCCAGCGCAGCGTCTCCTCGATCACCGCGTCCCAGGTGATCTCCCCAGCCAGCACCCGCCGGAGGTGGTCGGGATGGGTGAGCAGGGCGTGCACGGCGTTGCCGATCAGGTTGACCGTGGTCTCGTGCCCGGCCGCGATCAGCAGCAGCAGGGTGTCGCACAGCTCGGTCTCGCTGAGCGAGTCGCCGCTGTCACGGACGTTGATCAGCTCGGTGGTCAGGTCGTCGCCCTGGTGCTCGCGCTTGTAGGCGACCAGCGCGGGCAGCACCGTGGCGATCTTCGCGGCCGTGGCCTGCGCCTGCTCAGGGGTGGCGGTGGTGTCCATGATGGCCTCCATGACCTGGGCCATCTCCTCCCGCATGTGCGCGGGAACGCCGAACAGCTCGCAGATCACCCGCATCGGCAGCGGGTGGGCGTAGAAGGAGCGCAGGTCGACGGGCTGACCGGGCGGCTGCGCGGCCATCGTGTCCAGCAGCTCGGCGACGATCTGCTCGACGATCGGCTGCATGGCCTTGCTGCGACGCGCGGTGAAGCTGGGTGCGATCAGCTTGCGCAGCCGGCGGTGCTCGTCGCCGTACGCGCTCAACATGTTGGACACGCCGATCCAGGTGAGGATCCAGGACCAGCCCGGCGTGACGAGCGCCTGGTCCAGCTTGCCCCAGTGCCGCTTGTCCTTGCTCACCCGTGGATCGAGGATGAGCTGCTTGAGCAGGTCGTGCCGGGTGACCGCCCAGGCGGGGATGCCTCCGGCGAGCTCTACGAGGACCAGGGGGCCGAGGTCGCGTAGTCGCCGGACCTCCCCTGGGAGGTCGGTGCCGAAGGGGTCGAGGACGACTGGGGCTGAACTGCCCAAGGGGATTCTCCTGGCTGGTCAGGTCGAATGGGAGTGAAACGCACCGGCAGATGCGCCAGCGCGCGGTGGAACGGGCCCGGCCGCCACGAGAGCTCCTCGCGCGGCACGGTCAGTTCCAGGTCACACAGGTGAGAGGTCAGGCGTTCGATCGCGGTCATCGCGATGATCATGGCCGGGTCGCTGGCCGGGCAGCGGTGCGCCCCGGCGCCGAAGCCCAGGTACGCGCCACCGTCGGAACGCAGCTCCTCGGGCACGTTGGTGGGCTCGGTGTTGGCCGCGGCGTAGGAGACGAGGACCAGCTCGGCCGGCTGGATCCAGGTGCCGTGGAAGTGCACGGGCTGCCGGACGAAATAGGGCCCGTAGTTCGACATGGCGGGCTCGGCGCGCAGGGCCTCCATCAGGGCGTCGTACGTGCCGAGCGCGCCGTTGGTCAGCGAGCTGTAGTAACGGTCGTCGCTGACCATCCGGGAGATCGTGTTGGAGATCAGGTTGGCCGTGGGCTCGTACGCGGCGGCCATCACCAGCACGAGGGTCTCGGCCAGCTCGTTGGGCTGGAGCGCGGCCGGATGGTCGATGAACCAGGAGGTCAGGTCGTCGCCCCGCTGGGCGTGCTTGGACTGGACCAGCTCGCCGATGTAGCGGCTGAACGCGTCGCTGCCCTGCTTGCCCCGCTCGCCGTCGGCCTCCATCAGGTCCGCCATGGCCTTGATCAGGCCGGCGCTGTCGGAGTCCGGCCGGCCGAAGAGCGAGTTGAAGATGCGGGCCGGGATCGGCTGGGAGAACTCCGAGACCAGGTCCGCCTCGCCTCTCGCGGCGAACTGGCTGATCAGCGAGTCCGACACCTCGATCACCATCTGGCGCAGCTTGTGCGGCTGGACCAGGTCGAAGCAGTCGGAGATCACCTTGCGGAACCGGGCGTGCTCGGCCCCGTCGGACATCAGCGCGTTCGGCCGGTAGCCGAGCATGGCGACGGGTCCTGCGGCCTCGGGGGTGTCGGGGACGCGGGCCTGCCAGGCGGTGCCGTTCTTGATCCAGACGCCGCCGACGTTGGTGAGCACGTCGAGCGCGGCCTGGTAGCCGATCACCAGATGCGCCTCCATGCCGGGGGCGATCTCCACGGGCGCGACCGCGCCGTGCCGCCGGCGCAGCTCGGCGTAGACGGCCTGGGGGTCCTTGGCGTACTCCGGCCCGTAGAGGCGACCGGCGTCGGGCATGTAGCGCATCGTCATGACAGCACCAGCTCTTTGATGTGCTCCACCAGCGCGATCAGCGAGGCACGGGCGGAGACGGGGTCGCGGGCGTCGCACACCACCAGCGGCGTGCTCGGCTGGAGGTCCAGCGCCTGGCGCAGGGCGTCCGGCGGGTAGTCGGGCGAGTCGGGGAAGTGGTTGACCGCCACCGCGTAACGCAGGCCGGCGCTCTCCACCAGGTCCAGGACGGCGAAGCTGTCGTCGATCCTGCGGGTGTCGGCCAGCACCAGGACCCCGAGCGCGCCGCGGACCAGCTCGTTCCAGAGCACCTGGAACCGGGTCTGCCCCGGCGCGCCGAACAGGTACAGCACCACGCCGGGCATGGTGAGGCGGCCGAAGTCGATCGCGGTGGTCGTGGTCGTCTTCTCGTTCACGCCGGTGAGGTCGTCCACCAGCGTGCCCGCCTGGGTGAGCACCTCCTCGGTGTTGAGGGGCTTGATCTCCGAGAGAGCGTCCACCAGGGTCGTCTTGCCCACGCCGAACGGCCCGGCGATGACCAGCTTGACCGGTATGTGTTCGGTACTGATACGGCTTTCAGAGAGCGCGGAGGCCACTGAGCACCAACTCCAAGATCTCAATGTCGGGCAGGTCGGTGGCGGGCGGATCGCGGGTCAGCAGCGTTCCGCTTCCGACCAGCCCGGCGACCAGCAACCGCACCACGCAGTACGGCAGGCCCAGGTGCGCGGCGCACTCGTACACCGACAGGGGCCCGTCCCCCAGCAGGGTCAGCAGATGGGACCCCGGTGGGTCGAGCCCGTTGGTGGTGGCGTCGGGCGCGATGTAGACCAGCGTCGTACGCTCGACGTGGATGTTCTCGGGAACGGTCAGTCGCGCGGCGGCCATGTAGTCCGGGACGACCCGCCGCCGTTGTCGTCCGGAGGTCATGCCCGGACGCCTGGCGTCCTGGCCGCACTGGCCTCGTCAAGAGCCTTGATCAGTTTCTGCACCTGGAGCTGCACCTCGTACGCCAGCGTGCCGATGTTGACGCCGCCGGTGGCGGCGACCACGATGGCGGCGCGGTCGCCGGCCGGGGCGACGTAGTAGTAGCCGTTGCCGGCGGAGATGACGATGTCCACCACCTCGTCGTCGGCCCCGTTGCTGAGGCCCGCGCACAGGGCGCGCGCGGCCCCGAGCACGGAGCTGGTCATGGCGGCGGCCCGCTCGCCGCTCTCGGTGGTCACGTTGGCCGAGCCGCCGAGGATCAGCCCGTCCCGGCTCAGCACCACGCCGCTGGCGACACCGGGCAGCGCGAGCAGGGGTGAAAGGACCCAGGACACGTCGAGGGGCAACGGGCGACCCTTGGCCTGGACCCGGCCGGAAGCGCTGTGAGCGTCCATGGAACGGTCATTTCCCTTCGGTTGCGTCGTGCTGCTCGGTGGGGAGCGCTTCGCGGCGGCCCGCTTCGGCTCCGACCTGGAAGTCACCCCATCGTTTCTGGGCCTCTTCCGGGGTGGTGAGCAACCTGCCGCCCGTACCGCCGGAACCGCTGCCCCCGCCGGCCGGCGGCGGGCCGGCGTCACGCGGCTGCTGGCGGCGGCGCTGCGGCAGCGGCGCCAAGTCCTCGGCCGTCCACTGCTGGGGCGCCGTGACGGGCTGGGGCCGCACGGAGGAGGCGGCCGGCTCGGGGCGGGAGGCCGAGGCGACCGGCTCGGGCCGGACGGCGGGGGCCACCGGCTCGGGCCGGGGGGCCGGCGCCGGCTCCCGCCGGGCGGTGGGAACGGACACGGGCTCCGGCCGGGGGGCCATGGAGGCGGGGATGGGATCCCTGCGGATGGCCGTGGCGGCGGCCGGGGCGACCGCGCGCACCGGCTCGGGCGCCAGCACCGAGGGCCGGCTGTCCTCCGGCATCTCCACCAGCAGCGCGGAGGGGATGTTCAGCACGGCCTGCACGCCACCGAAGGCGCTCTTCTTGACCGTGACCTGCATGCCGTAGTGCGCGACCTGGCGGCCGATCGCCGCCCAGCCGGTGCGGGGCGGGTTGCCCAGGTCCACCAGGCGGACCGGGTGGTTGCCGCTGAGCAGGCGGCTCGCGCGGGCGTACTGGTCCTCGTTGAGGCCGACACCGGCGTCGTCGATGACGATGGCGGCGCCGTTGTTGGTCTCGTGCACGGCGATGGTCACCTTGAGCGTGCCGTGCGAGTGGTGCACCGCGTTGGCCAGCAGCTCGGCGGTGATGAACAGGATCGACTCCGCGGCACGGGCGGCGACGCCGATCCGGCGGCGCAGGTGGTTGGCCGGGCCGTCGATGCGCAGCTCGAAGTTCTCCACCCGCGAGACGGCGCCCACCACCAGGTCCACCAGGTAGGTGTCGTCACGCGACAGGCCCGGGGTGGCGCCGCAGGCGATGCCGGTGACCTGCATCCGGCGGATGATCAGTTCGTTGAACATGTCGAGGCCGAGCACTTCGCGCAGCAGCGCCGTGTGCTCGTCGCCGCTGTAACGCTGCTGGACGCCGGCGAGCAGGTCCTGGGCACGCAGGGCCTGGCTCTGCACGCGGGACATGGCGCCTCTGATGACGGCCTGGGCGCTCTCGTCGATGCGCTCGGCCTCCTCGCGGATGCCGCGGGTGAGCGCGTCGAGGACGGCGCGGTGCTGCCGGTCGACGTCCGTGCCGGCGAGGGCCTGGTTCTGCATGCCGGGCACGATCACGTGCGGGGCGCGCAGGTGGGACAGCAGGGCGGGGATGCGCTTGTTGATCAGATGGTCGGTCTCGGCGCGTAGGAGGTCGTGCTGGGCGCGGGCGTCACGCACCTGGTCCGCGTTCTCCTGGACCTTGCGCTCCGCCTGAAGCAGGCGCTGGCTCCAGGCACTGGACTCTCGGGTCAGGTGATCCTGCACCTGACGGTTCTGCGCGAGCTGACCGCGGGCCTGGGCGAGCTGGCCGCGTACGCGCAGGTAGAGAATCAGGACGCCCGCGAGGGCGAGCACGAGGACGGCGATGCCGATCACCGTCGGGACGCTGAAGGAGTCTGGCGGCATGAAAGTCCTGGGGTCGGGGGGAGTCTGCGGGATCTGTCGACCGCCGCGAAAGGCTGCGCTAGCGGTGGGTGCCGGTCCCGTCCGGTGGCCGGTCGGGGCCGCGCCGGTCTGGCGCGTGCCTCTCCGCGTCGTCGGCGTCGCCGGCAGCCTGGTGCGGCTCCGCCCGGTGCGGCGTCGCCTGATACGGCTCCGCCTGGCGTGGCTCCGCCTGATACGGCTGTGCCAGATATGGCTCTGCCTGAGGCATCGCGAGGCCGAACGACGACATGGGAATCCTCGTCTCACTAGAACGACGGCCCAATCGGGTGACCAGTATTCCGCTTAAGTCGCGTTAGTCAACTGTGTGTAGTTCCGTCACTCCGTTCACAGCACCTCAGCGGACAGGTGCGGCGCTCGGCCCCGTGTCCGCCGCCCGCTCACGACCTGCGCGTCCTCTCCCGGAGGGGGCCGCAGGGCGTCAACTGGATACCTGACCGGATGTCGTAGATCCAGTTCGCGAAACCCAGCCGAGGAAGACGCCCTCGGGGCTGTGCGCCGCCAGCGCCGCCGCGATCGAGCCGTGCAGGGCGGCGTCGTCGGGCAACCGGAGCCGGCGCGGGTCCGGCTCGTCGTAGAGGGACAGATCGAGCCGGGCCGACCGGTGCCGGCGCACCCCGTTCACGACCTTGGCTTCGCCCTTGTACGACAGCGCCACCGAACGGAGCCTGGACCACGGATGCTCGTTGAGCTGCCGGCCGGTGACGGTCAGCACGCCCATGGCCCCGGCCCGGACATTAATCCAGACGTATCCGGCAATTCCCCCCAGAATCACCAGCACCACGCCTACCATGAAGGCGATATAGTCCGGGGCGTCCGTTCCCCGGTCCGCCGGCAGCGTCGCGCCGATGGCGCCGACCACGAACAGCATGAGCAGAGTGACCACGATCATCAGGCAGCCGAACTTGCCCCTGCCCTGTCGGAGCGCGGCGGACCGCAGGTCGAAGGCGGTCCCGTCGGGCGGCTGCCGGACCACCCGTACCGCGACCGTGGCCAGGCTCCACCGCTGGACCTCACCGCGCATGAGCAGCACCCCGGCGAAGATCCCGCACACCGCGACCGCGAAGGCGACCAGCTGCGACGGGTACACCTCACCGCCGCCGATCCCGACGGCCAGCCCGGTGGCGAAGATCAGGATCGGGCCGAGCCCGAAGAGCGCCTTGCGCATCAGCCCGATCGCCATCGGACCGCCCAGCCAGATCCGGGCGATCCAGAAGAACCACACCAAGCTCCAGAACGAGCCCGCGAAGAGCTCGAAGGGGGCCGCGCCCTGCCAGACGAGCGCGATGCCACCGATGAGGCCGAGCCAGACGACGACGAGCAGGCCGACGGCCGACACGAGGGCGAGGGGGCGCTGCATGCGCGGCATCCTAGCCCTGCCGCCGGACCGCCAGGACGTCCAGGACGGCCAGGACGGCCACGCCCGCCCGGCCCGCCAGGCCCACGCCCGCCCGGCCCGCCAGGCCCGCGGGCGTCAGATCCGTCGTGCACATGAGCGTCAGACCGGTCGCGCATCCGGGTGTCACGTCCGCTGGAGATTTGCCCGCTACCTGCGCTTATGCCGGTAAGCGGAGATCGTCGAACAGGCTGACAACACCGATCTCCTGGCGGACACGTGAGGCGACCCGCCAACGTGGACTCCGCCACACCGGCACCGCCTCAGCCTTTCGCACCAGGAGTGATGATGAAGTTGCCCGCATACGCCGCCGCCCTCATGCCGAGCGTCCTGCTCGCCTCGCTGAGTGGCGCGTTCGGGGCGTCGGCGGCGCAGGCGGAGTCCCGGGCCCTTCCGCGCGTCAACATGGAGGCCACCGTCAAGGCGGCCCAGATCGACCCGCGGCGGCCCGACAACACGCTCACCCCTGGCGCCAAGGCCGGCGTGCTCCTCGTCGAGCAGGCGCTGCGCGACCGGAAACTCCTGGACGCGAAGTGGGTCGACGGCTACTTCGGCACCACGACGGTGGCCGCCTACGCCAAGTACCAGAAGTCTCTGGGCCTCACCGGTCTGGACGCCAACGGGCTGCCGGGCAAGATGTCGCTCGCCAAGCTGGGGGCCGGCCGCTTCAAGGTCACCGCCGTCCTCGATCCCGGGCCCCGGGTGCCGTTCGGCGGCTTCGTGGTCAACACCCGTACCCGGGACATGCTGGCCGAGGCGAAGCGGCTGTTCGGGCGCGGTTTCAAGCTGGATCAGGGGTCGTACAACCCGGGCGGCGATCCCACATCGGCCGGCACCCACGACGGCGGGGGCGTCGTGGACATCTCGGTCAAGGGGATGAGCGCCGCCACCAGGACCGCGGCCGTCCGCGCGCTGCGCCTGGCCGGCTTCGCGGCGTGGGTGCGCAACCCTCAGCAGGACGACTGGCCGTGGCACATCCACGCCGTCGCCATCAGCGACACCAGTCTCTCTGGTCAGGCGCAGCACCAGGTCGGCGACTACTACCTCGGCCTGAACGGCCTGGCCGGCCGGGCGCCCGACGACGGCCCGAAGGTGACCATCCGCACCTGGGAGGAGCGCCGGCGCCGCTGACACCCCGGGCTCCGCCGCCCCGCAGCACACGAACTTCCCGACTCTTCGGAAGACGAACTCCGCAGACAGGAGAAACAGCATGTCCATGCTCACCAAGATCCTCACCGCGACGACCGCCACAGTGGCGCTCGGCGGCTCGCTGCTCGCCACCGCGGCGCCGGCTTCGGCGGCCGCGCGCGACGGCGTGTGTCAGAGCGGTGAGTTCTGTTACTACTTCAACAGCAACCTCCAGGGCTCGCTGTCCGACTTCACCACGTCGGTCGCCAACTACGACACCAAGCAGCCCACCTGCTACGACTACAAGGGCCCCGGCGCCGGCAAGGGCAAGTGCATCAAGAACGCCGCCGCCTCCGCCTGGAACCGCAGCAGCAAGACCGTCCGCGTCTACTTCAACAGCGGCTACTCCGGCGCCTACCAGGACTTCGCCCCCGGCGCCAAGGCCAACCTGAAGGCCGGGCTGAAGAACCAGAACGCCTCGCACCAGATCGGCCCGTCGTCCGGGGGCGGGGGGTCGCGCAAGAACATGTCGTTCTCGCTCTACTCGGCCGCCGGCACGATCACCTGCGGCTTCGACGGCTACCGGAACACCTCCGGCCGGCACGAGGGCATCGACATCGCCAGGGGCGTCGGTGCGAACGTCTACGCCCTGACGGCGGGCCAGCTCATCAACGTCCAGCGCGGGAGCACCGGCCGGTCTGGGCTGTCCACGATCGCCGTCTACAGCTCCTCGCTGAACAAGACGGTCATCTACCTGCACTCCGCCCCGCTCTCCTCCCTGCGCGTCGGCCAGTCGATCCGTCGCGGCCAGGTCATCGCCAAGGAGTCGTGGAACGGCGTGTCGAGCAAGGGCGCCGCCCACACCCACGTCGAGATGCGCCCCGGCCGGCAGACGCGCGCGGCCAAGAGCGTCGGCGACCCGCACCTGCAGAACCCGAACCCGACCTCGTTCTGGAACTCCCAGGGCTACACCGTGCGATGACACGGCCCGCCTCGGCCCAGCGTCAGCGCTGCCTCGGCCCGGCCGTCTCGGCGCTGCCGCTGACCATCCTGGACCTCCGGACAGAAGGAAGACTCCTGTGTCTGCACGTACAGCACGGCTGATCTCGCGGCTCGGCGCGGCGAGCGTCGCGGCGGCGCTCGGCGGGACGTTACTCGCCGCCGGGGCGCCCGCCTCGGCCGCCGCGCGCGACGGCGTCTGCCAGAGCGGCGAGTTCTGCTACTACTTCAACAGCAACAACAAGGGCTCGCTCTCCGACTTCACCACGTCGGTCGCCAACTACGAGACCAAGCAGCCCACCTGCTACGACTACAAGGGCCCTGGCAACGGCAAAGGCAAGTGCATCAAGAACGCCGCCGCCTCCGCCTGGAACCGCAGCGGCAAAACCGTCCGCGTCTACTTCAACAGCGGCTACTCCGGCACGTACCAGGACTTCGCCCCCGGCGCGAAAGCGAACCTGAAAGCCGCGCTGAAGAACCAGAACGCCTCGCACCAGTTCGTGACCTCGGGGTCGCCGACCGGGTGCAAGACCGACGGCACGGACACCCGGCTGCCCACGACGATTCTCGTCTACCGAAAGTCGCTCGACCGGGTGGAACGGGTGGAGTTCAAGAGCTACGTCAAGGACGTCCTGCCCAATGAGTGGGTGGCGAGTTGGCCGGCCGAATCGCTCAAGGCCGGGGCGATGGCGGTGAAGAACTTCGGCTGGTACTGGGCGCTGCACTCCAACCGCAAGACTCCGAGCGGCCAGTGCTTCGACGTCTACGACCACACGTCGAGCCAGGTGTACAAGCCCGGCTCGGCGAAGTCGACGACCAGCGCCGCGGTGGACGCCACCTGGGGCATGCGGCTGACCCGCAACGGAAAGATCTTCCGGGCCCAGTACTGCGCCACGACGACGGACTGCGGCAACTGGGTCGACGGCGACTGGATGTCGCAGAAGGGCTCTCGCGACAGGGCCAACGAGGGCTGGAACTACGCGCAGATCCTGCGGAAGTACTACACGGGAATCGCCATCGGTTCCTGATCGCCGAGATCGTCCGGCGCTGAAATTCCCCGTCGTGTTCCGCACGGCGGGGATTTTCCGTTTCAGTCGACGATGAGCTGGAAGTTGATCGGCCGGTTCCCGGGGAACGCGACCTTTCCGGAAGCGTCCACCATCTTGAAGCGCACATAACACAGGCCGGGTTTCTTGGGCGTGGTGACGACGGTCTTGATGTCGACGGTCTCGCCCGGCATCGTGTCCTTGATCGGCACGTCGGTAATGGTCTGGCACTGGTCGGCCTGCTGGGTGGGATGGTCGAGGCGGCGCAGCGAATATCCCTGCCACGGCACCGACCCGGCGTTCTTGAGCCGCCACACCTTGGTCACGGTCTGGCCGCCGGCGACGCGCGTGCAGTCGGAGTACGTGACGTCCGTGATGAACACCGCCTTGTCGTCCTTGTGCCGCGGCGGGGCCCAGGGCGGGTTGGTCGTGTGCACGGGGCAGTCGGCCGGGGTCAGCGCGGCGAGCGACGGGGCGGCGGTGGGGCTCGGGCTGCGTACTTCCGGCTCGGTGCCGCTGTTGATCACGGTCGCGACGAGGACGGCCGCTCCTGCGACGACGGCCGCCGCCGCCGTGAGCACGGCCGGGTGGGTCAGCCGGAACCGCCTCCCGCTCCCCGGCGGCTTCACGTCACCCGGGAAGCCGGACGGGGGCGGTGCATCGGATTGTGCGCCGCCCGCGAACGGGGCGGACGGTGGTGGCGGCGGGAAAGCTGAGGTCTCGCCGGCCGGCCAAGCGGCCGGCGCCCCGGTGGCGAGGTGCGCGGCACGGAGGTTCGCGCCGCCGGTGGCGGAGGTCGCGAGCTCACCGGGCGCCACCGACGTGCCGGCGCTGGTCGCGGGATCCCCGATGGTCACGGATCTGACCGTGCGGTTCGCGGTCTCCCAGCGTTCGCGGTACGCGGCCGGGTCGGCGTCACAGGCCTTGACGAACTCGACTGTGGTCTCCCAGCTCGGGAGCCGGTTGCCCTTGGTGGCCTCGTGCAGCGTCGTGTGGGAGATCGCCCCTGACCTACCGGACATTTCCCGAAAAGGTGGGTTGCCGACCGCGTTGCGCAACTCCCTGAGAGTCGCCGCGAAGCCCTCGATCGCCTCCACTCGTGCACGCCTGTCGCCCACCGTGCGAAGGTAACAGCACCCGCAGCCCCGCTCAACCGATACCGCCTGGATGCCCGGCGATCCGCATGACAGGACGTCTGACGGGACGCGTCCGGCTACGCGGTGTCACGGTTCAGACGGCGAAGAGCAGGGCGGCGCTGATCAGGACGACCACGGCGGTCGCGAAGTGCACACCGAACGCGACCGCCTTGGTGCCGCCGTTGCGCAACACGATCAAGGTGTCGCCGAGCGGCGCGAGGGCCACGACGAGCATGAACCAGGCTTCGGCGTAGGCGCCGACGAAGGCCAGCAGCGCCAGGCCGACCAGACCGTACGTGCTGTCACGTACTCCCTTGATGGACAGGTAGGCGCGATCCGTCTCGGCGGGGACGCCGTAGCCGGTGGCCGCGGCCACCGGCGTGAACAGGAAGCGCAACCCGATGAAAAGGATCATGAGGTTGAGCGCGATGGCAAGGCCGTAGGCGATGACGGTGAGCATGAACGTCTCCGATATCTAGCGTCGCTAGGAACAGGAACAAAGCTAGCATAGCTACGACATTCACGCTAGCGGCGCTAGATTCGGGAGCGTCCGCGGCGTCCAGTGCCTTCAGAGCGGTCCTGTGATCACGCCGGGGTGGGGCCGCCGGGGTGGCGGGGTGCCGCCGCGGCCGGGAAGATACTCGAAGTGCCACCACTCGTTGTCGTAGATGCGGTAGAGGTCGTAGCGGGCGCCGTGCTGCTCCAGCCAGCGCGCGCCCTCGTGCGGGCGTACGTCCAGGGCGAGGCCCCTGACGTGCGGGGACAGCGCCGGCGGCAGCACGAGCATGCGTGCCGAGGCCACCGAGCCGGAGCGGCGTACCTCCTCGTCGAACAGCCGCTGCTGGGCGGCGGGATCGCGGTAACCCGAGGTGAGGCCGATGAGCTGGCCGTGACGCCAGAGCGCCTCGGTGCGCGCCGCAGTGAACGCCGCCAGGGCGCCCTCGGTGAGCCCGGTCAGATCCTCGGCGGGGAAGCGCAGCCGCAACGCCCAGCGGCAGGCCAGTTCGCGGGCGCGGCCCGGGTCGCGAACGAGCGCCGCGGGCAGCAGCAGCACGGCGAGCACCAGCGTGACCACGGCATACACCCGATCTCGGGGCCGGGGTGGAATCATGCGGGGTTCGTCCATGCCGATTACGATTGGCGGCGAATGTGCGCGCGCCGTCCGCCGCATGTCACCGTTTCTCGACGGCGGCCGCCGTCCGAGGGCGCCCCGCCCGGCTGGGACTTGGCGGGGACCCGGCCGTGACACGACCATGACATCGCGCGGACGAGGCGGAGACACGGCCGGTCGACAATGGACGGGGGTTGACCGGCGGACGAGTGACGGAGCGTGTGGTGAAACTCGGCGGCGTGTCGCGAGTGTTGCTGATCGAAGACGACCCGGCCGTGCGTGAGGGCCTTGAGCTGGCCCTGAGCCGGCACGGGCACCGGGTGCGCGCGGTGGAGTCGGGCGAGCTGGGGCTCGACCGGCTGCGTGCGGACGTTCCCGACGTCGTCGTGCTCGACCTGATGTTGCCCGGGATGGACGGGTTCGAGGTCTGCCGCCGCATCCGGGCCATCGGCGAGGTGCCGATCATCATGCTGACCGCGCGCGGCGACGACATGGACGTGGTGGCCGGGCTGGAGGCGGGCGCGGACGACTACGTGGTCAAGCCGGTGCAGCCCAGGGTGCTGGAGGCGCGCATCCGCGCGGTGCTGCGGCGGATCGGCCGGGACCAGGCGGAGCTGGAGCGCTACCGGGATCTGACCATCGACCGGGCCGGGCTGGTGGTGACCAACCGCGGCGAGCCGGTCAGCCTCGCCCCGACGGAGCTGCGGCTGCTGCTCGAACTGTCCGGCACGCCCGGCCGGGTGCACAGCCGCCAGCAACTGCTGGAGTCGGTGTGGGAGCAGGACTACTTCGGCGACTCCCGCCTCGTGGACGCCTGTGTGCAGCGGTTGCGCGCGAAGATCGAGGACGACTCGGCGGCGCCCGTCTACGTGCAGACCGTGCGTGGGTTCGGCTACCGGTTCGGGCCGGTGTGAGCCGCCCGTGACACCTCGGCCGAGCCCGGGGCTGCGCGCCCGGCTGCTGTTCGCGTTCGCGCTGCTGTGTGTGGTCACCGCAGCGGCGGTGGCCGGCGGGTTCTACGTCGGCGCCCGCAACGCCATCCTGCAGCGGGCCCAGGACGCCGCCGTGGAGGCGATGCGGAGCCGGCTGGAGGCGCTCTTCCCGTTGCGTACCGCGACGCCGGGGCCGGCTGACCTCGAAGAGATCGCCCGCGCCATGACCGAGGGCAACACCTTCACGATCGCCGTCTACCGCGACATGCACGCACCGTCCCTGACCCGCCCCGCCCGCCCGCCGGCGGACCACCAGTCCCAGGACCGCCGACCCCAGGACGACCCACTCGGGGACGGCCCGACCCAGGACGAGCCGACCCAGGACCGCCGGCTCCAGGAGGACCCGAACCAGGACGGCCCGCTGAGGCCCCGGCTGCCGGCCATGCCGGCGGACGCGCCGGTCGCCGATCTCTCCATGATCCCGGCGGGGCTGCGGCGGACGGTGGCCGGCGGCGAAATGGCGTGGAAACGCCTGGTGCGGCACGAGCAGCCCATCCTGATCATCGGCGCGCCACTGCTGATCACCGAATCGGACCGGACGACCCGCGTGTCCGGCATCGAGGTCTACACCGCGCTCAGCCTGCTTCCCGAACAACGCAGCATCGACGAACTCGCCGCGTACGCCTGGCTCGCCGGCGGGGCGGCCCTCGCGTTCGCGGTCCTGCTCGCCTCGCTGGCCACCCGTGGCGTGCTGCGCCCGGTGCGCGAGCTCGGCCATGCGGCCCGCCTGCTGGGCGAGGGCGAGCTGCGTACCAGGATCGCGATCCGCGGCTCCGACGAGCTCTCCGACGTGGCGCGTACGTTCAACCACACCGCCGCGGAGCTGGAACGGCACGTCGCGCAGCTGCGTGAGATGGAGGCCGACGCGCGCCGGTTCGTGGCCGACGTGTCCCACGAGCTGCGCACGCCACTGGCCGCGCTCGCCGCCGTCGCCGACGTCCTCGACGAGGAGGCCGCCGAGCTGCCCGAGCCGGCCGGCCGGGCCGCCAGGCTGGTCAGCCAGGAGACGCTCAACCTCACGGCGCTGGTGAACGACCTGATCGAGATCAGCAGGTTCGACTCGGGTGTCGCGGCCCTCGCGCTGAACGAGATCGACCTGGCCGAGCTGGTACGCGCGACCCTGCGCACCCGGGGCTGGCCGGAGTCGGTGCGGACCGAACTGCCCGCCGGGGTGACGGCCCGGCTGGACCCGCGCCGAGTGGACGTCATCCTCGCCAACCTGGTCGGCAACGCCCTGCGGCACGGCGAGCCACCGGTGTCGGTACGGCTTTCCACCGACTCGTCCTGGGTCACCGTCGAGGTGCGCGACCACGGCCCCGGGCTGGACGAGGCGGCGCTGCCGCACGTGTTCGACCGGTTCTACAAGGCCAGCGCGGCCAGGGCCAGGTCGGAGGGCAGCGGGCTGGGCCTGGCCATCGCACGCGAGAACGCCCGCCTGCACGGAGGCGACCTCACCGCCGCCAACGCCCAGGACGGCGGTGCCGTCTTCACCTTGCGCCTGCCCCGCCTAACGCCCGACCCCGACGAGCGGACCGAACGCCCAGCGGACGGCCAAGCCAGCCCCGACGAGCGGACCGGATGCTCAGCGGACGGCCAGGACGGCCCCGCCGAGCGGGCCGACCGCCCAGCACACCCGGCGGACGGCCCGGAGACCCCGGACGGGCGGACCGACGTGGGAGGTTCCAAGTGAGCAGGGCCCGCCGCGTACTCGTGGCAAGCCTGGTGTCGCTCGTCGCCGTGGCCGGCTGCGGCGTGCGGCCGAGCGACGTCATCCCCGTCGGCCCTCCGCCGAGCGGAGCCGTCGCACCGACCCGGCCGATCACCCTCTACCTGGTGAAGAAGGGCAAGCTCAGCCCGGTGACGCGGCCCGGCCGCCGACTCTCCCAGACGGACACGCTCGCGCTGCTGGCAGCCGGCCCGACCGCCGCCGAACAGGCCCGCGGCCTCACCACCGACATCCCCCTCGAAGCCGGCCCGTTCTCGGTGACCACCGGCCCGGCCGGCCGCGTCGTGGTGACCGTGTCCGCCGGCGCCGGCGGGCTGTCCACGCGGGCGGTCGAGCAGATCGTCTGCACGGCCGCCACCGCCACACCGCAAGGCACCGCCGACGTCACCGTCACCGGCACCGACAAGAACGTCGACCCCCGGAACTGCCCCGAATAGCAGGGGGCGGGATCATTCGGCGTCCGGTTCGGGGGCAGGCGCGAGCCGCAGGGGCGCGGCGGAGCCGGCGGCGAGCTCGCGTCCCTGGTTCAGGGTGTATTCGAGCTGCCTGGCCAGCAGCGGAACGGTCGCCGGAGGGAGATACGCGTCGGCGCCGGCGTCGAGCAGCCGTCGTACCGGGCCGTGATACTGGACCCCGAGTTCGTGATCCTCGATCTCGGCGACGACGACGCGAGCCCGCTGAAAGCTCGCCCGCAGCGCCGCGATCAGCTGCGGGCTGCCAGGGGGCACCAGCAGCACATCGGCCGTCGCCGGGGCCGCGTGCAGGTCGAGGACCACGTAATCGGCTCCGAGCTGGGTGGACAGCGCGACCCTGGCCGCCTTCGACAGCTCCATGGCGGTGACCACGACCGTCACGCCGTCGTAGTCGGGCGGCGCCTCATCGCCGGTCTCGTCCGAGGCCGCACGATCGACGACGGCGCCCTCGACCACCGCGATCGTGCTGGAGATCGTCGCGATCGACGCGCCGTCACGGGTGAGGATGATCTCCGCACCCGGCTCCAGGGCGTCGATGAGCGCCACGACGTCCTCGGGCAGGCGCGTCACCTCGACCCGCGGGGTGGCGCGTGGGGTGCGTTTGCGAATCATCATCCCTGTTGGATGCTTTTGCGCGACCGCCGGTTCGAAACCCTGGGCGAGGTGATCAGGCGATTCGGTAGCCGACTCCTCGTGCCGTCGTGATGGCCGGTGGGTCGCCGAGTTTGCGGCGCAGGCGGCCGACCGTGACCGTGACGGTGTTGGTGAAGCTGTCGGCGTTCTCGTCCCACACCCGTTCCAGCAGGGTTTCCGCGCTCAGGAAGCCCGGGCTGGCCCGCAGCAGTGCCTCCAGCACGGCGAACTCCTTCACCGAGAGGTCGAGCTGCCGCCCGTCGCGGACGACCGTGCGGCGTACCGGGTCCAGCAGGATCCCGGCCACGTGCAGCGTCCGGGGGCGCGCGTCCGGGCGGCGGCGGGCCAGTGCGCGGATGCGCAGGATCAGCTCGGGGAAGTGGAAGGGCTTGGCGAGATAATCGTCCGCGCCCAGGGTCAGCCCGCTGACGCGGTCGCCGGGCGCGCCGGCCGCGGTCAGCATCAGCACCATCGGCCGCTCCGCCCGCTCGACGAGCAGCCGGCACAGGAGGTCGCCGTGCAGTCCTGGCAGGTCGCGGTCCAGGACCACCACGTCGTACGCGGTGAGGTCCGCCTTGGCGGCGGCGGTGAGCCCGTCGTAGGCCAGGTCGACGGCCATCCCCTGGTCGCGCAGCCCTTCGGCGACGACCTCGGCGAGGGCGTCGTCGTCCTCGACCACCAGGATCCTCATGCCCCCACCGGCCCCTCAGCGACCAACACCCCAGCGACCGGCCCTCCGGTGATCGGCAGGGTGATCGAGACGCGCAGCCCGCCCTCCGGCCGGGCCAGCAGGTCGAGCCGGCCCCCGTGGGCGGCGGCCACGGCGGCGACGATCGACAGGCCCAGGCCGGATGAGCCGGTACGTTCGCCGCCCAGCCGTTCGAAGGGCCGCGCCAGCCGGGCCACCTCCCGCTGGTCGAGTATGGGCCCGCCGGTCTCGACGACCAGCGTCGTCTCCCGCTCGTCCACGGATCCGGTGATCCCGATCCAGCCGCCGGGCTCGTTGTGGGTCACGGCGTTGTCGACGACGTTGCCCACCAGCCGCGCCAGCAGCGCCGGGCTGCCCACGACCGCCGTCTCCTGCGGCACGTCCACCGCCACGCTCAGCTCCTTGCGCCCGACGTCCGCGGACCTCTCCCGCAGCGCGGCGTCGATGAGGTCGCCGAGGTCGACCCGCGCGGTGTCGGCCGGCGGGCCGTGCTGCGCCCTGGCCAGCACGAGGAAGCCGTCGAGCAGGTGGTCGAGCCGGTCGAGCTGCCGGCGTACGCGGGCCGCGAGCGCCACCGTCGAGTGGGCCGGGTCGGGCTTGGCGACCGCGACGTCCAGCGAGGCCCGGATGGTCGCCAGCGGCGTACGCAGCTCATGGGAGGCGTTGGCGACGAACCGCCGCTGCGCGGTGAACGACTCCTCCAGCCGTCCGAGCAGTTCGTCGATGGTGTCGGCGAGGTCCTTGACCTCGTCCGCCGGGCCGGTGACGGCCAGGCGGCGGTCCAGGCTGTCGGCGGAGATGCGCCGGGTGACGGCCGTGATGAGCCGCAGCGGCCGCAGGACGCGCCTGGCCAGCACCCGGCCGAGCAGCACCGAGACGACCGCCATCACGACCAGCGCGAGCAGCGAGCCGACCAGCAGTTGCCGGGACTGCTGCGTGTGCACCGCGGCCAGCTGATCCTCCAGCACCCTGATGCGCTCGTGCGCCGCGGTGACGTCGCCCTGGGCCGGAGGGCCTTCCGCCGGGGCGGTCTCGCTCAGGCTGCCACCGCCGGAGAGCAGGAAGGCCAGGGCCAGCAGCCCGGCGCCCGACAGCAGGAACACAACGGCGTACATCATCGTGAACCGTGTGCCCACGGTCCCACTGCGCGGCCCGACCATGCTGTCAGCATGCCCCGGCGAACATAACACCAGCATGACGGGGCCGGTTCGGGCCGTGTTATGCGCGCGGACGTACAACCGACCGCATGTCGACCACCGAACTGCTCCGGCGGGAATGGACCGGGTTCCGCCGCCCGGGGCGGCTGATCGCCCTGGTTTGCGCGGCCCTCACCGTCGTCGCGCTGGGGCTGCTGCTCGCGCTGAACAACCGTTCGTCCTGCTCGGGACCCTGTCCGGCCGTGCCCGTCGCCGCCGACGGGTCCGTGGTCAGTGACACGTTCTGGCTCCTCCATCGTGACCTGGGCCGCGAGGGCTCGATCACCGTACGGATGACCTCGATGACGGGGACGATCACGTATCCGCCGCCGAAACACGACCGGATCGTGTCCGGGCTGGTGCCGTGGGCGAAGGCCGGGATCATCGTCAAGGACGGCACGCGGCAGGGCTCGCGGTACGCGGCGCTGATGATGACCGGCCATCACGGCGTGCGCTTCCAGCACGACTACCGGTACGACGTCGCCGGCGGCCCCGGCGGCGTCTCGGCGCGCTCCCCACGCTGGCTGCGGCTGACCCGTTCCGGCGACGTGATCACCGGCGCCGAGTCGGCCGACGGCAGCCGGTGGCGCACCGTCGCGACCGCGACGCTCGACGGGCTGCCGGACACCGTGCGGGTCGGCCTCTTCGCCACCTCGCCCGGCGACCTCACTCTGCGCGAGACCGGCCTCGGCGGGGCGATCGAGGAGGTCAGGTTCACCCAGGCCGTGGGCGTCTTCGACCACGTCACCGTCAAGGGCGGCGCTGGCGGGTGGGACAGCGAGCCGGTCGGCGCGATGAACCACACCGACTGGGAGAAACTCCACAACGCGTCGGGGGCCGTGGTGAAGGACGGCGTCATCACGGTCAGCGGCACCGGGGACATCGGGCCGGTCAGTGAGGAGGGGACGCGGGCCGTCGAGAACACGCTGCCCGGCCTGCCGATCGCCCTGATCGTCTTGGTGATCACGGCCGCCCGCTACGGTGCCCGCACAGCCGGTGCGGTGGCCGGCTCCAGCGCCCGCACGGGCGACTCGCCGACCGGTGACGGCACCCGCACGGCCGGCACAGCGGTGTACCGGCGGGTGATCGCCGCTCGGGCGCTCGTCGTCGCGGGGGCCGTCTTCGTCACCGGGCTGGTCGCGGTCGGCGTCGTCCTGCCGGTGGGGCTGGAGATCATGAAGGGCAACGGCATCGTGGTGCCGCCGCTGCCGGTGCCGACCGGGGTCCGGGTGATCGCCGGTCTCGCGGCGGTGCTCGCCCTCTGCGCCGTCGTCGCGTACGGACTCGGCGTGCTCCTCCGCCGCGGGTGGACGGCGATCGTCGCCGGCGTGTCGCTGATCGCCCTGCCGTACGTGGTCACGGCATTCCCGCTGCTGCCCGACACGGTCTCCGACTGGCTGCTGCGGCTCACGCCGGCGGCCGGGTTCGCGGTCAAGCAGACGTTGGTGGAGTATCCGCAGGTGACGCAGCACTACGCGCCGTCGGCCGGGTATTTCCCGCTGCCCTGGCCGGCCGGGCTCGCCCTGCTCTGCGCGTACGCGCTGATCGTCCTGCTGATCGCCACCCGCAGGACGAGGCCCGTCGCATCGTGAACAGCCCGTCAGCCATAAACCGCGTGTTGGGCGCTGTCTGCCGTGAGCGGCCGTTCAGGTGAGGTCGACGGTTTCGTGCAGGCGCAGGCGGCGGTTGAACGCGGCGGCGATCCGTACCACGGCGGTGCGTGGCAGCAGCCGCGCGGGCCAGGTCATGGCCCGGGTCACGGCCCGGCCCGGGTAGGACACCGCGCGCCGCCTGGCGTAGTCGTCCAGCGTACGGGCCGCGATGGCCTCCGGCGTGTCGGCCACCCGGGGGTCGATCGTGGCGGAGGTGCCGTCGAAGAAGCCGGTCGCGATCGCGCCGGGGTGCGCGGCCATGACGTGCACCCCGGTGCCGCGCAGCTCTTCGGCCAGCGCCTCGCTGAAGGAGAGCACGAACGCCTTGGTCGCGGCGTAGCTGGCCTGGTAGGGCAGGGGCTGGAAGGCCGCGGTGGACGACACGTTGATGATGCCGCCGGAGCCGCGGGCGACCAGTTCGGCCCCGATCACGTGGGTCAGCGCGAGCAGGCCGCTGACGTTCAGGCTGACGGAGCTCAGCTGCGGCTGGAGCGGGCGGCTGAGGAACGGGCCCGCGCTGCCCATGCCGGCGTTGTTGAGCAGCAGGTCCACGGTCAGGCCGCGGTCGTGCAGCTCCCGTACGATCCGCTCGGGACCGTCCTGGGCGGTGAGGTCGCCGACGATCACCTCGGTGCCCGGCCCGCCGTGCGCCTCGTCGATCCGGGCGGCGAGCTCGCGCAGGTCCGCTTCCGAGCGGGCCAGCAGGATCACCCGCGCGCCCCTGCGGGCCAGCTCCAGCGCGTACGCCCGCCCCAGCCCCTTGGACGCGCCGGTGACGAGCGCGGTGACGCCTCGATAGTCGTCGTCTCTCATCCGATCCTCCATTGTTTCGAGTCTCGAAGCAAAACGCTAGCACGATACTTCGATACTCGAAACGTCATAGGATGGCGGCATGTCCGGGCACGAGCTCACCGCAGCGGTCACGGCGACGTACGAGATCTGGATGCGGACCAACGCGCTGATCATGGAGGCGTTGGCCGGCCACCGGCTGACGCCGGCCACGTTCCAGGCGCTGTGGGCCATCGACCCGGACGAACCGCCGCCGTCCATGAAGGTGATGGCCGAGCGGCTCTACTGCAACGCCCCCAACCTGACCTTCATCACCAACCAGCTCACCGAACGGGGCCTGGTGGAACGCGCCGTGGACCCGTCCGACCGCCGCTCCCGCGTCCTGGTCATGACCGCCAAGGGCCGCGAGGTCCGGGCGGAGCTGCTCAGGACGACGCTGGAGAAGACCCCGCTGGGGGTGCTGTCGGACAGCGAACTGCGGCAGCTCGCGGGGTTGCTGAGCCGCGTCGTCCCACTCGAAGGACCCGCCGCCGGCTGAGTTGTCAGAACGACTGCCAGGTGCCGGCGAGGGGTTGTTGCTGGATGCCGGGTTTGGACCAGTCGCAGACGCCCTGCGGGAAGATGCGCCTCAAGCGGTCGAGCTGGGGCTGGGTCAGCGGAGTGCCGTAGGCGGTGGGGTCGAGGGGGCGGAGGTGGCATTTGACGATGTCGCCCGCCATCGGGCTGCCTGCGACGAGGCGCGGTGAGGTCCACACCGGGTACAGCGTGTTGCAGGTCGTCGTGCCGCTGCCGGCCACCTGGGGTTCGGCGATCTTGCGAGGGGTGGCGTCGCGGGTCCAGCAGGCGTCCGTGAGGTCCTGGGGTTTGTTCCGGACCGCCTTGGGGCCGGGGCGGTGGTCGGCGGCGATGGCGGTGAGCCACTGGTCCATCCGGGTCAGCGCCTCCATGAGGACGGGGCTCGACAGTGAGAAGCCGCCGTAGCGGTTGTCCTCGACGAGCATGACCTGGTTGGCGTACGTGCCGTTCGCCTTCAGCAGCCGTTCGCGGGTGGCGAAGGAGTGGAAGCGCATGTGAATGTCGCCGCCCGGCGCGTCGTCGGTGTAGGCGCGGTAGTCGATCATCGGCATGCTCGCCAGGCCGGCGCCCGCGTTGAGCAGCCGCCCGCTCCGGTACGCCGCCCGCGTCGCGGCCAGGTCGGCCCGGGTGCGCTCCGGTACGTGGTTGGCGTCGGCGTCGAAGCCGCCGATCCCCTCGTTGAGGTCGAGGAACTGGTCGACGGTGATCGTCTTGTCGCGCAGTGAGCCGAGCCCGTACTGGATGCCGGTGTTGTCCAGGGGCCGCCGGGCGAAGCCGGTGCGCGGGTCGCGGCCGTAGACGTTCACGGTGTGGTCGTAGACGTCGCATCGGGCGCCGGTCGGATTGGTCTCCGGGCGATAGCGGAGCGGCGCCGGAAGCTGGCCGGGGCAGAAGATGCGCGGGTCGATCCGGCCGCCGCCCGCGGCGAGGTTCGCGATGCTCTCCCACCGGCCGAAGCCGGAGATCGCCTGCTGCTGCTCCTGGCTGAAGGCGCCGGGCGCGACCTCACGGAAGTAGTGGTTGAGCAGGCGCGCGTCGGTGATCGCGTTGACGGTGGCGAAGCCGACCTCGGGGAAGCTGCATCCCGAGACGATGCCGTCGAGCAGGCCGGGGTAGTTGTCGCCGATCTGGTGCGTCTGGTACGACCCGCCCGAGCACCCCCACCCGATCGTGAACGCCGGCGCCCCGTACGCCTCGACGAAGCGTTCCTTGACCATGCTCGCCGACTCGGCGGCCAGCAGGTCGTTGCAGTTGTTGCCGAAGACGTTGAGCGACGACGACGCCACCGCGTACCCCTGGCGGAGCATCCGGTCGTCCATGACGGAGCCGGTGTTGCGACCCTGGACGTACCATCCGCCGGTGCAGCCGCCGCCGAAGGTGTAGATCAGCCGGCCGTTCCAGCCGGGCGAGCGCCGCCACGGGTCCGGCGGCTCGGCGGCGGGGTCGGCCAGCATCGACAGCTCATAGACGGCCCGGTTGATCGTGCCGGTCTCCACCCGCACGATGTACGGCACCCGCTGACCGGCGCTCGTCGTCATCCAGGCGAGGTCGGCGGGGCGGGTCTCGTTCGCGGGTAACGGCGCGAACTTCCCGGCTGTGGTGCGGTAGACGTGGTCGACCCGGGTGGCGACCGAGCAGTCCGAGTCCGCAGGCGGGCCGAGTTTGCCGCCGGTGACGGTGGTGAAGGCCGCCGTGTCGCAGATGAACGGCTGCTCGTGCGGGCCCGAGAAGACCGGTCCGGTGACCGGGTGGTCGTCGAGGACGAGCCGGGCCGATCGGGCGCCCGGCGCCGTCGCGGTGAGCACGTTGCGCCCGGTACGCAGGCCGGCGACCAGCCCTTCGAGCCCAGCACCGGCGCGCACGAAGCTTCCTGTCACGTCCGTGCCGTCGCGTTTCACCCGCACCTTCGCCGCGGGGACCCCTCGCGGGAGCTCCAGGCGGATGAGAGCGTCGTGCGCGGACACGGCCTGCGGGCGGGACGACAGCACGGTGAGGGTCAAGCCGCTCCCGTCCGAAGCGGCGGCGGGCGCCGCCGAGGAGGCGAGGACCGCCACGACCGCTCCGGTAACGGACAGCAGGCGCGTACGACGTACAAACGATCTCATATGGGGTTTGTACGTCAAAAACGATCTACAAGCCAGAGCCGATCAACCCTGGCGTCACCACTTGGTGGAGCAGACCGGGATCCGGCGGGTGGAGGAGTTCGTGATCCTGAAGTACTTCTTCTTCGGCGCGATCCGGCCGTTGGCCAGGCGCTCGATCTTGAAGAGGCCGGGCCGGCCGCGGAAGTAGCTGGCGCCGGTCACTCTACGCGCGGAGCCCGCGACGCCCGGCCCCTTGACGGTGACCGTCACCGGGCCCACGCGCGAACAGTTGAAGGAGAACTTGACGAGCGCGTACGGCGGCGTCGCCGAGGCGGAGGCGGGAGCGAGCCCGATGGCGGCCAGAGCGACCCCCATCGCGAGCGCGCTGGTGAGGACGGAACGCCGAACGATGCGCAGCATGGAGTGATCCTTTCAGGTGATCGCGGCCACCCTAGCGGCGTCGTCGGCTTGATGTCGCCTTGGGGGCTCACCATGCGACTGGCACTCTTCGCCGGAAAACGGAGTATTACCCGCCAAGAATCCCTTTTCGGGGCTTTATTCGGAAATGTCGTACACAAGGAAATCCTTCGCGCCGATGGGGCGGCGAACGGAGAAATCACCGCCCCCGACCGATTCAGCGGGCCGTCATGGCGCCGTCCACCGCCATCGGCAGGCCGGTGACGAACGACGCGGCGCCGGAGCTGAGCCAGGCGATCGCCTCGCCGATCTCCGGCGGGTTCGCGTAGCGGCCGACCGGGTGGTAGGCCGCCGTCTGCTCCAGCGTCATGATGCCCTGCTCGATCAGGTCGTCCACCATCTGCGTACGCACCGCGCCAGGGCACACGGCGTTCACCCTGATGCCCGAGGTGGCGTACTCCAGGGCGGCCGCCTTGGTCAGCCCCACGACGCCGTGCTTGGCCGCGATGTACGGCGACACGAACGGCGCCTCGATGCCCACCAGCCCGGCCACCGAGGCCACGTTGACGATGGAGCCCGAGCCCTGCGCCACCATCTGGGCCAGCTCGTGCTTCATGCACCACCAGACGCCCTTGAGGTTGACCTCGAACGAGGCGTCGAAGGACTCCTCGCTCACCTCGTGGAACCGGCCGTCGCCCGCGGTGTCCACGCCGGCGTTGTTGACCGCGCAGTCCAGGCGGCCGAAGCGCTCCACGGTGAAGGCGACCATGTCCCTGACGGCGTCGGAGCTCCGTACGTCCGCCCAGACGAAGGCGGCCTCGCCGCCGATCGCCTCGACCTCGGCGACCGTACGCCTGCCGCCTTCCTCGTTGATGTCGGCGACCACGACCCTGGCCCCGTGCCGCGCGAACACCAGAGCCGTCGCGGCGCCGATGCCCGAGGCCGCGCCCGTGATCAGTGCCGCTCTGCCGTCAAGGAGAGAACCTGCCATTTGCGAGCGACTCCAAGATTGTTCCGAAGGACAGAAAGGGGCACCGTACTTCGCGTTGATCAATATGTCGAGAAATCTGCAACCTGATGACCACATGGAGTGAAATGTCGTAAGATCCCATGTCACTCGCCCCGCGATCATGGAGGTCGGGAACCGGTCGTCGCTACGCGTTCGGCCCCGTCGGGTTCGCGGTGACCGTGATCCACTCGCCGACGAGGAACTCAAGATGTCAGCATCGGTACGTACTCGCCATCGCGCGGCACATCCGCGGCTGGGTGATCCCCTGGTCGTCCTGGCTATCACCGCCGCCGTCATGGGGGCCGCGTCGCTGACGGCAGTCCTCACCGCCCCGACCTCCTCGCGCGGCCACCTGGCCTGGGCCCTCGGCGTCGCGGCCGTCCTGGTCTGCGCCGCGATCACGTTCGCGGCCTCCAACAGACGGCAGATCCAGCAGCTCAGAGGCAGGATGGCCCTCGGAGACGCCGAACTCACCAGACTCGCCGCCGAGACGCTCCCCGAAACGGTGCAGCTCATCCGCACGGGGATGTCGGCCGAGTCCGTCCTCGCCAGGATCCACCGTCCGGCGAACAAGGCGCAACAGCAGATCCTGCGCTCGTTCGTCAGCGAGGTGAGCAGGGAGGGACGCGTCCGCGCCGCCACGACCTCCGCCTGCGCCAGCGCCGCCGGCCGGGTACAGGCCCTGGCCACCAGCATGCTGGCCGACCTGCGCGAGATGGAGGACCGGCACGACCAGATCACGCTCGGCGACCTGCTCAAGCTGGACCACACGACCGCCCAGGCCGGACGGCTCGCCGACAGCATCGCCGTCCTGACCGGGGCGCGCTCGGGACGGCGCTGGACCAAGCCGATCGTGATGGAGAGCATCCTGCGCGGGGCGATCGGCCGGATCAGCGCCTACCAGCGAGTCCGGGTCCACTCCACCAGCACGTTCGCCATCGCCGGGCACGCCGCCGAGGGCGTCATGCACGCCCTCGCCGAGCTGATGGACAACGCCACCAGCTTCTCCCCGCCGACCGAAGAGGTCCACGTCTACGTGGAGGAGGTCACCGCGGGCATCGTGGTCACGATCGAGGACTGCGGCCTGGTGATGAGCCCGTCCGCGCTGGCCAGGGCGGAGCGGGCCGTCTCGGCCGAACCGCTGGACTTCACCACGCTGTCCGGCTCGCGGCTCGGCCTCGCGGTCGTCGGCTGCCTGGCCCGCAAGCACGGGCTCACCGTCTCCTTCCGCCCGTCCTCCCGTGGCGGCACCGGGCTGGTGGTCATGATCCCGCAGCAGCTCATCAGCCAGAACGTGCCGGCCCCGGTGCCGGCGCAGGCACGGCCCGCCGGGGCCACGCAGGTCCCGGCCACGCAGGTCCCGGGCAAGCAGGTCCCGGACAAGCAGGTCACAGCCAGGCAGGAGGTCCCCGCGCAGGTGTCCCCCGAGCCGGACGGGGAGCTGCACGGCCTGCCGCGCCGCCGCCGCGGGCAGACGTTCGCGGCCGCCTCGTCCGCGCAGACGCCGTCCCGCCCGGCCCCCGCGCAGGAGCCGCGGCGGGCGCCGTCGGACGCCGGCAGCAAGTTCAGCGCCTTCCACCAGGCCGGCAAGGCACGGCAGAGTCAGGCGAGCGAAGCACGACAGATGGGTGAGGAAGAGACTCGATGAGAACTTCGGACCAGGAACTCGCCTGGCTGCTCGAGAACCTCCTGGAGAGGACTCCGCAGGCCAGGTACGCCGTGGTGCTGTCGAGAGACGGCCTGCGGCTCTCCCACACCGCCGCGCTGTCCGTGGACCGCGCCGACCAGCTCGCCGCGATCGCCTCCGGGATCCAGAGCCTGTCGTACGGCGCCTCGATCGAGTTCGGCGACGGCACCGGCGGCCTGCGCCAGTCGATGACCGAGTTCCACGGCGGCTTACTGTTCATCGTGGAGGCGGGAGAGGGCGCGCACCTGGCCGTGGTGGCCGGTGACGAGGCTGACCCCGGCGTCATCGGCCACAACATGAACGAGCTGGTGGAGCAGATCGGCGAACACCTGACCGCGCCACCTCGTGCGCCACAGACGAGCAGCCGAAGCTGATGGCCCCGCGCCTGGAGGACGAGAACCCGGACCGCCTCTACATGGTGACCGGCGGGCGCAGCTACGTGGCCGACGACGGCCTCGACCTGGTCACGCTCATCGTGAGCGAGTGCGACCCCACTCCAGGCATGCAGTCCGAGCATGTCCGGATCCTGCGGATGTGCACGAGTCCGACGGCGGTCGTGGAGATCGCGTCCGAGCTGCGGCTGCCGGTCAGCGTGGTCCGCATCCTGCTCTGCGACCTGCTCGACATGGGACGCATCACCGCCAGGAACCCGCGTCCGGCGCCGGCCGAGTCGCGTCTGCCCGACCCCGACGTTCTCAGACAGGTGCTCGTTGGACTCGAAAATCTCTGATGCGGCCGCGCGAACTCCACTGGCCAGTTCCGCGACCACCGGACTCAAGATCGTCATCGTCGGCGGGTTCGGCGTGGGAAAGACCACCATGGTCAGGTCGGTCAGCGAGATCCGCCCGCTGAGCACCGAGGAGACCTTGACCAGGGCCGGCGTGGAGATCGACGACCCGCGCGGCGTGGAGTGGAAGTCCACCACCACGGTCGCGTTCGACTTCGGCCGGATCAGCCTCAATCCGGAGATGGTGCTCTACCTCTTCGGCGCGCCCGGCCAGGAACGTTTCTGGTTCCTGTGGGACCGCCTGTTCACCGGCACGCTCGGCGCCGTGGTCCTGGTGGACACGCGGCGCCTGGCCGACTCCTGGTACGCCATCGACCGGCTCGAACACCACCGCATGCCGTTCGTCGTGGCCCACAACCGGTTCGGCGAGAGCACGCACACCCTCGACCAGATCCGCGAGGCGCTCGACCTGTCCCCGGACGTGCCGCTGGTCTCGTGTGACGCGCGGCAGCGCGACTCCAGCAAGTCCGTGCTGATCACGCTCGTCAACCATCTCTACGCTCTGTCTTCCGCCCGGTAGGTGACCTCATGACTGACTTCACGCAATCCTCCTGGTTCGCCAACCCAGCGGAAGGGCCGGACCAGAACGCGTTCGAGGGCGCCTTCCCCATGTACGGCCGGGCCTACCACCAGAACCCGGCCGCCGCCTTCGACGAGATGCGCCGGCATGGGCCCGTGGTGCCGATCCTGCTGGAGGGCGACGTCCCGGGCTGGCTGGTGCTCGGCTACCGCGAGCTGCGGTACGTGCTCAGCAATCCGAAGCTGTTCGTCCGTGACTCCCGCTACTGGAACCAGTGGGACAACATCCCGCCCGACTGGCCGCTGATGGCGTACGTCGGCTACCAGCCGTCGATGTTGTTCGAGATCGGCGAGGCCCACGAACGCCGGGCGGGCGCGGTCAGCGAGGCGCTGGCCGCGGCCGACCAGTTCGAGCTGCGCGCCAACTGCGAGCGGGTCACCGAGGGGCTGATCAACACGTTCATCGGCTCGGGCCGGGCCGACCTGATGGCGCAGTACGCCAACCCGATCCCGCTGCTCGTCCTCGGCTCCATGCTGGGCCTGCCGGACTCCGACACCCGCGCCCTGGTCGGCGAGGTCGCCACCACGCTGAACGGCGGCCCGGCCGCCATGGAGGCCTACGGCCGGGTCCAGGCCATCATGACCAACCTGCTCGAACTCAAGCGCAACCACCCCGGCCCCGACCTGCCCTCACGGCTGCTCGCCCACCCGGCGAACCTCACCGACGAGGAGCTCATTCAGGACCTGCTCCTGACCATGACCGCGGGCCACGACCCGACGGCCACGTGGATCGGCAACACCCTGCAGCTCATGCTGACCGACGACCGCTTCGCCATGACGCTCTCGGGCGGGCGGCGCAGCGTCGGCCAGGCGCTGAACGAGGTGCTGTGGAAGGAGGCCCCTGGACAGATCGCCATCGGCCGATGGCCGATCATGGACACCCAGGTCGGGGGCCGCCGCATCAAGGCCGGCGACCTGCTCGTCTCCGGCCTGGCCGCGGCCAACCTCGACCCGAAGGTGCGCCCCGACTTCCATGAGGGCTCCGTGGGCAACCACGCGCACATGTCGTTCGGGTACGGCGCGCACGGCTGCCCGCATCCCGCGCCGGAGATCGCCGAGATCATCGCCCACATCGCGGTGGAGACCCTGCTCGACCGGCTGCCCGACGTGGTGCTCGCGGTGCCGCAGTCGTCGCTGGAGTGGCGCTCGTCCATCCAGATGCGCAGCCTGGAGTCACTGCCGGTCGAGTTCACCCCCGGCTACCGCAGCTGACCCGTTCACGACCTCGCCAGGACGCCGACCCGCTCCGCCCACCGCCGGTACGCGCCGGCCAGCTCGCTGACGAGGGCGGGGTGCCGGCCGGCCAGGTCGGTCAGCTCGGAGCGGTCGGCGTCCAGGTCGTAGAGCTCCCACGGCGCGGCGTGCTCGCGGACCAGTTTCCACCGCCCCCGGCGGACGGCGGCGTTGCCCAGGTGCTCCCAGAACAGCCACGCGTCGGGGACCGGCGCCCCGCGCAGGGCGGGCAGCATGGAACGCCCCTCCGGGGGCGGCACCGCCCGCCCCCGGCGTCGCGCCGGGTAGGCGACGCCGGTGGCGTCGAGCAGGGTGGGCAGCACGTCGGTGAGCTGGAACGGCGTCCGCACGATCCGGCCCCCGGCCAGGTCGCCCGCCGGCCAGTGCACGATGAACGGGGTCGCGATGCCGCCCTCGTGGACCCACCGCTTGTAGAAGCGGAACGGGGTGTTGGACAGGTTGGCCCACGCGGGACCGTAACTCGCGTAGGTGTGCTCCGGCCCTGGATCGACGTCGGGGAGGTTGCCGACGCGCATTTCGCCGCCGTCGCGGGTGCGCGCGGGCACGATGTGCCGTTTGGCGCGGAACTCCTCGGGGTCTCCGAGCGGCAGGATCTCGGCGCAGCCGCCGTTGTCCGACAGGAACACCACCAGGGTGTCCTCCAGCACGCCGGAGGCCGCGAGCTGGTCGAGGATCCGGCCGACGCCCCGGTCCATCCGCTCCACCTGGGCCGCGTACACCTGCATGCGGCGCGCCTCCCACGCCTGGTCCGGCACCGCCGCCCAGGGCGGCTGCGCCGGATCGCGCCCGGACAGCGCCGACTCGGCCCCGAGCAGCCCCTCCGCGCGCAGCCGGTCGAGCCGGCGGGCGCGCAGCTCGTCCCAGCCCGCGGCGTAGACGCCGTCGTACCCGGCGACGTCCTCCTCGGGCGCGTGCAGTGGCCAGTGCGGCGCGGTGTAGGCGACGTAGGAGAGGAACGGGCGGGCGGCGGCGGCCTGCCCGCGGATGAACTCCACCGCGTGCTCGGTGATCGCGTCGGTGTAGAAGAAGTCCGGGTCGCGGGTCTCGGCGCTCGCGTCCGTCTCGCCCCGGAACAGGGTCGCCGGATCGTAGTAGCTGCCGCACCCGCTGAGCGTGCCGAAGAAGTCGGCGAATCCGCGCCGGGTCGGCCAGGATTCGTGCGGCTCCCATAAAGGCCCGCTCAGGTGCCACTTGCCCGACATGCCGGTGGCGTACCCGGCGTCGGCGAGCACCTCGGCCACGGTGACGCAGCGGTCGTCGAGGCTGCCCGGGTACCCTCCTGGCGTGCCGTTGCCGGCCAGCACGCCGATGCCGGTCTGGTGCGGGTGCAGCCCGGTCAGCAGGGACGCGCGCGACGGGCTGCACCGGGCCGTGTTGGCGAACTGCGTCAGCCGCACCCCTGACCGTCCGAGCCGGTCGAGGTTCGGCGTGCGGATCTCGCCGCCGTAACAGCCGAGGTCGGAGTAGCCCAGGTCGTCGGCGAGGATCAGCACGATGTTGGGCTGCTTCATGGTGCGCGGTCTCATGGCCGGGCTCGTGTCGGGCTTTCTCGCGTCAGGCCGTCTCATGTCGTACGGTCGTCCCGCATCCGCAGCCAGGCAGCCGTGTCCGGGCCGAGCGGGTCGCCCGAGGCACGGGTGTCGCTGCGCAGCAGGGTCACCGCACCCTCGGGCAGCGGCACCTCGGCGGAGCCGAAGGTGACCACGCACTCGAAGCCCGGCCCGCGCCGGAAACGCAGCACGGAGCCGCCCCGGCCGGCCCATTCGAGCTCCTGCGGAGGATCCAGCTCCCGCCGGATCCGCAGCGCCCGCGCCACGAGGTTGTAGGTGGAGCCCGGGTCGTCGATCTGGACGGCCGCCGAGAGCCGCCCCCAGCCGGGAGGCTGCGGCAGCCACGGGTCCGCGGCGCCGAATCCGGCGCCGTCCGGCTCCGGCGTCCAGGGCAGCGGGATCCGGCAACCGTCTCGGCCCCGGCGCCGCCCGCCGGAACGCGTCCAGATCGGGTCGCGGAGCCGGTCGTCGGGGATGTCCAGGTAGTCGGGCAGGCCCAGCTCCTCGCCCTGGTAGAGGTAGGCGACGCCGGGCAGCGCCAGCATCAGCAGCAGCGCGGCCCTGGCCCGGCGGCGGCCCAGGTCCTCGTCCACCGGGCCCAGCTCGTGGCCGGACCTCCCCTGGTGCTTGCGGGTGTCGGCGCGACCGTACCGGGTCACCGTACGTTCGACGTCGTGATTGGACAGCACCCAGGTCGGCGGCGCGCCGGACAGGGACATCGTCCCGAGGGTGGCGTCGATCACCTTGAACAGGTCGCCGGCGTCCCACGCGGACTGCAGGAAGGGGAAGTTGAACGCGGTGTGGAGCTGGGCCGGCGCCACGTAACGAGCCAGCCGTTCCGGATCGGCCACCCACGCCTCGGCCACGAAGATCCGCGGCGGGTCGTACGCGTCGGCCACCGCGCGCCAGTCCCGGTAGATCTCGTGCACCTCGTCGCGGTCGCGGTGCGGGTGGTCCGGCACGTCGGTCAGGACGAGCAGGTCCTCCTCCCGGTAGCCCAGGTCGGGATAGCCGGGGTGCTTGACCAGGCCGGTGGCCACGTCGATGCGGAACCCGTCCACGCCCCGGTCGAACCAGAAGCGCAGCAGGTCCAGGAACTCCGCCCGGACGTCTGGATTCGACCAGTTGAGGTCGGCCTGGGTGGGGTCGAACAGGTGCAGATACCACTGACCGTCGGGCACCCGGGTCCAGGCCGGGCCGCCGAACGTGCTGCGCCAGTCGTTGGGCTTGACCCCCTCGGCGGGGCCGTCCGCGAAGTGGTACCTGGCGCGTTCCGGGGAGCCCGGCGGGGCGGCGAGCGCGGCCTGGAACCAGGGGTGCTCGGTGGAGGTGTGGTTGGGCACGATGTCGAGGATCACCCGCAGGCCGTGCCGGTGCGCCTCGGCGATCAGTTGCTCGGCCGCGCGTACGTCGCCGTACTCGGGGGCGATGGCCCGGTAGTCGGAGATGTCGTAGCCGCCGTCGTTGTTCGGCGACTCGTACCAGGGCGTGATCCACAGGGCGTCCACGCCGAGCCCGGCCAGATAGCCCAGGCGGGCGCGGATCCCGGCGATGTCCCCGATCCCGTCGCCGTCGCCGTCGGCGAAGGAGCGGATGTAGATCTGATAGATGACCGCGCGGCGCCACCACTCGGCGTCAGTCATCGGCGGCTCCGATCAGTTCCGGCTCGAATCCCGCCAGGAAGTCGCGCAGCGCCGTCAGCTCTCCGTCGTTCAGCGTCCGCAGCGGCGGTGCGACCGCGGCGGAGCACAGACCGCGCAGGGCCAGCGCCGCCTTGACGACCGGGACTCCCGGGCGGATCCGGTGCACGGGGAGCAGCCGATCGATCCGTTTCTGGGCCAGGGCGGCCCGCTCCAGGTCGCCGGCCCGGTACGCGGCGACCAGCTCCAGGGCGACGCGCGGGGCGAGGTTGGCGATGCCCGGCGTGATCCCGTCGGCGCCGGCGGCCAGCGCGTCGAGCAGCGCGCCTTCGGCTCCCTGGTTCACCCCGAAGTCCGGCCGATCGCGCTTGACGTCGAGCCACCGGCGCAGGATGTCCGGATCGCCGGAACTGTCCTTGATGCCCACGACGTGCTCCATGTCGCCGACGGAGGCGATCGGGCCCGCCGAGAACGGCGCCGCGTACCGGGGGATGTTGTACGCGATCACCGGCACGGCCGCCGCCCGGCTCGCCCGGTAGTGCTCGACGATGTCCCGCTCGTCATGGCGGAAGTAACAGGGTGGGCTGAGCGCGACCGCGTCACAGCCGGCCTCGGCGGCGAGCTCGGCCCGCGCGAGCGATTCGCGGGTGCCGGCGGCGGAGACGTTGACGATGACGACGCCGCCTGGAACGAGCCCGCGCCAGTGGGCGACGGCTTCGCGCAGGAACGGGCCGATCTCAGTCGTCTGGTGCAGCGGCCCCTCGCCGTTGGTGCCGAGCAGCATGATCTTCTCGACGCCCGAGGCGGCGAGCGCGCCGAAGTAGCGAGTGCCGGCCGCGAGGTCGGGACGGCCGTCCGCCCCGATCGGGGTCACGGCGGGAACGATCACATCGGAGACGAACATCAGTACCCCCTGATCTCCGGCCAGGCGAGCTCGACGCCGTCGGCCTTCAACGCGCTCTGGAACGCCCGCAGATGCCCGTCCTTGCGCCGGACGTCGTGCGGCTCCACCGTCTCCCCCAGGCAGTAGGCCACCAGCGAGGCGGCGGCCTCCCCGATGTTCCACTCGACCGGGTGCAGCCGGTAGCAGCCGTTGGTGATGTGGGTGCTGCCGATGTTCTTCCCGGCCGGCAGCAGATTGCGCACGCGTACGGGCAGGAGCGCCCCGAGCGGGATCTGGAACGGGCTGCTGGGGACGTCGATGTAGTTGTCTCCGCCCGTCGAGGGGTGCAGGTCGATCCGGTACATGCCGATCCCGACCGTGTCGTCGTACGCAGCCGCGCCCGCGTCACCCCGTACGGCGAGGGAGACGTCCTGTTCGACCACCGTGTACTCGGCCCTGATCCGGCGGGACTCGCGGATGTACGGCGCGGCGGCGAAGCCGTCGGGCGTGTCCATGACGTCCGGCCGCAGCCGCAGGCCCGGCCAGCCACGGCCGCCGTCCGGCCGGGGAGCCTCGGTCTGCAGCCAGTAGAGCATGCTTTCCGACAGCTCCCGCGCGCCGGCGAGGTGGCGGGCCTTGTCCTGCTCGCTCACCCCGATGATCGGCCCCTCCACGTAGTCGATCATGGGCCAGTTCACCAGGGTCACGTCACTGGTCACGAAGCCGGGCTCGTACAGCTCGCGGGCGACGGCCCGGCGGAACTCCCACAGCTCCCGGTCCCCTGGGTCCTGGCTCTGGTCGGCGAGCACGGGGCCGGACGTGAGGTTGGGGGTGAACGTCCGCGTCAACGGCTCCCGCGTGCGCGGGTCCGGCGCGGTCAGCCCGATCTGCGTGCCCGGCCAGTAGTCCGGGCGGTAGGCGCGCCAGTGGTCGTAGTCGGCCGGCCGGTCGATGACGTGGTCCTCGCCCTCCCGGTGATCGATCGCGAACACCCAGGAGAAGGCCTGCATGTTGCCGGGCTGCGCCACCTCGGGCGCGCTCGGCTCCCCCGTCTCGTGCCGGGACTCGAACCCGGTCACGTGTTCCACCCCCGCCAGCGGCAGCAGGTCGCCGAGCTCGGTGGCGTCCAGATAGTACGGAGCCACGAGATGCACCAGATCGTCGTCCGCGCGCCGCACCGTCACGCCGGTGATCCGGTCGCCGTCGGTCTCGGCGGCCACCGGTCGTGCGTTGAGCAGGATGCGCAGCCGGCCGCTGCTCAGGTAGGGATCGACCAGCGCGCGCAGCACCGCCCCGCTGACCCGCGGCTCGTGGCACAGCGCGCCGACCCGGCCCAGCCCGGGATTCAGGTAGGGCTCGTTCCTGGCCGCCACCGTGAGGGGGTACCAGGTCCGGTAGTGATCGCGGACCGCGTTCCGGTAGCGGCGGTAGGAGGCGGTGCAGCCGAACTGCTCGATCCACCTGTGCTCGTCAGGAGGCACCCCCTGGCTGGTGAACTGCCCGCCGATCCGGTCGCCTTCCTCGGTCAGCACCACCCGCAGCCCGTGCCGGAGCGCCGCCAGCGCGGCGGCGACTCCACCGACGCCGCCGCCGATGATGGCGAGGTCCGCGTCACTGATCCGCGATTCCACCGTGTTCCCCCTGATCGCATATGTGTTTCAGGCGCCCTCTAGGTCGAGGGCGGCTTCGAGCAGTGTCTTCGTGTACGGATGGCCTGGCCGCTCGAACAGGTCGTCGGCCGTCGCGGTCTCGACCAGGCTGCCCCGGTGCATGACCGCCACCCGGTCGGCGATCTGCCTGACCACGCCGAGGTCGTGGGTGATGAAGAGGATGGCCAGCCCGCGGGCCGCGCGCAGGCCGGCCAGCAGCCGCAGGATCTGCGACTGCACCGACACGTCGAGCGCGGAGACGGCCTCGTCGCAGACCAGCAGCCGGGGCCGCAGGGCGAGCGCGCGGGCGATGCTGACCCGCTGGCACTGCCCGCCCGACAGGGCCGCGGCCCGCCGGTCGGCGACGCCGGGATCCAGGCCGACGTCCCCGAGGAGCTCGTCGATCGCGGCCTCCCAGGTCCGGCCCTCGGGCGCGACCGAGGGGTGGGTCCGCCAGGTCTCGGAGATGATCGCCCTGACGGTCATCCTGGGGTTGAGCGAGGCGGCGGGGTCCTGGAAGACCATCTGGATCGCCCGCCGGGTGGCCGGCGACCGCTTCGACACCGGGCCGATAGCGGCCCCGTCGAACCGGATCACGCCTGCCTGAGGGGCCTGCAGCCCGACGACGCAGCGGGCGACCGTGGTCTTCCCGGAGCCCGACTCCCCGACGATCGCCAGGGTCTCGTCCGGACGCAGGGCGAAGGAGACGCCGTCCACGGCGTTCGGCTTGCCGGCCCTGCGCTCCCTGCGGCTGTGGAAGTTGACCACGAGGTCGCTGACCTCGACCAGGGGCGATGCGCTCACGTCTCCTCCGGGAAGTGACAGGCGACCTGCCGGCCCGCGGCGACCTGGCGCATCCTGGGCACCTCGTTCGCGCACCTGTCCTGGGCCTTGGCACAGCGCGGGTGGAACGGGCAGCCGCTAGGGCGCTCGGCCGGGCTGGCCGGGCTGCCGGGCAGCGGCTCGGCGATGGCCGTCTTGCTGCGGACGGCCGGGACGCTCACGACGAGCGCCCGCGTGTACGGGTGCGCCGGGCTGTTGAGCACCTCACGGCCGCTGCCGATCTCGCAGATCCGGCCGGCGTACATGACGACGACCTCGTCCGCCACATGGGCCATCACCCGCAGGTCGTGGCTGACCAGCAGCATGGCCATGCCCTCCTCGTCGCGGACGCGCCGCAGCAGGGCGAGGATGCGGGCCTGGACGGTGACGTCGAGCGCGGTCGTCGGCTCGTCGGCCAGGATGAGCTCGGGCGAGCCGGCCAGCGCCGTCGCGACCATGGCCCGCTGCCGCAGCCCACCCGAGTACTGGTGCGGATACTGGGCGTGCCGCGTCTCCGGCTCGGGGATCCCCACCCGGTCGAGCAGGTCGATCACGGTCCTGCGGACCTCCTTCTTGGGCATCCCGCCGCGCCGCAGGATCTCGCCGACCTGCCGGCCGATCGTCTGCGTCGGGTCCAGCGCGGCCTGGGGATCCTGGAAGATCATCCCGATGCCGCGCCCGCGCAGCCGCCGCCGGTCCTGCTCGGCCATGGTGACCAGGTCCTCGCCGTGCCACATCATCCGCCCCGAGACCGCCGCGCCGGGCGGCAGCAGGCCGATGATCGCCGTCGCGGTCATCGTCTTGCCGCTGCCCGACTCGCCGATCAGGCCGGTGGTCCGGCCCGCGGCCACGGTGAACGAGACGTCGTCCACCACGCGGACCGGGCCGGCCGGACCCGGCAGGTCGATCGACAGGTGCTCGACGCGGAGCAGCGGCGCCGGCTCGGCGCCGCTGCCGACCGGCGCCGGGTCCGTCATGTTCGACAACCGGCTCATGAGCCACCATTGCCGATCTTGACCGTGGAGAAGTCCGGCGTCAGGTCCGGCGGGATGACCAGGCCCTGCACGGACTTGTTCCGGACGAACGCGTTGCGCACGAACATGGGGTACATGCCGACCGCGTCATCCCAGATGATCTTGTTGGCCTGCCCGTACAGCTCCTGCCGCTTGGCGTTGTCGCTGGTGGAGCCGGCCTGGGCGAGCACCTTGTCGAGGTCGGGATTGCAGTAGCCGGTGCGCTTGGCCGCGCAGGTGTAGAGCCGGCCGAGGTTGGTCGCCGCGTCGAAGCCCGCGGTGCCGAGCTGCTGGATGTTCAGGTCCCACTTGAGCGCCAGCAGGTCCTGGAGGAAGACCGCGGGCTCCTTCTGCGTCGGCTCCGCCTTGACCCCGATCTTGGCCAGGTCGCTCGCCACCGCGTCGGCGAACTGCTGGAACTGGGGCTGGGAGAACTGCATCCGGATCGTCTGGCCGTAGTCCCAGCCGGCGTCGTCGAGCGCCTTCTTGGCCGCGGCCGGGTCGTACGTCACCGGCGTCTGCGGCGCGTAGCCGAGCACGCTGGGCGTCACCACCGAGTCCGCCACCGAGCCGGTCTCGGGGAACAGCGACTTGATGATGGTGGGGAAGTCGACCGCCTGCCACAGCGCGCGCCGGACGGCGGCCTCCTTCAGCCCCTTGACGGAGCCGTTCATCCACATGGTGACGACGCCGCTGCCCGAGTCCTTCTCCACCACCAGGTCCGGGTTGCTCTTCAGGCCGGGCAACTGGTCGTCGGGGACCGCCCACGTCATGGCGACCTCGCCGGTCTTCAGCGCGGTCATCCGCGCCGCCATCTCACCGATGCTGCGCAGCTCCAGGCGGTTCAGCGCCGGCTTGCCGCCCCAGTAGCCGGGGTTGGGGGCGAGCACCAGGCTCTGGCCCGGCGTGAACTGCTGCACGACGAACGGGCCCGAGCCGACCGGCTTGGTCCAGCCGTCGTTCAGGTGGGCTTTCGGGGTGACGTAGAAGGTGATCAGCTTGCCCAGCAGCGCCGGGTCGGGGTCCTTGGAGGTGATGACGACCGTGCCCGCGTCGCCCTCCTCGGCCTTGTGGCCGGCGTAGTTGCTGGCCATCGCGCCCTTGAGCTCCAGCACCCGCTCGAAGGAGGCGACGACGTCGGCGGCGGTGACCGGGGTGCCGTCGGAGAACGTGACGCCGTCGCGCAGCTTGAAGGTCCACTCCGTGGCGTCGTCGTCGGCCTCCCACGACTCGGCCAGCACGCCGTCGAACTTGCCCTTCCCCGACGTGCTGACCAGTGGGCTGAAGATCGCCTTGGCGGCGACCTGGGTGCCGTTGTCCATCCCTGACGCGCCGTGCGGGTCCAGGTTCTCGATCGGGGTCCAGACGGCGACGGCCAGTTCCTGCGGCGCGTCACCGCCGGTGGACGAGCCGCCGCCGGTGGTGGTGCTGCAGGCGACCAGCCCCACGATGGAAAATGCCGCGGCGGCGAGTGCCGCCGCCCGACGAAGCCGAACGGGCCTCATGGAATTCCTCCTGACCTTGGCTGTGCTGTCAGCGGCTCGTGCCGAGACGCTGGGTGAGGTGGTCGCCGAGCAGGCCCGTGCTCACCACGAGGCCGGTCAGCGCCAGCCCCGGTAGCGCTGAGATCCACCAGGCGGTGTCGAGATAGTCCTTGCCGTTCGCGATGACCTGGCCCCAGGAGACCGTGGCCGAGGGCAGACCGAGACCGAGGAAGCTGAGACCGGCCTCCGACAGCACCGCGCCGGCGAACTCCGTGGTCGCCAGCGCCGTCACAGGACCGATCACAAACGGGATGATGTGCCGGATGATCACGATCGGAGTGGGCACCCCGATCAGCCGCGCGGCGTCGACCCACGGCCGCTCGCGCAACGAGAGGGTGACGCCGCGGGTCAGCCGGGCGAAGCCGACCCAGCCGGCCACCGAGAGCGACAGCACCACGACCAGCATGCTGCGCTGGAAGAGGCCGGCGATCACGATCGCCAGCAGAATGCCGGGGAAGGCCATCAGGATGTCGATCAGCCGGGAGATCGCGATGTCGGTCCAGCCCGCCAGGTAACCGGCGAGCGTGCCGAAGGCCAGCCCGACCGCCAGGCAGGCAGCCACCACGGAGATCCCGATGATGATCGACGTCCTGGCGCCATAGACCAGCTGGCCGAGCATGTCCCGGCCGGCTCCGTCGGTGCCCAGCAGGGCGAGCGTGCCGTCCGCCCTGGTCGCCCCGATCGGCAGCAGCCGGTCCGCCACGCTGGTCGCCACCGGGTCGTACGCGATCAGCAGCGGGCCGATCAGCCCGACGAGCACGTAACAGGCGAGCACGACGGTGGCGACCGCGGCGACGGCCGGCGTGGACCGCAGGCGGACGGGCCACAACCTGGGCCGTACGGTGATCGCGCTCATGCCCTCGCCCCCAGCCGTACCCGCGGATCGAGCCGGGCGGCGATCAGGTCGGCCACGACGTTGCAGCAGACCACGATGACCGCGATGAGCAGCACGGCGGCCTGCACGATCGAGTAGTCCCTGTTGGCCACCGCCGTCACCAGCAACGAGCCGAGGCCCGGCCAGGTGAAGACGGTCTCCACGATCACCGCGCCGCCCAGCAACGTGCTCACGTGCAGCGCGCCGACGGTCACCACCGGCGTCGCCGCGTTGCGCACCACGTGTCCCGTCACCACCTCGCGGGTGCTGAGCCCCTTGGCGTACGAGCGCTGCACGTAGGTCTCCGCCATGGTGTCGGCCACGCTGCTCCGGGTGATCCGGGTCAGCAGCGCGGTGAACGGGGCGGCGAGCGTGAGCGCGGGAAGGACGATGTGGGCCGGGGTCCCGGTGCCGGCGCTGGGCAGCAGCCGCAGCTGCAACGCCATCACCAGGATCAGCATGATCCCGATCCAGAACGGCGGCATCGAGTAGAGGAACAGGGCCAGACCGGAGATCCCGCGGTCGATCCACCGACCCCGGTAGGCCCCGGCCAGGGCGCCGAGGACGACGCCCGTCATCGCCATGAGGGTGGCCACCAGCGTGAGCTCCACCGAGGCGGGCACCCGCGACAGCACCAGCTCGAACGCCGGCCGGCCGAAGCGGTAGGAGTCACCGAAGTCGAGCGTGGCGAGCTGGGTCAGGTAGTGCCAGTACTGCACCGGCAACGGCTGATCCAGCCCGAGCCTGGTCCTGGCGGCGGCCACTTCGGCGCCCGTGGCGTCCGGGCCGAGCAGCACCAGCGCCTGGTCACCCGGGGCGATCCGCATGATGAAGAACACCAGCGTGGCGGCGCCGAAGATGATCAAAACGCCGGTGGCCGCCGTGCGCAGCGCGTACCGGGTCATCGCCGCACCACCCGGCTGATCGAGTTGCCGCGTACGTCCGTGCACGGCACCACGAGCTGCAGCGGCGACCGTTCCGCGTCCTCCAGCAGGGTGACCAGCAACTGCACGGCCGCCCGGCCGATCTCGACCCGGGGGATCTCGAACGAGGTCCAGATCCTGGTCGCGGTCGGCGGCGGTGCGGAGCCCAGGAAGGCGACCGACAACCGGTCGGGGATCCGCACGCCGGCGGCCTCGGCGGCCGCGGCCAGGGCGAGGCCGCTGGCGTTGTCCTCTGAGGGCTCGACGAGGACCGCCGTGACGCCGTCGTCCACCCATCCGGTGACCCGGTCGGTGCCGAGGTCCCCGGCGCCGGAGGAGTACTCCACCAGGAGGTCGTCCTGGCTCAGGCCCGCGGCCTCGGCACCGCGCCGCAGGCCGAGCTCACGGTCGTCGCCAGGCTCGGCGCCGTCGCTCTGCCGCAGGAGCAGGATCCGCCGGTGGCCGAGCGCGGCCAGCTCCTCCACGAGAGCCGCGGTCGGGGCGACGTAGTCGGGGGCGACGTAGGACAGCTCGGTGCCTTCGATGTCGCGCCGGCCGATGAAGACGAAGGGGAAGCCCTCGTCGACCAGGTTCGTCAGGTCGTCACGCGAGATGTGCCGGCCCAGCAGCACGCAGCCGTCGGCCTTCAGCAGCGCGTTGCGCCCTCTGGCGTAGACCCCGCCATGGGCGGTGTTGGCCGAGGTGAACAGCAGCAGGTCGTACCCGAGCCTGGCCGCCTCCTCCTCCACTCCGACCAGGAACGGGTGGTAGAAATCGCGCTGGTCGACGGGGAAGACCGACTCGAACGTGTAGAGGCCGATGGTCTTGACGCTCATCCCGCGCAGCGCGCGGGCGGCGGGGTTGACGGCGTACCCGAGCTCCTCGATCGCCTGCTGCACCCGCTGGCGGGTCTCCTCGGCGACCGGCACGCCGGGTCGCTCGCTGAGCACGAGGGAGACGGTGGCCTGGGAGACGCCGGCTCGCTGGGCGATCTCGACTTGGGTGGGGCGTCGTGGCCCCGCTCGTTTGCGCATGGGGATCCAGTTGACTAATACGTAACGACTCCGGGGCACTCTAGACACCTGTCGACGCTCACCACAAGGGGGAAATTTCACGAACGTTGCCGTCAGATGTCTAGATGTCATCCAATTATCAGCATTTATTAGCTCTTGTGAGCCGGATTGGCCGTATGTACGATCCCCGATCAATACGTATCAATCCGCGCAGCCGGAGGTAACGGCCATGCCCGAGTGGACCGATCGTCGAGCGCTCCTACGGATCGGCGGTGCGGCGCTCGGCGCCGCCGCGGCCACCGCCACCTGGGGAGCCGCACCCGCGGCGGCCGCGGGCCCGGAAGACGCGGACCCGGCGGACATCATCACGCCGCAGCAGTTCGGCGCGCTGGCCGACGGGCAGCACGACGACACCGACGCCATCGAGCAGGCCATCCTCGCCACGCGGACCCGGACCACCCGGATCGTCGTCTTCCCGCCCGGCACCTACCGGATCACCAGGACCATCGTCATCCCCGACGTGGCCGGAGAGTCCTTCAACCGCATCCAGCTCCGCGGTTACAGCACCATGACGAACCGCGCGTCGATCATCCAGGTGACGCACGACGGCGTGGGCATCGACGTGCGCTGCTCGCTCGCCGCGATCTACGGCCTGGCCTTCGTCGCCCCCGCCAAGACCGAACGCAACGTGGCGCTGCGCTTCGCCGGCGAGGTCAACACCGACGACACCGACGCCGCCATCCTGGAGTGCACGTTCGTGTCGTTCAAGCTCGCCGTCGAACACGTCGGCCGCGGGCTGTACTTCTCGCACAACCTCGTCGCGCTCTGCACCACCGGCGTCAGCCTCGCCTGGCCCACCAGCGGCGTGGAAGGCGGAGCCGACCACGTCCCGCCGTACGGGCTGCGGAAGTGGCTCATCACCAACAACCACTTCCACAGCCCGTTCCAGGCCATCGTCACCCAGGGCGCAGAGAGCAGCGACTTCCGCGGCGCGATCATCCAGGGCAACCTGCTCGACATCGGCCGGCGCCTGTTCATCGGCAGCCTCACCAACTCCACCATCAGCGGCAACGTGGTGGAGAAGGCGGACAACGGGGCGATCATCGAGATCACCAGCGGGGGCCACAACCTGACCATCGGCGACAACGTCCTCGGCGGGTTCGAACCACCGCAGAACAACGGCACCCGCGCGATCCAATTCTCCAGCGGCGTCAAGGCGCACAACGTCACCATCAGCGGGAACACCTTCAACTGGCTCAACGGCTCGCCGATCCGCTTCGAGAACGACGCCAGCCGGATCACCATCGCCAACAACTCGTTCGACAACTGGAACCTCTCCGGCAGGAACGACAACGCCGCCATCGCGGTGGCCGGAAAGGCGAGCGCGTTCAGCGTCATCGGCAACGTCATCTCGCCCGACCCCGCGAAGCGGCCGCCGATCACGACCACCGGCGGGCTGCACAGCTCCCACGTGATCGGCAACGCCTCCGAGCAGGTGCCGCTGGTCGCGGGCCCTGTGGGGGCGGACTCGTTCGTCCAGGCCACCCCCGGCCGGTTCAACCGGATCGAGGTGGCCGGGCCCCTGGGGGCGGCGGCGAAGGTGGTCAGCACCTCGACCGAGCCGGTCAAGGTGGGCACGGACCGGTACGGGTCGTTCGTCGTGGAGGGCAGCAACGCCAACCCGGGCGTCAAGGGCGGGGTGCGGGTGGTGCCGGTCAACCAGTCGGGATCGGCCGCCACCGAGCTGCTCTGCTCGACCACGTCCACGAACGAACTGGTGTCCATGGCCGCCAACGCCACCGGCCTGGTGCCGCCCGCCGACAACGCACGGGACCTGGGCAGCACCACGCAGCGGATGCGGACCGTCTACGCGCACCAGGTGGTCCTGGCCGAGCACACCCCGGACACCCTGCCGGACGCGGCCGGCCAGGCCGGGGGGATCGTCATGGTTCGCGACCCGAAGACCGGCAAGCGCGGCCTCGCGCTCTCCGACGGAGCCGCCTGGCGCAACGTCGTCCTCGGCCCCAAGGTCTGACCCGGCCCTCATGACACCGACCCCGGCCCTGATCCGCACTGGACTCGCATGGCGGTGATCCGGCTCATCCCCGGCGCCGGGCCGGCGGTCTGGCGGGGCGCTCTGGCCTGGACGGAGGAGGGCGGCGCCTGGCAGCCGTGGCGGCTGCCGCCGGACCGGATCGCCACCGCCCACGCACCCGTCCTGGTCACGCGGGCGCGGATGCCGGCCGGCGTGCGCGCGGTCGTCCGTACCGACGCGGCCGCGCTGGAGTTGCGCACCTACGCCGCGGCCGACGACGTGACGTCGCTCGACGTCACGGTGGACGGCATGCTCTGGCGGCGGACGGCGCTGGCGGCGGGGGCGGTGACGAGCCGCGTCGAACTGCCGCCCGGCGCCAAGGTCGTCGAGGTCTGGCTGCCCCAGTTCGGCGAGGTCAGGACGGGCCCCCTCGTCCTGCACGACGCGACGTACGCGACCGCGGCCGGGGACGAGGGGCCGCGCTGGGTCACGTACGGAAGCTCGATCACGCAGTGCCGCTCGGCGGCCGGACCGAGCGAGACCTGGCCCGCCCTGGTCGCGCGGCGCCTCGGCTGGGACCTGACCTGTCTCGGCTTCGCCGGCGAGTGCCACCTCGATCCCGTCGCGGCCAGAGCGATCGCGCGCACGCCGGCGGACCTGATCTCGCTGTGTCTCGGGGGCAACGTCCATGGCTTCGCGAGCATGAGCCTGCGGACGTTCACCGGCCAGGTGTCCGGATTTATCCAGACGATTCGCGACACACAACCACGGGTGCCGATCGCCGTGATCTCGCCGATGACCTCACCGCCTCGCGAACGGCTGGTCAACCCGGTGCATCTGACCCTCGACGACGTCCGCACCGCCGTCGCGGACGCCGTACGGACGTTGCGGCGGTGCGGCGAGACCCGGCTGCACCTCATCGACGGCCCGAGCGTCCTCGGCCCCGACGACGCCCACCTTCTGCTACCGGACGCCCTGCACCCGAACGCCGACGGCTACCGCCTCATGGCCGAGCGCCTCGCACCCCGCCTGGCGGCCGTCGCCGCTGCGCCGTAGCGCCTCGTTCGGCTGATCACCCGGCCGGCCGCAGCTCGACCGCCACCCCGGCCGCCACGCGAGGCGGCAAGGCGTAGAGCCACTTTGGCATGTATTACGCCGATAATTCACGGTATTCAAGTGTGCTGTCTGATATCGAGCCCGCTGTCCCCCTTGAAGATGCTGTGGCAGTAAAGGAGAAATGGGATTCTAGTTGCGACATCCGACCCAGAAGTGAATGATTCTCCCAGGCGACCCATCGGCCTCGCGGGAGTGGACCTGTCGGAGGAAGTGTGCAACGTCGTTATCCCATCGAATGGCCTTCGAATACCTCTATGGCCGAATTGAGCCCCACTCTCGGCCAGGAACTGCTCTCCCTCACCCCCGCCACGCTCCAGCCCGCCGGCAGGGTTCTGATCAGGCAGGGCGAACAGACCGACCGGCGCGTCTTCCTCCTGTCCCCGACCGGCACGAGGCCCGGCGCCCTGGCCAAGGTCACGACCGACCTTCGAAAACGTATGGATAGGTCTTGTCCGGCTGGATCATACGCCAGGGTTTCCTCATCAATTAAGCGGCAATTCCTTCCTGGAGAAAGCAAATGCCGACAAATCCGATAAACACCGGCAGATATCTGCTGCTGGCGACGGACATCGCCGGCTACGGCAGCGGGGACGCCCAGCGTCATCGCAGTATTCAGCGCACCTTGGTGGACATTCTGCACGAGGCGGCCGACGCGGCCGTGCTGCACAGGAAGTTGTGGACGACCCAGCCGTCCGGCGACGGAGAGCTCGCCATCCTCCCCACCTCCGAACCGGAGCACCGCCTCGTCGACGACTTCGTCAGGCACCTGCACCGGCTGCTGAACCAGTGCAACGCCACCAGGATCGAGGAGGCGCGGCTGCGGCTGCGGATGGCCGTGCACGAAGGCGTCGTCTCGCAGGCGGCCAACGGCTTCGCGGGACAGGCGGTCGTCCAGGTCAAGCGGCTGCTCTCGTGTAGTGCGCTGAGGCAGACGCTGGAGACCTCCGACACGTCCCTCGCGGTGATCGTCTCCGACGAGATCTACGACGGGACGATCAGTCAGGGCTACACCACCTACCACCTCGACGACTTCCGCCGGGTCCAGGTGCTGGAGAAGGAGTACCGGGGACATGCCTGGGTGCACGTGCCGCGCACGTTCGTGCAGAGCAAGGCGAGGCCCGTCTCCCTGCCGGACGGCGTCATCCCCGTGACGCCCGTGCCGGCCAACGGGAACGAAGGCGCGTCATGAACGATGAGTTGTGCCGGCCGGAGCCGGCGCGGGCTTAAGGGGATTAGGGGTCGCCGGCGCTGGTGACCATCAGGGGCCGCCGACGCTGGTGAGCGTCAGGGGCCGCCGACGCTGGTGAGCGTCACGGGTTGTCGGCGCTGGTGACCTTGAGTGTGGCCCCGAGGCCCGGAGCCGCCTTTCCGGCCAGTTCGCTCGCACGGGCCAGGTCGGCCTGCTTCGCGACCACGATGGCGGCGCGGTCGGGCATCAGCGAGGCGGCGGCGACGGCGTACCGGGCGGCCACCGCCTGGTAGGCGGCGATGGCCTCGGTGGGGCGGGCGCCGTTGAAGTCGGTGCCGACGGAGAGCGCGGGCCGGGCGGTGCGGCCCGTACCGACCTTCAGCGACACCACGTCCGACAGGGGCCGATGCCGTCCGCCGTCGGTGACCAGGTCCTCGAACAGCGTCATCGCGGCGGCGGCGTCGGTCGCGGTGAGCTCGATCCGCCAGCGGACGACCCCCTTCGTGGGCGCGTCGTGCAGGTCGCCGGTCAGCGTCCGGTCGTCGGTCGTCAGTGACCGCCACAACGACAGTGCCTCGTCAGCGCGGCGCCGGTCGGCGACGACGGTGAAGCTGACGGCGCCCGCCGTGATCCGGCCGGTGACGTTCCGGTGCTCGGCGACGTAGCGCCGCAGGTCGTTCGCCAGCGCGCTCACCCGGTCGGCCGGCGTGCCGTCCCTGAGGATCAGGGTGCCGGAGGCCGAGCCCGCGAACGGGAGCGTGTTGTTCCTGGTCGTGTCAATCTTGGTGACGTCCGGCGTTCCGGCCCAGTCCGCGTCGAAGTCCGCGGCGAGCGCGGTGCCCTTGTCGATGGCGCAGCCACTCGACAGGAGCAGGCCCACGACGACTGCGACGAGCGCGATGAGCGGGAGCCGGCGCCGCGGCCTGTCTCGTCGCAGAGTCTCTCCTTCAACGGGGAGCCGGCCGGGACGATCTCCAGCTCGTGAGGAGCACCGTAGCAGGGCCCGCGTCCGTCACATCGCGGAGGCCGCCCCATCGCGAGGCCGCCACCTCGCGGGACCGTCCCCGCGATGCCGTCCCACGCGGCCGTCACACGCGGCCGTCACGCGCGGCCGTCACGCGCGGCCGTCACGGGGCGATGTCCACCAGGACCTTGCCGACCGCGCCGCCCTCCACCGCCCGGTGCGCGTCGGCCGTACGGTCGAGCGGGAAGCGGACCAGCGGCAGGCCGTGCTCCTCACCGACAGGCAGGGCCCCGTCGCGGACGGCGGCGGCGACGTCCTCGGCGCCGGCGGTGAGCGCCTGCGTGCCGACCGTGTAGAGCACCAGGAACTGATAGCGCGTGTTCAGCATCATGTTCTGCCGCACGTCCAGGTTGACCGGCTTGTCACCGTCGTTGGCGTAGATCGCGATCGTGCCGCGGGTGGCCAGCACGGCCAGGTCCAGGTCCAGGTTCGCCCCCAGCGCCACCTCTGCGACGATGTCGACGCCGTCCGGGGCGAGCTCGCGGATCCGGGCGGCCGCGTCGCCCTCGCGGTAGTTGATCACGTGGTGGGCGCCGGCGGCGGTGGCCAGCCGGGCCTTCTCCGGGCCGCTGATCGTGCTGATCACGGTGGCGCCGGCCCAGCGGGCGAGCTGGATGGCCGCGTGCCCGACCGCTCCTGCCCCACCGGCGGCGAGCACCACCTTGCCGTCGAGCGCGCCGGGGCCCAGCCGGCGCGGCCCGTCCTCGGCGACGGTGAGCGCGCGGTGCGCGGTGAGGGCGGGGACGCCGAGCGAGGCGCCGAGGTCGAACCCGGCCGCGTCGGGCAGCGGCACCGCGTTGCCGGCGGGCACGACGGTGAACTCGGCGGCGGTGCCGGTGGGCCGCCCGACGGTGGCCATGAACAGCCAGACCCGCTGGCCGACCCGGCCCGGGTCGACCCCCTCGCCGACGGCGTCGATCACGCCGGCGCCGTCGAGGTGCGGGGTGACCTCGGGAAAGCTCTTCCTGTTGGTCGCGCCGGAGCGGCTCTTCCAGTCGGTCGGGTTGACCCCGGACACGGCGACCCGGACGCGGACCTCGCCGGGGCCGGGCTCGGGCACGTCACGCTCGACGAGCTGCAGAACGTCGGCGTCGCCGTGGTCGCGGTAGATGATGGCCTTCATATCGTCTTGTCCTTGCTCGCTCAGTGCTGATGTCTCGGCAACGATCTCTTACCCGCCCAACGCCGATCAGCCGAGCGGAACGTCGCTGGATCGCGACTCGACGGCATCGAGGGCGGCCATGGCCGCGGCGTCGAGGGTGATGTCGCCGACCGCCAGGTTGGCCTCCAGGTGGGCAGGGTCGCCGGTGCCGGGGATGAGCAGCACGTTCGGGGCGTGGTGCAGCAGCCAGGCGAGCCCGATCTGGGACGGCGTGACGCCGAGCGACTCGGCCACGGCGCGGACGGCCGGCTCGTCGGTGACCTTGGGCATGCCGGGGAAGCTCCCACCGAGCGGGAAGAACGGCACCCAGGCGATGCCCTCGGCCGCGCACAGCCGCAGCAGCTCCTCGTCGTCGCGGCAGACGAGGCTGTAGGCGTTCTGCACGCAGGCGAGGCCGGCGGGGATCGCCCGGCGCAACCCGTCGATGCCGACGCCACTCAGCCCGATCCCGCCGATCTTGCCCTCGTCGCGCATCGCGGTCATCTCGGCGAGCTGGTCGTCGAGGTCGGCCACCTGATCGCCCTCGGGCCGCAGCCCTGGGCCGGAGTCGAGGCGGCGCAGGTTCACGACGGGGATGTGGTCCACGCCGAGGGCGGTGAGGTTGTCCTCGACGCCGGCGCGCAGTTCCTTCGGCTGCTGGGCCAGCCGCAGCGGGACCGGGCCGCCGGGATTGGCGGTGGCGCCGACCTTGCTGACGATCATGACGTCGTCCTCCGGCCCGATCGCGGCGCGGAGGATCTCGTTGGCGTAGCCGTCGCCGTAGAACTGCGCGGTGTCGATGTGGTCCACGCCGCTGTCGATCGCCTGGCGCACGAGCGCCAGGGCCGCGTCACGGTCGCCGCGCAGGCGTTCGAGCTGCAGGGCGCCGTAGCCGATCCGCGACACGGTACGGCCGGCGAACGGAGCGGCGCCACCGGGCCGCGGCGCGGCGTCCCGCCCGCCGGGCGCATCGGGAGAAGCGGGAGAGCTGGTTGAAGGCATGGGAATCCCGTCCACGTAGAATGCCAGAGATAGCGGAGGACCCTCCGTTATCTTCGATCGACTATAGGGCAATACCGGAGGTTCCTCCACTTTGGCCGCGCTCGAACCCACGCCCACCCCGGCCGCACCCCAGCGCCCGCTGCGCGCCCACGCCCAGCGCAACCGCGACAAACTGGTCGCCGTCGCCCGCACCGCGTTCGCGGCGTCCGACGACAGCGTTCCGCTGGAGACCATCGCCCGTGAGGCGGGGGTCGGGATCGGCACCCTCTATCGCCACTTCCCCACCCGCGAGGCGCTCGTGGAGGCGGTCTACGCCGCCGAGCTCGACGAGCTCAGCGCGTGCGTCCCCGACCTGCTCGAACGGCTTCCGCCACTGCTCGCGCTGCGTGCCTGGATGGAGCGGTACGCGGCGTTCGCGGTGATGAAGCACGGCATGGCCGACGCGATTCGGGCCGGCCAGACCGCGGGCCGCATCCCGACCACCACCACCAGGGAACGCATCACCGCCGCCATCACGGCGTTCCTCACCGCGGGCGCCGCCACGGGCGCGCTGCGCGCGGACGTCGAGCCCGAACAGGTCACCATGATGATCCTCGGGATCTTCCTGGCCACGGCGGCCCTCGACACGCCCGAGCAGATCGGCCGGCTGCTCGACCTGCTCGTGGACGCCCTGCATCCCCAGCCGGCCCCGTGACCCCTCCCCGTGACCTCGGCCGAGCCTGAACACGGGGCGGGTGCTCACTGTTTCGAGGCGTCCAGCACGGCCAGGGCGCGGCGTTCGAGCAGGCGGAAACCGCACGAGCCCGCGATCGCCAGGGCCCGCTCGGCGATCCGCCGCGCCGACGCCGGATCGCCGTCCGAGAGCCGGGTGGTGGCCAGGCCGACCAGGGCCCGCGCCTCCACGAACGGGTAGGTGTCGCGCGCGATCGTCACGCAGCGCTCGAACCACTGGACGGCGGCCCGCACCTCACCCAGCGCGTGGTAGGCCTGGGCCGCGGTGGCCGCGGTCTGCGCCGTGGCCTTCCTGTCGTGCACCGCGATCGCCATGTCGTACGCCCGCCGCGCCACCTCCAGCGCGGTGGCCGCGTCCCCGCGTTGCAGGTGCAGCCGGCTCAGCTCGTCCAGGGTGGACAGCTCACCGCGCAGGTTGGCCCCCTTCCTGTACGCCGCCAGCACGCCGGTGAGCAGCTCGAAGGCGTGCCGCTCCGAGCCGAGCTGACGCAGCGCGCTGGCCAGGTTGCCCCGGTTCGCCAGCGCCGAGGTCTCCCTGCCCGTCGTCTCGTTGATCTCCAGTGCCGCGTTGAGCAGGTCGGCGGCGTCCACCAGCTGGCCCTGATGCAGCCGCAGCACCCCGAGCCCGTTGAACGCGACCGCGCGTACGTGACCGAGCGGGTCGTCCTCGGTCAGGTCGAGCGCGCGGCCCATCCACTTCTCCCCGTCGGCGAGCTTGCCCCGCTCCAGGTGGTGCCAGCCGATGTGGTGGGACAGGTACGCCGCGGCCGTCGTCCAGCCGGTGGCGGCCGCGAGCCGCTCACCGGCGAGCGAGTCCGCCAGCGCCTCCTCGTCGCGGCCGACCGACCACAGCGCCTGGCCGCGGCTGATCAGCATCGCGGTACGCGCGACGTCGTCCCCGGCCAGGACGGCCGCCTCCATGCCCGCCTCGGCCGCGGGCAACCAGCCGTCGATGTGCCGGCGGATCAGGAAGTAGCCGCGTAGCTGGTCGGTGATGCGCCAGGCCAGCGCGCGGTCGGCGGTCCCTGCGGTGTGCTTGACGACGGCGACGAGCGCGGGCAACTCGGCGTCCAGCCAGGTGAGGGCGTCGGTCTCGGTGGCGAAGACCGACTCCCGCGCCGTGTGCGTCTGGAGCCGGACGAGCTGCGGGTAGACCCACTCCATCGCGGCCGTCACCGCGTCGGCGTACCAGGTGTAAAGGCGCGAACGGGCGATCTCGCCCTCGGCGTCGTCGGCGAGCAGCCGCCGGGCGTACAGGCCGAGCAGGTCGTGCAGCCGGTAGCGGTCGGTCGCGTACTGCATCAGCATGTTCGCTTCGAGCAGGTCCTCCAGCAGGCGGTCGGCTTCGAGCGCCGGCAGGTCGAGGAGGGCGCCCGTGCTGTCGGCGCCGAAGTCGTCGGCGGGATGCAGGCCGCACAGCCGGAACGCGCGCTGGGCGGCGGCGCTCAGGTCGGCGTAACTGAGCTGGAAGCTGGTGAGCACGCTCGACTCGCCGGTGGACAGCTCGGTGAGCCTGCGGTTGTCGTCGTGCAGCCGGCGGGTCAGGTCGCCGATGGTCCACGCCTGCCGGGTGGCCAGCCGCGCGCTCGCGATGCGCAGCGCGAGCGGCAGCCGGGCGCACGCCTCGGCGAGCGCGCCGGCCGCGCCGGGATCGGCCTCGATCCGGTGCGCTCCCGCGGTCGCGGCGATCAGGGCGATCGATTCCTGCGGGCTGAGCGGTTCGAGGTGGACGGCGTTCGCGCCGGCCAGGCCGGGCATCCGGCGCCGGCTGGTCACGATCAGGTCGCTGCCGCCGGCTCCGGGCAGCAGCGGCAGCACCTGGCCGGCGTCGTGCGCGTTGTCCAGCAGCACCAGCATCCGCCGGTCGGCGAGCTCGCTCCTGAACACCGCGGCCGCCTCTGTCTCGTCGGTCCCGATCCGCCTGCCCGGCACGCCGAGCGCGCGCAGGAAGCGGCCGAGCACCCGCATCGGCTCCGGCCCGGTCGCGGTGGTGCCGCGCAGATCGGCGTACAACTGACCATCGGGATATTCCCCGCGTAATCGGTGCGCGGCGGCGAGCGCGAGCGCGGTCTTGCCGACTCCCGCTATGCCGTCGATCAGCACGATCCGGGGCGCGGCCGGTCCCGGATCCAGGTCCGACCTGGCGAGCGCGGCCTCGATCCCGGCCAGCTCGTCCGTCCTGCCGACGAAGTCGGGCGGCGCGGCGGGCGCCTGCTGGATCGCGGTGCGTCCCATCGCCCGCCGGGCCTGCCGTTCCTGCTGCCGCAGCACCGCGAGCTGGGCGTGCCTGAGCCGCTCTCCCGGATCGATGCCGAGCTGGTCGGCCAGTGCCGACCTGATCCGCTCGTACGCCGCCAGCGCCTCCGCCTGCCTGCCGGTCGCGGCCAGCGTCAGGATCAGCTCGGCGTGCAGCGGCTCGTCCAGCTCGTGCCGGAGTGCGAGCTGCCGCACCGGCCGCAGTGCCCGCTCCGGCCGGCCCAGGTCGCGGGCCAGGGTGGCGAATGCCTGGACGGTGGCGGCGTACTCGCCGGTCACCGCGGTGTAGAGCGGGCTCGCCGCCACCCGTTCCGCGTCGATCTCGCCGCGCCACAGGGCGACGGCCGCGGCGAGCCTGGCCAGCGCCTCCTCCGGCGCGTCGTACGCCGCCCGCGCCGTGAGGTCGCGGAACTCCAGCAGGTCGAGCTGATCGGCGGTGAGTGCGAGCCGGTACCCGTTCTGGCCGCCGAGGAGCACGCTCGCGGCGCCGGAACCGGAGTCCAGCAGCCGCCGCAACCTGGCGACGTGCGTGTGCAGCAGGCTGACCGCGCGCCGGCCCGTGCGACGCGCCGTTCGATGGCCGCCGCTGTGGGGCCACAGGAGCTCGATGAGCTCGTCCTGCCCGGCCACCGCGCCGGCGCCGAGGGCGAGCCGGGCGAGCAGCGTGCGTTGCAGGTCGGAGCCGAGCGGCGCCTGGACCTCGCCGTGCCAGACCTCGATCGGGCCGAGTACGCGGACGCGCAGCGGGCCGCCACGGGCCGGATCGGTTTCGTCGCGCCGGACGCGACGCGCCTCTGCGGCGGCGTGCAACTGCTCGGTGTCGGAGCCGCTCAGCCCGAGCGCGCCGGCGATGGCCTGGACGGAGTCCCGTTTCGGGCTTCTCGTCCTGCCCTGTTCCAGGTCGCGGATCGCGCCCGCGCTCACGCCCGCCCGCTCGGCGAGTTGCCGCTGGGTCAGCCCGGCACGGCGGCGATGGGCGCGCAACAGCCCGCCGAAGCTGGTCCGCGTCACTCGTGCCTGCACCGAGTGAGCAGAACGTCGATCCACGGCCTTGGGGGCACTGCACGATCTTAGGTCAGGAACCCGCCGAGGCCCAGAGTGCCTGGCTCGGCACACTGGGCTCGCGGCGGGAACGATGTCAGTCTGTGGGCACGGTCGCCACGCCGAGGATGCGGAAGGCCGCGACGCGGACGTTGCGCAGGCCGCCCTCGGGATGGACGGAAACCTTGGTGCCCGGTTCGAGCGCGTCGAGGACGTTGCCGTCCCCCTCCCAGAACGAGACGTGGCCGACGGCTTCATCGGTCGTCTTGTAGAAGATCAGGTCGCCGACCTTCAGGTCGGACCAGGCGACGGACTTGGCGTAGAACTTCGACGGGGACTGGTGGCTCTCCGCCCATCTCCACATGTCGACGGCACGGCGGACGGGCCAGCCGGGGAAGTTGCCGATCGGGTTGTAGGAGGCGTAGACGAGGCCCGAGCAGTCGTACCCGGGTTTGGCCGGCGTCCCCTCACCGCCGAGCACGTAGTCGACGCCGCGCTTCGCCATGGCGTTCTTGTGGCCGATCATGCTCCAGTTGTAGATCTCCCGCACCTCGACGCAGTTGGTGCCCTGGGCGGTGGTGCCGTTCTGGATCTGCACCCGCAGGTGGTTGATGTTGCCGATGGCCTCCGGGTTCCAGTCGGACTTCAGGCCCACGTCATGGGTGCCGTTGCCGCTGTTGAGGACGAAGTGCGCGTCACCGCTGGGGAACGTGAACGGCGCCGAGCTGTGGTCGGCGTCGTGAGCCTGGATCCGCAGCACCGGGGAGAAGTTGCTCGCCGTGCCGGTGTCGTCGACCCGCCAGCGGATGGTCACCTTGTCGCCGGCCTTCCAGTCGACCTGGAGGAAGCTGCTGGCGCCGTCGCACTCGGTGGTGAGCGTGCCGCTCGGGTTGCTCAGGCCGTCGGCGGAGGCGGAGGGCGCGTTCACGAAGACGGCGCTGGTGGTCGCGACTAAGAAGGCCACGACCGACGCGATGATTCCTGGTTTCACTGGTTTCCCTTCATGGCGGAAGTCGATGAACGACAGATCGGCGCGATTCACGAAGAGTCACTTGGGAGAACGTGAGCACAGTGACGTCACGCGGTGCCGTACGTGTACGGCTGTCCGGCCGCGGGTCCGGTCGAGGTCCAGATCTTGGGCGTCTTGACGAGAACGCTAGGGACCGCCGCTGGCGCGGCGCTGTCCGTACTCCGCCCGTACCGGACCTCGTGTCGTGGTCGGGACGGAGTCAGCGATCCGACTCGGGCGCGCGGCCCCCGCGCTTCCGTCGTGCCGCCCGCCACAACCGGGGAGCCAGTGCGGCGAGAGCGAGCACGCCCAGGACGAGCAGCAGGTTGCGGACGTAGTCGAGGGGGAGGATCGACGGGTTGTCCGCCCGCCGGCCCAGCGCCAGCACGGTCGGCAGGGTCGCGAGCGTCACCGTGCCGGCCACGATCGCGACCGCCCGCACCGCACCGCCCGCCCGGCGCACGGCCAAGCCGATCAGCAGGACCACGGGAACCAGGATCCCGTCATGCGCCACCACGACGCCGCCGAACCACAGCGCCCAGCCGATCGGACCGCTGTCCAGGAACAGGCCGGTGAACCCGAGGCCCACCAGCGCGGCGCCGGCCGCGTACAGGACCCACCTCATGCGACCCTCACCGTGCCGACCCACTTGGTCTGCATGACGCCGGGCCGGTTGGGCGCGATCAGCCGCACCGGGTAGCCGTGGTCGGCGTCCAGCGGGTGGCCGTTCAGTCGGAGTGCCAGGAGGGTCAGCGGGTCGTTCCAGTGCGGGGGGCGTACCTCGCTGGTGCGGTAGTAGCCGGTGCGTTCGAGCGACTCGATCGTCAGGAACGCGTCCGGCGCGGCGCCTGCCCGGGTGATCAGGTCGCGCAGGCGTACGCCCGTCCACTCGCACTCCACGCTCCAGCCCTCCACGCAGGCGATCGGCAGCCGTACCGTGTGCTGGGGCAGGGCGGCGAGGTCGGCGTAGGCGAGCGACAGCTCCGTGCGCACGGCTCCCGTCACCACCAGCCGGTACGCCGGATCGCCCGGCGCCACCCGCACCCCCGCCGCCGCGGCCGACCGGTTGACCGGCACACCCTGCGGCCCCGCGTCAGGATCGCGCGGCGCCAGCACCGCCAGCCCCTTCAGCGGGGTGACCGCCTCACCCACCGTGACCAGCGCCGCCACGCCGCACGCGGCGGCGACCGTGGTCAGGAAGCGGCGCCGGTCGGGGTCCTCCACGCGTACCCACAGATGCCGCCTGACCTTGGACCACTCGTTGACGGCGTGGATGACGAGCGCGCCGTAGACGATGAAGGCGGTCCAGTAGTGCGCCTGCACGAACCCGAACGGCCACGGGTAGGTGTAGGCGATGTTCAGCAGCCCCGTGACGAGCTGGAACAACGCGCCCGCGACCAGCAGCAGCACGAACAGCCGCTCGGCCGCGTGCCCCGCGGAGCGGAACGGCGGCCACTGCCAGAGCTTCGGGTAGACCGTCCACAACTTGGCCAGCAGCAGCGGGACCGTGGCGATGCCGCCGATGACGTGCAGGCCCTGCGTCACCCGGTAGAGGTTGACCGGCCGCGACGGCCACAGCAGCCACGTGGGCGGATGCTGGGTGAAGTGGCTGAAGAGGCCGGTCGCGAAGGCGACGGTGAAGCTGATCCCCAGCCACATCCCCAGCTTGGCCGCCACCCGTTCCGAACGCAGCCGGCTGGTGAACCTGCCGGCCAACGACTGGCCGAAGGTCACCGCGATGCTTGTCAGGCGCCTGCTCATGTCTCGAAGCCTGACACCGCCGAGCGCTCCGGTGGCCGTCCCGGGCGGTACCGTCCGCGGTCCGTAAGAAGTGCGGCGGGCGCGGGCCTCGGCCGCTGCGCGCGTGGCGGTCGCGGTCTCCGGGAAGCCGCTGGTTAGGGTGGAGGTGAACGGCGACCTGGGGTGGGCCACACCACGGCGAGGATCATGACGGCGAAGCTCTTGTCGGTGAACGTCGGGATGCCGAAGGACGTGTCCTGGCAGGGCAGGACTGTGCACACGGGCGTGTGGAAACATCCCGTCACCGGCCCGCGCCTGGTCAGGCGGCTCAACATCGACGGCGACGGCCAGGGCGACCTCCAGGGACACGGCGGCGAGCAGCGGGCCGTGCTCGTCTACCAGATCGAGTCGTACGCCCACTGGCAGGAGCACTTCGGCCGCTCCGACTTCGAGTACGGCCAGTTCGGGGAGAACTTCACCGTCGACGGGCTGCCCGACGACGAGGTGTGCGTCGGCGACCGGTACCGCATCGGAGAGGCGGAGTTCGAGGTCACCCAGCCTCGGGTCACCTGTTACCGGGTCGGCATGCGGCTCGGCGAGCCCGAACTGCCCGCCCTGCTCGTCTCCCACCATCGGCCGGGCTTCTACCTGCGGGTCATCACCGAGGGGGTGGTGCGGGCGGGGGACGCCATCGTCAAGACGCGGACCGGGCCGGGGGCGCTCAGCGTGGCCGACATCGACGCGTTGCTCTATCTTCCGGGGCGCGATCCGGACAAACTTCGCAGAGCGCTCGCCATTCCGGCGCTCAGTCCTGGGTGGCAGCAGTCGTTCCGCGATATGGCGGCTGCCGCTGGGACTGCTGAGGTTGGCGGGGCTGCTGAGGCCGGGCCGCGTGCGGAGGCTTGGCCGGGGTTCCGGCCGTTGCGGGTCACCGGGCTCGTGCACGAGACCCCGTCCGTGCTCTCCGTCGAGCTCGAAGCGGCCGACGGGGGCGCGCTGCCCGCCGCCGAGGCCGGTCAGTACCTCACCCTCCGGGTCGACGGGGCCGGCGATCCGCCGCCGGTACGCAGTTACTCGCTCTCCTCCGCGCCTGGCGCGTCCGCGTACCGGGTGAGTGTCAAACGCGAGGAGCACGGCCTGGTCAGCCGCTACCTGCACGCCGGGCTGCGGGTCGGCTCGGTGCTGGAGGTGGCGGCTCCGCGCGGCGACTTCGTGCTCGTCCCCGGGGACGGGCCGGTGGTGCTCGTCTCGGCCGGCGTCGGCGCGACCCCGGTCATGGCGATGCTGCACCGCCTGGCCGCCGAACGTACCGCGCGGCCCGTCTGGTGGATCCACGCGGCGCGCAACCGCAGCGAGCACCTCTTCGCCCACGAGGCGCACGCCCTGCTCCGCGACCTGCCCGAGGCCCACGAGCACATCTTCTACACGGCGAAGAACGGCGCGACCGGCGACGACTCGGATCGCGTGAGCGGCCCCGGCCCCAGCCCTGGCGACGGCAGCAGCGACGGCGGGGACGGGGTGCGGGCTGAGGTTCATCGGGGCCGGCCCGGTCTGGAGAGTGTGGCGGGGCTCGGGCTGCCCACCGATGCCGGCGCCTACCTGTGCGGCCCGGCCCCTTTCATGGACGCCATGCGCGCGACGCTCACCACGATCGGGCTGGCGGACGACAGGATCCACACCGAACTGTTCGGTGCGCTGGCCGCCATCAACCCCGGCCTCACGGCTCGCCCCGCGGTGGCGCCGCACCAGCCGCCGGGCGAGCCGGGCACCGGGCCGCTGATCACGTTCGCCCGCAGCGGCCTGTCGGTCCGCTGGTCACCACGCCACCGTTCCGTGCTCGATCTAGCGGACGCCTGCGACGTGCCGACGCGCTGGTCCTGCCGTACGGGGGTCTGCCACACCTGCACAACGCCGCTCCTGGCCGGGGACGTGTCCTACGCCCCCGACCCGCTGGAGCCACCGCCCACCGGCGAGGTCCTCATCTGCTGCGCCACACCGCGCCACGACCTGGTGCTCGACCTCTGATCAACCGGCCGCGTGCTCTCGTACGTACCGGATCAGGCCGGCGACGTCCTCGGGAACGAGGCGGCCGATGGCCCCGCTGGAGTACACGCTGACGAGAACCCTGCCGTCCGGGTCGAGCACGAAGCCGGTCGACTCCAGGTAGGTGGGGTCGGTGTGCACGAACGCGCCCGTCACCGCCGCGAAGGCGGCCGCGTCGGCGCTGTGCCCCACCGGGAACGTCAGGCCGTGCTTGCCGACCAGCTCCTTGGTGGTGGCTTCCTCGTCGACCGAGACCGCGACCACCTTGACGTCCAGCTCGGCGAGCTTGTCCAGCGACCGCTGGAACGCGCGGAGCTGGGCGTTGCAGTACGGGCACCACGAGCCCCGGTAGAAGAGCACCACGCCGAAGCCGCCGGCGAGAGCGTCGGGCAGTCGGAGCGTCTCGTCGCCGGGCAGCGACAGCGTGAGTGCCGGGAATGCGTCACCTGGGTGCAGCAGAGCCGCCGGAGCGGTCTTGCCGTTGAACGAATCGGTCATACCTGGTTCGCGGCGGCCACCGGCGAGGTCTTACCCCCATGTGACGCGCGCCACAGCGCCACCGCATCCGGGCTCAGGGCCCTTGGCCGGTGACCGCGGCCAGCAGGCCTTCGAAGTCGTCCGAGCACGGGCCGCACGCGCGCAGGTGGGCGGCGATGCCCGGATGATGCCGCTCGGCTCCGGCGTCCCGAGCCACCAGTTCGACGTACACGTGGAGCAGGGCCATCGCCTCCTCGCAGCCCACGTCGCGTGGATCGGTCTCCAGGAAGCGGTCCAGCTCGGCCCAGCCGTTCACGATCGCCTCACCATGTCGTGATCCATGTGACCGGCCGCGACGAGCGCGGCCCTGAGCTTGCGCCTGGCGTCGAACATCGTCTTGTAGATCGCGTTGCGGTTGGTGCCGAGCTCAACGACCAGGGCGTCCAGCGGCACCTCCGCGAGCACCAGCGCGACGAAGATCCGGCGTTGCCGTTCGGTCAGCTTCTCCTCGACGGCGCGGCGCAGCGCGGCGAGCAGGTCGCGCCATTCGGACTCCGCGGCCGGGTCGAGCCCGAACCGGTCGGGCAGCCGCTCCCAGTCCTCGGTATCGAAAGGTACGCGGGGGTTGCGCCAGAAATGTCGCCCGACCTTCGCCGACACCTCCAGGATGACGAACTTGTAGGCCCAGGTCGTGAACCTGCTCTCGCCCCGGAAGTCGCCGATCTTGCCGGTGATGGCCAGCAGCGCGTCGGCCGCGGCCTGGTGGGCGAGGTCATCGAACTCGGGGCCGGTGACGCCGAGCCGCGCGCTCCGCCTGCGGACCTCGTTCCTCGCGATGCGCAGGAGCAGCGCGTGCAGCCGCTCGACGGCCGCCTGCCGATTCGGCTCAGGGCCGAGCAGCGCGCGCACCCACCCGGCCGACTCGGGATCGAGCGCGGCGAGGTCGCCTGTCCGGTCGTGTGCCGTCGCCACCCTGCCATCGTATCGACCCGGTCCTCAGGGCTGGATCTGCTCCAGGTCCTCCAGCAGGCTGGGGTGCTTCGGCTCCCAGCCGAGCGTCTGCCGGGTGTGGGCGCTGGACGAGGGCTGGTCGGCGGCGAAGATCGGGGCGAGCGGGCCGTAGGTCTCCGGCGGCACCGACTCGACCGGCAGGCCCAGCCGGCGGCCGATGACCGCGGCGATGTCGCGTACCTGGTCGCCTTCGTCGGCGACGGCGTGCCAGGCCGTGCCGGCCGGCGCCGTCTCCAGGGCGAGCCGGAAGAGGACCGCCGCGTCGAGCGCGTGCACGGCCGGCCAGCGCTGGGTGCCGTCGCCCAGGTAGCCGGACACGCCGGCCTGCCGGGCGATGCCGGTGAGCAGGCCGGCGAACCCGCCCTGGCCCTGGTTGTGCACCGTACGCGGCAGGCGTACGGCCGTGCTGCGGACCCCGCGCTCGGCCAGGTCCAGGATCGCCGTGACCGCGCGACCGCGACCGCCGACCGGTCCTTCGGTCATCGCGGGGTCGGCCTCGGTGGAGGCGCGGCCCGGCGCGAGGGGCGTGCCCGAGGCGGCGACGAGGGGGCGGTCGCTGCCGACGAGCTCCTCCCCGAGGGCCGCGAGGGCGGCGCTCTCCTCGGCGACCGCCTTCACGAGGGCGTCGGCGCCGCTGAAGTCGTTGGCGAAGGCCAGGTGGATCACGCCGTCGGCCTGGGCGGCGCCGGCGCGCAGGACGTCCAGATCGGCGAGACCTCCGCGCAGCGGCTCGGCGCCGGCCTCCTTGGCGGCCCGCGCCGAGGCGTCGGAGCGGGCGAGGGCGAGGACGGTGTGGCCGTGGCCGAGCAGCTCGGCGACGACGGCGGAGCCGATCAGGCCGGTGCCGCCGGTGATGAAGACGCGCATGGAACACTCCCACAAGTGATGAGACTTTTGTCCCATCACTGTAGCAGGGTGATGGGACAAAGGTCTCATCACGCTACGATGGAGCCATGGGCCGATGGGAACCAGGTGCGCGTGAACGCCTCGTCGTGGCCGCCGTCGACCTGTTCACCGAGCAGGGATACGACGCCACCACGGTCGCGCAGATCGCCGAGCGCGCCGGAGTCACCAAGAGCACCTTCTTCCGCCACTTCCCCGACAAACGGGAGCTGCTGGTGGCCGGCCAGGAGACGCTGAGCCGGCTGCTGGCCGAGGGCATCGCCGAGGCGCCCGCCGACGCCGGCCCGCTGGAGGCGGTCGCCGCCGGTCTCCGGCGCGCGTCGAGCACGATGGGGCCGGCGAATCGCGAGTTCGCCCCCCGGCTGAAGGCGGCCATCGCCGCCAGCGGCGAACTGCAGGCACGTGACGCGCTCAAGACCGTCAGCCTCGCTGCCGCGATGACCACCGCGCTGGTCGCCCGGGGCGTACCCGATCCGATCGCGGCTCTCGCGGGCGAGCTGGGGGTGCTCGCGTTCAAGCGGGGTTACCAGGAATGGGCGGAGGGCGAGCGCGACGGCGATGACGACCTGGCCGGCTACGCCCTGGCCGCCCTGGACGAACTCCGCGCGGCCACCGCCTCACTGAGCTGACCGGACCGGCCGGCTTGCGCTGTTTGCGTGGGGACGTGAGCCCGTACGACGAAGCCGCCGTCCGCCTGCGGAGCCGCGCTGAACTCGCCGCCCAGGGCCTCGACCCGGTCGCGGAGGCCGGCCAGGCCGCGCCCGCTCCCGCCGGGAGAGCCGGACCGCGAGCCGGTGCCGTCGTTGGCGACCTCCGCCTCGATCACGTTCTCACCATGGCGGACACGAACCACGGTGGGGGCGCCGTGGGCGTATTTGAGGGCGTTCGTCAGCGACTCCTGCACCACCCGATAAATCACGAAATGCCCGCCACCGGATGGATCCGCGGCCTCGCCCTCCTCGACGAACTCCACCGGCTGCCCCGCCTGGCGCGTCTGCTCGACCAGGGCACGCAGGTCGCCGGAGGCCGGCGTCTCGTCACCTGAGTCATGGCCGGGATCGAGCACGTCGAGCATGTGCCGCAGGTCGGTGATGGCCCGCCGGCCGGTGTCGGTGACGGCGCTGAGGGTCGCGTCGAGGCGATCGGGCGCGGCGGTGAGATAGCGGGCGGCCTCGGCCTGTACGACGATCGCGGTCACGTGGTGGGTCACCACGTCGTGCAGTTCGCGGGCGATGCGGGTGCGTTCCGCGGCACGGGTGGCCTCGGCGACATGGCGGCGGCGCTCGGCCTCGGCCGCCCTGGTGTTGCGCAGCCAGGCGCCGACTCCCCACGCGAGCACCATCGACAGGTAGAACAGCGCGTGGTTGGCCGGCGTCTCCTGCCCGCCGGCCCGGTCGAGCGCGTACGCGAACCCCAGGTACGCCAGCGACAGCAGGACCATGACGACGCGCCGGCCCCGCCGCAGATGGGCGCCCACGCTGACGAGCGCGAAGGGCAGCGCGGTGCCCCCCAGCGAGTGGTAGGCGAAGACCTGGTCCAGGGCGAACCCGACCGACACCAGCGCGACGCAGACGATCGGCCACCGGCGGCGCACGGTCAGCGGCAGGCACTCCAGCGCGACCACCAGGATGGCCAGCGCGTCATAGGGCCGAGTGGGCAGGCCGCCGATCTGGGTGCCGTTGCCCTGGAACTCCGGCAGGAGCGGCACCATGGTCAGGAAGAGCGCCACCGGGAAATCTCGCACCGTGACGTCGCACCGCCGCCACAGATCCTTGACTCGCCGCGTATCGATCACCGGTCGAGCCTAGTAAAGAAGGGTTCGGACGGCATGGTTCATGCGAATTCCGGCACTCGGGGTGTGGCCCGGATCGCGGGCCACACCCCGATACTCCTAGCAGACCGTCTTCGAGGTGATCGTGATGGGGGTCGACTGGGTCTCCTTCCCGTCGTACGCGATCAGCGTCGGGGTGTAGACCCCGACCGGGAGCGGAGCGATCGAGATCTGCAGCCAGCCGTTGATCGTCGTCGCCCCGTTCTCGGGGTTGGGGTAGTTGGAACCGGGCGGGATCGCGTCGTCGCCCAGGGTGGTCGAGCCGGGAGGCAGGTTACGCAGCCCGACGCGGACCGTCTTCGACCACTTCCCGACGACCGCGGCCACGAAGTACGTGTTGGGATGGCCGAAGCTCGACGTGACGCACATCCGCTGCTCCAGGTCGCGCAGCTCCCAGGTGGACGCCGAGGCGGGGGTGCTGCCGGCCAGCGCCAGCACCAGCCCGGCCGTCGTGCCGACGGCGAGCTTGGCGACTCGGTGGATCCTTCTCACGGCTGCCTCCTTGACGCTTCGTGCGATGGGATGGCTTACGCGTGAATTATTGAGCTTTTGACGATCTATGTAAAGTTTCTCTTTCCGAGCGAAACTTTCGACGTCATCCGGCCAGCGCCGCGACGCTCTCGATGGCCTTGACGGCGATCTCGGGCTGGTCCACGTAGATGTAGTGCTCGCTCTTCTCGGCCGTGGTCAGCTTGCTGCTGGTCGACAGGGCGAGCCAGTCCCGCTGCCCCGCCGACCACGCCTTCTCCAGCAGCGGCCCGTACGTGGGCAGCGCGGCGAGGTACGGCTTGCCGTGCGTGAGCACCACGACCGGGATGTCCCCGGCGGACTCCACCTTGCCGTCGGGAACGGCGAGCTTCTCGGGGTTCTGCCCGGCGAAGATGGCCAGGTTCTGGGCCCGCAGTTCGGCCGCCGGGCCCTTGGCCGACTCGGGGATGGCCTTCTTGATGTCGGCGGTCATCGTGGACGGCGTCGCGTCCATCAGCACCAGACCCTTGATCCGGTCCTTGTGCTCGGGGGCGTACCTGGCCGCGATCAGCCCGCCCAGCGAGTGCCCCGCCAGCACGACCGGCGACTCGCCGGCGACCCGGTCGAGCACCCCGGTGAGCACCTTCCCGCTGCTCGCGAAGGTCTGCGGGCCGTCGGGCTGGTCGCTCGCCCCGGAGCCCAGCCGGTCGTAGGAGCAGACCCGGTTCTTGCCGCTCAGCGTCTTCTGCAGCGCCGCCAGCTTCTCCACCCCGTCACCGGCGCCGTGCAGCAGCACGATGACCGGCTCGCCCTCCGCCGCGTCGCCCGAGCACGACACGTTCACCTGCTTGCCCTCGACCTTGATCTTCTGAGTGCCGTTGATCGGGGCGGCGTCGGCCTTCTTCTCGGTCTGCTCGGTGCCGGCGAGGGGGTCCCAATCGTCCATCGCGTCGCTCTCGCAACCGGCGAGCCCCGCGCCGATCGCGGTGCAGCAGAGTGCGACGACAACGGACCGCTTGATCGTGCGGAGCATTCGAGTCCTCCAGGAAGAGCGGTGACACCGGGGCGGTTCACCCGGCGGCGGGATGCGGTCGAAGCGCCGCGGCCATGCCGCTACGCTACGGATCCGATCACCCCGGCAGCGTCACCACTCGGTGGACAATCGCCGGTAGCTCGCACGGGGGACAACCCGCGGGCCACCCGGTGTTCCTTCCACCCGGAGTTCCTCTTCGACCGCGGAGGGAGAGGGGCCGGTCAGGCCGCGCGGATGAAGTGGGGGGCCAGACCGGTGATGCGGAGCAGGCGGGTCATGAAGGGTGGGATGCCGGTCAGCGACAGGGTGACGCCCAGCGCGCGGGCCCTGGCCTGTACGCCGAGCAGCACGGCCAGCCCGCCGGCGCCGCAGAAGGTGACCCGGGACAGGTCGAGGACGAGCGTGCCGGTGGTGCGGCTCAGGGCGTCGAGCAGCCGCTGGCGTAGTTGGGCCGTGGTGAAGATGTCGATGTCACCCGACAGGTGGATCAGGGTGGGCTTGAGGGTGCTCGCTTCGTGCGGCTTCATGGCATTGGTGATGGTCATACGTCTCCTCTGCGGAACGACGGTGAAGGAAAAGTCGACGGGCGCGCGGCCGCCCGGCACCATGGCGGTGCTCTCGTGGCGGTCCTGGATCTGAGCCGAAGGAGGAGTGCGAGGACGAAGCTGTGCTGAGCGGTGCACACGGATCGGTTGTTGCGTCATGGTCGCTAGCCCCATCCAGGCCCGCCGAGATGGGGCCGCTGGTGTGGTTCGCCGGGGGCGACGCTGACTGGGTGCCGACGCTCGAATAGTCCTCGGTGCTTTGAGTCTACTTCATGGCCGTTCAGCAGCCTGTGTGGGCCGGTGCGGCGGGTCGGTGCGGCGGGTCGGTGTGGCGCGTTGGTGCGGCGGGCCGGTCAGGAGGCGATGACGGCGCGGATCTCCGTCACGGTGAACGCGTCCACGATGTGCCGGTTGCCGACCAGGAATCCGACCAGGCCGGCGATGGCCTCCGCGCTCGTGGCGGCCCGCGCCTGGCCGCTGAGCAGGTAGACGAGCGGGGTGGACGGCTGGTCGAGGGCGAAGTTGCGGCCGTGCCGGCGCACGTCCTTCAGCACCCTGATCGGCATCGGCCGCTCCGAGGTGAACCACACCGCGATCCGCCACAGCGGCAGCGCCGGGTCGGCGTCGGTCGAGGCCTCGTAGCAGGCGACGCAGCCCTTGCCCGCGTGGCGTCCGTGGGGGCAGGTCCAGTGGAGGGCGTCGGGGGCCGGCTGGCCGCGCGGGCTCAGCTTCGCCTCGCTCACGTGGGGGCGTACCCGCCGGGCCGGCTCCTCGGACGGGGGAACGGCAGGAATGGCGATGATCGGTGTCCCTTCGTCGAGGTGGAGGCGGGTATGGAGGTGCTCGGCCAGGATGCGGGCGTCGCGGTAGGTGAGGGCGGCTGCGGCCGGGGCGACGCCGGCGCGGTTGCCGACAGGCTGAAGATCCCAGTCCATCCACCATACGCCGCCCGCTCCCGCGCGCCTCTGTCCCACACGGGCGGTCGGCGAACCGATGCCGTCGTACGCGGGCCGGGGCATCCGGGCATGCGGCGAATGTACGTTTCATGGCTCGGCGCCGGGCGTACGCGCGTCGTCGCCGGTCAGCGGCCCGGAGCCGGCGCACCGGGCGGGCGCGGTGATCGCGGGCCTGGTTGGGACGCCGGGCGAGCCGCTACCGTCCGGTCTGCGGATCCCGACGATGCCCCGGTCTGGAGTTCGACATGCCAGGAAGACGCTGGGCGGCCCCCGTGCTGCTCGCCCTGTCCCTGCCACTTCTCGCCCCGCTCAACCCTCCGCCGGTCGCCGCGACGACCGGCTCGCCCGTCGCGCGCGCCGCCGCCACGGTGCCGCTGGAGGAGATCGACGCGACCACCACCCAGGTCGCGTTCGGGCTGCGCCGCCCCACCGCCATCGCCGCCCCCGACGACGGCACGCGGCGGCTGTTCATCACCGAGAAGCGCGGCACGGTACGCGTCTACCACCCGGACACCGGCCTGGCGCAGACGCCGATCATCGACATCACGGCCTCCGTCGACGAGTCCGGCAACGAACGGGGCCTGCTCGGCATCGCCCTCTCCCCCGACTTCGCCCAGAGCCAGGACCTGTACCTGGCCTACACCGCGCTCCCGGACGGCGCGGTCACCCTGGCCAGGTACCGGCTGGACGACGCCCGCCTCGAACCCCTGCTCGCCCAGGAGCACGCCGAGAACAGCAACCACAACGGCGGCCAGATCACCTTCGGCACCGACGGCCACCTCTACATGAGCATCGGCGACGGCGGCGGCGCCGGTGACCCGTTCGACAGCGGCCAGCGCCTGGACACGCTCCTGGGCAAGGTCATCCGGGTCGATGTCAGCAGAAGCTGCGGCGAGCTCGCCTACTGCGTGCCCGCCGACAACCCGTTCGCCGGCGTGGAGGGGGCGCGGGGGGAGATCTGGCTGTACGGCGGCCGCAACCCCTGGCGGTTCTCCGTCGATCCGGCCGACGGCTCGCTGTGGGTGGCCGACGTGGGCCAGGGCCGGTGGGAGGAGATCAACCACCTGCGGAAGGGACGGCAGGCGGGGGCGAACCTGGGCTGGTCCTGCTACGAAGGGCTGGAGGTGTTCGACCAGGCCCAGTGCCGTGCCGGGGCCGCGTACACCGCGCCCGTCTTCACCTACTCCCCGCACACCGGCGGCTGCGCGGTCATCGGCGGGCAGGTGTATCGCGGCAAGCAGTTCGCCGGCCTGGTCGGCGGCACCTACCTCGCCACCGACTACTGCTACTCGACCGTGTGGGCGCTGCGTGAGAACGGATCGGGCGGCTACGACCAGGCCGAGCTCGGCCAGACGCCCACGCAGGTCACCGCGTTCGGCGCCACGCCCGAGGGCGAGCTCTACGTCGTGAACGACCTGCCCGGCGGCCTGCACCGCGTCTCGTTCGAGCGCGCCGAGCCGACCTGCCGGATCGCGTACACCACGCGGACCTGGGGCGGCGGCATGACCGTCGACCTCACCGTCACCAACACCGGCGCCACCCCGATCGACGGCTGGACGCTGCGCTTCCCCCTCGCGCGGGGGCAGAGCGTCATCGGGGACTGGAACACCGACCTGACCCAGAGCGGGGACATGATCACCGCGGCCGACGCGGGCCACAACGGCTCGATCGCCCCGGGGAGCAGCGTCACCCTGGGCTACCTGGTCGCCCACACGGGCGACGCGTCGGCGCCGGCCCGGTTCTCGCTCAACCGGGACGCGTGCGCGGTCGTCCGCTGATCTCGCTCCGCCACCGGCTCAGCGGTCGTCCGCTGATCTCGCTCCGCCACCGGCTCAGCGGTCGTCCGCTGATCTCGCTCCGCCACCGGCTCAGCCGGCGGTCCAGGTGAACTTGTTCGACACCGTACTTGGTCGGCGCGCCCTTGGACGCGACGATCCGCAGCTCCCCTGGGGATGACGATGGCGAGGCGGGCTGGGTGACGGGTGGTGAGGCGGGCTGTGTGGCGGACAGCGGGGGTGCGGTCGCGGCCGGGGAGCCGGTGAGCCAGGCCGTCGCGGACGCGGCCAGCGCCAGGGCGACCGCCACCGCCACCAGCACCGGCCACCGGCGGGCGACCAGCGCCGGCCACCGGCGTAAGGCCGTGTCGCGCGCCTTGCGCCACAGCGGCGGCGGGTCGGCGACGTCACGGAGGGCGTCGCGGGCCTCGGCGGCGGCCGGGCGTCGCTCCGGCTCGCTGCGCAACATCGCCGCCAGCACCGGGCGTAACGGCCCCACGTCCACCGCCATCTCGATGACCCCGTGGTGCGCGGCCCGCCCGACGATGCGCGCGTCAACGGAACCGCCGCCGTCCGCCCGGCGCGAGGCCGCGGCGGAATCGCCGTCGTGGGCCCAGGGACGTGGGGGGTGGCCGGCGACCAGGGCGTACACGGTGGCGCCTAAAGAGAACACGTCGGAGGCCGCGCCCGGGCGCCCGCCGACGAGTTCGGGCCCGGCGTAGTCGGGCGTGTAGGAGATCGGCCGGTAGGGCGAGATCGTCTCCACGCCGCCGATCCGCCACACGGCGTCGAAGTCGGTGAGCTTCGCCGTGCCCTCGGCGTCGGTGACGATGTTGGCCGGTTTCACGTCGCAGTGGACCAGCCCCTTGCGGTGCAGCGCCGCCAGCGCGTCGGCGATCTGCGCGCCGATCCTGGCCGCCTCCCGAGGGGAGAACGTGCGCTCCGACAGGCTGCCGTTCGGCATGCGTTCGAGGACCAGCCACGTGCCCGCCCAGGCCCCGTCGTCGAGGGTCAGGACGTCGTGGACGGTGACGATGTGGGGGTGGGTGAGGGTGGCCAGGGCGCGGGTCTCGACCGAATCGGTGCGCTTGAGCACGACGGGGCGGCCAAGCTGCTCGTCGTGGGCGAACAGCACCCTGCCCCTGCCCTCGGCGACGGACGCCTCCTCCACCCGGAATCGCGCGCCGAGCCTGTCTGCGGGCTCTTCGTCCACCATCCGCCCCCCGCGGTCCGGGCGGCCGCGTCGTCACGTGCGGTAGGCCCGATGGTCCACGAGAGTAACAAGAACACCGCCCGGCCGCCCCCGGTCGCGGGCAGCGCACCAGGTCAGGAGGGGCATCGCGGATAACGTTCCGCGAACGTTCGCTGTGAAGTCACTGGTCAGACCTACCGCGAGCTGACCTGGGTAGGCAGAATCCAGCAAGCACGTTTGTGAATGGTCAGTGAACGAAAGTAGGACGGCACGACGATGGAAGCCCGCGCTACCAGGGAACGGGGACCGACGGGCGAACGCCGGTTAGCGCTGCTGTATCTGGCGCCCTCGCTGATCATATTCGCGATCTTCGTCTTCTACCCGCTGGGCAGGACCTTCTACCTGTCCACGATGGGCACCGACATCATCGGCCGGGCCAACAAGTTCGTCGGTCTCGACAACTTCACGGCCATGTTCGGCGACCCCGGATTCTTCAAGGCGCTGGGGACGACCGCGCTCTTCGTCCTGTTCACGGTGGTCCCCGCGATCGCCGGCGCTCTCGTGGTCGTGCTCTTGCTGGAGTCGCGGATCAGCGGGCAGCGCATGTTCAGGACGGTGTTCGCGCTGCCGTTCGCCTTCTCGGTGGCGACCGCGTCGGTGATCTTCGCGCTGATCTACAACCCGGCCGTGGGCATGGCCAACGGCGCGCTCAGCTACCTCGGCGTGGACCGGATCGGCTGGCTCACCGAGCCGGACCTGGCCCTGATCTCCATCTCGATCACCACGGTCTGGATGACGCTGGGCTACAACGTCCTCGTCCTCTCGGCGGGGGTCGGCGCGATCCCGGCGGAGGTGGTGGAGGCGGCCAGGCTCGACGGCGCCACCGGATGGCGGCTGCACAGCCGCATCACCATCCCGATGTTGTCGCCGCAGCTCTTCTTCCTCGTCGTGATCTCCACGATCCACGCGCTGCAGAGCTTCGGGCAGATCCACATCCTGACCAAGGGCGGCCCCGACGGCGCCACCTCCACGCTCGTCTACTGGATCTACGAGAAGGCCTTCAGCTACGGCTCATCCGACTTCGGCACGGCCAGCGCCGCGGCGATCGTCCTGCTGGTGATCGTGCTGGTCTGCACGGGCATCCAGTTCGGCGTGCTGGAAAGGAAGGTCCACTACCGATGAGCAGATCCGCCACCTCCTCGGTCACGAGCAAGATCATCGTCTATCTCGTGCTCATCGTGTGCGCCATCCCCGTGGTCTTCCCGCTGTACTACGCGTTCATCGGCGGCATCATGACGCCGGGCGACCTGTCCAGCTATCCGCCGAAGCTGCTGCCGACGGCGATCGACCTCGGCAACTTCACCTCGGCGCTCGACACGATCCCGCTGGGCAGGCAGTACCTCAACTCGGCGATCCAGACCGGCATCGTCACCATCTGCCAGCTCCTGTCGAGCGTCCTGGCCGCCTACGCGTTCGCGTTCCTGCGGATGTGGGCCAAGACGGCGATGTTCGCGCTGTTCATGGTGACGCTCATGGTGCCGTGGGAAGCGATCATCCTGCCCAACTACCTGCTGATCTCGGACCTGGGCCTGACCAAGGGGCCGCTGACGTACCTCGGTCTGACGCTGCCCTTCCTGGCGCACGCCTTCGGCACGTTCCTGCTGCGGCAGTCGTTCCTGCAGTTCCCGGTCGAGGTACGCGACGCCGCGGTGATGGACGGCTGCGGGCACCTGCGGTTCCTGTGGCGCATCCTGCTCCCGCTGTCGAAGCCGGCCATCGCGGCGGTCGGCGTCTACGTGTTCATGACCACGTGGAACCAGTACTTCTGGCCGCTGATCCTCGGCAACGACGACCGGTACAAGACGCTGCAGATCGGCGTGTCCATGCTGAACGACGCCGAGTCGTCCAGCCCCACGCTCATCCTGGCCGGAGTCACCCTCGCGTTGCTCCCCACCCTCGCTCTCGTGATCTTCGGACAGCGCTTCATCATCCGCGGGCTCACCGCGGGCGCGGTGAAATGATCGTGATTCAGAAACGGAGTTCCCCCATGGCACTACCCCGATCCCGGCGAACGCGCGGCGCACTGGCCGCGGTGGCCGCGCTGTCACTCACCTTGGCGGGCTGCGGCGGCGACGGCGGTTCCAGCGAGGGCGGCGAGGCCGCCACCGCACCGGGTGCCGACGCGATCACCGAACCGGTCGAGATCGAGTTCTGGCACTCCATGAAGGAGAAGAACGAGCTCGCCATCAAGGCCATGGTGGAGGACTTCAAGAAGGCCAACCCCAAGATCACCGTGAAGCCGGTGTTCAAGGGCGACTACGACCAGATGGTCGTGGCGTACAAGCAGGCCGTCCAGCAGGAGTCCACGCCGCCGCTGGTGCAGATCTACGACATCGGCTCGCGCTTCATGTACGACGCCCAGCAGGTCGTGCCGATGTACAAGTTCATCGAGGCCGACAAGTTCGACCAGAACGCGAACATCGAGCCCAACATCGCCAGCTACTACACGATCAAGGGCAAGCTCTGGTCGATGCCGTTCAACTCCTCGGCGCCGCTGCTCTACATGAACGCCGACGCCGTGAAGAAGGCCGGGCTCGACCCGGACAAGCCGCCGGCGACCCTCGACGAGATCGGCGAGTGGGCCAAGAAGCTCACCGTCAAGGAGGGCGGAACGGTCAAGCAGTACGGCTTCAACGCCGCGCTCTACGGCTGGTTCGTCGAGCAGCTGACCGCCCAGGACAACGCCGAATACTGCGACAACGGCAACGGCAGGAACGGCCTGGCCACCAAGGTCAACTTCGGCACCGGCGCCGGGCCCAAGTTCGCCCAGTGGCTGGGCACCCTGGTGAAGGAGGGCTACGCCACCAACACCGGCCGGCCCACCGACCAGGCCCAGAACGCGTTCAAGACCGGGACCGTGGCCCTGCACCTGGAGTCGACCTCCGCGCTCGGCGGCTACACCCAGGCCGCCGAGGGCAAGTTCGAGCTGAAGACCGCGCCGTTCCCCAAGCCGTCCGCCTCCTCCAACGGCGGCACGATCATCGGCGGCGCCTCCCTGTGGATCAACGCCGCCGGTCACAGCGACGCGGAGAAGCGGGCCGCCTGGGAGTTCGTGAAGTTCTCCAACACGCCCGAGCAGCAGGCGAAGTGGCACGCGGCGACGGGCTACGTGCCGGTCAACCCGCAGGCCAAGTCGAACGACAACCCCAACTTCCAGGTCGCGGTGACGCAGCTGCGCTCCCAGCAGCCGTCGGCGGCCACGTCGGGCTGCCTGCTCGGCATCATGCCCGAGGCCAGGAAGGCGGCCGAGGTCGGCCTGGAGCAGGCCGTGCCGGCGGGCGAGGGTCAGGAGCCGAAGACGTCGGCGGAGCAGGCGATGCAGACGGCGGCGACCGGCCTGCAGACGGCCATCCAGAAGTACAACGCCAACGTCGGGCAGTAACCCGGCTCTGGGGTAACGTGCGCGCGGGCGTCCTCGTACGAGGGCGCCCGCGCGTGTGGTTGTACGGGGCGGCTGGACGGGCCCGGCCAAGCGGGCTGCCCCGCGGATGACCCGGGTGGCCGGGCGGGTGGGAGACTGCGCGGCATGGAGTTCTTCTGCTACCACCGTGACCGGACTGGCTCGCTGCCCCTGCGTGAGGAACTGCTGGAAGCGCACTGGAGCTACATGGACCGGTACGCGAAGGAGCTGATCGCCCGGGGCCCGACCATGGCCGACGACGGTGAGACGCCCACCGGCAGCGTGCACGTCATCGACCTGCCCGATCCCGCCGCCGCCCGCGCGTTCGCCTTCGACGAGCCGAACTACCAGGCCGGCGCCTATCGGGACGTGCTGCTGCGACGGTGGCGCAACACGCTGGGCCGGACGATGTGGGACTTTCCCGGCGGCCGGGAGGGCGGCAACCGCTACCTGGTGCTCGGCCTCGGGGAGGGCGAGCCCGCCGACCTGGCTCTGCCGCCCGCCGAGGAGACGCTGATCGCCTACGGGCCGCTGTCGTCCGACGACGGCACCGCCTGGCTGGGCACGGCGGCGCTGGTCCTGGCCCCGGACGCGGACACGGCCCGCGCCGTCCTGACCGCCGACCGGTACGCGGAGGTGGAGGTGCACAACTGGCAGTTCGGCGGCCGCTCCTGAACCCTGCCGCAGGTCTGCGGCGACGCTGGGCCCGAAGCGAGCGCCCGGTTGCCGCAACGCACTGCCTTCGTGTGACCGGCGTGGCGACGTGCGGCGTCAGCCGGTGAGGTCGAGGCCGCCGTCCACGGTGAGGATCTGGCCGGTGATCCAGGTGGCATCGGGGTCGGCGAGGTGGGCGATCCAGGCGGCGACCTCCTCCGGCCGGCCGCGGCGGCCGAGCGGGATGCGGGCGGCCTCGTCCTGCTTGATCTGCTCCACGGTCGCCTCGGGCAGCCCGGCGGCGCTCAGGGCCTCGCTCTCCGTCGGCCCGGGGGCCACGGCGTTGACGCGGATGCCGTCGGGGGCCAGCTCCAGCGCCCAGCTCCGGGTCAGCTGCTCCACGGCGGCCTTGCTGGCGGCGTAGTGGGCGGCGCCTGGCAGGGGGCTATGGCCGTACGTGCTGGAGACGTTGACGATCGTGCCCCGGCTGCTCCGCAGGTGCGGCAGGGCGGCCTGGGCGAGCAGACTGGGCGCGACCACGTTGAGTGCCAGCAGGCCGGTGACGCGCTCGGCGTCGGTGTCGGCCAGTGACATGACGGCGGTCGCGCCGGCGTTGTTGACCAGCACGTCCAGCCGGCCCCAGCGATCGACGGCCGCCGCGACGACCTCCCGCGGCACGCCGTCGGCGGTGATGTCGGCGGGCAGGGCGACGATGCCGGGGTGACCCGCGGCGGTCTGCTCCAGTGCTTCGGCGCGGCGTCCGACGCCGAGGACGCGCGTTCCCGCGCGGGCCAGGGCGATGGCGGTGGCGCGGCCGATCCCGGAGCTGGCCCCCGTCACGATCGCGACGCGTTCCCGCTCATGGGCGATGGGCTGGGCGGTCATGTCACCTCCTTGTTCGATGTTCGTGAAACGTCGAACAAGCTACCATGGACAAATGAGACAGGTGCACCACCCCGAAGTCGGCGAGATCTCGCTCACCGCGGTCATGGGGGCGCTCAGCGATCCGATCCGGGTCGGGCTCGTGCGGGTGCTGGCCGATGGGTGCGAGCGCGGCTGGGGCGAGCTGCGGGCGCCGGTGGCCAAGTCGACGCTCAGCCATCATCTGCGCGTGCTGCGCGATGCCGGGCTGACCCGCACCCGTCAGGAGGGTACGCGCTGCTTCGTCACCTTACGCGTCCAGGACCTGCGCGAACGTTTCCCCGGCCTGCTCCGCGCGGTGCTGACCGCGGCCGACGAGCAGGACGTCGGACCCCAGGTGAGCACGCAGGACACCCCACGCCCCACCGTCGCCTGAACGCCCGGCCACCCGTCCGCGACCCCCCAAGACCTGCCGTCGTCTGAACAGCCGCACGCGCGTGACAACCCCACCACCCGTCGGCGGGCGGCCTTCATGGGCCGTCTTGCGAAGAATTTAACGGCGGCTGTCACAAGTGAGAAAGGCGTCCTGTCTTAGCTGGCGTCCGTAGGGCAAAGGATGCCCCGGCGGCAGAAAGGGGATGTCATGAAGGTCGTCGTGATCGGCGGAACCGGCCTCATCGGGTCGAAGCTGGTGGCCAAGCTGCGCGAGCACGGCCACGAGGCGGTGGCGGCGGCGCCGAGCACCGGCGTCAACACGCTCACGGGTGAAGGACTGGCCGAGGTGATGGCGGGCACGCAGGTCGTGGTCGACGTGTCGAACTCGCCGTCGTTCGAGCCGGCCGCGGTGATGGAGTTCTTCGAGACCTCCACCCGCAACCTGCTCGCCGCGGAGGCGGAGGCCGGGGTCGGCCACCACGTCGCCCTGTCGGTGGTGGGCACGGATCGGATGCCGGACAACGGCTACTTCGCGGCGAAGATCGCCCAGGAGCAGCTGATCCAGAAGTCGGGGATCCCGTACTCGCTCGTGCACGCGACGCAGTTCTTCGAGTTCGTCCGGGGCATCGCCGACGAGGCCACGCGGGACGACGTCGTACGGATCGCACCCGTGCTCTTCCAGCCCATCGCGGGCGACGACGTCGCCGCCGCGGTCGGCCGGGTCGCGGTGGGCCAGCCGCTGAACGGCCGGATGGAGATCGCCGGGCCCGACCTGTTCCGGATGGACGACTTCTTCCGCGAGACGCTGGCCGGCTGGGGCGACCCGCGCCAGGTGGTCACCGACCCGCACGCGCGTTACTTCGGCGCGGAGCTGAAGGAGCGGTCGCTGGTGCCGGAGGACGGCGCGGCGCTCGGCTCGATCCGCTACGCCGACTGGCCCGGCCGCGACGCCGACGGCCGCTGAAAGGCGCGGCGCGACCGCTCGCGCCGCGCCACCGGCCCTCCGGCCGCCGTACGAACCGACCGGTCCGTACGGCCTCCGCCACGAGCCCGACCTGCTCGTAGCGGCCCACGAAAGGTGAACCTCATGTCAGACAGAACATCGCAGACGAGTGAACCGCGCTCGACCGCCTGGCAGACGGCGCTGACCGTGCTGCAGGAGGCCGAACCCCCGTTCATCCCGGCCGGGGCGCACGCCATGACCATCGTCATCGAGTACCCGCCCGGCGATCCTGGCACGCCGCCGCACCGCCACACGGGGCCCGCGTTCGGCTACGTGCTGGAGGGCGAGATGCTGTTCGAGCTGGAAGGCCAGCCCGAGCGGGTGGTCAAGGCCGGAGAGGTGTTCTGGGAGCCGGGCGGCGACGTCATCCACTACCAGGACGGCAACAACCGCGACGACGTGCGGCTCCGGTTCACCGTCACCATGCTGTGCGAGCCGGGCAAGCCGATGCTCACCCTGGTCGACGAGGAGGAGCTGGCCCAGCGCACTGACCGCCGCGCTCCCCGTCCCGCCTGAGCGCCTGCCCGACGACACAGGAGGCGCGTGGTGATCGGATCGGCGATGTCCGCCGAGTTCGACGACGTCCCCGGCTGGACCGCCGAGGCCGTCGAACAGCTCGGTGAGCGGCACGCCATCCCCGCCGCCTGCCGCGGCAGCGCGAGCCCGGCCGCGCTGGCCTGGCTGGCCGAGGCGTGCGAGCTCGCGCCGGGGATCAGGCTGCTGGACGTGGGCGCGGGAGCCGGTGGCCCGGCCGCCTGGGCGGCGGAGCGGTTCGGGGTGACGCCGATCCTGCTGGAGCCGATGCCGGCCGCGGGCCGGGCCGCCGTCCGGCTGTTCGGGCTGCCGGTCGTCGCGGCCGACGGGCGGCGCATCCCGCTCCGTACGGCGTCGGTGGGCGCGGCCTGGTGCCTCGGAGTGCTGTGCACCGTGCGGGAGAAGGCGGCGATGCTCGCCGAGATCCGCCGGGTGCTCACGCCAGGGGCCTCCCTGGGTCTGCTGGTGGTGCTCGCCAGGGGCCCGCAGGTCCTGCCCGCGCCCGACGGCAACCACTTCCCCACCGGCGGGGAGCTGCTCGGGCTGCTGGCCGGGGCCGGGTTCGAGGTCGTCGAGCAGATCGACCAGCCCACCGACGCGCCGCTGTCCTGGACGCGGCGGGCCGAGCAGGTCGCCGAGGTGGTGGCCAGCCGCCACCGTACCGACCCCGCCTTCCGCCTGGCCGCTCACCAGGGCGAACGTTTCGCCCGGCTGTTCGCCTCCGGCCAGATCGCGGTACGCCTGATCCACGCGATCAGCCGTACCAGCTGACCCCCACACCCATGGAGAGAAGATGACCGTTCCGAAAGACGAGGACGCCGCTCGACGCGGTGGAGGAGCTGGAGGGCGAGCACGGCGGCCAAGGAGCCTGATCCTCCATGACCGGCGAGGGGTCTGATCCCTCCATGACGGCCGAGCAGCCCTTATCCCTCTACCCGACGATGAACGTGCCGATCACCCCGGTCGCGCTCAGCAGGCCGACCGCGGTGAGCACGGCCACCGCGATCCCGGCGCCGGCCAGCCACCGGCGCCGCTGCGTTCCCGCGTTCAGGCTCGTCAGCGCGAGCGCCGCCCACAGCAGGCCCTCGATCAGGAACCACGGCTCGTTGAACAGCAGATCCTGCAGGTCGGCCGTGCGCCGGTCGAGGCTGCGCCAGAACGGCAGCTCGATGTGCAGCAGCCCGGCCAGGCTCAACGCCCGTTGCACGCTGTCGACCAGGGCGTGCATGACGCATCCGACCGCCGCCACCCAGCAGAGGGCCAGCATGGCGCGCCGTCCGGAACGGCGCCGCCACAGCGGCAGTGCCGCCACCGGCAGTACGGCGGCGACGAGCAGGATTCCCGCTCCGACCGCGTTGATCGCCAGCCACTGTGCCTGCGAGACAGGCGTGCCGAACATGCCGGCGGTCCCGCCCAGCGCGTAGTAGGCCCGGTAGGCGCTGTAGAGCAGACCCCATACGGCCAGCGCGACGCTGATCCGTGCGCGCGTGGTCATCCCGCCGCTGATCCGTACGCGCGCGGTCATCGCTTCCCCTTCATCATCCCAACGTCAGCGACAAAGCGTACGCAATGCGTAGATTCGCCATCGCTGCCGGGTCACCTGGCGTGGTAGATGTGCAGGCGGTAACCGAGGGTGGGGACGGTCTCCAGGACGACCGGGTTGCCCGGTTCGGGCTCGACGCACTTGCGGACCGCGTACACGACCGCCGCGACGTCCGAGTTGTCGTATGTGCGGCCCACCGGCCAGTCCTCCCTCGGGCCCCACAGTGCGGTGATGAGCTCGGCGTGGTCGCAGGCGACCTCGTCGGAGGACTGGCTGCGACCCCGTCCGACCATGAAGCGCAGCAACTGGTGCCCCTTGGGGCGCAGCCCTTCGATGAGCGTCTCGGCGCCCGACGGGTCCACCCGGTACGCCCGGCTCGCCACCCAGTCGTAACGCAGCCGGGCCCTGGGCGCGGGCAGGTCGAGCCGCGCGGGGGTGGTGGTCGTGTACCACTGTCGGGCGGGCAGGGTGCGCTCGTCGGCGTCGATGTAGACGAGCCGCCAGTGCAGCGGGACGTCGCCGTCGGCCATGTCGCCGATGATCAGCAGGCGGTCCTGGTGGTGCAGCATCTGGCGGCCGCTCACCGGGCGCGGCCCGCCGGGGGTGTCGTCGCGCTCGATGAGGGTGCCGTTGCGGGCGTGGTCGGTCACCCACCAGCGGCCGTGCTCGTAGTCGAGGATGCAGTGCAACCGGCTGATCCAGCCCTGCGGGTCTGGTCCGAGCACGACGTCGGGGCGGTGGTCGGCCACCGCGCGGCCGATCGTGTACTGCGTGCCCGTCAGGTCGTATCGACGTGATTCGCCCAAGGGGGAGATCACTTCGAGTACGGCCGTTCGCGACATCGCTACCTCCGGTCCGGCGGGGAAGATCCGCGCTCGTCCCGATGTAGCCACAGCCGCCGGACACGTGTCAACCGGCCAGAATCGGCGGTTGACCAGTGAACTTGACAACACCTTCCGGCGGAGAAGGCATGCTCACTCATGCTGCCTGAACACACTCCAAGGTTTCGCTCAGGTTGACCACCTAGCCTGACACGATGCCCATCGACCTGGCCGCTCGCGGAGGCGGCGGTGAGCTGCGGATCGGACACCGGACGAGGACGGCCCAGGCGGCCCCGCCGGCCCGCCGGCAGACCTGGTTGGACGCCCTGCGCGGGCTGGCTGTGCTCGCCGTGCTCTTCGAACACCTGCTCGACCCCCTCTTCCCCGAGGTCCGCTCGGGCGCCAGCCCCTGGTTCGACTTCGGCCAGTACGGCGTCATGCTGTTCTTCATCATCAGCGGCTACGTGGTGCCCGCCTCGCTCGAACGGCGGGGCAGCGTCACCGGGTTCTGGATCGGCCGGGTGTTCCGCATCTACCCGCTGTGGCTGGTGGCCGCGGCCATCGGCACCGCGTTCGCGCTCGTCCCCGTTTACGCGGAGTTGCCCGCCCAACTGGGCGAGCATCCGGTCCTGGCCGGACTGGCGCACGTGACCATGCTCCAGGACTTCCTCCAGGTGGTCAGCGTCGTCAACGTGTTCTGGACGCTTTCGTACGAGATGGTGTTCTACCTGCTGGTGACGGCGATCTTCGTGATCGGGGCGCGGCGGGTGCGCACAACCGGGGTGCTCGCCGTCGCGGTCGCGGGCGTGCTCGTCGGCGGTCTGCTGCCGGCCGGCGCCCTGTCGCGCGCCTTCGGCTCCGACGTCGTCGTGCTGGTGGTGACCGGGGTGATGGTGGCGGGACTGGCCGCGGTCGTCGCCGGGGCTCATCGCGTACGGCTCTGCGGCGCGGCCACCGTGGCCGCCATGGCCGTCGTGCTGCTCGTCGTCAACAGCCGGATCGGCGCCTGGCAGAGCGTGGCCGTGGTCGCCACGATGTTCGCGGGAACGGCCCTCTACCGGCTGGACCAGGGGCAGGTCAGGCGGGGTGTGGCCGGGTGGGTGATCGGGCTCGTGCCGGTCGTGTCCGTCGGCGCGGCGGCGTGGTTCGGGCCCGGCTGGTCCATGGCCCACCAGCAGGCGGTGGCGTTCCGGTGGAGCTGGTCCACCGCCGTCGCCGCCGCGTGGCTGACGTTCCTGATCGGCCGCCGGCTGCGGTCGTCCGCGTGGCCGGCCCTCATCGTGCGCCTCGGGCTGATCAGCTACTCCGTCTATCTGCTGCATCCGCTGCTGATCCAGGTCCTGCGGCGGTCGATCCCCGATCCGGTGCCCGTGCCGCTCGGCTGGCGGATCACCTGGTTCTGGGTGCTGCTGGCGGCGGTGGTCGCCAGCGCCGTCGTCAGTCACCGCTTCATCGAGCTGCCCGGGCAGGGGGTGGGTCGTCGGCTGGCACGTTCCGACCGGCTGCGGCGCCTGCGTAGCGTCGTGCCAGGCGGGCGAACGCGTCCCTGAGCTCGGGCGGGCCGACCACCTCGATGTCGGCGTCGAACCTGCCGATGGCGGCGACCAGGGCGGGCCAGGACCACGAGCCCATGACGAGCCGGCAGCGGCCCGGGCCGAGCTCCTCGACGAGCCCGTCCCGGATGTAGCGGGACACTTCGGCCGCGGGCAGGCCGAGGATCACCTCCCCCTGGCACGGCCAGTCGCCGGTGCCGCCCGAGCCGCGGAACTTGCTGGTCACGTACGTGGCGACGTCGCCTCCCGGCAGCTCGCGCGGGGTGAAGCGGGGGCCCGAGGGGGTGCGGGGGGTGATGCGGTCGGCGCGGAAGGTGCGCCAGTCCGCGCGGTCGACGTCCCAGGCGATGAGGTACCAGCGCCCGCCCCAGGTGACGAGGTGATGCGGCTGCGCCCGGCGCGGCGGACGCGGCGGCTCCGGCGGGCCCGGCTCGCCACCGGCGGAGGCCGCGCCGGCGCGGGAGGCCGCGCCGGCGTCGGGGGGCGCGCCCGTGTAGTCGAAGCGCAGTTCCTCGCGGGCGTGGACGGCGGCGCTCAGCGTCATGAGCACGCCGCTGTCCACCTGGACGTCCGGCCGGGAGGTCGGCCGGTCGACGGCGGTGACCTGGAACGTGTCGATCCGGTGCCGCAGCCGGGCGGGCATGACCTGCCTGATGGTGTGCAGCGCGCGGGCCGCGGCCTCCTCGATGCCGGCGCCCGTTCCGGTGGCCAGTTGGAGCGCGATGGTCAGGGCGACGGCCTGCTCGTCGTCGAACAGCAGCGGGGGCAGCTCGGTGCCGGCCTCCAGCCGGTAGCCGCCGTCGGGGCCCTTGAAGGCCACGATGGGGTAGCCGAGCTCGCGCAGGCGGTCGACGTCGCGGCGCACGGTGCGCGGGCTGATGTCCAGCCGCTCGGCGAGCAGCGCCCCCGGCCAGTCCCGGCGGGTCTGGAGCAGGGAGAGCAGGGCCAGCAGGCGCGCTGAGGTTTTCGGCACGAAATTTATCCTGCCGCAAGTAGAGGCCACAACCTGGCCGCTACTCCTGTGAGCATTCATCTCGGGCGCCGCCCCGGGCGTCCACCGCAGAATCAGGAGTAGCGATATGTCGGTCAAATCCGTTCTTCATGTGAACTTCCGTGGCGAGGCCCGGGCGGCGCTGGAGTTCTACCGGTCGGTGTTCGGCGGTGACCTCGGCGTCGTCACGTACAAGGACGCGGGCACCGCCTCGGACCCCGCCGACGCCGACCACGTGATGTGGGGCCAGGTCGCCGGCGACAACGGCTTCCACGTGATGGCGTACGACGTGCCCGCGGGCATGCCGTACGAGCGGGGCGAGAACTCCTTCTTCGTCTCGCTGACGAGCGAGGACGCGGAGGAGATCACCGCGTACTGGGAGCGGCTCTCCGCCGGGGCGGAGGTCGTGCAGCCGCTGGAGCCCTCGCCGTGGGCGCCGCTCTACGGGATGCTCAAGGATCGTTTCGGCGTGGTCTGGGCGGTCAACGTCACGAGCACCTACCACGGCTGACCCGCCCGGACACCGGCCAGATATCGGAAGGAACCACCACCATGACCACACGGCTTCTCGACCTGCGGGCACGCGCATGACCGTCCTCGGCACCCGGGCGCTCAACCGCGCGACGCTCGCCCGGCAGTTACTGCTCGATCGCGCCGACCTGCCGGTCCTCGACGCCGTCGCGCACCTGTGCGGGCTGCAGGCGCAGGAGCCGCAGGAGCCGTTCGTCGGGCTCTGGTCGCGACTGCGCGCGTTCGACCCGGCGGCGCTCTCGGACCTGCTGACGGGACGCCGCGTGGTGCGCACTGTCCTCATGCGCCGTACGATGCACCTCCTCACGGCCGACGACGTCGTGGCCTGGCGGGCGCGGTACGAGGGCATGCTGCGCCAGCGGGTCCTCGGGACCTACCGCCGCGAGCTGACCGGGGTGGACCTCGACGAGCTGGCCGGCGCGGGCCTGGCGGTCATGGCCGACGGCGAGCCCCGCTCGATGGGCGAGCTGGCGCGGGCGGTGGCCGGGCGCTGGCCGGCGGCGGGGCCGCGCCCGCTGGGCGAGATGCTGACCGCCGCCCTCATCCCGATGGTGCAGTTGCCGCCGCGCGGGCTGTGGCGTACCAGGGCGGGGGTGCGTTATGTCCCGCTCTCCGCCTGGCTGGGACGTGAGCCGGCCCCGCCGGCCCAGGACGGCTCGGACCCGGTCGGGCAGGAGCTGGTGCGACGCTATCTGGCCGCGTACGGGCCCGCCGCCACGGCCGACCTGCGTGCCTGGTCCGGCTTGGCCGGGCTGCCGGCCGCGGTGGCCGCCGTACGCGAGGAGCTGGTCTCCTTCCGCGACGAGCGGGGCAGGGAGCTGCTCGACCTGCCCGACGCGCCGCGCCCCGACCCCGACACGCCCGCCCCGGTACGGTTCCTGCCCGCCTTCGACAACGCGATCCTCGGCTACCAGGACCGCGGCCGGATCATCGACGACGCCCACCGCAACCTGTCGGTCAGCGGCGCCCGCGTCGCGCTGGTCGACGGCCGGGTGGCCGCGACCTGGACCGTCGCGGACGACACCGTGACCGTCACCCCGCTGGGCCGACTCTCCCGTGAGGAGCGGGACGCGGTGGCCGAGGAGGGCCGGTCGATGGCGTCGTTCCTGTCCGACGGCGCCTCCGACCGTGTCCACGTCGCCGCCTCCCCCTGACCGCGCCCCTGACCGCGACCCTGATCGGCCCCTGATCGGCCTCAGTACCGGTTCTGTTCGGCGTCGCGGTCGAGCCCCTCGTCGAGCGCCTCGGCGGACAGTTCCTTGATGCCGAGGTGGTCCTTGGCGATGCGGCCGAGCGTGGGCAGGCTCTTGCGGTCGGGCCAGGTGTCCGGCTGCCACAGCGACGAGCGCAGGAACGCCTTGGCGCAGTGCATGTAGAGCTCTTCGACCTCGACGAGCAGCGCGAGCCGGGGCCGCTTGCCCTTGACCACCAGGTCGTCGAAGAACGGCGCGTCGGAGACGAGCGTGGCGCGCCCGTTCACCCGCAGGGTCTCGTTCATCCCCGGCACGATGAACAGCAGCCCCACCTGGGGGTTGGTGAGCACGTTGCGCAGGCCGTCGACGCGGTGGTTGCCGGGGCGGTCGGCGATCACCAGCCGGTGGTCGTCGAGGACCAGCACCGACCCGGCGGGGTCACCACGCGGCGAGACGTCGCAGGTGCCGTTCTCGTCGGCGGTGGCCAGCAGCAGGAAGGGCGAGTGGGCGATGATCGTGCGCGCGTGCTCGTCGATCCTGGCGATGTCCTTGTCCCAGATGGGCTGCGGGGGCGCCGCGACGATCTCCCGCAGCTCGGCCTCGGTCGTCACCGTACGGATCTCAGAAGCGCTCATCCCCCCAACATAAAAGACATGCCGGACATCAGGCCGAGCCGGGCCAGCCGCGGCGGGCGGCGAGCAGGCCGGCCTGGAAGCGGGTGCGCGCGCCGAGCAGGTCCATCAGCTCGCTGACCCGCCGGTGGATCGTGCGCAGGCTCACCCCGAGCTGCCGCGCCACCGCCTCGTCCTTGAGCCCCGCGGCGAGCAGGGTGAAGAGCTCGGGATCGGGCAGCTCGGGATGTCCGGTGGACGGGGCGGACGGCAGCGGCAGCGCCGCACGCCACAACATCTCGAAGAGCGCGACCAGGGCGTCGAGCAGCGTGGAGGAGTGCACGATGACCGCGCTGTCGGCGTGCGCGGGCTCGGTGGTGCTCAGCGGCAGGATCGCGCTCTTGCGGTCGGCGATGGCCAGCTTCATCGGCACCTCGGGGCTGATCCTGGCCTGCTCGCCGGCCGCCGCCGCCTCCTGGGCCAGGCGCAGCTTGCCGGGGACCTCCAGGGCGGAGACGTCGTAGATGCCGCGTACGAGTACGCCGTGCGCGAGCCGGTTCATCTCCTCGGCGTTCTGCTCGGTGGGGTTCTGCGCGTAAGGAGGACGGTCCAGCACCAGGAGCTCCTCGGTCGCGGTCTGCTGCAGCTGGGTGAAGCGCTGCACCACGGCCGCCTGGCCCTGGACGACCTCGACGAGCTCCTCCGGTGACTGGTTCTCCGTCCGCGGCGTCTCGGCGAGCAGCGCGATCGAGGCCAGCCGGGCCTGGGCCAGCCCTTCCTCCCTGCGTGAGATGAGGGCGGCCACCGCGACGTCGGGCCTGGTCGCCAGGAACCGGGCCGGGCGGCCCGCCATGCGGCTGACCAGCCCGAGCGCCTCCAGCCGGGTGAAGGCCCGGCGCAGGGCCACGGTGGTGCGGCCGGTGTGCTCGGCCAGCTCGGGCAGGGTCGCGCGCGGGCGGCGGAGCAGGTCTCGGTAGACGCGCTCGTCGTCGGCGTCGACGCCGACGGCCGAGAGTGCGTTGTCGTCGGCGTTCACGGTCTCTCGCTGTGTCCTCTTCATGAAATGTCACAAATCTGCCAGTGCATTGCCTAGCCTAGGCGATTCTCCGCCCGGTAGGACGGGACGACGGGATGTTCCCGTTTGAGCCTGTCATGGAGGCAGTCGTGCGAAAGATGATCACCTTGGGAGTCGCGGCCGCGTTCGCGGTCCTGTCGGCGGCGACTCCGGCCGCCGCCGACGACCCGGCGCTGCCGCCCGCCGCCACGGGAGACCCGGCGGTGCCAGCCGCGTCCGCTGAAGACCCGGCGGTGCCGGCCCCGGCCGCCGGAGACCCGGCGGCGGCGGGTCTTGACGGTTTCGGCCGCTGGCACCAGCCGCGTTGCGCGACGGTCACCGGCGACGGGACGGTGACCTTCACCCGTGACGAGGGCAGGACGCTCACGCCGACCAGCCAGACGCCGCGGCCCGTCGTCTACACCCGCGGGCTCGTCGCACTCGACCGTCCTGACCACTTGCTGGCCATGTCGAACAACGTGCTGCTGACCTCGAAGGACGCCGGTTGCACCTGGACGCGCGTGGGCGAGGTGCAGGGCGCCAACCTCACGCTGACGGCGGCCCGCGGCGGCCGGGCCTACGCCTGGGACCAGGACGGCAACCTGTCGCTGGTCACGCCCGACGGCATCACGCCACTCACCTCACCGGCGGACGAGGTCGCCGGGCTCGGCACCGACCCGCTGCGCGGCGACCGGCTGCGGGTGGCGGACGGCGACGGGCAGCTGCACGAATCGCGTGACGGCGGACGCAGCTGGAAGCCCGTGGGCAGGCGGGCCTTCCCCGAGAGCGAGCTGCTGATGATCTACACGGCGGCGTTCGACCCGTACAACCTGAACCACGTGCTGCTGGGCGCGGCGAGCGACGGCGCCCGCGTGACCTACGACGGCGGGCGGAGCTGGCGCGCCGCCACCGGCCTGAGCAAGACCGGCACCAGGGTCAACGTGTTCAGCGCGACGATCTCGCCCGCCGCGCCGAACGTCGTGTACGCCATGGGCCTCAACCTGGCGGAGAACGACGAGCACGCGCCGTCCGGCGGCCGGCACATCTACCGCTCGTTCGACGGCGGCCGCCGCTTCACCCCGGTCGTCGACCAGGGCGACGGGATCACCCTGCCCAACGGCCCGCTGCTCGCCGCGCACCCGACGAACCCGGGCGTGCTCTACTTCGCGTGGGGCACCGGCTGGTCCAACCTCGGCACCGACATCTACCGGTACGACGCGCTGCGCGGCCGGGTCACGACCAACCACAACCCCCACGACCGGGTCACCTCGATCGCGTTCAACCCGTCGAACCCGAGGGTGATGTACCTGGGTCTGGCCGAGGAGTCCTGAGGGCGGTCGGCGCGGACCTCCGGCTCACGTCGGCTTCTGGGCGTAGGTCAGGGTGAGCCGGGGGTAGTCGTCGGTGTCCGCGAGCTTGCGGATGAACTGCCCCTTGAAGTCGATGACCGGGATCGTCCCCTTCTGCTGCACCTTGGCGTAGCAGTAGAGGTGGGCGTCGTCGTACCAGCCGAGCAGGTCCTGGCACTCCGTCTTGAACTCGTGCAGGGTCTTCCCCACGACGTCCGAGCGGTCGATCTTGGCGAAGGTGCGGCCGTACCGCTTCGCCTTGTACTCCAGCATGTTCACGAACCGGGACCAGCCGGCATCGTGCACCGACTTGGCCAGCTTCGTACGCGCCATACCCCTCACGGCAAGGTTCTCCACGTACACCGCTTGGTTGTCGCGGATGATCTGTGTGGAGAGCTTGTGCGCGAAGTCCCGGCGCGTGCCGGCCACCTGGGCGTGAGCCTTGGCGACCTTCGGCTTGGCCTTGGCCCGCTTCGCCGAGCCCTTCTCCTTGCGGCTCAGCGCTTGCTGTGCCTTGCGTAGACGCCGCTCGGCGCGGCGCAGCAGGCGCGGGTTGTCCACCTTCCGGCCGTCCGACATGACCGCGAAGTGCGTCAGACCCAGGTCGATGCCCACCTCGGACGCCACTTCCGGCAGTGGCTCGCCGGCCGTCTCGACCACGAACGACGCGAAGTACCGTCCTGCGGCGTCGCTTCCCGGTGATCGAGGCGAAGAAGTTGCGACAGGCGAGGTTCAGGTCGGCGAGCGCCTGCTGAAGCACCGCGGCCGACACCTCGCCCAGCCAGGCGCGTTCCGGCGTCTTCTTCGCCTGCGTGATCACATGCTTGGACAGGTCCCCGTCCGAGATATACCGCAGCCCGTTCTCGCGGGCCTCTTGCCTTGCGCGCAGCCCGTCGTTGAACACCGTCCGCGCGCACCCGAACGCCCTGGCCAGCGCTTGACGCTGACCGGCGGCCGGGTAGAGGCGGAAGTTGTAACGGAGCTGCACCATCCGATCTTAACGCTGATGACACTACAGTGGTGTCATGATCCGGATCACGCTCAGACTCCCCGACGACGTACACGCCCGGCTGCTCGCCCAGGCCGAGACCGATCGCCGGTCCCTCAACTCCGAGATCGTGCACCTGATCGAGGTGGCGCTCAACACCGTAAGCGGAGACGCCGAATCGCCTTGACAGCGATTCGTCCACCCCTGCCCCCGCTGCGCGGAAGAGTCGGCTTCACCTCCGCCCTGAAGGGCGGAGCACTGCCGACGCCTTGGTAGCCACCGGTCGGGCAGTCGGCGAGCACGACGGCCCCGTTGGGCGATGACCGGGCAGAACGACACCTCGGGGCGCAATAACTTGATCGCCACCTGCTGGTCCGGCTCGGCCGCCGCCAGGTACACGACCCCCTGCCCGCCCTCTCCCAGCCTGCCCAGAAGCTCGTAGTCCGCGAGCCGCTTGGGGTCCTCTGGTTTGAGTGGTGCGTACGGCGACATGAACGTCAGACGGGCCGGCGGACCGGAGTGGGTCAGACCGGTGGGCGGGTGGCCGAGCGGGCGCGGAAGGCGGCCGCCTTCGTCCGGCTCTGGCAGGAGCGGGAGCAGAACTGGCGCACCGCGTTGCGGGAGGCGTCCACGTACACGCGATCGCACCCCTTGGCCTGGCACACGCCGAGCCGCCCGCCGAGGTCGCTGCCGATGGCCAGCGTCAGCGCGGAGGCGAAGCCCGCGCTCCACCCCACCGACAGCGTGTCGTCGGCCCCGTGGAAGTGGACCTGCCAGGGTTCGCGGGGTACCCGGTTGAGCTGGGGGCGCGCGCCCGTGCTGATGACGAGCGCGTTGACGATCTCGGCCGCCTCGTCGTCGCGTCGGCCGTCCATGGCCTCGAAGACGCGCCGGACCTTGAGCGTGGTGCCGGCCAGGTAGAGGGCCTCCTCCATCGAGACCGCCGGCTCCCCCGGCAGCACGGCGGCGATCGCCTCGGGCAGCGCGTCCGCCCTGGGGGCCGTGTAGGGCCGGCCGCGGTCGCCGCCGTCGGTCAGCACGTTCACGAGCCCTGCCGCGGTGTCGAGCAGGATCGCCACGTGACTATCGAACATCACTTGACCGGTCACTCCTAACGTCGTAAGGTCCGTGACCAACGTTAGCAGTTTCGTTAGTCACGCGAGAAGGAGTGCGGCATGCCGGCCCTGGGCCTCCCGCGTACCGTGTGGTGGCTCGTCCTGGCCCGGGCGATCAACCGGCTGGGCGCCTTCTCCCTGGGCTTCCTCACCGTGCTGATCACCACCGGCTTCGGAGCGGACACGGTGACCGCCGGCCTGGTCTCCGCCGCCTTCGGCGTGGCCACCATCCCGTCCCGGCTGCTCGGCGGCGTCCTGGCCGACCGGTTCGGCCGTCGCCGCACGATCGTGGCCGGGCTGGCCGGATGCGCGCTGGCGCAGGCGGGCATCGCGGTGTCCGGGTCCGTGGCGATGGTGGCCGTCTTCGCCGTCCTGCTCGGGCTGGTCTTCGAGATCTACGAGCCGCCGTCCCAGGCGATGATCGCCGACGCCGTACGGCCGGAGCGGCGGGCGCAGGCGTTCAGCCTGTTCAACACGGCGCTGGCGGTGGGCGGCATGGGAGCCGGGCTGATCGCGGCCGGGCTGGGGCGCTGGGACCTGCGCTGGCTCTTCGTCGTGGACGCCGTCACCTGCCTGGCCTGCGCCGTCGTGATCCACCTCGTCCTGCCCGCCGACCCGCCCGTCCGGCGCAGCGCCACCCCGCTCAAGCCCGAGGACGCGGGGACGCGGGCGGAAGCGGGCGCGGGCGTAGGTGCGGTGTGGCGGGATCGGTCGTTGCTGGTGCTGCTGGCGTCCGGGACGTTCTTCGCGCTGATCTACATGCAGGTCGTCATGGCATTGCCGCTGGCGCTCACCCGGCACGGCCTTGAGGCCGCCGACGCCGGGCTGCTGTCGGCGCTGTCGGCCGTCGTCATGGTGCTCTGCCAGCCGCTGCTGCGCCGGACGGCGGCGCTGTCCCACCACGCGGCGATGGCCTGCGGCTACCTGCTGCTCGCCGCCGGCCTCGCCGGTTACGCCGTTTCGGACGGCCTGCCCGGACATCTCGCCGCCACCGTGGTCTGGAGCGTCGGGGACGTGCTGATGTTCGGGCGCAGTTACGCGCTGGTAGCCGACATCGCGCCCGAGCACGCCCGCGGTCGCTACCTGTCGGTCTTCGGCACGTCCTGGGGCATCGCCACCGTCGTGGCCCCCCTGTGCAGCACCCAACTGCTCGACCGCGCCGGACCTGCGGGATTGTGGAGCGGCCTGGCGTTCACCTGCCTGCTCCTGGCCGTCGCCCAGCTCACGGTGATCAGGCCCCTGCTCGGCAGGCAGCCCGGCACAGCGGCGTCCCCTGAGGCCGATCCGGCGGCGCCTGAGACCGATCCGGCGGTGCCGCCCGTCGTACGCCTGCCGCCGCCGGAGGGATGAGGCGCCGGCCAGGCGTATCCCTGCGAAAGTGCGGGACCGCTACTCCTCCGCCGCGTCGCGGTAGCGGTCGGCGAGGGCTGCCGTCTGCTGGGCGGTGTAGGGATCGAAGGTGCGCAGCGCCTCCGCGCCCAGCCCGTCCAGCAGCCGCGCGGCCCGTTCCGGGTCGCCGTCGTGGCGGACGAACGCGCGGTCCGTGAACCGGATCGAGAGCCGGGCGGCGTCGAGCGCGGCGGTCCTGGTGATCGCCGCGACGACCGGGTCCGCCGTCCCCGCCTCGGCCTGGCGGCGCTCGCGTACCTCCTCCAATGCCTGCTTCGCCGAGCCGAGCGCGTCGCTGCCGCCGAGGGCGAACCACGCGCCGACGTCCGCCTGCCGCAGCACCTCGGCGTCACGTTCCTCGGCCGCGCCCAGCGGCGGCGCGACGCGGACGCGCAGCGGCTCACCCGAGACCAGCCACTGGACGGGCTCGCCCGCCGGATCGCGGCCCGGGATGGCGAGGACCGGGGTGATGTCGTACTCGCCGGGTTCGGCGAAGGTGAAGCCGGCCGAGCCGAAGGTGAGGTTGACGTTGTTGCTGAGTGACGCGCCGGGCGGCAGGGTGAGCGTGGCTTCTGCGTCCATGGCGGCCATGCACCGCTGGGCGATCGGGGTGAACGCGGCCGTCTCGTCCTGGGGAGCGCCACGGCGGCGTACCAGGAGCTCCAGCGGGCCCGCCTTCGGGTCCAGCACCCAGCGCTCGACCTGCAGATCCGTCGCGGTCCTGTTCTCCAGGGTGACCTTGAGAAACACGGGCTGCCCGAAGGCGAAGACCGGCCCCGCCTCGGGCGCGGTGAGCGCCAGCCGGTATCCGTCGAACGGGATCTCCGGCGCGTACGGCGAGTGCCCGCCGGCCCCGTCGGCCCAGTACCGCACCGAGTGGAACGGCTCGCCGCCCGGGATCAGCGACGTCAGCGGCCCGTGCCGGAGGAAGGCCAGCTCGTCGGCGTCGAAGGTGAACGCGAAGTTCCGCCAGTAGTGCGCCTCGTGCCCGCCGCCCAGGTAACGCCAGTCGTAGTTCATGAACGAGGTCGAGTCGGCCCGGCCCACGGTGCGCTCGAAGCGGTGGGCGAGGTTGAGCGCGTGACCCAGTTCGTGGACGATCGTCCTGATGATCCGCTGGTCCCTGGACGCCCCCGCGAAGCCGGAGGTGAAGACGGCCGCGCCCTGCCGCTGGAGCAGGCCGTCGGCGTCGAACATGACCCCGGCCAGCCCGGGGATGGCCGCCCGCGACAGCAGGAGCAGGTGCAGCTCCCACGCCCGGCCCCGGAGCGAGGCGTCGCCCGTGATGAGCATGAGGTCGCTCAGCATGGTGTAGAGCAGCGAGTCGTCCCAGGCGCCGGCGATCCCGGCGGGGATCGGGCTCTGCCGTCCGATCTCCTCGACCGCGAAGCCGGCGGCCCGCAGGCATCCGTTGACCGTGCGCTCGACGCCCTCGACGACCACCGGGCTCGGCGCGGGGATGCCCTGCTCCAGCTCGATCTCCAGGCCGAGCGGGCGCAGCGCGTCGTCCCGGTGCTCAACGGGGACGATCACGTCGGTCCGCGCGGGCAGCCCGTTCAGCGGGGCGTCGAGGACGAACGTGGCCGACACCGTGCCATCCGGCGCCGAGTCCAGGGCCAGCGAGCCCGTCGTCTTGTTCGCGGGGCTCGCCTGCCAGACGGCCGGCCACCTCCCGTCGTCGAGCGCCACCTTGGCCCCCGGCGCGGTGCGCGCCGACGCCAGGTAGCGCCGTCCCTCCGTGCGGAACACGTCCGCGCTGATCACGCCCGAGCCGTCCGCGTCCACCCGCAGCGTGACCGAGAGGTCGCCGCTCCGCCCCTCGTATCGTCCGTCCCTGATCATGGGACCCCTCCTCGACCGTCGAATACGCCGGTTTCCCCACGATGAGAGAGAGGGGCGGGACGGGCATGAGTACCCCCGTACTCAGGCTGCGGCCGAGCCTCGGAGATAGGCGATGGCCATGTCGAGCGCGGCCTCCAGGTGCGTGATCTCGCCGGTGGACAGCTGGAGCAGCACCCCGCCCTGGATGCAGGCCAGCACGGCAGCCGCCGCGCGGTCGGGGTCGAGGCCGGCGTCGATCTCGCCGGCGGCCTGCATGTGCCGTACGCCGGCGCCGATCTCCCCCTGCCACCGGTTCATCAGCTCGGAGACCACGGCCTGGGCGGCGGGCGTGGTGTTGCCCAGGTAGGACATGACCGTGTTGAGCGGACAATGGCGGCCCTGCCGACGGTAACGTTCGACGACCTTGTCCCGCCACTCCTGCCACGCCGGCCAGGAGGTGAGGTAGCCCAGCTGGGGCTGCTGGTCCTCCAGCACGCGGGCGGCCTCGAACCGGGCCACGGCCAGCAGCAGCTCCTCCCGCCCGTCGGGGAAGTAGTGGAACAGCTGGCTCTTGCTGGTCGCCGTCCTGCTCAGCACGTCGTCGAGGGTCGTGGCGGCCACGCCGAACTCGCGGATGTGGGCGGCCGCGCCTTCGAGGATGCGCTGCCTGGTCGCGGCGCCCTTGCGGGTCAGCGTGGGCATCGTTCCTCCCAAAACTGGACTTAGCGGTGCATACTACTCACCCGGCGGGAAGTCGGCCGAGCGGCTGACCTCGGCCCAGCGCTCGGCCTCGGCGGCGCGGGCCTTGGAGGAGGCTTCCGCCATGTCGACCGCCCCCGCGCCGAGCAGCAGGCGCAGCGGGGGTTCGTCCAGCTCGGCGAGGTCGGTGATGATCCGCGCGGCCCGGACCGGGTCGCCGCGCCAGGTCGCGACGGTGCTTTCGCGGTAGCGGTTCATCTCGCCGACCGTGGCCTCGTAGTCCTCGCCCACTGACAGGGCGGTCATGGATGAACCGCCCCAGTCCGTACGGAATCCGCCGGGTTCGATGATGGTGACCTTGACGCCCAGCGGCTTCAGCTCGGCGTTGAGCACCTCGGAGAAGCCTTCGACGGCGAACTTGGCGCTCTGGTAGGCGGCCAGGCCGGGCGATCCGCCGACGCGTCCGCCGATGGAGGAGAACTGGATGAAGTGCCCGGAGCGCTGCTCGCGCAGGGTCGGCAGGGCGGCCCTGGTCAGGTTGAGCACGCCGTAGAAGTTCGCCTCCATCTGGGCGCGGAACTCCTCGTCCGGCATCTCCTCGATGGAGGCGCTGGTGGCGTAGCCGGCGTTGTTGACGACGACGTCGAGCCGGCCGAACGCGTCGAGCGCCAGCCGCACGGCGGCCTCGGCCGCCGCGGCGTCGGTGACGTCGAGGGCCGTGGTGCGGACGCGGTCGCCGTACCGACGGACGAGGTCGTCGAGTTGCTCGGGGCGGCGGGCGGTGACGACGGCGCGCTGCCCGCCGTCGAGTACGGCCCGCGCGAGCGCCAGCCCGAAGCCGCGCGAGCCACCGGTGATGAGCCAGACCTTGCTCATGAGAGTTCCTGCTTCCCGTTGTAACTAAACAGTCATTTATATGCTGCGTCGGGCAGGACAAGTTGTCAAATAAACGGTTAGTTGCCATATGCTGAGTGCATGCAACCCCGGCCCGCCAAGATCCGCGACGCCGAGGCGACCAGGGCCCGCCTGCTCCAGGCGGCCACGGCGGAGTTCGCCGCCCACGGCATCGCCGGCGCCCGCGTCGATCGCATCGGCGCCGCCGCCAACGCCAACAAGGCGCTGATCTACACCCACTTCGGCAACAAGGAGCAGCTGTTCGACGCGGTCATGGACGCTCATGTGTCCCGCGTGCTCGACCAGGTGCCCTTCACCGCCGACGACCTGCCGGGCTACGCGGGCCGCCTGTTCGACTACCTGCTCGCCAACCCCGACCAGCTCCGCCTGGCCACCTGGCACCGCCTCGAACGCTCGGGCACCGGCCACGAGACCGAGGGGCTGCGCGCGTCGATGCGGCAGAAGACGGAGTCGATCGCGCACGCCCAGGCCGAGGGGCGCGTGCCGGCCGCCTTCACCCCCGAGGACCTACTGGCCTTCACCCTGGCCCTCACCAACGCCTGGATGCCGACCAGCCCCGTCGCCGCCACCGGCCAGGACGTGCGGCAGCACCGCGCCGCGGTCGTGGAGGCCGTCCGCCGTCTCGTCGCCTGACCGGCCATTTCTGGACTTGCTAGTCCATTTTCTGATGTGCAGGCTGAACGCACCACATCGGAAAGAGAGGCACCGTCATGTCCATGGACCGCTACTACCTGCTCGGACGCTCCGGGCTGCGGGTCAGCCCGCTGGCGCTGGGCACGATGAATTTCGGCACCGGCGGCTACCACGCCGCCTACGGCAAGACCGAGGAGGAGGCCCGTCCGATCTTCCGCCGCTACCTCGAAGCCGGCGGCAACCTCATCGACACCGCCGACTTCTACACGGCGGGCGAGAGCGAGACCATCCTCGGCCGGCTCATCGCCGAGGCCGGCGTGCGCGACCGGGTGGTGCTGACCACGAAGTACACCAACAGCGTCGATCCCGGCGATCCGAACGCGGGCGGCAACGGCCGCAAACACCTGATCAGGGCAGTCGAGGAGTCACTGCGCCGCCTGCGCACCGACCACATCGACCTGTTCCTGCTGCACACCTGGGACCGCATCACCCCGGTCGAGGAGGTCGTGCGCACCTTCGACGACCTCGTCAGGGCCGGGAAGATCCGCCACGCGGGCCTGTCGGATGTGCCCAGCTGGTACGCCGCCCGCGCCCAGACCTACGCCGAGGCCCACGCCCTCGAACCCATGGTCAGCCTGCAACTGCCCTACTCCCTCGTCGACAGGGAGATCGAGCGCGAACACGTCCCCATGGGGCAAGCGCTGGGGCTCGGCGTCACCGCGTGGAGCCCGCTCGCCGGCGGATTCCTCACCGGCAAGTACCGGCCCACCGACCGAGGGCTGGCCGGACCTGGCCGGCTCAGCGGCGAGGGGCCGGAGTGGTCCGAGCGGGAGTGGGGGATCCTGGCGGCGGTCGAGAGCGTGGCCGGGAAGCTGGGCGTGCCGATGGCCCAGGTCGCGCTCAACTGGGTCGCCACCCAGCCCGGCATCGCCGCGGCGATCGTCGGCGCGGGCAGCGCGGCGCAGCTCGACACCAACCTGGCCGCGCTCGACTTCGAGCTGCCCGCCGACCTGCGGGCCGAGCTCGACCAGGCGAGCGCGGAGCCGGCTCGTTCTGTCTATCGGATGTTCACCAGCGGCTACCAGAGCCTGCTGGTCAATCCGGGCGCCAAGGTCGGGGACAAGCCGGACGGCTACCTCCCTGCCGTACGCAACTGGGTGGAGCGCTCCACCGCGTCTTAACTTCCGTCGATTCACCTGTGTGAAAACTTTTCACCTTTATGTAATGTGGTGTCAATTTCCTTCAGGAGGCGGACGGTGCAGCGGTGACGGGTGTGTTCCGAGCGACGGTCGAGGAGCTCGCGGGGCGGGTCGATCAGCAGGTCAGGCGCGTGCGGGAGGCGTACGAGGAGATCAACGCGATCGAGTCCACGGCGACCTCCCCCGACGGCCTGATCCAGGTCACCGTGGGCCCGCAGGGCCAGGTTCGCTCCATCGACCTGAACGCGCGCGTCTACCGCAAGCTGTCCGCCAAAGAGCTGGCCGACGCGCTCATGCGGCAGATCGACCGTGCCACGGCCGACGTCACCGAGCGGCGCCGGCGGCTGATGGAGCCGCTCATGCCGGAGGGACTGCCCTACGACCAGGTCTTCGGCGAGAACGTCACGCTCGACGCGTTCCTGCCCTCGCCCGTGGACGCGGGCGCGTGAGCGGCTACCACGTCCAGCCCAGCACGCTGCGCGGCCAGACCCGCCGCTACCAGGAGCAGCGCACCCACGTGGAGCAGGTACGCGACACCCTGCGCGCCGCCTTCGCCCGCGACAGGAACACCCTCGGCACGGACGAGTACGGCGCCGAGCTGGCCAAGAAGCTGCCCGCGATCGAAGTGGCCGTCTTCACGGCGTTGCAGGACCTCATCACCGAGCTGGACGACACCTCCACCGGCCTGCACACCACCGCGAGCGCCTACGAGCTGGCCGAACAACCGCGGCAGCCGGGCTCCTGACGCGACCATGAGTTTCGACGGGATCCTCGTGCCCGACTGGTACGGCGAGCCCAGCACCAGCTCGACGAGCGGCTGCACCGTCCGGTGCTCGGGCAACTGGAGGCCAGGTTCCGGCCCTACATGCACACCTTCGCCCGCGACCCCTTTGGAACCGGCAACGTCGGCATGCTCTCGGAGCGGGGTGTCAGGGACGTGGCCGAGATCGTCAGCAGCCAGCTCAGCCGGCGCGAGCGTACGCACACGGAGATCCAGGAGCTCGGACTCAACACCACGCCCGGTCACTACGACCGGCTGAACGCGCCGCTGGGCCGGTTCGAGCGGGCGTTCGTGGAGGAGCAGCTCAACCGGCCGGTCGACGCCGACACGCCGCTGCCCTGGCGCGAGGGTGGAACGCTGCACGACACGACGAGCAGCCGGTGGGCGCGCAAGATCAGCGACGCCGGCTTCCCTGTGGTGGACGGCGTCTCGGGCACCACGGCGAAGATGCTCACCGCGGTCAAGTTCCTCGACCTGGGCCCGGTGACGACCGATCGGTTCCTGGGCGCGCTCATGAGCTGGATGCTGCCGGGCCAGGACCACTCGCTGTTCGAGATCGCCAGGGGCGCGCAGATCGCGGACGTCGGCGGGCTGCGGCTGGATCCGCGCTCCAGGCCGGGCGCGGTGGACTTCTACCGGAGCCTGCCCGGCCTGGACCTGGCCACGCTGCGGCGGGAGATCCTGCCCGACGGCATGTTCCCGCACGAGTCCCGCTACGCCGCGAACGCCAGGGACGTCGCCGGCTTCTCGGAGACCCAGCACCCGGTGGTGCGCGAGACCGTGGACCGCCTCTGGCCGCAACTGGAGAGCGGCCGGGTCGTCGATCCCGACCTGGCCGCCTGGCTCGACCTCTCGGGCGTCGACCCGGCCGACCCGGCCGCCGTACGAGCGCTGAGCGATCGGCTCTCGCCCGCGCACGTGATGGCGCTGACCGTCTACACCAGGCACAGCCACTACCTGATCAACAACGTGACGCGGACCCAGCTGTGGACCGGCGGGGTGTCGGAGCCGGTGGTCAGGAAGGGCATGGTGAGCAAGGTCCACACCCTCGTGGGCAACTACCTGGACAACCTCGCGGCCGGGGCCAAGGCCCTGCCGCTGCCGCTGGCTCTGCGCCCGCTCCTGCACCTGGGCGAGGGCCACCTGAAGTCGGACTCGCCGCTGCACCCGCTGAGCGACGCCTACGTCGACGCGGTCCGCCGTACGGACGAGGCGAAGGGACGCTTCGAGCAGGCACGGGAAGCGGGCGACAAGCAGGAGGCCAGGCGGGCCGGCGACGACCTCAGGGCGGCCCGCAAGGACGCGAAGGCGGCGTGGAAGGCGCTGGAAGAGCGCCTCGGCGGGGTCACGCCGCGTCTGTGGGACGAGATGCGCTGGCACGCCGACATGGTGCACGACGCGATGGCGCAGCTCCCGGGGGTGGGCTCGCCGGAGCAGCCGGTGCAGGCCTACCGCGGGGACTGGCTGACGCCGGTGCACTCGCCCATCTACGGCTCCAGGCTGCACCCGTACGGGGTGGCCCGCGAGTTCCTCAGCGTCAGCATGCTGCTGGAGGTGGCGATCAGGTTCATGGCCGAGAACCCGGCCGGCGACCGCAAGGTCCTCGTGGCCTATCAGCTCACCGGACAGCAGGCCAAGGACATCTCGATCTTCTCCTCCTTCTCCGAGGACCAGGAGGCCGTCTTCCCGCCGCACTCGCGTACGCACCGGGTCCACGCCCCCGAGCTGACCGCCCGGCTGCGCGTCGAGGCGGACGCGCTGGCGGCGGACATGGTCGCCCGTGGCGTCATCCCGGAGGCGCCGCGCTCGTATGAGATCATCGTGATGGAGGAGGGCTGACGTGAGCGCCCCATGGGCCGAGCTCGACGATCGGGGCCTGCGGCTCTACACCCGCTTGCACCGGATGCTGCTCCGGCTGGCCGGGCAGCTGCCCGACGAGCTGATCAGCCGGGCCCGCGCGCTGCTGGCCGAGGGCGACCTGGCCCGCCTGCCCGACGCGGTGACGATCGCCGCGGCCGAGGGCGGGGTGCCGTTGATGGCCGCGGAGGTCGAGCTGCTGCGCGAGGTCTTCACCGCGCTCGGCCTCGACGGCGAGCCGGCGGCGGCCGGCGAGGTCACGCTGACGACCACCACTCCCGGCACCGGTCACACTTTCTCCCCCGACTCGGCGACGCCCCCGCGCGTGCCCGCCGGGATCGACCTGTCCGGCGGCGTCCCCAACGAGCTGGAGGACGACCTTTTCGACCTCACCGACCAGCTCGTGGTGGACGCGCTGAGCGAACGCCCCGGCGTCGTCGCGGTACGGCGGGCCTGGTGCGACGACTCGCCACAACCGCGCCGGGTCTTCCTGGTGGAGGTGGATCCGGGCGTGCCGGCCTGGGAGGCGGCGCTGGAGGGCCAGACCGAGGCGGAGCAGCTCGGCGAGAACGATCCGCGGGTCGAGGTCTACTGGAGCGGCGACGACCTGCCTCCCTACCACCGGGCCGCGATCGAGGCCGCGGCCCTTCTGTGGCGTCGCTGACGCGTAAAGAGGGTCAGCCGGCGTTCGCGCGGCGGGCGCGTACGGCCTCGGCCAGGACGTCGAGCAGGCGCTCCGTCTCGTCCCAGCCCACGCAGGCGTCGGTGATGCTCTGCCCGTAGGTCAGGGTCTCGCGCGGGCCGGGCTCCTGCCGGCCGGGCACGATGAAGCTCTCCACCATCAGCCCGGCGATCCCGGTGTCGCCGTCGGCGATGCGGGCGGCCACCTCCCTGACGACCTCGGCCTGCCGGACGTGGTTCTTGCCGCTGTTGCCGTGGCTGGCGTCCACGACCAGCCGCTTCGGGCGATCCGCCTTGGCCAGCAGGGTGAGGGCGTCGCGGACCGAGCCGGCGTCGTAGTTGGGGCCGCCGCGACCGCCGCGCAGGATGATGTGGCAGTCGGGGTTGCCGGTGGTGCTGACCACCGCGGCGCGGCCGTCGTCGTCGATGCCGAAGAAGACCTGCGGGTGGGAGGAGGCCTGCACGCCGTCGATCGCCACCTGCACGTCGCCGTCCGTGGCGTTCTTGAACCCGACGGGCATCGACAGGCCCGAGGTCAGCTGCCGGTGCACCTGGCTCTCCGGCGTACGGGCGCCGATCGCGCCCCAGGTGACGGCGTCGGCGATGTACTGCGGGCTGGTGGGCTCAAGGAACTCGCAGCCGACCGGCAGGCCGAGGCTCAGCACGTCGAGCAGCACCGTACGGGCCGTGCGCAGGCCGCGCCGCACGTCGTGGCCGCCGTCGATGTCGGGGTCGTTGATGAGCCCCTTCCAGCCGATCGTGGTACGCGGCTTCTCGAAGTAGACGCGCATGACCACGACCAGGGCGTCGTCCATGTCCCTGGTGGCCTCGGACAGGCGGCGGGCGTAGTCGAGCGCCGCCTCCGGGTCGTGCACCGAGCACGGCCCGATGACGAGCAGCAGCCGGTCGTCAGCGCCGGTCAGCACCTCGCGGGCGGCGCGGCGGCTGGCGGCCACCAGCGCGGCGCGTTCCTCGCCCAGCGGCTGTTCCGTGCGCACCTCTGTCGGCGTCGGCAGCGCCTCGAACGAGGTGATGCGCAGATCGCTGGTTACGGTCATGGGTCGTGTCCCTCGTGCTCGACGGCGGTACGGCCCACGCCCAGATCTCCGGAACCGACCGCCTAAATGACGAAAAGCAGAGACGGGTCGTCTCTGCTTCGTGGCTCCGGATGATCAGTAAGTCAGCGCATGTGACTCTGGGCCCCACCCGGAGCCGGCACATAGCGCCAAAATCGACTGATCAACATGGCCCGAACGGTACCAGGGCGGTGCCGAGATCTCCAAATCAACACCTTCGCCCCGGACCATGGTGTTGATCAAGAACGGACTCCCAGGTTGAAATGGGGTTGATCAAGTAATCACTTCCAGGTGAAGGGGACCGTGAATGACCTCCCACATGCCGGTGACCCGCAGAGATCTGCTCAAACTCGGCGCCGGCGCCGCCGCGACCGCCGCGCTGGCGGCGCGACCCGCCGCCGCCACCGAGGGCCGTTTCGACCTGACCGGCTCGTCGTCGCCGCTGATCTGGAAGAAGGACCTGTACGACCAGACCGTCCTGCAGTCGTTCGCCTTCGACAACGTCCACGGGCACATCTACACGCTGCAGTTGCGGAACGGCACCGGCCAGAACGCCGCGGGCAACCTGTGCCTGACCAAGCTCAGCCTCACCGGCACGGTGCTCGGTCACATGTACCTCATGGGCTTCGGCCACGGCGTGCAGCTCGGGGTCGAGCCGTCGGGGTCGTCGGCGTACCTGTGGACGGAGACCGACGGGGTGACCGAGAACGGCAGCGCCAGGGGCAGCCAGTTGGCCAGGTTCAGGTTCGCGGACGGCCAGACGCTGGACACGTCGTCGCCGGCGCTCACCAAGTACAAGCCGATCGCGAGCGCGGACAACACCACGTGCGCGATCGACCCGTCCAGAAACCGGCTGATCATGCGGTACCGGTCCGAAGGCGCCTTCCGCTTCGCGGTCTACTCGCTGCCGGCGCTCAAGGCGGGCACGGTCAGCGCGTTGTTCGACATCGCCCAGCCGGCGGGCCTTGGCGTCTTCCAGGGGTACGCGGCCTTCGGAAACTTCCTCTACCTGCTGACCGGCGAGGCCTACAGCGACGCCAACCCCGCGCCGGGCAACACGCACATCACCTGCCTGGACCTGCGTACGGGCGGGCAGGTCCAGCGGGAGCTCACCGAGGCGGGCAAGTCGCTCGACTACCGCGAGCCCGAGGGCATGGCGATCCAGATCGCCGCCGGCCTCCCGCGCCTGTGCCTCGGCCTGGCCTCGGGCGTCGAGAAGGCGCGCAAGGCCAGCATCTTCTACAAGAGCGCGATGGTCTGAGCCCGGCCGCGCGGGGTTCCTGCCTGGCAGGATCTGTGGGTGAGAGGAGGAGCTGAGCGTGGAGGAGAGCGTCTCGCTGGCCCGGCTGGCCCGCCGGCTGGAAGAGGTGGTGGGCGACCTGCGCGGCATCCCCGTCGAGGTCGAGCGGGTGGAGGACAACGACCTGGTCCGCCGGCTGATCGCCCAGGCCGCCGACTCGTCCCGCGAGCTGCGGGCCATGCAGCCGCTGGGCGCGACGGAGACGGGCCGCGACGAGCAGCGGAGCAGGCGTCACGTGCTCGACGCGCTGCGGCAGGGCCTGTCGATGCGGACGATCATCCATTCCAGCGTGCTGGACGACCCGCGCAAGGCGGCCAGGATCAGGGAGCTGCACGCCGCCGGCGATCTGCACCGCCTGATCGACGAGCCGATCCAGCAGTTGCTGGTCTTCGACCGCTCGGTGGCGTTCGTCCGGATCACCCCCGTTCCCTATGCTCCCGGCGCGCTGGTGATCCGCCAGCAGAGTCTGATCACCACCCTCATCGACCTGTTCGAGCAGACGTGGATCAGGGCCAGGGAGGTCACGGAGCCGGCGCAGCGGCTGACCCCACGCGAGCGCGAGGTGCTGGCCCTGATCGCGGAGGGCCGCTCCAACAGCGCTGTCGCCCGCACCCTGTCGATCTCGGAGGCGGCCGTCGGCAAGCACGTGGCCAGCGTGTTCGCCAAGCTCGACCTGCCGTCGAGCGAGGACGACAACCGGCGGGTGCTGGCGGTGCTGGCCTATCTGAGAGGCGCGGCCAGGTAGGGCCAGACCTACCCCGTCCTCGTGCCACCCCCAGCGCGAGCGTGGACGGATGACCGCTTAGATGGATCCATGCAACGAATGTCTGGTTTGTTGGTGGGTGCGATTTTTGGCGCGGTCTTCGTGCTCGTCAACGCGCAGAGCCCGTTGAGCGCGCCGGTGTCGCTCGTGCTGCGGGTGGCCGCCTGCCTGGCGGCCGCGGGCGTGATCGCCATGTGGTTCACGACGGCCAGGAAGGAGCGCTCGGCCGTACGGGGAGAGCGGCCGGGCGGGCAGGAAGAGCGGCCGAAGAGCATGTTCGGCCGGGGTTACCTGATCGTGGTCGCCGCCGAGGTCGTCCTGCTCTTCGGCGGGCTGCGGGTGATGGCCGCCATGGGGGCGCCCGCGCAGGCCAACGTGGGCTGGGTGGCGTTCGTGGTCGGCGTGCACTTCATCGCGCTGGCGCCGGTGTGGAAGGACTGGGGCATCGCGGTGCCCGGCGTGGTGCTCACCCTGCTCGGCGGCGCCGGTCTGGTGCTGGCGGCCATGGGATCCGCCCTGGCGTGGGTGCCGTTCATCAGTGGCGTGCTGTCCGGCGTGGTGCTGCTGGGCGGGTCGCTCACCTTCGGCTGGCGGAACGTGCGGTCCGCGGCGCTGTGACCTCGTGGAGGCGGTCTGGCCTGTTGGTCATGATGCCGTCCACCCCGTACGAGACCAGCCGGCGGATGAGGGCCGACCGGTCCGCCGACCAGGTGTAGACCCGCATGCCCCGTTTGTGGGCCTTCCTGACGTAGCCCGCGGTGAGCCCGGCGTGCGGCACGGTCAGCCCGTCGGCGTAGCGGGCCAGCTCGGAGAGCCGATCGGCGGCGGGCTTGCCGAGCAGCGCGATGGGCAGGCCGGGCACCATGCTGTGCAGGACCCGCATCGACTGCCAGCCGAACGCCTGCACGGTCAGCCGTTCGGCGTTCCAGAGCTCGCGGGCGTCCTGCAGCTCGGCGGCCACCCGCCGGTCGATGTCCGGGCGGTGCGGCGGGTGCTTGACCTCCACCAGCAGCCTCGTGGCGGTGCCGCGTACCGACCGCAGGGCCTCCGTCAGCGTCGGCACTCCCTCGCCCCGGTAGCGCGGGGCGAACCAGGAGCCGGCGTCCAGGCGGCGGATCTCCGCGAGGGTGAAGTCCGCGACCCGCCACGGTGCGCGCCCGGGGAAGACCTTCTCCACGTTGGTGGTGCGCTCCAGCGTCTCGTCGTGCATCAGCACGAGCCGGCCGTCCTTGGTCTGCTGGACGTCGAACTCGCACACGTCCGCGCGCTGTGCCCTGGCCAGGGCACAGGCCGCGATGGTGTTCTCCGGCGCGTGCGCGGCACCGCCCCGATGGGCGATGTTGTCGACGCGGCGCGGCAAGGCGAGAGGCGCAGTGAGAGGCACTGCGAGCGGCGCCGTGAGGGGCGAGGCGAGGGCCGGACTGGCGGTGAGGATCAGGGTGGTGGCGGCGGCGACGCCGAGCGAGCGGTACATGGTCCTCCCCAGGCGTGCTCCCGCATGTCGAGTTATGCGGAAATGTGCCCAGAAAGGGGTCAAAGACCGCTTTCAGCGGAGGTCAGCACGAAAATTTGGGACAGAGGAGACGAGCCACCGGTCGGCCCCGCCGGCGGCGGGACCGCGACGCACCGAGCCCCGCCCGTGGCGCCAGCCAGGAATGCGGGCCAGGAATGCGGGCCAGGAATCGGGCTCGCCGCACACGCCGAGCCCGGCCCGCGGTGCGGACCGGGCTCGGGTCGATCAGATCGGGTCAGAACCGCAGTTTGCGCAGGTAGCGGTAACCGATCTCCGCCGTACGCCGTGGCGTCACGTCCGGACTGTCGTTCTCCACGATGTACTCCCGCACCTGGTGGGCGTCGAACACCCGGCGGAAGTCGATCGTCCCGGTGCCGAGGTCGGCGTGGTCGCCGTCGAGGTGCCGGTCCTTGACGTGGTACTGCAGCACGCGCTGCGGCGCCCTGCGGATCACGTCGATGGCGAACTTGATCGGGTCCCTGGCGCCGCGCCCGACGCCGCCGGTGACCGCCCAGTAGATGTCGATCTCCAGGTGGACCAGGCGCGGATCGAGCTCACGGGTGAGCACGTCCCACGGCGTCACGCCGCCGCCGAGGTCGGTGGTGAACTCGTGGGCGTGGTTGTGGTAGCCGTACCGGAGCCCGGCCGAGCGGGCGGCCCGCGCCTCGACGTTCATCCGCTCGGCCCAGCCCTTCCACTCGTCCAGGCTGTTGGACTGCAGGAATGGCACGACCATGTACGACTGACCGAGGGTCAGCGCGTTCTGGATCTTCGTGTCCAGGGCGGCGTCGTCGGGGCTGATGCCGTCGTGGCTGGAGGTGGCGCTGATCCCGAGCCCGTCGAAGAACGTACGCAGCTGCTGCGCCGTCCGCCCGAAGTAGCCGAGCGCGACCTCGACCTTCGGGTAGCCGATCTCGGCCAGGTAGGCCAGCGTGGTGTCGTAGTTCTGGGCGAGGTCGGCACGCACCGTGTAGAGCTGCATGCTGATCTGGCCCGGCGGAACGCGTCGCTTGGGGTGATGGTGGTGGTGCGGTGGCGTGGCCGCGGCGGCGGCGGGGGACGCGGCGGCCAGCGCGGCCGCCCCGAGCCCGAGGCCCGCGGCGAGCAGGGAGCGTCTGCTCGGCTCGTAGCCGTAACACATGGTGATCTCCTAACTCGTGGGCTGGAGCACGACCTCGGTGCTGCCGGTCAGCCCCGGCAGGTCGCCGGTGCCGGGGTCGGTGTAGGTGGCGACGAAGACGCCGGTCAGCTCGTCGTTCTCGGGGTCGTGGCCGCTCGGCACGGTGGTCTGGATCGAGCCCGTGCAGCCGCGCGCCGTGGTCTGCGGATGGCCGTGGTCGTCGTGACCGAGGATGTAGTTCACGGCCACGTTCGCGCAGTTCACCGGCTGGTCGTCGGTGACGCGTACCTCGAACTCGATCAGGTCGCCGAAGCGGAACGGCTGCCCCGCGACGGGACTGACCAGCTCGACGACCGGGACGGCGTTGCCGATGACGATCCGCACCGACGTGGAGGCGGACATGCCCGCGTCGTCGGTGACCTTGAGGGTGGCCTGGTAGAGGCCGTTCTCGCGGTAGGTGAACGACGCCGAAGAGCTGCGTGAGTCGACCCTGCCGTCGGCGTCGAAGTCCCACGCGTAACGGAGCCGGTCGCCGTCGGGATCGCTGGTACCGGTGCTGGTGAAGGCGACGGTCAGCGGGGCGAGCCCGCCCGTCACCGACGCCTGCGCCGCCGGGATCGGCGTGCGGTTGCCGGTGTGGCCGGTGAAGTCGATCCTGGCCAGCTGGGCGTCCGGGTTCTCGCTGAAGAAGCCGTCCCCGTACTCCAGCACGTAGAGCGCGCCGTCGGGGCCGAACTCCATGTCCATCGGGTTGTCGAAGACGATCGAGGGCAGCACGCTCTCGATCCGCTGTCCACGGTCGAACATCGCCTTGACGTAGTCGCGGGTCCACTCGTAGAACAGCGGGACGCCGTCGTAGTACTTCGGCCAGGCCACGGCGCGGGGTCCGCGGGTGTCGGCCGGGTCGAAGTCGTAAGCGGGCCCGCCCATCGGGCCGATCCCGCCGGTGCCCAGCGCGGGGAACTCCGCCGACGCCCCGTACGAGTACCAGACGTCCGGCTGCGTCACCGGCGGCAGCCGGCGCAGCCCGGTGTTGTGCGGCGACTCGTTCACCGGTGCCGCGCAGTCGAAGGTGGCCCCCGACGCGCCGGTGCCGAAGTCGTAGTCCACGTACGGCAGCCGCGCCGTCGCGCAGTACGGCCAGCCGTAGTTGCCCGCCCTGCGGATCGTGGTCCACTTGCCGGTGCCCGACGGGCCGCGCTGCGGGTTGGCCTGCTGCTGGTCGGGCGAGTAGTCGCCGACGTACAGCTCGCCGGTGCGGCGGTTGAGCTCGATGCGGAACGGGTTGCGCAGGCCCATCGCGTAGATCTCCGGCCTGGTGTTCTTCGTGCCCGGCCGGAAGAGGTTGCCGTGCGGGATCGAGTAGGAGCCGTTGTCACGGGGCTTGATGCGCAGGATCTTGCCGCGCAGGTCGTTGGTGTTGCCCGAGCTGCGCTGGGCGTCGAACGCCGGGTTGCGGTCGGCCCGCTCGTCGATCGGGGTGAAGCCGTCGGAGAAGAACGGGTTCGTGTCGTCTCCGGTGGACAGGTACAGGTTGCCCGCGGCGTCGAAGACGATGTCACCGCCGACGTGGCAGCAGATTCCGCGATCCACCGGCACGTCGAGGATGCGCTGCTCGGTGCGCAGGTCGATGGTGCTGCCGCTCCAGCGGTACCGCGAGAGCCGGATCAGGCCCTTGAACGGCGCGAAGTCCTCCGGAGTCCCGGTGAACGGGGCGTCGCCCTCGTTGACGTCCGGGGTGGCCGGGTCGTCGACGGGGGTGTCGAGCGGTGGCGAGTAGTAGAGGTAGATCCAGTCGTCCTTCTTGGAGCCCTTGCCGAAGCCCGGGCTGAGCGCGATGCTCTGCAGGCCCTCCTCGTCGTGCTGGTAGACGTCGAGCCTGGCGGCGAGCGTGTTGAGCCCCGTCTTGGGGTCGTGTAACCAGACCTCGCCGGGCCTGGTCGTGTGCAACACCCTCGAATCGGGTAACACCGCCAGGTCCATGGGCTCACCGGGGTTGTCGTTGAGCGTCACCTTCTGGAACTGACTGTCGGGCGGCGGGGCCGCGGCGCCCGAGGGCGCGCCAGCGTCGGCGGCCAGTGCGGCCTGCGGCATGAGGATCGCCGCAGCAGTCAACGCCGCGATCGTGCTTCTCACTCGCATGCCTCTCTCCTTCGGTTTACTCGGGGGGATAAGAGAGGGCAAAGTAACGTGAATGTAACCCGAGTTTCGCCGATCGACGAGGGCCTAATCGCCACGGATCGGGCATCTTTCGCGGATCATCGCCCTAAGTGCCGACGCGAACGCGGATCGCCCCCTGCCCGCGGGCGGCGGACAGAGGGCGATCGAGGAGCGAGGGCGGCGGGCGGGCGGCGGTCGTGGAGCGTGATCCGGGTTAGTTCTTCTTCTCCTGCATGGTGACGGTCACCGTGCTCTCCTTGCCGTTCCGCAGGTAGGTGATCTCGACCTGCTGGCCGACCTTGTAGCCGCGTACCTGGCCGACGACCGTGTCGCCGCCCTGGACCGGCGTCGCGCCGATCTTGGTGATCAGGTCGCCCTCCTTGAGCCCGGCCTTCTCGGCCGGGCTGCCCGCCGTGATCTGGCGGACGAGCGCGCCGGACACGTCGCCGGCGGCGTCGGTGACGCTGACGCCGAGGTACACGTGGCTCACCGTCCCCTTGCTGATGAGTTGCTCGGAGACGTGCTTGGCGGTGTTGACCGGGATGGCGAAGCCCAGGTTGACGCCGTCGGCGGCCACCGCGCTGTTGATGCCGACGAGTTCACCCGCGGCGTTGACCAGGGCGCCGCCTGAGTTGCCCGGGTTGATCGCCGCGTCGGTCTGGATCATGCCACCGAGCGTGGTCGTCTCCTCCTGGCCCTGCTGCCGGCCGCCCCAGCCCGGCGGGAGCTGCTGCTCGTTCGGGGCGTTGCCCGAGGTCACGGTGCGGTCGAGCGCGCTGACGATGCCCGACGTCACCGTCCCGTCCAGACCCAGAGGGCTGCCGATGGCCAGCACGTCGTCACCCACCTTGAGCTGGTCGCTGTCGCCGAGCGCCACCTTGGCCAGCCCCGAGACGCCCTCGGCCTTGATCACGGCCAGGTCGGTGGCCGGGTCGGTGCCGAGCACGGTGGCCTTGGCCGTCTTCCCGTCGTTGAACTTCACGGTCAGGCCGGAGTTCTGCCCGGACACGACGTGGTTGTTGGTCAGGATCTGGCCGTCCTCCGACAGCACCACGCCCGAGCCCTCGCTCGACTGCCCCTGGATCATCACCACGGACGGCTGCACCTTCGCCGCCACCTGCGCGACCGTGTACTGGTCGGAGGCGGTGTGGAACACCGGGCTCGGGTTGGCCGGCGTGGCGGTCACCACCGCCGGTGCGCCTCCTCCCGCGAGAGACGCGCCCACCGCGCCGCCGCCCAGCGCCGCCGCCGACATCGCGGCGACGGCGGCCAGGGCGAGGCCGGCGATCGCCTTGCGGGTCAGCACGAAACCGGTCCTCGGTGGCGCCGGCGGCATCGGCGGAGGCGGAGGCAACGGGCTCGTCGGCCGGGTGAACCCTCCGGCGGTGGGCGGCCTGTCGCCGAACTGGCTCCAACCGCCGGTGCGCGGCTCGTTCGCGTCCATGTCATCTCCTAGTGTCCCGAGGACACCAGGTTGCTCAACACGAAGTAAATCCTCGCTAAGCGGACGATCTCCCGGCCGCTGCGGCCCTGACACCTGCCTTATCGCCCCTGGCAGCGGCGATGCGTCACCCCCGGAAAAAAATCTAGGGCGCGGTGTCGCAGTACGGCCCAGGCGGCACCCCCGGCGCGGTGAACGACAGGCACATCACGTCGCCGGGGACCAGCGGCGGGTAGGGCTCGTACCAGCCCTGGACGTAGTCCTCCCCCGTGAAGTGCGTGAGGTTGCCGGTGACCGGCGTGCCGTTGACCGTGGCGTCCACCGCGAGCGTGACAGGCCGCGGTCTGATCGTGAAGGCGAAGCGGCCGTCGTCGAGGCCGGCGCACACCTGGGTCTCGGGCAGGCACACGGGCACGTCCGCGCGGGCGGGCGGGGCCGCCATGAGGAGGGCGAGCGGGACGGACAGTCCCAGGAGGAGGCGGGTGATCGGTTCGGCGTGGATGGCGCGCTCCCGTCGGTCGCGTGATCGTTCGCGGGTCTCGCGAAGCGATCTGACCCTAACCCGATCACCAGGTCAGGTCCACAGGTGAAGATCCCGGTCCGGCTCGCCGGGCACCGCCGGCCCTGAGGGCTCAGGCGGGCTCGCCGGGGACCGCCAGCCCCGTCTCGTACGCGACGATCACCGCCTGGACCCGGTCGCGCAGCCCGAGCTTGGTCAGCACGTTGCTGACGTGCGTCTTGACCGTGTGCTCGCTGACCACCATCTCCCGCGCGATCTCCGCGTTCGAGAGCCCGCGCGCGATCATCCGCAGCGTCTCCCGCTCGCGCCCGGTCAGCACGGCCAGCCGCTCCGAGGGCGGCACGGCGGGCCTGGGCGCTCTTGAGGTGAAGTCGGCGATCAGCCGCGTGGTGACCGAGGGGGCGAGCAGCGACTCTCCGGCCGCGACCACCCGTACGGCGTGCACGAGGTCGTCCCTGCGCACGTCCTTGAGCAGGAACCCGGCGGCGCCCGCCCGCAGCGCGTCGTAGACGTAGTCGTCCAGGTCGAACGTGGTCAGCATGAGCACCCGGCAGCCGCCGTCCGCGCACACGATCCTGGCCGCCTCGATGCCGTCCATGACGGGCATACGAATGTCGAGCAGGAGCAGGTCGGGGCGGTGCTCGCGGACGGCGGCGACGGCCTGCGCCCCGTCCCCCGCCTCGGCGACGACCTCGATGTCCGGCTGGGCGTCCAGGATCATGCTGAATCCGGCGCGTACCAGCTCCTGGTCGTCGGCCACCACCACGCGGAGCGTCATGACGCCGCCAGCGGGAGCAGGACGCGCACCCGGAAGCCGGGCCCGTCCTCGCGCGGGCCGGCCACGGCGCTGCCGCCGCAGGCCGCGGCGCGCTCGCGGATGCCGATCAGGCCGTTGCCTCCTGAGGGCAACTCCTGGTCCCGGCCGCTCGCGGCGGGACCTCCGTCGTCGGTGATGTCGATCATGAGTGCGTGGTCCTGCCAGGCGAGGGCGATGCGGGCGCGGGCGGCGCCCGCGTGCTTGACGATGTTGGTGAGGGCTTCCTGGGCGATCCGGTATGCGGCCACCTCCGCGTCGGGCGACAGCGCCCCCGGCTCACCGGACGTGGAGCAGGTGACGTGCACCCCGGCGGCCCTGACCTGCTCGGCCAGGGCGGGCAGCGCGGCGATGGTCGGCTGGGGCCCGCGTGGCCCCTGCTCCTCCTTGAGCACGTTCAGCATGCGGCGCAACTGGTCCATGGCGTCGCGCCCGGCGGCGGCGATGGCGTCGAAGGCGGCCACGGCCCGGTCGGGGGCGGCGGCCACCGCGACCGGCCCGGCCTCGGCCTGGACCACCATGACGCTGACCGCGTGGGCGAGGATGTCGTGCATGTCGCGGGCGATCCTGGCCCGCTCCCGCTCGGCGGCCCGCTCCGCCTCGGCCTCGCGCTCACGGGCGAGCTGAGCGGCGCGCTCCTCCAGCGCGGCGGTGTGCGCGCGGGAGGCGGCCGCGGCCCGGCCGATGGCGTACGCGGCGACGAAGAGCACGATCCCGCGCAGCGCGGTCTCGGACGAGCCGACGACGAGCAGGCCGCCGGAGATCGTGACGACGAACATGAGCCGGCGGATCCACCGGGTGCTGTGGGCCGCCACGGTGTAGAAGGCCACCAGGCTGCCGTACCAGACGGGCTGGCGCACCACCTCGTCCACGAAGTCGTAGCAGCCGGTCGGGACGAGCACGCCCAGCAGCACGGCCACGGGCGCACGGCGGCGCCAGATCAGCGGGATCGACGCGGCGATCACCACGGTGTAGCCCCACCAGTGCCACGGCCGGCCCCACGGGTTGTCCGCGCTGACGAACGGCCACAGCTGCGCGGCCAGCACGAGCGCCGCGAGCGCGCCGTCAACCAGCATGGGGGGCAGCGTGGCCACCCAGCCGCGGAGCCGGATGACATACCGCGGTTCGGTCATAACGCCCCATTTTGCCCGTCCGGCCGGGAAGACGGATCCAGCACTCATGGTGCGACATCCTCCTCGCGGGCCGGAGGAAGGGCATCGCCGGTGAGAGGGATCTGGCGGCTCCCTCTCAGAGGCGAGGACGAATGGGTCGTACCGGCGATCCGCGGAGGGGGGTGCGCCCAGCAGGCTTGCCACATCCCACAGGACCATCCCGCGACAACCCGGAGTTCACCATGATCAAGACCGCTGCCGCCGGCCTCGCCCTCGTCACCCTGCTCGTCGGAGCACCCGCCCAGGCCGCCACGCCCACACCCGCACCCGTACCCACACCCACGCCGTGCCCGGCGCCGGCCGCCGTCCGCACCGACCCTCCGGTGAAGGTGCCGCCGATCAACGACGCGGCGCTGCGCGAGTCGATCGCCGGGCTGCCCGCGGCCGACGCCACGGCGGCGATCGTCCGGGTGAGCGGCACCAAGGGCTCGTGGCGGGCCGTGCGCGGGGTGGCCGACCTGACGACGAAGCGGAAGGCCACGGCCGGCGCGCGCTTCCGGGCGGGCAGCGTGACCAAGATGTTCACCGCCGCGGTCGTGCTGCAGCTCGTGGCCGAGCGCAAGCTGTCACTCGACGACGCGGTGCAGGACCGGCTGCCCGGACTGCTGCCCGCCTCGTACCCGAAGGTGCGCGTCGGCCAGTTGCTCGACCACACCAGCGGCCTGCCCGCGCCGACCGTGCCCGGTACGTTCGAGTACGCCTACCGGACCAGGTTCAAGAAGTGGACCCCCGAGGAGTACGTGGCCCTGGCCGTGCGCAACCCGATCGAGTTCACCCCCGGCACCGCGCAGCACTATCTCAACACCAACACGTTCGTGGCGGGGCTGCTGATCGAGCAGGTCACGGGCAGGTCGTACGAGCGCGAGGTCACCACCCGGATCCTGCGCCCGGTGGGCATGAAGAACAGTTACCTGCCCGGCGCCTCGGTCCGCATCCGCGGCCCGCACCACGAGGGCTACCAGTCCGTGCCCGCGGGCTTCGACGACGCCGTCCCGTACGGCGACGGGCACGTGGTGAACATGACCGAGACCAGCGTCACCTCGACCTGGGCCTCGGGCGACCTGATCTCGACGGCCGCCGACCTGGAGAAGTTCGTCAAGGCGCTGTTCTCCGGCAAGGTGGTGCCGCCCGCCCAGCTGGAGCCGATGTTCACGGTGCCGGACGTGACGATGTTCGGCGCGTGCGACAAGCCGGCCGTGTACACCTCCGGCATGACGAGGCTGGTGCTGCCCGGCGGGCTCGTCGCGTACGGCAAGAGCGGAGCCCGTTACGGCTACTCCGCCGGCGTCGGTGCGACGCGCGACCTGGCCAGGACGCTCGTCTACTCGGTCAACTCCACCGACGCCAAGGCTTCGGGCCAGAACCAGCGGGCTATGGGCATCTCGGTGGCGGCGTTCTCCTGATGAGAATCCCGGCCGCGCTCTCCTGATCGAGACAGCGCAAGCGCCCGGCGAGACAGCGGAAGCGGCCGAGACGCCAGAGGTGAGGGCGGGGCCCCTCACCTCTTCCGGCGGATCCGCTCAGCGGCGGCGACGGCGCCTGCGCCGTGCGCGGCTGTAGCTTTCGTCGTCGCCGCCCCAAGGCGGCTCGTGGTACCGGAGCATGGGAAGTCGGAACGATGTGAGACCCAGATATCGCTGGATGGCCATGGTGTTCCCCCTCATGAAGCCCTTGAGGTTCGGCGCACCGGACGGCTGCGCGTCCGGCCACTACCGGACTGAGTCACGCTCTACCCGGAAACGCACCCGGCTATCCCGCTGACCTGCGTCTCAGCCCCTCCCCTACTTGACCGACAGCTTGCGCCGCTTGAACATCGGGTGCTTGGTCTCCCAGTAGCGCCAGCCCTCGACGCGGGACGGCACGCTGGCGATGCCGGCGGCGACCTTGTTACGCTCGCAGGTGCCGAGCACCGACCAGGCGGACCAGCCGACGCGGTAACCGAATACCCGGTACCACATGTTGCCGTACATGCCGTCGCTGATTTCCTTCGTGAATTCATGGCCGGAGAAGACCATGTGCCGCTCTTCCAGGTGCGGCAGCCCGAGCCGGCGCAAATGGTCGACGACGGTTTTGGTGTCGATGGTCTTGGAGAAGTCCTTCGCCTTCTCGTTCTCCGTTTCGAGGAATGCGGTGATTTCGGCCTCGCGCGTGACCGACACCGTCATGGAGCCGCCGGGGCCGTCGATGTAGCGGGTGCGGGGCAGGTAGAAGTTCCGCGGCGACATCTGGTGGATCCGGAAGAAGGTGCGTGGCCTGCAGTTTCTTCCGCCGTCGTCATCGTCATCGTGGTGATCGACGAATCCCCTGTCACTGGTGCGGTGGTGGTGGTCGTCGTCCTTGGAGTCGGCGTTCGCCGCCGGTGCCATGGTGACCGCCAGTGTCGCCGCGAGAAGACCGCGCAGTGCGGGCTTCGCCATTTCTCTCAGTGGGGTGAACATTACCGTTCCTTTCCGCATGCGACCTATAGTCGCCAGACCGGTACGATGCTTACAGTTGCCGCGAGCGAGATGACAACGCCACGCCGAAGTCGAATTTCCCGTATCCGGAAAAGAGCGATGAAAAAGCGTCATCAATCGACGCCTATTCGGTAAAGAAAGCACATACCCCGGGCAGCGATCCAGAAGTTACCCTCCGTGCGCGGGCGCTTTCGTACAGGTATGACGCCATATCTAAATGTGCATGCGTTGAGGCGGATGGATGACCCCGTACGTACCTCCCTACGGCAGATTCCGCGTTTCAGGAGGTACGTATGCACCGCAGAGTCGCCCTGCTCTCCACTTTCGTGCTCGCCCTGGCAGGTTCCCTCATCCCCGCGGGCGCCGCCCAGGCCGATCCCAGCAGGCCCGTCACCTGGTCCGCCACGGATTCCTGGTCGGAGCGCAGGTCCGTCTCGCAGTACTGGACCCCGCGTCGCATGGTCGCCGCGCAACCACTGGAGGCGCCCGCGCCCCGGCGTGGCGTCCGGTCGCGCACACCGTCCCAGGGCAGACCGTGGGCGACCCGCGGCACCTCGGGCAGCAGCAACGGCAGGCTGCAGGCCGCGGTGGCCAACAGCCCCGGCCTGCAGTGGACCGACGGCGGCGCCGTCGTGCGCACCACCGGCCGGGTCTTCTTCACCACCGCCGACGGCCGCAACTCATCCTGCTCCGGCTCGGCCGTGACCAGCGCGAACGAGAGCGTCGTGATCACGGCGGGACATTGTGTGAAGCTGAACGGCGCGGCGCACCGCAACTGGGCGTTCGTCCCGGCCTTCGACGACGGCCAGCGCCCGTTCGGCACCTGGGTGGCCAGCGAGATGTTCACCACACCGCAGTGGAACGCGCGCGAGGACATCAACTTCGACGTGGCCGCGGTGGTGGTCGCGCCGCTGAACGGCCGCACGCTGACCGACGTCGTGGGCGGGCAGGGGGTGGCGTTCAACCAGCCGAGGCAGCGGCAGAACTTCGCGTTCGGCTATCCGGCGGCCGATCCGTTCGACGGCTCCGAGCTGATCTACTGCAGCGGGCGCGCGTTCAACGACACCGTCTCGACCAACGACCAGGGGCTGCGCTGCAACATGACCGGCGGGTCCAGCGGCGGGCCGTGGTTCCAGGGGTTCGACCCGGCGACCGGGCTCGGCTGGCTGAACTCGCTCAACAGCTTCACCTACAACTTCGCCCCGAACTTCATGTTCGGCCCGTTCTTCGGGAACGAGGCGATGGCCGTCTACCAGACGGCCCAGAACTCGCAGGCCACCTGAGCGGCACGAGCCGGCCGACACGCGATGCGGCCGGCTTGAAGCGGTGCCGACCGGCCGGAAGCGGTTCGGACCGGCTGGGAAGCGGTGCGGCATGATGGGCCTGGATCCCCCAGGAGGCCCGCCATGCCGCCCGTTGTGCCGCCCGCCGTACCATCCACCGGATCGTCCGCCGGCGATCCGTTGCCGCTGCTCGAACGTCTCATCGCTGCGGACTCGGTCAATCCCGACCTCTCCCCCGGCGGCGCCGGCGAGTCGGCGGTGGCCGAGCTGTGCGCGGAGTGGCTGGGCGAGCGCGGTTTCGAGCTCCACCGGCTCGAACGAAGGCCCGGCCGCCCGTCTCTGGTGGCCGTGGCGCGCGGCACCGGGGGCGGGCGGTCGTTGATGCTCAACGGCCATCTGGACACGGTCGCGTACGGCACGTACGACGGCGACCCGCTCACCCCGCGCGTCCAGGACGGCCGGATATACGGCCGCGGCGCCTTCGACATGAAGGGCGGTGTGGCCGCCATGATGGCCGCCGCCGCCCGCGCCATCGCGGCCGGCCCACTGCGCGGTGACGTCATCGTGGCCTGCGTGGCCGACGAGGAGCACGCCAGCTTCGGCACCGAGGAGGTGCTGGAGAGGTTCACCGCGGACGCGGCGATCGTGACCGAGCCGAGCCTGCTGGAGGTGACGCTCGCGCACAAGGGGTTCGCCTGGTTCGAGATCGACGTCCTGGGCCTGGCCGCCCACGGCTCGCGCCCCGACCTGGGCGTGGACGCGATCGCCAAAGCCGGTCACTTCCTCGTCGCCCTGGAGGAGCTGGGCCTGCGCCTGGCCGCCTCGGGCGGGCACCGGCTGCTCGGGCCCGGCACCGTGCACGCCTCGCTCATCGAGGGCGGGGAAGGCCCTTCGACGTATCCGGCCCGCTGCCGGATCACCGTCGAGCGGCGCACGGTTCCCGGTGAGAGCGCCGAGACCGTACGGGCCGAGCTGGCCGAGATCCTCGACCGGCTGGCCGCCACCGTCCCCGATTTCCGGTACGAGCTGCGCGGTGGCCTGCACCGCGATCCGTTCGAGGCCGATCAGGAATCTCCTATCGCGCGGGTGCTGCTGCGGCACGTGGAGCGGGCGCTGGGCCGGCCGCCGGTGATCCGCGCGGAGCCGTTCTGGACCGACTGCGCCCTGCTGGCCCGCGCCGGGATCCCGTGCCTGCTCTTCGGGGTGGACGGCGGCGGCGCGCACGCCGACACGGAGTGGGCCGATATGGCCTCCGTCGAGCTGGTCACGGACGTGCTGGCGGCGACGATCGCCGAGTTCTGCGCCTGATCCACCCGCCCGGATGCGCCTCCCGGCCGCCGCATGCCCTGACAAATTCGGGCATTGACGAAAAATCCTTACATGGTAGTTGTAGATCGAGTCGGAAAGCTTCAAACCCCTCGCTGAGATCGTCCAGAGCTCACCCAAGGAGGACGCGCCATGGCGCGAAGCACGGCCACCGACCCGCCCGCCGACTTACTCGGCCCCGTCCAAGGAGAGGTCTCCTGGTTCTGCTGCGGCACCGCCTGGGGCCCGTGCAGCAGCACCGGCAAGGGAGCCTGCGGCACCTGCAACTCCGGCAACCTCCAGCACGCCTGGCCCAACACCTCCGACGCCTGCTGGGCCATCACCCGCCCCGACAGCTGCGGCGTCGGCCTGTCCCGCCGTACGTGCGGGTTCCGCCACCGCATCACGGCCCTGTGCAGCGGCTCCAGCGTCGTCACCGCCATCGCCGACTGCGGCCCGCAGACCGACCTGTTCTGCGGCGAGCGCAGTTGCTGCGGCGCGACCTGCGCCAGTAACCGGCTGATCGACCTCACCCCCGCCGCCTACAGCCAGATCGCCAGCCTCTCCTCCGGCCTGCGGCCGGCCGAGATCTCGACGGCCTGAGGAGGCGGAGCAGATGCGCAGCAGAAGGGATGTGCTCAGGTCCGCCGTGCTCGGCGGAGGCGCCGGCGTCGTCGCCGCCACCGCGATGGGCTCGCTCGGGCCCGAGGCGGCCTTCGCCGCCACCGCGTCCGCGCCCACGCAGAAGGTCGAGCCGGGCGCGCCCGACCCCGACTTCGCCGAGGGCCGGATCCGCTCGATCAAGGAGAACACGCTGCTCGTCCTGGGCTCGAACATGGTCTTCCACACCATCAGGGTCGTGGACGGCACGAGCCTGTGGAAGCTGGGACCGGTCGCGTTCGACCAGGCCAAGCCGGGAGACGGCCTGTACGCCAGGGGTGTGCGCATGCCGGACGGGATGCTGGCCGCCGAGTCGGTGTGGCTGAACATCGTCAACATCAAGGGCCACATCAAGAACATCACCGGACAGACCCTCCACCTCGACCACAACGGTCACGAAGTGCTGTGCCACGTCGTCGCCGGCAAGTCGGTGGCCATCCACTCCGAGTCGCCGCCCACCGAGGACCTGTCGATGCTGAAAGTGAGCCAGCACGTGCAGATCCTGGGCGCCTGGCGGCCGGACACGAACGAAGTGGACATCGCAACGGTCTTCTCCCCGCACTAGGAGGCAGTTCGTGAACGGGATCGCCGCGTCTCAGCCGTACGTGATCGCTTTCTTCCTCCTCTGGGCAGGTCTGTTGAAGCTGCTCAGCCGGCGGATGCGGGCACAGGCCGGCCAGACCGCTCTGGCCCGGCTCACCGGCCCGGCGCGCGCGGTCCCGGTCCTGCGGCTCGTCGGACTGGCCGAGGTCGCCGTGGCCACCGCCCTGCTGCTCCCCGCCCTCTTCTTCGGCGGGGCGACCGCGCACCTCCTCGATGGGGGCGCCGCGCCGTCGCCCGCGCATCTTCCCGGCGGGGTCGCCGCCGCGCTGCTGTCGGCCGGCTTCCTCGTCTATCTCGCCTACGCCCACGTCGCCGCGCCCGCCGCGTCGTGCGGCTGCCTGGGCACCCATGCCAAGCCCGTGGACGCGCGCTCCTTCGCCCGGGCGGGGCTGCTGCTGGCCGCCGCGCTGGTCACCGTGCTGTTCGCGGCGGCGCCCGGCCTGCTCCCGGCCGAGACCCTGCCCAGTGGTCTGGCGGGCGGTCTGGCGGGGGTCGTGGTCCTGGCGGAGATCGCGGCGCTGCTGGCTCTGTCATCGGAGCTGGACCGCTACTGGCTCGTCCCGCTGCGCCGCCTACTGGTCCGCCTGCGCCGACCGCTCGCTCTCACACCCACCGGGAGCGTTCCGCTGGAGGCATCGCTGCACCTGCTGCGCCGCAGCCCCGCCTACTGCTCGGCCTCGGCCCAGCTCACCTCGGACGTGCGCGACACGTGGGACGAGGACGGGTTGCGCTTCGTCGTCTACGGCGCCCGCGACCGCACGGCCGTCTTCGCCGTCCCCCTCGTCGGCGACGACCCGCACGCGGTCAAAGTCGCCCTGGTGAACGTCTGAAGCTCGAACGTCTGAAGCCCGGGAACGCTCAAGGGCGTGTGGACGCTCGGAGCGGGCCCGCGCAGCGGGTCAGTTGCCGCGGGAGGCCGCGTGGTTGCTGGCGATCAGCTCGTGGTGCCGGACGACCTCGGCGATGATGAAGTTCAGGAAGCGCTCGGCGAAGACGGGGTCGAGCTTCGACTCCTCGGCCATGGCGCGCAGGCGGCGGATCTGGGCCGCCTCCCGCTCGGGGTCGGCCGGGGGAAGCCGGTACTCGGCCTTGAGCCGGCCCACCTCCTGCGTGCACTTGAAGCGTTCGGCCAGCAGATGGACGAGCGCGGCGTCGAGGTTGTCGATGCTGTCGCGGAGCCGTTGCAGCTCCTTGCGGATGAAGATTTCCTGTTCGGTCAGATCCTGAGAGGTTTTATCCACAAATATCCCCACATAGCGCAACATGACCCTAGAAGGGGAAATGTTACCCGCCGGCCATCAGGTCGGCGAAGGCCCGAGCCGCCGCCCCCGAGCTGAACAGCCGCTCCAGCCGCGCCCTGGCCAGCTCCCGCCGGAACGGCCCCGCCAGCGTCGCGTCACCGGACTCGTGGGTCATCTCGGTCAGCCAGCGCGAGAACTCCTGGGCGTTCCACACCTTTTTCAGGCACGTGGCCGAGTACGCCTCCAGCGGCCCGCCGTCCCCCTCGCGCAGCGCCGCCCGCAGCGCGTGGGCCAGGACGTCCGCGTCGGCGATGGCCAGGTTCATCCCCTTTCCGCCCATCGGGGTGATGATGTGGGCGGCGTCCCCGGCCAGGAAGAGGCGCCCGTACCGCATGGGGTCGACGACGAAGCTGCGCATGTCCACCACGGCCTTCTCCGTGATCGGCCCCTCGGGCAGTCCCGGGTCGCCGAGGCGCAGCCGTAACTGGGCCCAGATCCGGGCGTCGTCCCAGTCGTCGAGCGCGTCGGCGGGCGCGCACTCCAGGTAGAAGCGGCTGGCCTGCGGCCCTCTCGGGAAGTGGGCGGCGAAGCCCGCCGGGTGGATCGCGAACATCGGGTGCCGCGGCGGCGTCACGTCGGCCATCACCGTGAACCAGCCGATGCCGTGGTCGTAGGTGTACGTGGTCAGCGCCTGCTCCGGCACGCTCGCCCGGCTGACGCCGTGGTGGCCGTCGCAGCCGGCCACGTACGAGCAGGCGATCTCGCGTACGGTGCCGTCCTGCTCCCGGTAGGAGACGACGGGGGCGTCACCCTCGACGCCGCGCGGCGTCACCTCGGCGGCGTCGAAGCGCAGGCCACCCCCGCCCGCCTCGAAGGCCGCGACGAGCCGGCCGACGAGGACCTGCTGCGGGACGATCCGCCCCGATCTGCCGTCGGCCAGCGCGACCACGTCGAGGAAGCGCGGCTCGCCGTCCACCCTGATCTCCATCGTGGAGTCCCGGTGCGTGCCCGCCAGCACGCTCTCGGCCAGGCCCCAGTCCTCGAAGACGCGGGTCGCGGCGTGATCGAGCACGCCGGCGCGCTGCCGCCGTTCCACGTAGGACCGGCTCTGCCGCTCCAGCACCACGCACGCGACGCCCGCCTGCCGCAGCAGATTGGCCAGGGTCAGGCCGGCCGGGCCGGCTCCGATGACGACGACCTCGGTGCTCTCCGGCATGCTCGGCCCCTCCGGCAATATCAGTGCTTGTCGTCCGGAATCCGACACCAGGATCGGCTGATCCGCAAGTCCTTCAGCTCCGGTCGTTCCTGCGGGTCTCGTAGTGCTGGGCGATCAGCGCCGCGGCGCACCCCAGCGTGGCCAGGCCGAACCCGACCCCGATGAACACGTTGACGTCGGCGATGGACGACACCGCGTTGCAGACCGCGAAGACGGCCAGCAGCAGCCAGAGCACGGGGCGGCGCATCCGGGAGAGGACGCCGGCGGGACGGGTCTCGGTGGTGTGATCGGTCATCATGCGCTCCTCGATCGATCCGTTCGTCATGTCGAGAACGCTACGGAGCGGCGCGGGCCGCGACGATCCCAGCAGCGGGACAGCCGGAGGTACAGCTAGCTGTACTTTTCGGCCGGCGATTGCCTGATGTCCCACCTCTTGTCCTAGTGTCTGTGCGTGTCCGAGCGGACGAAGAGCGGACGAAGCGCGGACGAAGGAGGTGCGGATGCAGGCCCAGGAGCCGGCGGCAGAGCAGCGGCGGGCCCGTTCGTGGGACGTGTTCGCCCGCGCCCGCACCACCCTCGACGGGCTGGAACACCTCGTGGGCGGCATGGGCACCAGCGCCCTGGCGCTCATCGCGCTGATCGGGCTGGCCGCCGTGCTGCCCTTCTGCCTCACGGGCGTGGGCCTGCGCCTGGTGCCGATCTCCCTGCGCGGGCTGCGTACGGTCGCCAACAGGGAACGGGCCCGGCTGTCCCGCTGGGGCCCGGAGATCATCAACCCCGATCCGGTGCCCGCCGACTGGCGGGTGGCCGTCAGGCAGCCCGCCACCGGCCGCGAGCTGCTCTGGCTGGCCTGGCACGCCACGATGGGGCTGCTGCTGGGCGCCATCGGGCTGACGCTGCCGTTCCGGGCGGCGCTCGACCTGGTGTTCCCGCTCTACTGGCCGCTGCTCGGGCCGGAGGATCGGGCCGGCGCCATCCTGGAGATCTGGCCGGCCGACGACCTGCCGAGCGCGCTCCTGGTGAGCCCGATGAGCCTGTTCTGGCTCGGGCTCGCGCTGGCCCTCATCCCGGGCATGGCCCGGCTGCAGGCGTGGCCCGGCCGCCGGCTGCTGGCCGCCGATCCGGGCACCGACCTGGCCCTGCGGGTGGCCCAGCTGACCGCCACCCGCGCCGCCGCGCTGGACGCGCACGCCGCTGAGCTGCGCCGGATCGAGCGCTCCCTGCACGACGGCACGCAGAACCGGATCGTGGCCGTCAACGTCCTGCTGGGCGCGGCCCGCCGCGCGGTGGAACGTGACCCGGCCACCGCCGACGCCGTGCTCGAACGGGCCCAGGACGCCGCCGAGCAGGCGCTGGCCGAGTTGCGCGCGGTCGTGCGCAGCATCCTGCCTCCGGTGCTGGCCGATCGCAGCCTGGCCGACGCGCTGAGCGGCCTGGCCGCGGCCAGCCCCGTGCCGTGCGAGGTCGACGCCGAGGTGCCGGGACGTTGCCCGGTCTCCGTCGAGGCCACCGCCTACTTCGTGGTGGCCGAGGCCCTCACCAACATCGCCAAGCACAGCAAGGCGCGGCGCGCCACCGTGACCGTGCGGCGGACCGACGACCGGCTGCGCATCCAGATCGTGGACGACGGCCGCGGCGGGGCCGTCGAGGACGGCGGGTCCGGGCTGGCCGGGATCCGCCGCCGTACCGAGGCGCTCGACGGCACCTTCACCCTGACCAGCCCTGTGGGCGGGCCGACCACCATGAATGTGAGCCTTCCATGCGGATAGTGATCGCCGAGGACGACGCCCTGCTGCGCGAGGGCCTCGCGCTGCTGCTGCGCGCGGAAGGGCTCGACGTGGTGGCCACCGCCCCCGACGCCGCCGGGTTCCTGGAGGCGGTGGACACGTACAAGCCGGACGTCGCCATCGTGGACGTACGCATGCCGCCGACCCACACCGACGAGGGCATCGTGGCGGCCGTCGAGGCCAGGCGGCGGCTGCCCGGGCTCGCCGTGCTCGTGCTGTCGGCCTACGTCGAGCAGGCGTTCGCCACCGACCTGCTCTCCCACGGCAGCTCCCGCCTCGGCTACCTGCTCAAGGAGCGGGTCGGCCGGGTCGGGGAGTTCCTGACGGCGCTGCACCGGGTGGCCGACGGCGGCACCGCCATCGACCCCGAGGTGGTCGCGCAGCTGCTGACCCGCAGCCGCCCGGACAACCGGCTGGAACGGCTGAGCCCGCGTGAGCGCGACGTGCTCGCGCTGATGGCGGAGGGGCTCGGGAACGCGGCCATCGCGGAGCGGCTGTTCGTCACCGACGGCGCCGTGCACAAGCACATCCGCAGCATCTTCGCCAAGCTCGACCTCGCGCCGACCGACGGGACGGACCGGCGGGTGGCGGCCGTGCTGCAGTACCTCGAAAGCGCCTGACCGCCACCGTACCTCGAAAACGCTCAACCGCTTTCAGGCGCCGAGGTCGCGGACCACATTGTCGAGCCGGATGGCCAGCCGGTCGAGCTCGTCCTCCGTCGGCTCGCCCGCCGGCAACTGGGCGATCACCTCGTCGCGCCGCGCGATGACCAGGCCCCTGTGCGCCTCGTCCACGTCGGAGGCGGGCAGCACCACGCAGTCACCGCGGACGAACACCAGCGTGGCGTCAGGATGACGCGATTCGAGCAGCTCACGGACGCACTCTTTGTCGATCACAGACATGGAAGACATCGGCTTTCCTCCCCCGGTCGGCCCCTCCAGGCAGCCGCCTACCCCCGTACGGAGCGCAAGAACCCCGGCCCTGCGGGACCTGCTTCCAGCAGGTGCCTGACCGGCGAATACACCCTTCTGCGGCAACACGTGTCGTCCTCGGTCAATTACGGAGAGTGACCGTATGGTGAAGTCAGTGGCCGCAGGTGGCCCCTCCGCAAGCGAGAGGATCGAAATGCCGCAGGAACCGAGAATCGACGTCGAGACCAGAGCCCACGGGATCGAGAGCAGCCTGTCCGCAGAACAGGTCGAGCGGATCGCCGAAGCGCTCGGCCACCAGGGCGTCTGGTTCGCCGGCCCGCCGGAGCGCTCCGGTCAGACCCGCCCGCCCGAGCAGGTCTGGGAGCTGGTCGGCGACAGCCCGCACCACGGCCGCCTGGCCACCGGCCGCGCCGCCGTGCACCTGGCCGAGGGGCACGACGCGCTGACCAGGCCGCTGATCCTGGCCGACGGCTTCAACTACGGTCCGAGCGACCTGGACGAGCTGTGGCGCCACTTCAACAAGCCGTACGCGCCCGGCAAGCCCGGCTTCCTCGACCAGCTCAGCACGCTCGGCATCGACGTGATCCTGCTGGGCTTCGACCAGCGGCACATCGCCGTCCAGGCCAACGCCGCCGTCGCGGTCACCGCCGTGCAGCGCGCCATCGCCGAGCGCATCGGCGACGCCCAGCTCGTCGTGGGCGGCGTCAGCATGGGCGGCCTGATCACCAGGTACGCGCTGGCCCGCATGGAGACCGAGCGCATCGACCACCAGACGGAGAAGTACTTCTCCTACGACAGCCCGCACCTCGGCGCCTGGATCCCGCTGGTGCTCCAGCAGCTGGCCTACCTGCACGAGGCGCTCGACCCGCGCTCCGACGGGCCGGGCCAGGCCGAGCTGATCCGCAGCCCCGCCGCGCAGCAGCTGCTGTGGGGCTGGGTCGAGAGCGCCGACTACTCGGGCCCGGTGACGGACAACGCGCTGCGCCAGGAGTGGATCGAGGATCTGCGCAGGGTGGGCTGGTTCCCGATGCGCCCGTACAAGCTGGGCATGGCCAACGCCACCGGCAACGGCGTCGGCAACGGCCTGCCCGCCGGCACCCCGGTCTTCGACCTCAACCTCGACGCGCTTCAGCTCGTCGCCCGTTTCCAGCCGGACCTGGGCGAGCTGCAGAACATCGGCACCGTGCGCTTCGGCGCCCCGGTGTGGACGAGCGCCACCTCACACGTCCCGGCGTTCGACGGCGCGCCCGGCGGCACGCTGGACGCGTGGGGCCGGCTCGCCGACGCGATGGGGCTGACGATCGAGCCGCGCTTCCGCAGCAGCTGCTTCGTCCCCGCGGTCAGCGCGGTCGCCCTGGCCAGGGACCTGTACCAGTGGCCGTCCGAGCTGCACCTGGACCTCAGCGACCTGCCGAAGGACGAGACGCAGCTGGACGCGTTCTGCTGCGACACCACCAACACCGAGCACAGCGCGGTGTCCAGGCCGCTGATCGAGTGGTTCCTTGAGCAGCTGGCCGGCTGGTAGAGCGAAGAAGGAGAGTGCCGGCTCGCCGCGCGAGCCGGCACTCGCCGTTCAGCGCACGCCCCGCCGCACGCGGCCGTTCAGCGCACGCCCCGGTGCACGCACAGGAGCTGGTCGCGGGTGGCGTTCTTGTCGCGGTAGGCGATGACGGCCGGGCCCTCGGCGCTGTGGTGGTCGGGCAGCCGCTCGTCGGCGAGCCAGCCGGAGCCGTTGAAGCTGCTCCACCACAGGCTCTGGTCGGACGCGCCGCGGTGCAGGCAGTAGAGCCGGTCCTTGTAGACGGTCAGGGCCGGGCCCTCGGTGGCGTGGTGCGCGGGCAGCTTCTGGTCGGCGCTCCACTTCCCTCCGTCCCAGCGGGTCCACCACAGCGCCGTGTCCCCGCCGGCGCCGCGGTGCACGCAGTAGAGGTGACCGCGGTACGTGGCCAGCGCCGGGTTCGAGCGCGAGGCGTGGCCGGGCAGCCGTTGGTCCTGGCTCCACCGGGAGCCGTCCCAGCGGGTCCACCACAGCGACTCGTCCGCGCCCGCGCCCCTGTGCACGCAGAAGAGCTGCCCGTCGTACGCCGCCAGCGCGGGAGCGGTCTTGCTGAAGTGCTGCGGGAAGCGCTCGTCGTCGCTCCACCTCGCCCCGTCCCAGCGGGTCCACCACAGCGACTCGTCCGCACCGGCGCCCCTGTGCACGCAGAACAGCTGCCCGTCGTACGCCGCCAGCGCGGGAGTCGCGGCGCTGAGGTGCCGGGGGAAGCGCTCGTCGTCGCTCCAGCCCTGCTCGGCGTCGTAGACCGTCCACCACAGGCTGGAGTCGCCCGTTTTGCCGCGGTGCGTCAGGAAGAGCCGGTCCTGGAACTGGGCCAGGGCGGGGCTCGACCCGCTGAAGTGGTCGACGAAGCGCTGGTCGCGGCTCCATCCCTCGCCGGGCTCGTGAACCGCCCAGTACAGGCTGGTGTCACCGGCGGGCCTGCCGTCCTGGCGGGCCGGGACGAGCATGCCGGGCGCGGTCCACGGCGAGACGAGCCTGACCCCGTACGGGCGGGCGATGGAGGCGATCCAGTCCGACCTGGCCCGCACGGAGCGCTCGACGAGCGGGGCGAGCCAGGAGCCGATCACGGCGCCCGCGGTCTCGCCGATGAGCTGCGGCAACTCGGCGGCCAGCAGCGCGGCCGACTCGTTCAGGTGGATCTCGTAACCCCACCACCTGGCCACCGGCCAGACGTCGGCGCCCATCGTGCGCAGCTCGCGCTGGAGGCGCTGGACCCGCTCCCGCTCCTTGGGGGTGAGCGCGGCGATCTGCCGCTCGCTCTCCCGCCTGGCGTCGGCCGCCTGGCGGGCGGGGGCGTCGTCGAGCAACTCCGTCTCGACGGCCGCGTCGACGGCGGCGGAGGCCACCGGGTCGTCCTGGGAGTGCAGGAGAACGGCCTCACCATCGAGCGCCGACTCCTCGGCCGTGTCGGTCCCGACCTTGCCGGCCCGGGTCTCGTCAGTCATTTTCCAGCCCCCTGGAGTGATAGATGAGCGAACTTCGCCATCGTAACGTTGAGTAGTGATTCAATTACTCTGGGGGTGTATTGTTCCGGGTAAAGCCCCCGCAGGGCGGCCTGAGGGTGCGGCGGGCGCGGTTCACAGCCGATTACTAAGCGGCGTTCATCGAACGCTCATGCAAGGACGTCATCGTCACGAGCATGCACACGTCCAGCGCGAACGTTTCGGCCGAGCCCGTGCGCCGGCCCGGCGGCGGCGCCGCCGACATCCTCGTCGTGGCCGGCGAGCCCGCACTGACGAAGCTCCGCTCCACGCTGGCGCGGCAGGAGTCGTGGCGGGTCCGCGGCGCGTACGACGGCGGCGCGGCCACCCGCGCGGCCCGGTGCGCCCGCCCCGACGCGGTCGTGCTCGACGCCACCATGCCCGGCGCGGCCGACGTCCGGCTGCCCGGCGTGCCCGTCCTGTACCTGACCACGACGGACCGCCTGGACGAGGAGCTGGCCGGGCTGGGCGCGGGGGCCGGCGACTACGTGACGAAGCCGTTCCGCGTGGAGGAGGTCGTCGCCCGGCTGCACCGGCTGCTGCGCCGCGCGCGTGCGGCCCGGCGGGACGGCGCCGGACTCGTGGTGGGGGACCTCACGCTGGACCAGCGCACCCGCCGGGCGCGGCGGGACGGCGAGGACATCCGGCTCTCGCCCACCGAGTACGAACTGCTGCGCCTGCTGATGCGCAACCCCGGCCGGGTGCTCAGCAAGGCGCACATCCTCGACCGCGTCTGGGCCTACGACTTCGGCGGCCGGGGCAACGTGGTCGAGCTGTACATCTCGTACCTGCGCAGGAAGATCGACGCCCGGCGCGCGCCGATGATCCACACCGTCCGCGGCGTCGGCTACACCCTGCGCCCGGCCGCTGGGGGCGGGGTGCCCGTCACGCCGGCCGGAGCGCGTCGGACAGCGCGCTCCCGGTCGGGCCGTTCAGGGTGATCGGGTCCAGGGGTTTCTGTCGGTGACCGCGTGGCCGGGTGTCCATCTGACGTAGTAGCCGACGCTCGCTCGCCGGGCTGCCCGCGTTCTGAAGCGGTACAGGCGTGCGTAGCGGCGGTCGCGGGCGCTGGCGAGCCGGTCGAGGAGGCTGGCGCGGCGGTCGCGGGCGCTGGCCCGGCGGTCGTCCGCGCTCGACGAACGCTCCAGCGCGGCGACGCGTCGCTCCTGGCCCTGCTCGCGTTCCAGTTGGACCCGGTCGGCGCGCAGGGCGGACAGTTCGTCGCGGATCGCGGCCCGGTCGAGCCGGTTGCGCTCCCGGTCGGCCGCCGCCGCGTCACGGTCCAGGGCCAGCAGCCGCCAGAGCTCGTCCGTGCCCTCGCCCCGCTCGGCCAGCGCTCGGTACCGGTCGGCGGCGGCCCGGTCGCGTTCCTCGGCCGCCCGGTCGCGACGCTCGGCCTCCCAGAGCAGGTCGTGCACGCGGCGGTCGTGCTCGTCGTTCTCCTGGCGCAGCCGCTCCAACTGCCGGACACGCGGCAACGCCTCCTCGTCCCTGGCGGTGGCCCGCAGGTCGCGCCGCCGCGCCGCCTCGTCGCGTTCGGCGGCGGCGCGGTCGCGCGTGTCGCCCTGCTCGTCACGCTGCCGTGCGGTGAGTTCGCGGGCGCGCGGCCGGTCCCGCTCGGACACCGTCGGCCGCCGGCTGTCTTCGCCTGTCATCGCCATCTCCGGGTACGAGCCGCGTGCCGTCCCTGTGAGTGTGCCCGGCCGCTAGGGAAGCCTCACCACGCCACCTCCAGGGAGGCCATGCCGTACACGATGCTGGACGTGCGGAACTGCGGCGTGTTGTCCGTCGTGCGCAGGCCGGGGAAGCGGCTGAGCAGGGCGGGCAGCGCGGTGCGCAGCTCCATGCGGGCCAGCGGGGCGCCCAGGCAGTGGTGCACGCCGTGGCCGAAGGCGACGTGGCCGGGGGCGCCGCGGGTGAGGTCGAACGTGTCCGCGTCGGGGATGAGCCCCTTGTCCCGGTTCGCGGCGGGCAGGGAGACCAGGAGCAGGTCACCCTCCGCGATCGCCTGCCCGCCGATCTCCGTGTCGGCGGTCGCGACCTTGGTGGTGCCCGAGTTGACGATGCTGAGCCAGCGCAGCAGCTCCTCGACGGTGGCGTCGATCCGCTGCGGCTCCTTCCTGAGCAGGTCGAGCTGCTCGGGGTGGCGCAGCAGGGCGAGCGTGCCCAGGGAGAGCATGTTGGAGGTGGTCTCGTGCCCGGCGAACAGCAGCAGCCCGCCGATCCCGACCAGCTCGTCGGTGGTCAGGTCGTCGCCGTGCTCGCGGACGAGCATGCCCAGCAGCTCCTCGCCCGGGTCCTGCTGAATGCGGGCGACCAGCCCCTCCATGTACGAGCGCTGCTGGAACTGGAGCATCATCCGCTCCTCGCCCGGCACGCTCATGTCGAGCATCCTGTTCGTCCGCTGCTGGAAGTCCTCGCGGTCCTCGTACGGCACCCCGAGCAGCTCGCAGATCACCAGCGCCGGGATCGGCAGCGCGAACGACGGCACCAGGTCCACGGGCGACCCGGCGGCCTCCATGGCGTCGAGGTGGTCGTTCACGATGGCCTCGATGCGCGGTTCGAGGCGGCGCATGCGCCGGATGGTGAACTCGGGCGTCAGCATCCGGCGCAGCCGGGTGTGCTCGGGCGGGTCGAGGCCGAGCAGGTTGCCCGCGCGCACCTTGGCGAGCTGCTCCTCCGTCATCGGCGGCGCTCCCGGCAGCCGCGCGATGGTCTGCGGGGCGACCTTGAACCGCTCGGCGTCGCCCAGCACCTCGCGGACGTCCGCGTACCGCGTCACCAGCCAGGCGTCGGCCCCGAATGCCGTCTGTACCCTCTTGACCCGCTCCTCGTCGCGCGCGGCCGCCAACTCCGGCGCTGGATCGAACTCCACCCGCCGCATGTGCAGCGGCATCGTCGAGGTCTCGCTCATGCAGTCCCCTGGATGGTCCCGGTTTTTGGCTTGCACGCTACTGATCGGGACGCCGGGCTCTCTAGAAGCGATCTTCAATCGTTGTGCGGTCGTACCAGAATCAATGCCGCATTGACGCGGGCCGTACGCCGTCAGGAATATACCTCTCATCATTCTGACGAATAGGACGTCCATGGACCTGGTTCCGCGCGTGCCCGACTCCGTACCGGTGCTGGTGGCCGGAGGCGGGCCCGTCGGCCTGGCCACCGCCGTCGAGCTGGCGTACCAGGGCGTCGAATGCCTGGTCGTCGAGCCGCGCGAGCAGGTGTCGTGGCTGCGGCCGCGCGCGAAGACCACCTCGGCCCGCTCGATGGAGCTGCTGCGCAGGTGGGGGCTGGCGCAGACGCTACGGGCGCGGGCGCCGCTGGCGGTGTCGTGGTCGGACCAGGCGGTGTTCGTGGACAGCCTGCTCGGGCGGGAGATCACCAGGATCGGCGGCTGCTTCGGCCTCGACCTGGCCGGCTCCGACCTGGCCGCCGAGTCCGGCCAGCAGGCGCCGCAGCCGCTGGTCGAGGAGGTGCTGCGCGAGGCGGTCGGGGACGCGCTGCTGACGGGATGGCGGGTGACGGGCCTGCGCGAGGACCCCGACGGGGTGACGGTCACGATCGCGGCGCAGGACGGCACCGAGCAGGAGGTACGCGCCCAGTACGTGGTCGGCTGCGACGGCCCGCGCAGCGTGACCAGGGAGGCCATCGGCGCCCGGTACGAGGGCCGCCAGGACGCCAGGCCCAACTACAACATCGTCTTCCGCGCCCCGGGGCTGGCCGAGCGCATGCCGCACGGCCCCGCCGTGCACTACTGGGTGCTGAACCCGGAGCAGCCCGGCATGGTCGGCCGCCTGGACCTGAAGGAGACCTGGTGGTGCATCGCGCAGGGGGTGCGCGAGCAGGACGCCGACCCCGTACGGCTGGTGCGGAACCTGGCCGGGGCCGACATCGAGGTGGAGATCCTGGCCACCGACCCGTGGACCGCCCGGATGTTGCTGGTCGACCGCTACGCCAGCGGGCGCGTGTTCCTGGCCGGCGACGCGGCGCACCAGAACCCGCCCTACGGCGGGCACGGGTTCAACACCGGCATCGGGGACGCGGTCAACCTCGGCTGGAAGCTGGCCGCCGTGTTGCGCGGGTGGGCGCCGGAGGCGCTGCTGGGCACGTACGAGCGGGAGCGCCGCCCCATCGCCGCCGACACGATCGAGACCGCCGCCGCGAACATGTCCACCCTCGCCCCGGAACTGGCCGATCCGGCGCTGATGGGCCCTGACGAGGAGTTCGAGCGGGTGCGTCCGGCCGTGGCGGAGGCGGTGCGCAGGACCAAGGACCGCGAGTTCCACAGCCTGGACCTGGTGCTGGGCTACACCTACGCGGGCTCCCCGATCGTCGCGCCCGGCTGCGGCGAGCGCCTGCCGCACCGCTGGCTCGCGCCCGGCGAGTCCCTGTACGACCGGCTCGGCCCCGCGTTCAGCCTGGTCGGCGACCGGAGCGCGCCGGGCGCGGACGTGCTGGTGGCGGAGGCGCGGGAGCTGGGCGTGCCGCTGCGCGTCGTGGACCTGCCCGGTGAGCCCCTCGCCCTGGTCCGCCCCGACCAGCACGTGGCCTGGCGCGCCGGCCACCCCTCGGGCGCGCTCCGGATGGCCCTCGGCTTCTCCTGACCCCCGGTCTACGCTGTTCACATGCGCGTAGTGGTGATCGGCGGAAGTGGACACATCGGCACGTACCTCATCCCGAGGCTGGTCGGCGTCGGGCACGAGGTGGTCAACGTCAGCCGGGGGCAGCGCGAGCCCTACAGCCCTCACGGCGCCTGGCAGCAGGTCACCACCGTCACCGCCGACCGCGAGGCCGAGGAGGCCGACGGCACGTTCGGCCGGCGGATCGCCGAGCTCGACCCCGACGTCGTGATCGACCTGATCTGCTTCACCGAGCACAGCGCCCGCGCGCTGGCCGACGCGCTCAGCGGCCGGGTGCGCCAGTTCCTGCACTGCGGCACGGTCTGGGTGCACGGCCCCAGCGCCCAGGTGCCGACCACCGAGGACGCCAAGCGGGAGCCGTTCGGTGACTACGGCGTCCAGAAGGCGGCCATCGAGGCGTTCCTGCTCGACCGGGCCCAGCGTGACGGGTTCCCGGCCACGATCATCCATCCCGGCCACATCACCGGGCCCGGCTGGGTGCCGGTCAACCCGGCGGGCAACGTCGATCCCGGCGTGTTCCAGGCACTCGCCGAGGGCGCCGAGGTGACGCTGCCCAACCTGGGCATGGAGACCGTCCAGCACGTGCACGCCGACGACGTGGCCCGGCTGTTCATGGACGCCATGGCCGGCCGCTCCGCCGCCGTCGGCGAGAGCTTCCACTCCGTCGCCACCACCGCCCTGACGCTGCGCGGGTACGCCGAGGCGGTGGCGGGCTGGTTCGGCAAGCCGGCGCGGCTGGCGTTCCTGCCGTGGGAGCGGTGGCGGGAGACGGTGTCCGAGCACGACGCGCAGGTGACCTACGACCACATCGCGCACAGCCCCCACTGCAGCATGGCCAAGGCCGAGCGGATGCTCGGCCACCGGCCGCGCCACACCTCCCTGGAGGCCATCCGCGAGGCGGTCGAATGGCTGGTGCGAGCGGGCACCATCAAGCCCTAGATCACCCGGTCAGAGGGCCGAACTCCTTGCGGGTGTCGATCACGTCGCCGAACAGTTCCCACCGCTCGCCCTTGAACGTCATGAGCTGCATCGACTCGATCGGGAACCCGTCGCCCTGCGCCGTGTCCATCGTCACCCCCGGCAGCAGCATGTCCACCTGCACCCCCTTGAGGTTGCGCACGGAGTCGCGCAGCCCCTCGCGGGTCGGGCACGCGGCCGCCTCCATGGCCTTGTGGAAACTGCTCGCCACGGCCCAGCCGAACGTGTGGTAAGGCACGTTGGGGTCGGCCTGCGGCGCGTACTGCCGCATCTTGTCCTTGTAGAGCTTCATCTCGGCGTCGTCCGCCCACGTCGGGTCGTTGGGGTCCTTGTAGTAGGTGGCCGACACGACACCCTGCACGTTCGGGAACCCGACCGGCTTCAGCACGGTGATCGAGGCGGCGACGTTGTTGACGATGTGCAGCGGGTTCCACTTGGTGTTCTTGGCGTCGGCCGCCAGCGCCTGCGAGCCGAACTTGGGCGTGGTGATGTTGAGGAACACCTCCGCCTCCGACTCGGCCAGGTTGCGCATCTGCGGATCGATACTGGGGTCGGTCACCTCGTAGCTCTGCTCGGCCACCACCTTGACCTGCGAGCCCTCCAGTGCCCGCTTGAAGCCGCCGAGCAGGTCCTTGCCGAAGTCGTCGTTCTGGTAGAGGACGGCGACCTTGGCCTCGGGCTTCTCCTTCTTCAGATAGGCCGCGTAGACGCGGGCCTCCGAGATGTAGTTGGGCTGCCAGCCGATGGTCCACGGATGTGTGGTGTCGGTGCCCCACTTGGAGGCGCCGGTGGCCACGAAGATCTGCGGGACCTTGCGCTGGTTGGCGTAGTCCCAGGTCGCGGAGGTCGAGGGGGTGCCGAGCGTCTGGAACAGGGCGAAGACCTGCTCCTGCTCCACCAGCCTGCGGGCCTCCTCGACGGCCTTGGGCGGCTGGTAGCCGTCGTCGCGGACGACGAACTCGACCTTGCGCCCGCCGATGCCGTTCTTCTCGGCGTTGACGTAGTCGAAGTACGCCTTGATGCCCTTGGGGATGTCCCCGTACGCGGAGGCGGGGCCGGACAGCGGATAGATGCCGCCCAGTTTGATGCTCTTGTCGGTAATGCCGGTGGTCTGCTGCCCGGCGCACTGGCCCGACGCGGCCGTGCCTCCGGTGTCACCGCCGCCGTCCCGTCCCCCGCAGGCGGCGACGGCGAGCAGGAGCAGCGCCGTGCAGCCGATGGCGGTTACTCGCATACCTCTTACTCCTTCCGGGGAATCTTCTTGACCAAGCGCCCGGCCAGGCCGGCCAGCCCCGTGGGGGCCACGTACATCACCACGATGATCAGCAGGCCGAAGATGACGCCGGGCGCGGCGTCGTTGACGTCCTGCGAGATGCTCGGCACGAACATCACGAACAGCCCGCCCAGCACCGGCCCCGACAGCGAGCCGAGCCCGCCGACGACCAGCCCGGCCAGCAGGGTGATCGACAGGTTCACGGTGAACGAGTCGGGCGAGACGAAGCCGATCACCCACGTGTAGACGCAGCCGGCCGCTCCGGCGAACATGGCGCTCCAGGCGAACGCGAGCGTCTTGTAGAACGACAGCCGCACGCCCATGACCTCGGCCGCCGTCTCGTTGTCCCTGAGCGCGTGCAGCGCCCGGCCCACGCGCGAGCGCAGCAGGCCCGCGGCCAGCAGGAACGCGGCGACGGCGACGACCAGGGTGAGGAAGTAGAGCCACTGGTCTTCGGCCAGGCCGCTCCAGGCGGGCGGCGCGGGCTTGGCCAGCGTCAGCCCCATGGAGCCGCCGGTCACCTCCTCGAACCGCTTGAGCAGCGGCACCAGGAAGATCGCGATGGCGAGCGTCACGAGCGCCAGGTACAGGCCGCGCAGCCGCATCGCGGGCACGCCGAGCGCCAGCCCCAGCACGAACGCCACCCCGGCCGCCACGGGCAGGGTCAGCGGGTACGGCAGGTCCCAGCGGTCGAGCAGGATGGCCCCCGTGTACGCCCCCACGGCGAAGAACGCGCCGTGCCCGAGCGAGATCTGCCCGGCGTGCCCGACGAGCAGGTTGAGCCCGAGCAGCGCCACCGCGTACACCAGCACCATCGTGAGCTGGAAGACGTGGAAGGGCGCGAGCTGGAAGGGCGCGTAGACGGCGGCGGCCAGCAGCAGGGCGAGCGCGGCCCAGCGCCACCTGGGGTCGGGCGGGCGCCGCGCGCGTACGGGGGCCGGCTCGGTGACGACCTTGGTGGCGCTCATGCCCGCTCCACCACCGCTCGGCCGAACAATCCCTGCGGCCGCAGCAGCAGGACCCCGAGAATGATCACCAGCGGCACCCCCACCTTGAGGTCGGATCCGATGATGCCGACGTACGCCCCGGCGAGCGTCTCCGCGACGCCCACGATCAGCCCGCCGGCGACCGCCCCGAGCGGGCTGTCGAAGCCGCCGAGCGTGGCCGCCGCGAACGCGTAGATGAGGACGCCTCCCATCATGTTCGGCTCCAGGAACAGCAGCGGCGCGACCAGCACCCCTGACACCGCGCCCACGGTGGCGGCCAGGCCCCAGCCGAGCGCCAGCGTCCGGCCGACGCGGATGCCGACCAGCCGCGCCGAGGCGGGGTTGGTGGCCACGGCGCGCATCCCGAGCCCGATCTTGGTGTGCTGGAAGAGCAGGTAGAGCAGCCCCATGACCACCGCGACCACGCCGAACACGCCGAGCGTGGAGAAGCTCACGCTGACCCCGGCCGCCTCCAGCGCGCCGCCGGGGAAGGGGTTGGGGAAGTCCTTGATGAGGAACGTCCAGATCCAGCCGGCCGCCGCGTTGACGAAGATGAACAGCCCGACGGTGACGATCACGATGGTGAGCTCGGGAGCGCCCTCGACCGGCCGGATGATCACCCGCTCGATGAGCATGCCGCCGGCGAACGACACCGCGAGCGTCAGCACCAGGGCCAGCCAGAACGGCAGACCGGCGGCCACGCACTGCCAGGCGACGTAGGTGGAGAACATGGCCAGCTCGCCCTGGGCGAAGTTGACGATGCCGGTGAACTGGTAGATCAGCACCAGGGCCAGCGCCAGGCTGGCGTAGATGGCGCCCGCGCCGAGCCCTTCGACGACCTGCTGCACGAATCCGGCCATCGCGCTACACCCGGTACCCGAGGTAGGACTGCGCGACCTGCTCGTCGGCCCTGATCTCCGCCGCCGTGCCCGACAGCACGATGCGCCCGGTCTCCAGGACGTGCGCCTGCTGGGCGATGCCGAGGGCGAGATGGGCGTTCTGCTCGACGACGACCACGGTGGTCCGCTCCTCTGCGTTGATGGCCTGGACGATGCGGAACAGCTCCCGGGTGACCAGCGGGGCCAGGCCCAGGGACGGCTCGTCGAGCAGCAGCAGCCGGGGGCGCAGCATGAGGGCGCGGCCGAGGGCCAGCATCTGCTGCTCGCCGCCGCTCAGGCTGCCCGCCGCCTGCTTGAGCCGGGTCTTCAGCACCGGGAAGTAGGTGTAGATGCGGGCGAGGTCCTGCTCGACCTCCGCTCCGCGGGGCCGGACGTACGCGCCGAGGCGCAGGTTCTCCTCGACGGTCAGCGGCATGAATGTGCCCCGGCCTTCGGGCACGTGGGCGACGCCGTGCCTGGCGATCGTGTCGGGCGAGCGGCCGGCCAGCGTGGTGCCGCCGAGCGTGATCGTGCCGCGGGCCCTGACCACGCCGGACAGGGCGCGCAGCAGGGTCGTCTTGCCGGCGCCGTTGGGGCCGAGGATGGCGCAGACCTCGCCCTCACGGACGGTGAAGCCGACGCCGTGCAGCACCCGCGCGTCTCCGTAACCGGCGACCAGGTCGGCCACCACGAGGTCGCTCATGCCGCCGTCCCCAGGTACGCCTCGATCACGGCGGGGTCGCGCTGGACGTCCTCAGGCGGGCCTTCGGCGATCTTGCGGCCGAAGTCCAGGCAGACGATGCGCTCGCAGATCCCCATGACGAACCCCATGTGGTGCTCGACCACGATCACGGTCAGGTCGTTCTCGGCGCGGATCGCGCCCAGGGTGCCCGCGAACTCCTCCACCTCGGCCGCGTTGAGCCCGTTCACCGGTTCGTCGAGGAGGAGCAGGCGGGGCCGGCCGATGAGCGCGCGGGCCAGCTCCACCCGCTTCAGGGTGCCGAACGGGAGCCCGGTCGCCGGATGGCCGGCCACCTCCGTCAGGCCCAGCCGCTCCAGGACCGCGTCCGCGTCGGCGCGCAGCTCGCGTTCCTCGCGGCGCACGCCCGGCAGCCGCAGCCCGGCGGACAGGAAGCCGGCGCGGCCCCGGTGATGCGCGCCGACCAGCACGTTGTCGCGTACCGACAGGCGCGGGAACAGGCCCAGGTTCTGGAACGTCCTGGCGATGCCGAGCGGGGCGATGGCGTAAGGGGCCACGGCGATGAGGTCGCGGCCCTCGTACGCGATCGTGCCCGAGTCGGCGTCGTAGCGCCGGGTCAGGCAGTTGAACAGGGTGGTCTTGCCGGCGCCGTTCGGCCCGATGAGTCCCACCATCTCGCCGGCCGCCACCTCGAACCCCACGCCGTCCAGCGCGGTGATGCCGCCGAAGCGAACGGTAAGATCGTGCACCTCCAGCATCCGGCCTCCTGGAGAACAATGTTCTGAAGTTGCGCTCAGCGTAGGAGCCGCTCGTCAGGAGCCGCATTGGGCACGGTGACCCAAGATGTTTCCGGCAAGTTGTCCTCTGAGCACAGGGAGGGTCTCGGACCGGTTACGACCCGTTGACCGCCCGGCGACGGGCATGGATCATCCCGGCATGTCCACCGGTTCGAGCACCGTGGCAGCCGCCGTCCGCGCGGAACGCACCCGAATCCTGTCCGAGCTGCTGAACGACCTTCCCGACCTGGCCGTCGTCGCCGTGTCGACCATGCTGGAGGAGATCCCCGCATACGCGGCGCAGGACGCCGCCTTCCGCACCGACGTGCGCGACCAGGTGGTCAAGCACTACCGGGCCAAACTGGGTGTGCTGCTGGAGGAGCGGACGGTCACCCCCGACGACATCTCCTTCACCCGGCGCGCCGCCATGCGCCGGGCCAGGGCCGGGATGGCGCTGGCCGACTACATCAACGCCTTCAGGGTCGGGCAGCAGGTCTTCTGGGAGGCCGTGGTCGAGCGGGCCGGGCACACGTACGCCGGGCGCGAGGCGGCGCTGTCGCTGGCCACGCCGCTGATGCGGTACTGCGACTTCGCCAGTACGCACGCGGCGAACGCGTACATGGAGTTCCAGCAGTACGCGGCGGCGGAGGCCGTACGGGAGAGCCGCGACCTGCTGGAGACGCTGCTGGCCGGCAGCCTGCCCACGCGGGGCAGGGAGCTGGCCGCGGCGCAGGCGCACGGCCTGGTGCCCGACACCCGCACGCCGCTGCTGGTGGTGATCGCGGTGCTGGCCGGGCCGCCCGCCCCGGTGCCGAGCGGCCCCGACCAGGGCGCCGACGCGCTGCACGCGGCGTGCGCGGCCATCGCCAGGACGGGTGGGAACGGCGTGCGCACGCTGTCGGTCGTGCGTCAGTCGGAGATCGTGGCCATCCCCGTGCTCGGCCCCCACCAGAGCCCCCATCAGAGCCCCCATCAGAGCGCTGAGGAGTTGTGCGACCGGCTGCAGGGGGTGCTGCGCGGCCTGGCCACGGAGGGCATCAGGCTGGCCATGGGCGTCAGCACCGTGGCGACGGGCGCCGCGCAGCTCCCGCAGGCCTACCAGGAGGCCAGGGCCGTGCTGGACTTCCTGCCCGAGGAGGGCGGGGTGGCGGCGCTGCCCAGGATCACGCCGTTCCAGTATCTGGCGCTCAAGGCCGACGACACCGCGCGCAACCTGGTGGACGCGCGCATCACCGCGCTGCTGTCGGAGGACCGGGCCCGCGGCGGCGTGCTGACGGCCACGATCAGGGCGTTCGCCGAGGCGGACCTGAACCTGCGGGTGGCGGCCGAGCGGCTGCAGATCCATCCCAACACAGCGCAGTACCGGATGCGGCGGATCCAGGAGCGCACCGGGCGGAGCCTGCGCTCGATCAACGATCTGGTCGAACTGCTGGTGGCCATAGCCCTCCAGGACACACTTCCCACCAATACCGGGCGGGAAAGACTGGGCACCGCGACCAATGAGGGGCGCGGGAGAGCGGACGTACCTTCTTTCCATGAACCTCGCTGACCGGCTCCACACCGCCGCCGACCGGCTGGGCGGCAGGGCGGTGCTCACGCTGGACGAGGCGGAGCTGACCTACGGCGCGCTGGAGGAGCTGAGCGCGCGGCTCGCCGGGTTGCTGCGGTGCCGCGGGATCGGTCCCGGCGACCGGGTCGCGATCATGCTGCCGAACGTGCCCGAGTTCGGCGTCGTCTACTACGGGGTGCTGCGGCTCGGGGCCGTGGTAGTGCCGCTGGACCCGCTGCTCCGGCGCCGGGAGATCTCGGCCTACCTGGGCGACTGCGGAGCCAGGCTGCTGATCGCCTGGCACGCGTTCGCGGAGACGGCGGAGGCGGGCTCGGCGGGCACGAAGGCGGACTGCTTCTTCGTGGTGCCGGGCGAGTTCAGGCGGCTGCTGCGGGGCGTGGCGGCCGAACGCGAGATCGCTCCCACGGCGGCGGGCACCACCGCGGTGATCCACTACACCTCGGGCACCACCGGCCGGCCGAAGGGCATCGAGCTGACCCACGCCAACCTGGGCGGCAACGCCGCGACCGTGGCCCGCATGCACGCGCTCGGCGTGGACGACGTGGTGCTGGGCGCGCTGCCGCTCTACCACACGTTCGGCCAGACCTGCTCGCTCAACGCGACCGTGCACGCGGGCGCGCGGCTGACGCTGCTGCGCCGCTTCGAGGCGGGCCGGGCGCTCGAAGTGATCAGGCGCGACGGGGTGACGGTCTTCCAGGGCGTGCCGACCATGTTCATCGCGCTGCTCGACCATCCCGGCGCCTCCGACATGTCGATGCTGCGGGTCTGCGCGTCGGGCGGGGCGGCGCTGCCGCTGGACGTGCTGCGCGCGTACGAGGCCAGGTTCGGCTGCGAGATCATCGAGGGGTACGGGCTCAGCGAGACCTCCCCCGTCGCCGCGACCAACCGGGGCGGCCGGCACCGCAGGCCCGGCTCGATCGGCTGGCCCATCAGGGACGTCGAGATGAAGGTGGTCGACGAGGACGGCCGCGAGCTGCCCGCCGGCGCGATCGGCGAGATCGTGGTGCGCGGCCCGAACGTGATGAAGGGCTACTGGAACGACCCCGAGGCCACGGCCGAGGCCGTCCACGACGGCTGGTTCCACACCGGCGACCTGGGCCGGGTGGACGAGGACGGCTACTTCTTCCTGGTGGACCGCCGCCGCGACGTGATCATCAGGGGCGGGTACACGGTCTATCCGCGCGAGGTGGAGGAGGTGCTCTACGAGCATCCGGCGGTGCGGCAGGCGGCGGTGATCGGCGTGCCGCACGCGGGGCTGGGCGAGGAGATCGAGGCCGTGGTGGCCCTGCGCGCGCCGGTGACCGGGGAGGAGCTGCGCGACTTCGTACGGGAGCGGGTGGCGGCGTACAAGTATCCGCGCCGGGTGTCGTTCGTGGACGAGCTGCCGATGAGCCCGACCGGCAAGATCCTCAAGCGGGCGCTGACCCGCCCGGCCGCCGGCGGCCGCTCCGGTTGATCTCAAGAGCGAGATATCTCACATAGCGGTATTAATCATCTTATTCAGTAAGATGAGATCTAAAGTGGCCAGGCATGACACCCTGGGAAATGGTCGCTGTGCTCGTGGCCGGCATCGCGGGCGGGGCCATCAACACCGTGGTCGGGTCGGGATCGCTGATCACGTTCCCCACGCTCCTCGCCGTGGGCCTGCCGCCGATCACCGCCAACGTCTCCAACAACATCGGCCTGGTCCCCGGCGGGCTGAGCGGTGTCATGGGCTACCGGAGCGAGCTCAAGGGCCAGCGCGAGCGGCTGCTCCGGCTCGCCCCCGCCTCCCTGGCCGGCGCGCTGACCGGCGGCCTGCTGCTGCTCAACCTGCCCGAGCGCACGTTCACCGTGGTCGTCACCGTGCTCATCGCGCTGTCGTGCACGCTGGTCCTGATCCAGCCCAGGCTCAACCGGCTGCTGGCCGCCCGGCCCCGGCGCGCGCACGGCGGCCCGTGGCTGTGGCTCGGCGCACTGGCCGCGGGGGCGTACGGCGGCTATTTCGGCGCCGGGCAGGGCATCCTGCTCATCGGCTTCATGGGCATCCTCATCGACGAGGAGCTCCAGCGCATCAACGCGGCCAAGAACGTGCTCGTCGTCGTGGTCAACGGCGCCGCCGCCATCCTGTACGCCCTGGTCGCCGACGTGGACTGGCTGGCGGTGCTGCTGGTGGCGCTGGGCTCGACGGCCGGCGGCTTCCTCGGCGCCCGCCTGGGTCGCCGGCTGCCCGCCCCGGTGCTGCGCGCGACGATCGTGGTCATCGGCGTCCTGGCGATCACCAAGCTCCTCGTCGGCTGAGGCGCGAGGCGGCGGTCAGTCCGGCGGGCGAACCTCGCCCGCGCTGCTCTCCCTGACGATCAGCCGGTGGGGCACCACGATCTCGGGTGGTGAGCCCAGCTCGCCGCGGATCGACTCCAGCAGCGTGTCCACCGCCCGGCGGGCGATCTCGCCCTTGTCGGGAGCGACCGTGGTCAGGCTGGGCGTGCTGTACTGGCCCTCCTCGATGTCGTCGAGACCCACCACCGCCACGTCCTCGGGGATGCGGCGGCCCGCCCTGATCAGCGCCCTGATCGCGCCGAGGGCGAGCAGGTCGTTGTAGCAGAAGACGGCGTCCGGCGGGTCGGGCAGGGCCAGCAGCCGCTCCATGGCCTCGGCGCCCAGCCGCCGGTGGAAGTGCGTGGTGGGCATGATCAGCGCCTCGTCGACCTCCAGGCCGTGCCTGGCGTGGGCCTGCCGGTAGCCGGCGGTGCGGAGCTGGGCGGTCTCGCCGGTCGCGTACGGCTGATCGCCGATGGCGGCCACCCGGCGGCGGCCGAGCCCGAGCAGGTGGTCGGTGGCGTCGCGGGCGGCGGCCACGTTGTCGATGGCCACGTGGGGGAAGCTGCCGTTGAAGATGTGCTCGCCGAGCAGCACGATCGGCACCCGGTTGCCCCTGCCGCGCAGCTCCTCGGCGGTGACCGACAGCGGGCTGAGCACCAGACCGTCGAACATGGTGGCCCGCGAGTCGCGCCCGAGCAGCTCGCGCTCCCTGTCACCGTCGCCGTCGGTCTGGTCGATCATGACCACGTAACCGCGCGTCCTGGCGGCGGTGATCACCTCGCGGGCCAGCTCGGCGAAGTAGGGGACGTCCAGCTCGGGCACCACGAGGGCGATCATCCCGGTGCGTCCCTGTTTGAGGTTGCGGGCGATGAGGTTGGGACGGTAGTCGAGCTCGTCGAGCACCGCCTGCACCCGGGCGCGCAGCTCGTCGGAGACCGGCGCGTAACCGTTCACCACGTTGGACACCGTGCGGATGGACACGTTCGCCCGCTTGGCGACGTCACGCAGGGTTGGACCGGCCATGCGTCTCCTATACCTCCGACCGCTCGTGTTGGGAAGATCCTAAACCCGGTCTTGCATCGTTGCAGACAAGTATGCATGATGTCTGCATCGTTGCAGAGCCCTCACAACGTCATTTCCTGTCCGGCGAGGAGTCGCACATGTCCACACCCCCTCTTGGCCGTCGTGGGTTTCTCCAGGGAGCCCTGGGCATCGGCGCACTCGCCGCCACCGGCTCCCTCGCCGCGTGCGCCCCCGGCGGCACGGCCACGCAGCCCAGCAAGCTCGCCGCGCCGAGCGCGTCCGCCTCGGCGGCCAAGGGCGAGATCACCATCTGGAACCGGTCCGGCGACCTGTTCAAGGTCTTCGACGCGGCCATCGCCAAGTTCCGCGAGGCGTACCCGAACGTCAAGGTCAACCATCAGGCCGTCGACATCGACGCCAAGCTCGCCAACACCCTGATCAGCGGCACCGACGTGCCCGACGGCAGCTTCTGGGACGACGCCAAGATCGGCGGGCAGGCCGAGCACCTCTTCGACCTGACCGACCTGATCGCGCCGTACAAGGATCAGACCTCGCCGTACAAGCTGTCGGTGAACACCGTGGACGGCAAGATCTTCGGCGTTCCGTGGGACCTCGACCCGGGCCTGCTGTGGTACCGCGAGGACATCCTGGAGAGTGCCGGGGTCGATCCCGCGAGCCTGGCCACGTACGACGACCTCATCACGGCGGCCAGGACCGTCAAGGAGAAGGACCCGAAGACCCAGCCCATCCACCTGGAGAAGACGCCGTTCCTCAGCCAGCTCTGGCTGGAGATGCTGGCAGGACAGCAGGGCACGAGCCTCACCGACGCACAGGGCAAGCTGCGCCTCGACTCCGAGGAGTACCGGCGGATCTTCACCTGGATCCAGACGGCGGTCAAGGACGACCTGGTCACCCACGCCCCCTACCTGGAGCCGGCCGACGTCAAGTCGCTCGACGACGGCAGGCAGGTGTTCGTGCCGTGGGCGATCTGGTGGTCGTTCGCGCCGCAGCAGCTGCTCAAGGCCACCAAGGGCAAGTGGCGCGCCGCGCCGCTGCCGGCCTGGACGCCCGGCGGCGCGCGCAGCGGCGCGATGGGCGGCAGCAGCTTCGTCATCCCGGCCAAGGCCAAGAACCCCGAGCTGGCCTGGCTGCTGTACGAGTTCCTGTGCTTCAAGGAGCCCGGCTACACCGCCGTGTACGGCCCCAACGACGTCTACCCCGGCGGCCTGTCCACCTCGATCCCCAGCTACACCCCGGCGGCCGACCCGGCCAAGCCGTTGTTCCAGCCCATCGAGGCGCTCGGCGGCCAGGACCTGTGGAAGGTCGCCGTCGAGGCCGGCGCCACCATCCCGGCCGCCACGCCGATCCCGTGGTGGTGGGCCCAGTCGGTGGACTACCTCGGCAACAACATGCAGCGCCTGATGGAAGGCAAGATGTCCCCCGACCAAGTGATCTCGGAGTCGGCCGAGAAGATCCAGCGGAACCTGATCGACCGCTCATGAGGTCTGCCCGGCTCTCGCCGTATCTGTTCATCGCCCCGTTCTTCGTGGTCTTCGCCGCGTTCGGGATCTATCCGCTGATCTACGCCCTGCAGCTCAGCTTCATGCGCTGGCGCGGGGCGGGCGCGGCCCGCTGGGTCGGGATCGACAACTACCTCTACCTGCTGACCAGCCCGGACTTCTGGGCCTCGCTCGGCAACAGCGCCGTCATGTGGGTGCTGATCGTGCCGCTGCAGGTCGTGGCCGGGCTGGGCGGCGCGGTGCTGCTGGCCAACGCCAGGCTGCGGCTGCGCGGGTTCTTCCGGGTGGCCTTCATCGCGCCGTTCGTGACCCCGCTGGTGGCCATGGCACAGGTCTGGATCGTGGTGTTCGACCAGGACTACGGCCTGATCAACTACCTGCTCAACCTGGCGGGACTGCCCGACGTGGCCTGGCTGACCTCCACGACGTGGTCGAAGCCGACGCTGGCGCTGCTGTTCCTGTGGAAGACCACCGGGTTCGCGATCATCATCCTGCTGGCCAGCCTCCAGGCCGTCCCCGGCGGCGTGTACGAGGCCGCCGCGCTCGACGGCGCCTCCCGTGCCCGCCAGTTCTGGTCGATCACCGTGCCGCTGGTGCGGCGGAGCATGGCCTTCCTGGTGGTCATCCAGACGCTGGCGGTCTTCCAGATGTTCGCCGAGCCGTTCGTGGTCACCCAGGGCGGCCCGTACGGCTCCACCACCACCGCGGGGCTCTACCTCTACAACCACATCACCGCCTCCGACCTGGGCACCGGCGCCGCGAACTCGTTCCTGCTGGTCCTGCTCGTCTTCGGGCTGTCGCTGGTGTCGGTCAGGCTGCTGCGCCCGAAGGACGAGGTGTCATGAACAACACCAGGCCGGGCATCGCGCAGTACGCGGTGCTGGCGCTGCTCGCGATCGTGTTCCTGTATCCGATCTGGTGGGCGCTCAGCTCCTCGTTCAAGCCCGCCGCGGAGATCATCACGAGCCCGCTGTCGATCGGCGAGCTCACCCTGGCCAATTACCGGGCCATGTTCGCCGACGTGCCGATCGGCACCGGGTTCGCGAACACGGCGCTGGTGCTGCTGGTCAAGGGCGCGATGACGATGTTCTTCGCGCCGCTGGCCGGCTACGCGTTCGCCAAGTACGACTTCCCGTTCAAGAACCTGCTCTTCGGCACGGTGCTGCTGACGCTGATGCTGCCGACGCTGGTGCTGATCATCCCGCTGCTGCTGGAGATGAGCGCGCTCGGCTGGGTGAACACCTACCAGGCGCTGATCCTGCCGGGCAGCATCGACGCGTTCAGCATCTTCTGGATGCGGCAGACCATCGCCGCCATCCCGAACGAGCTCATCGATGCCGGGCGGGTGGACGGGGCCGGCGAGTTCGGCATCTTCGCCAAGGTCGTGCTGCCCGTCATCAGGCCGGGCCTGGCGGCGCTGGCGGTGCTGACCACGATGAACGTCTACAACGACTTCGTCTGGCCGGTCGTCGCCGTCAACGACACCTCCCATCAGACCCTCCAGGTGGTGCTGTCCACGCTGGCGCAGAACGTCACCGGCAACCGGATCGGCGCCGACTTCGCCACCGTCTGGGGCGAGCTGCTGGCCGCGGGGAGCATCGCCATGCTGCCCCTGCTGGTGATCTTCGTCCTGCTGCAGCGCCACTTCATCAACGGCATCCTCGCGGGCAGCGTCAAGGGCTGACCCCGATCATGAAAGAGAGCACTATGTCGCCGCGTGCGGAATACCCCCGGCCCCACTTCGACCGGTCGCACACCTGGTCGAGCCTCAACGGAGACTGGGACTTCCGGGCCGACACCGAGCCGGGCTGGAACCGGACCATCACCGTGCCCTTCGCCTGGGAGACCCCCGCGTCGGGCATCGAGGCCCACTGGCTGCCCGTGGCCTGGTACCGCCGCTCGTTCACCGTGCCGGCCGGCTGGGCCGGACAGCGGGTCGTGCTGCACTTCGGCGCCGTGCACCACGAGGCGACCGTCTACGTCAACGACGTCGAGGTGGCCTCCCACCGGGGCGGCTACACCCCGTTCGAGACCGACGTCACCGACGCGCTGGACGGCACGGGCCCGCAGCAGGTCGTGGTCCGGGTCTCCGCCCCGCTGGACAAGCGGGAGATCGCGCACGGCAAGCAGCGCAGCATTCCGCGCGACGACTTCGACGGCGTCTGCTTCACCCCGTCGTCGGGCATCTGGCAGAGCGTCTGGCTGGAGGCCAGGCCCGCCACCTACGTGTCGGCGCTGCGGCTGCGCCCCTCTTCCGGGCTCGACGCCATCGAGGTCGAGGCGGAGGTCTCGGGGGCGGCGCAGGCCGCGCTTGTGCTGCGCCTGCGCGGCACGGATACGAGCGTCGAAGTGCCCGTCGAGAACGGCCTGGTCAAGGCCGTGATCCCGGTGGCCGGGCCGCGCCTGTGGTCGCCGGAGGACCCGCACCTCTACCACGTGGACGCCACCCTCACCTCCGCCGACGGCACCGACACCGTCGCCGCCTACACCGGGCTGCGCCGGATCGAGGTGATCGGCGAGGACCTCTACCTCAACGGCGCCCGCCTGTTCGTACGCGGCGTGCTCGACCAGGGCTACTGGCCGCGCACCGGCATCACCGCACCCGACGACGCCGCGCTGCGCCGGGATATCGAACTGGCCGCCGCGGCCGGCTACAACCTGGTGCGCAAGCACCTCAAGCTGGAGGATCCGCGCTTCGTCCACCACGCCGACGTGCTCGGCATGCTCCTGTGGGCCGAGCCGGCCGCGACCGGCCGCTTCTCCGCCGATTCGGTAGCGGCGTTCGAGGAGCAGGTCGCGCCCATGGTCGAGCGGGACGGCAACTCCCCCGCGATCGTCATCTGGGGCCTGTACAACGAGGAGTGGGGCCTGGACTGGGACATTCCCGGCGACCCGGCCAAGCAGGCGGCGGCGGCAGCGGCGTACGACCTGCTCAAGTCGCTCGACGCGAGCCGGCCCGCGGTCGACAACTCCGGCTGGACGCACGTCAAGACCGACCTGCTCGACTGGCACTACTACGACGAGTCCGCCGCCTCCTGGGGCAGGACCGTCGCCGCGCTGCTCAACGGCGAGCAGGACGACTTCCCCGTCGGGCTCGGCCCCGGCTTCGTCGTGCGCAAGAAGCTGGCCGGCACGCCCGAGCAGCCACTGCGCGGCCTGCCCAACCTCAACAGCGAGTACGGCACCGGCTTCACCTCCGTCGAGCGGGGCTGGCAACTGCGCTGGCAGACCCAGGAGCTGCGCCGCCACGACCGCGTGGCCGGCTACGTCTACACCGAGATGTACGACATCGAGCACGAGTCGGCCGGGCTGCTGGACTTCGAGCGCCGGGCCAAGGACCTGGGCGGCGTCGCCCCTGCCGACGTGAACGCCACGACCACGCTCGTGCTCGACGTCGTCCCCGTGGCGCCGGGGCGTGACCTGCTCAGCGAGTCGGGCGAGGTGAGCGTGCCGGTCCGGGTCTCGCATCACGGGAGCGAGCCGGTCAACGGGCACCTGCGCACCGCCTGGACTCCCGTGCTCGGCGCCGCCCCCGCTCCTGACGCCTTCACCACCTCCGAGGACCCCTGGATTGAGGCCAAGCCGTTCCTGCTCAGCGGCCCCGCCGAGGTCCGCGCCGCGCTGCCGAAGGGCTGGAGCAGCGGCCGGCTGCACGTCGCCCTCGTCAGCGACGGCACGATCGTGGCCTGCTCGGCCGTGGACGTGGACACCTTCACCGGCCGCGTCATCGGCGACCAGCACTGACCGATCCCTCCCGCTCAATCACCCCCCTCCCCAACAAAGGAGAGCAATCAGTGCGCTACACACCCCCCACGCGGATCCTGTCCGCCTTAGCCCTGACCGCCGCCTGTCTCGTCGGACTGACGGGCCCGATGGCCGGCGCCGCCTCCGCGGCCCCCGCCGGCCAGGTGCTCTACTCCCCGAACCTGTCCACGTTCCCCCAGGGCGACGCCAGCTACCCCAGGGCGATCAGGCTGGACCATGACGGCTCGCCGAACGAGACCATGCTGGCCACCTACGCCCGCCGGGGGCACAACGCGCGCGCGTCGTTCCCGATCCACCGCAGTACCGACGGCGGGCGTACGTGGTCGGCGAACCCCATCTCCACCATCACCTCGAACACGCCGGGCTGGGACCTCGGCGCCCCCGTCCTGTACGAGGTGCCGCGCACCGCGAACGGCCTCAACCAGGGCGACCTGCTGGCCTCCGGCACGGCCTGGGCCGAGGGGAACTTCACCGCCCAGAAGGTCGAGGTGTTCAAGAGCACCGACCACGGCGCGACGTGGACGTACCTGTCCAACTGCACCCAGACCAGCGGCCAGCCCAACACCATCGGGCACGGCATCTGGGAGCCGTGGTTCCTGCTGACCCCGAACAACACGCTGGCCTGCTTCATCTCCGACGAGCGGCCCGCGAACACCCCCACGAACAACCAGGTCATCGGCCACTACACCTCCACCAACGGCGGGCAGTCGTGGAGCGCCACGATGACGCAGGACGTCGTCTTCCCCGCAGACAACCTGGCCAGGCCCGGTATGTCGATCGTGACGGCGCTGCCGAACGGCACGTTCCTGATGGCGTACGAGCTGTGCAGGGACGCCACCAACGCCGACCACGCCTGCGAGGTCTACACCAAGACCAGCTCCAACGGCCTGAGCTGGGGCTCGGGGGCGGGCACGCTCGTGCGCACGTCCGACCAGCGTGAGCTGCTGCACACCCCGTACGTCGCCTGGCTGCCGGGCGGCGGCGCCAACGGCACGCTGCTGCTGTCGGGACAGCGCGTCGTGGCCGGCCCGACCGGCAACAAGACCGTGCTCGGTGAGTCGGGCCAGGTCCTGTTCGCCAACACCGACCTGGGCGCCGGCGCGTGGACCGAGATCGAGGCTCCGGTGAACATCTCGCCCACCGGCGGTTACGCCCCCGGCGTGCCGTCCTGCCCCGGTTACAGCTCCCCCATCGTGCCCTCCGCGAACGGAACCGACTTCCTGTACCTGGCCGCCACCCACCTCACCGGCAACCAGTGCCAGGTCAGGTACGGCATCGGCACGCTGCCCGGCCGGGCGGGCCAGATCACCGGCCCGGCCGGCGCCGGCAAGTGCCTGGACGTGGACACCAACACGAACACCAACGGCAACGCCGCCCAGCTCTGGGACTGCGGCGTCGCCACCGGCCAGCGCTGGTCCAGACACCCCGACGGCACCCTGCGCGCCTTCGGCAAGTGCCTGGACATCGACGCCAACGGCACCGCCAACTTCACCAAGGTGCAGCTCTGGGAGTGCAACGCCAACGGCGGCCAGAGGTGGGTGCCCCAGGCCAACGGCTCGCTGCTGAACCCGCAGTCGGGCCGCTGCCTCGACGCGCCCGGCGGCGCCACGGCCAACGGCACCAAGCTGCAGATCTACGACTGCAACGGCCTCGACCCGCAGAAGTGGAACCTGCCCGCCTGATCTCCTGAAGGACCCTCACCCTCGTGGTGGGGGTCCTCCTGGACATGCGTCAGGCGAACGGCTGGGCGATCTGGTCGAGCGTCTCGTCGATGACCTCGAGCAGCGTGCGGGCCTGCTCCTCCTCGGTCCACAGGTGCGTGGCCAGCCGGAGCCCCACCAGGAAGGCCGCCGCCAGCACCCGGGGCGAGACCGGGCAGTAGCGCTCGGCGACGGCCGCCGACAGGTCTCGCTCCAGGGCCGCGTGGTTCGCCAGTTGCCGGGCGAGCAGCGAGGGGTGCCGCTTGGCCAGCCGGGTCCGCAGCGCCCACTCGCGCTCAGGCTCGCCCTCCTCCCGCTGCAGCTCCTCGATCGCCTCGCGCAGCGCCTGCCAGGCCGGCATCCCCTCCGGCTGTGCCCGCACCCGCCCCACCAGGGCCATGATGCGCTGCTCCTCACCGTAGAGCAGCGCGTCCTCCTTGCCGGAGAAGTAGTTGGAGAACGTCCGCCGCGAGATGTTCGCCGCGTCGGCGATCGACTCGACCGTGACGGCGTCGAGCCCGTGCTCGACCACCAGCCGCAGGGCCGCCTCGTGGACGGCCTGGCGGGTCTCGGCCTTCTTGCGTTCGCGCAGCCCCAGCGTGCTTTCCATGATGCCGGTCAGCTTACCCCGAACGGTGTCTACATCTGTAGACACGCTTTGTGCCGGCGACGTGCGGGACAATCGGGGCGTGCAGTTCGGCGTCCTCGGCCCGCTCGTGGTCCGGCCGCCCGCCGGTGACCCGCTCGCCGTCGGCGGGCCCCGCCCGCGTGCGCTGCTCGCGATGCTGCTGCTCGACGCGGGCCGGCTGGTCAGCATCGAACGCCTCATCGACGGCCAGTACGGCGACCGGCCCCCTTCCGGCGCGGCCAACGCCGTCCAGGCACAGGTCTCCCGCCTGCGGCGCAACCTGCCCGCGGACCTGATCGAGTTCCACGGCTCCGGCTACCGGCTGGCGGTCGACCGGGAGAGCGTGGACGCACACCGGTTCGAGCGGCTGTCGCGCGAGGGGCGCGGGCTGCTGGCCGCGGGACGTCACTCGGCCGCCGCCGCCGTGCTCAGGGAAGGGCTGGAGCTGTGGCGCGGGCCGGCGTTCGCGGACGTGGCCGAGGCGCCGTTCGCGGGACCGCAGGCCGTACGGCTGGAGGAGCTGCGGCTGGCGGCCACCGAGGACCTGTTCGAGGCCGAGCTGTCGCTGCCCGAGGCCGGCCCGGTGAGCGGGCTGCGCGAGCTCGTGGCCGCGCATCCGCTGCGGGAGCGGGCGCGCGGGCTGCTGATGCGCGCGCTGCACGCGGCGGGACAGCAGGCGGAGGCGCTGGCCGTCTTCGACGAGGGCCGGCGGCTGCTGGCCGACGAGCTGGGGGCCGACCCCTCGCCCGAGCTGGCGGCCCTGCACCTGGAGATCCTGCGCGGGGAGCGGGAGAGCAGCACGCGGATCCCGCCGCCGGCGCAGCTCACGAGTTTCGTGGGCCGCGAGGCGGAGCTGGCCCGGCTGGACGCGCTGCGCGGGGCCCGGCTGGTGACGATCGTCGGGCCGGGCGGCACCGGCAAGACCCGCCTCGCCATCGAGTTCACCACCCGCCGCGCCTCCTCTGGGCGTGACGGCGGGCCGGCGTTCGTGGACCTGTCGCTCGCGGACGGCGCGACCGGGCAGGTGGCGCGGGTGGTGCTGGGTGCACTCGGGTTGCGCGAGTCCGCGCTCAAGCCGCCCGCCGCCGCCGGCGAGTTCGATCCCGCGGACCGCCTGATCGCCGCGCTGGCCGATCAGGACGTTCTCCTCATCCTGGACAACTGCGAACACGTGATCGCCGCAGCCGCCGCTCTCACCCGCCGCCTGCTCGCCCGCTGCCCCGGCCTGCACGTCCTGGCCACCAGCAGGGAGCCGCTCGGCATCACCGGCGAGCAGTTGGTCCCGCTCGCTCCCCTCCCCACACCGCCGCCAGGGGAGGCCGACCCGGCCGACTATCCGGCGGTCAGGCTGTTCGCCGACCGGGCGGCGGCCGTACGGCAGGGGTTCACGCTCGATCCCGGCACCCTGGACGCGGTGCTGCGGATCTGCGCGGCACTCGACGGCCTGCCCCTGGCCGTCGAGCTGGCGGCGGCACGGGTGCGCACGTTCGGAGTGGCCGAGATCGCCGACCGGCTGGCCGAGCACGGCCGGTTCCGGCTGCTCTCGCGCGGCGACCGTACGGCCGCCGCGCGCCATCAGACGCTGCACGCGGTCGTGGAGTGGAGCTGGAGCCTGCTGGACGCCAGGGAACAGGCGCTGGCCAGGCGGTTCTCGGTGTTCAGCGGCGGCGCGACCCTGGAGGCGGTCGAACACGTCTGCGCCACGCCCGCACCGACTCAGGCCGAGGAGTCGGCGGGTGGGGAAGTGGCCGAGACGGAGGAAATCGTCGAGGCGGAGGAACTGGCTGACGTACTGGCGGATCTGGTGGACAAATCGCTCGTCGAGACCGACGGCGAGCGTTACCAGATGCTCGACACCATCCGCCTGTTCTGCGCCGGACGGCTCGCGGAGGCGGGCGAGGAGGAGGCGCTGCGGCGGGCGCACGCGGCCTGGTTCCTGACGTTCGCGCGGCGCGCGGAAGACCGGCTCTACCGGGCCGAGCAGTTGGAGTGGCTGGCCCGGCTGTCCGCCGACAACGCCAATCTGCAGGCGGCGCTGCGCTGGGGTGTCGAGCACGACAGGCCGACGGCGTTCCGGCTGATGACGGCGCTGGCCATGTACTGGTGGCTGAGCGGGCGGCGCGGCCAGGCCACCCCGCACGCCGAACGCCTGCTCGACGGCCCAGAGCCGGGGGACGAGCTGGCCGAGGAGTACGTGATGGCCGTGCTGCACGCCGTCCCGGGGGCGGACTCGCCGCACTGGGAGCGGGCGCGGACCATCGTCGAGTCGCTCGACCGGCCGCTGCGGCACCGATTCGGCGTGGCGCTCTGGGGCATGATCGCAGGCCCGCCCAGAGGCGGGATGGGGGCGGCGCGGGATCGGCGGATCCCGCAGGCCGACCCGTGGAGCCGGGCGCTCGAACGGCTCGGCTTCTCCCTGATGGCCCTGCACGACGGCCGGCTCGCCGAGGCGGAGGCCGAGCTGGAGGAGGTGCTGTCGGACTTCGGCGCGGTGGGCGAGCGCTGGGGCACCGGGCAGGCGCTCGACTGGCTGGCCCTGCTCGCGAGCTGGCGCGGCGACTGGGCCCGTGCGATGGAGCTGTGGGACCGGGCGCTGGCGATGGTCGCGGAGCTCGGGGCGCTGGACGAGCTGGCCGACATCCTGCTCAGACGCGGCAACGCGCACTGGCGCTCGGGGAACGCCGAGGCGGCCCGCGCCGACTGCGAGCGGGCGGGCGAGCTGGAGCGCCGGCTGGGCCGGCCGGAGCTGCTGGCCTGGGTGCGGCTGGAACTGGGGGACATGCTGCGGCTCCAGGGCGACCTTCCCGGGGCGGCCGAGCGGCTTGAGGCGGCGCTGTCCGGCTCCGGGGCCGGCACGTTCACCGCCGGCGGAACGACGTCACGGGTGCACACGGCGCTGGGCCGGTTGGCGACCGCCCAGGGGGACGTGGACCGGGCGGCACGCATGCACGCCGAGGCCGTGGCCATCGCGCTGCGCTCCCCCCTGGCCAACGACCTGGCCGAAGCGGCGGAGGGCCTGGCCGGCCACGTCCTCACGGCCGCCGCACCCGGCCCCGGTGACGGAGGGGACGAGCGGCGGCGGGCAGCGGTCGGGGCGGCGGTGCTGCTCGGGGTGGGAGCGGCGGTGCGGGGGATGGCCGTGGTCGGCGACCGCGACGTCGCCGCCACCGCCGCCGAGGCCACCCGCGTCCTCGGCCCCGACGCGTTCGCGGCCGCGTACGCGAGCGGCGCCGCCATGAAGCGGGACGAGACCGTGACCGTCCTGCGCAGCACCACCGGCCGCTAAGCCCGCATTGACAGCACCTGGGGGTGCTGTCAGCCGGGTGTCGCCGGGTTGTCAGCGGGTGCGGCGAGGCTCACTGGCATGCGAAACGTCAACGTCCTCATCTCCGGAGCCAGCATCGGCGGCCCCGCCCTCGCCCACTGGCTCGTCCGTTACGGCTTCAAGGTCACCGTCGTGGAGAAGGCCGGGACCCTGCGCGAGGGCGGGCAGGCCGTCGACTTCAAGGGCGAGACCCACCAGACCGTGCTGACCAGGATGGGCATCCTCGACGACGTCCGCCGCCTGCAGACCGGCGGCGCCGACCAGGAGATCGTGGATGCGAACGGCCGCGTGCTGGCCGTCATCCCCGGCGAGTTCACCGGCGGCGACCTGGAGATCAGGCGCGGCGACCTGTCCAGGCTCCTCTACGAGCGCACCGCCCCCCACTGCGAGTACGTCTTCGGCGACTCGATCACCTCGCTCACCGAGACCCCGGCCGGCGTGCATGTCACCTTCGAACGCGCGACCCCCCGTACCTTCGACCTGGTCGTGGGCGCGGACGGGATCCACTCCAACGTGCGCCGCCTGGCCTTCGGCCCCGAGGCCGACTTCGTCAAGTTCCTCGGCCACTACTACGCCCTGGTCGAGCTGGACGCGGACTTCGGCGAGCGGGCGATGATGTACAACGAGCCGGGCCGGATGGTCGCGGTCGGCGGCACCAAGGCGACCGCGTTCTTCGTCTTCGCCTCCGACCCGCTCGACTACGACCGCTACGACGCCGAGCAGCAGAAGGCCATCCTGGCGCGGAGGTACGAGGGCATGGGCTGGCGTACCCCGGAGATCATGAAGGCGGTGAGCACCGCCGAGGACGTCTACCTCGACTCGCTCAGCCAGGTCAGGATCGACCGCTACAGCGCGGGCCGGGTGGCGCTGCTCGGCGACGCGGCGTACGGCAACACCCTGGGCGGTTTCGGCACCGGCCTGGCCATGGTGGGCGCGTACGTGCTGGCGGGCGAGCTGGCCGCGGCGAACGGCGACCACCGCGCGGCCTTCGCCGAGTACGAGCGGCAGCTACGCCCCTACGCCAAGATCGCCGAGAACGGCAACGCCGGCCCCTTCCTGGCCCCCAGCGGCGGCGCCAGGATGCTGATGCGCAACTGGACCTTCAAGTCGAAGTTCCTGCTCGGCCTGATGATGAAAATGACCGACAAGTACGCCACTCACATCGACCTCAAGTCCTACTGAACGCTCTGATCCGGCCGACCCCGCCCTCCACGAGCAGGTGCGGTGGGGCGTCCATGAAGGGGACCCGCGCCTCGGCCGGATCGGCGCACCAGTCCTGGACCGGTACGAATCCAGGCCCGATCAGCTCGAACCCGTCGAAGAAGCGCAGCACCTCCGCCCTCGTGCGGAATCTGGACTGCGCCGGCGAACCGGCCGTGGCGAGCTGGAGCTGGGCGACAGCCTCGGGCGCGCTCTCCGCCATGGCGTGCGAGAGCACCAGATGACTGCCCGCTACCATGTGCTTCCTGAAGGCGGCCACGATCCCCTCGGGATCCTCCTCGTCCATGACGAAGTGCAGCACCCCGACCATGAGCACGCACACCGGCTGGTCGAAGTCGATCAACCCGGTGACGTGCGGGTCGGCCAGGATGTCACCGGGACGGCGCAGGTCGGCCTCGATGCCGGCGACGCCGGGAGAGTCGGCCAGCAGCACCTGTGCGTGCCTGCGCACCACGGGATCGTTGTCCACGTAGATCACCCGGCAGGCGGGATGCACCGCGCGGACGGTCTCGTGGATGCTGGGCGCGGTCGGGATGCCGGTGCCGAGGTCGATGAACTGCCTGACGCCCCGCTCGGCGAGATGACCGACCGCCTCGATCTGGAACCGACGGTTGGCCCTGGCCACGAGGCGGGTGTCGGGCGCGACCGCGAGCAGCTTCTCGGCCACGGCGCGGTCGACCGCCAGGTTGTCCTTGCCTCCGAGCAGGTAGTCGTAGACCCTGGCCGAGCTCGGCATCTTCGGGTTGACGCCGGGCGGAACGCGTTCTAGATCGGTCACGGTGTTTCGCCCCCTCCGCCGCGAACAACTTGGACGTCATATTACTCGCTGCTTACCGAGGATCTTCTTCGATCCGCCAGGCGAGCGAAATAGAACAAGTTCTCGTGGAGTTGACCAGGCAGGAGGTCCGGTGTCCGAACGTCTTCCCCAGGACGGACCGGAAATACAGCCGCCGGACCGATGCGCTCAGGGCCCGAGCCTGTGCATCCTGGTGGTGACGGGTCCGGTGCGGGCCTCGTTCCGGACCTGAGAGGAGTCACGAGGGCATGGACAACGCGGCAGGCCGCCCCACCGTGATCTTGGATAACGGCGTCGTCGGCAGGGTCGTGCTGGCCCATCCCCATCGGCGCGACCTCGTGCTCGTGCTCGGGATGGACGGCACCCTGCTCAGCTGCCAGCTCGACGACATCGCCTGCGTGGTCGGCGGCTCACCGCTCTGCCGCGACGGCTGACCTCCGCGCCTCGTGCCGGCTAGTTCAGGAAGTTCCTGACCCCGTCGGCCAGGGCGCCGGCCATCCGCTTGCGGAAAGCGGGATCGGACATCTTGGCGGCGTCGCCCGGATTGCGCATGTTGCCGCACTCGATGAAGATCGCCGGCCGCGTCGACAGGTTGAGGCCGCCCAGGTCGACGCGGGTCGTCAGGCCCCTGCGCCCCACATAGTCGGCGTACGGCATGCCCGTGCCCTCGCGGTAGGCGTTACGAACGGCCAGGCCGAGCCGGCGCGAGGGCCGCACCACGTCGTCGTTGTGCCCGGGGAGCAGCCCCGGCATGATCACATGAAACCCGTGCCCGCTCGGCGCCGCGCCGTCGCCGTGGATGGACACGACCGCGTCGGCCCTGGCCTCGTTGCCGATCGCGGCCCGCTCGGTGACGCAGGGGCCAACGCCCTTGTCGTTGGGCCTGGTCAGCACCACCTTCGCGCCCATCTTCTCCAGGATGGGCTTGAGCTGGCCGGCGACGTCCCAGGTGAAGGCGTGTTCGGGAAAGCCGGCGTCGGTCCGGGTGCCGGTGGTGTTGCACGGCTTTCTGCCGGTGATGACGTCGACCAGCCGGTTGATCTCCTTCGGGTGCGAGGCGTTGCCGCCGTTGTGCCCCGGGTCGATCACCACGGTCTTGCCCTCCAGCGGACGACCTGGAGTGGCGGCCGGCGGCGGGGACGCGGGCAGCGCCGCCTCATGGGCGGCGGGCACGGCGGCGCCGCCGCATCCGGCGATCAGCGCGATCGACGCGGCCAGGGTGAGCTGGGTCACGGATCCGGCTCGGTAGACGCGCATGTGATCGACCGTACCCGGAGCGGGACGACAATCCCAAGACCTCTCTGACCTGCGCTGTCGTGTCGCGCGCCCAGCTTGGCGATCACGCTTCCGTCGGCGCGGGCTCCCGTGTCCCATGGACGCGGACGCGGCTACGCGCCCGGCAGTGGCGGCTCCTCGCGTTTGCGGATGACGTACGGCGGCATCGCCAGCGCGTGCAGGCCCGTCTCGCGCAGGGTCTGGATCGCGTGCTCCGGCGTCTCGGCCGGCGGTTCCCCCGGGCCGGAGAGCGTGACGCCGGCCAGCACCGGCGTGCCCGTACGCGCGTGCCAGGCCGTCAGCAGGGCGTGCAGGAACGGCAGGCTCTCCCGCTCGACCGTCTGCGGCGTGGCCGTGCCGTCCACGTGGGTGATGCCCGGCAGCAGGTCGCGGTGTTCCGGGCGGACGGCGACGGCGTACTGCATGAACGGGGACGGCCGGTCCAGCTCGAAGATCCGTTCCGCGTGCTCGGCCGTCACCACGGGCGCCGGTGGCCGGAACCACTCGCGGCCCTTCACCTCGAAGTTGACGTAGTCCTGGAGGTCGGGGTCGCGCGGGTCGCCGAGGATGCTGCGATGGCCCAGCGCCCTCGGGCCCGACTCGCTGCGCCCCTGGTACAACCCGATCACCCGGCCGCTCTCCAGCAACGCCACGAGTGCCGCCGTCAGGTCCTCTGGCCGCTCGACGTACAGGTCGGCGGGCAGACCGCGGATAGCGGCCTCGATCTCGCGCTCGTCCCGGTCGGGGCCGAGGAAGTCGTCCGTCCAGCGGAACCCGGGCCGTACCCCGAGGCAGGCGGCCAGCCCGTACAGGGCGCAACCCACGGCGGTGCCGCCGGTGTGCGGGGCGGGCGGGACGAACAGCTCGCGGAACGGGGACTCGCGGATCAGCCGTCCGTTGGCCGAGCCGCTCAGCGCCGCACCACCGGAGAAGGCCAGCGCGTCCAGGCCGGTCTCGGCGTGCAGCCAGGCGACGACCTGGAGCAGCGCCCGCTCGAAGGCCCGCCGTCCGGCGGCGGCCAGATTCGCGGCCCGCCGGAACTCCTCACCGCCCGGCTCGTACCGGAAGGAGTCTGTACGGCGGGGCTCCCCACCACCTGGCTCGGTACGGCGGGACTCGCCACCGCCCGGCTCGGGTCGCCGGAACTCCCCGCCGCCCGGCTCCTCCCCGAAAGCGCCCGCGTGACGGAACAGCTCCGTCCAGGCGGGCGGGATGTGCACCTCGTGGCCGCGTACGTCCAGGTCGGGCAGACCCAGCGCGTCCGGGTCGCCGTACGGGGCCAGCTCCATCACCTTGGTCCCGTCGCCCTCGCTCCCCGGCCACGTCACCTCGGCCAGCAACGCGTAGAAGCAGCCGAGCCCGGCGGGCCTGGCCCAGTCGCCGTCCCAGAACTGCTTGGCCAGGCACTCGATCCGCCCGCGCGTGCACCGGTAGTAGGAGGCGACCTCCAGCAGGTCCTCGTCCGCGTCGAACGGCAGCTCGACCTGCTCGACCAGGTCCCCGATCCGGCTGCCCCGCGCGTCGATCACCAGCCCCGCCGCCTCCTCGAACGGCGACGGGTGGAACGCGCCGTAGATGTGGGACAGGTGGGAGGAGACCATCACGATCGGCGTCTCGTCCCCGAGGCCGAGGGCCTGGCGGGTCTCCTGCTCGTACGCGCCCGCGTGCTCGATCTCGGTGTCGGCGGCGTAGCCCTCCACGACCAGGTCGACCCGCTCCTTGAGCAGCGGCATGGCGGGCACGTACCGGTCCGGCAGGTCGCCGAGGCGGCCCCAGTGGTGCTCGCGGCGGCTGACGCGCTCCTTCTGCAGGCTGTACATGCCCGACTCGCCCACCGCGACGGCGATGGAACCATCTTGCGTACGATTTATACCGACAACAATGGGAAAGTCAGCCATCGCGATGCCTCCTGATCGTGATCACGGGCACCGATACCCACGGCCAGAACAAGTGGATCTCCCAACCACGTAAGGGACCCGTCAGCCGAGCAACCGCCCGAGGTCACGCCGAGCAACCGCCCGAGGTCACGCCGGGCAGCCGGCCGAGGTCGCACCGGGGCAGCAGGTCGACTCCCGCACGCCCGCGCGACAGGGCGGCGAGGACCCTCGTGCTGCGTTCCCGTACGCCCTCCGTTTACGCTGCGATTGGGGATGGACGCCGAGGCGGCCACCGCCCAGGACACCGCATGACTGATGAGAGGAGACCTGGGCCTCGTGAAAGATACATTCGAAGCCTGGCCGGTCATGGACCGCACATCAGGAGGACCCTTCGCGCTGCGGGTGACCGTCCGCAGGGCCGCGGCCGACGAAGGAGCGGCCGCGGCCGAGCTGATCGCCACCGCGTTCGCCGGGCTGAGATGCTCGGCCTACCTCGTGCCCGACCGCCGGTCGCGGCACCGGATCCTCGCCGCCGACTACCGCATCTTCGTCGAGCACGCTTTGGAGCACGGTGAGGTCCACTTCGCCGACGACGGCCAGGCGGTCGCCGTGTGGTTCCAGCGGACGGCCGACCTGCCCGGGCCGGCCGACTACGACCGGCGGCTGAGCGAGGCCACCGGCGAGTGGGCCGAGCGCTTCCGCGCCCTCGACGAGCTGTCCGAGCAGAACCAGCCGCAGCCGCCGTACCACCACCTGGCCTTCCTGGCGGTCCATCCCGACCGGCAGAACCAGGGGCTGGGCACGGCCCTGCTGCAGTACCAGCACGCCCGGCTGGCGGGCGCGCCGGCGTACCTGGCGGCCAGCGACCCGCGCAACCGCGACCTGTACGCGCGGCACGGCTACCAGCCACGGCAGCCGTTCGCGCTGCCGGACGGCGCGCTCTTCTGGCCGATGTGGCGCCCCGGCGACGCCTGACCCGCTGATTCGGCCGTCGCGGCGGCCCGGCGACGCCTGACCCAGAGCCGGCCGTCGCGGCGGCAGGCCGACTGCTGACGCACAGTGGCGCATGCCCTTTTGTGAGGCGTCACAGATTTGACCGCCCACATTTACTCCACGGTCCAGTTCACAGAATGACGAGCATGGCTCATCGTTTGTCTGCGAATCGAACCGCGACCAGTGGGGAGCCTCCATGCGCCGCCGTACCTTCCTCATGTCCGTGCCGGTAGCGGTGGCGTTCTCGGGGGCGGTGTGGCACGAGGCGGCGGCGTCGATCTCGTCGGTGTCCGCGGGGGCGAGCCCGTACGGGCCGCTCGGCGCGCCCGACGCCAACGGCATGGCGTTACCCTCCGGGTTCACCGGCCGCGTCGTGGCCCGGTCGGGCCGGCTGGTCGGCGGCACGCTGTGGCACCCGGCCCCCGACGGCGGCGCCTGCTTCGCCGACGGCGCCGGCTGGATCTACGTCTCCAACTCCGAGGTGCCGCTGATCGGTGGCGCCTCGGCGATCAAGTTCAGGGCCGACGGGTCCGTGGAGCGCGCGTACCGGATCCTCAGCGGCACGAACATCAACTGCGCCGGCGGCGCGACCCCGTGGCAGACCTGGCTGTCGTGCGAGGAGATCTTCCGCGGCCGCGTGTACGAGACGTACCCGCTCGGCGGCGAGGCCCGCGCCCGCCCCGCCATGGGCCGCTTCAAGCACGAGGCCGCCGCGTGCGACCCCGACCACCGCGTGATCTACCTGACCGAGGACGAGAGCGACGGCTGCTTCTACCGTTTCACGCCCACGACCTGGGGTGATCTGTCCAGCGGCCGGCTCGACGTGCTCTGCGGCCTCGGCGGCGACGCCGTGGAGTGGCGCCAGGTCCCCGACCCCACGCCCGGCGTGCTCGAACGCCAGACCAGGCACCAGGTCGCCGCGGCCAGGCACTTCAACGGCGGCGAGGGCTGCCACTACGCCGCCGGCGTCTGCTACTTCACCGCGAAGGGGGACCGTAGGGTCTGGGCGTACGACACCGCCCGCCAGACCGTGACCACGATCTACGACGGCACGGGCACTCTCGACGGCGTCGACAACATCACCGGCCGGCCGTCGGGCGATCTCTACGTGGCCGAGGACGGCGGCAACATGGAGATCAACATCATCACACCGGACGGCGTCGTGGCCCCGATCATGCGCCTCGACGGCCACGCGAGCTCGGAGATCACCGGCCCCGCCTTCTCCCCCGACGGCACCCGGCTCTACTTCTCCTCCCAGCGCGGCACCAGCGGCGAGTCCGCCGGCACCGGAGGCATCACGTACGAGGTGACCGGCCCCTTCCGCAGCTGACCGACCCACGGATTCCGCACCCCCCACCCCCTGCCGAAGGAGTCCTCATGGCGCGACCGGCCAGAACGCCCCGAACGGCCCGGAAAACGGCATTACGAACGGCCCGGAGAACAGCACGGAGAACTGCGCGGAGAACGCTCAGCACACTCACCGCAACCTGCCTCGTCCTCGTTCTGGGTCTCAGCCTCACGATGTCATCCGCGCACGCCGCCCAGGCCGAGGTGTACGTGGCGCTGGGCGACTCGGCCGCCGCCGGCCCGCTGGTGCCCAACCAGATCGGCCCCGACTACGGCTGCCTGCGCTCCGACCGCAACTACCCCCACCTGACCGCACGGGCCATCGGCGCGAGCACGTTCCGCGACGTGACGTGCTCGGGCGCCAAGTCCACCGACATGTACGAGTCGCAGGACACCGAACTCGGCGACGTGGCACCCCAGCTCGACGCGCTCAGTCAGAACACGACACTCGTCACGGTGCAGATCGGCGCCAACGACGTCGGGCTGACCGACTTCATCGAGGACTGCCTGAACCTGCTGCCGCCCCCGATCGGCGACGCCTGCAACGACGACTACAACTCAGGCGGCCAGGATCAGTGGCGGGTCGCGACCGACGCGCTGCGCCCCCGCCTCACCACCCTGGTCTCCGACATCCGCGCCCGCGCCCCGCAGGCCAGGATCTTCGTGGTGGGCTACGCCACGTACGCGCGGCAGAACGGCTGCTACCCGCGCGTCCCGATCATCCGCGCGGACGCGAACTACATCAGGGCCACGCTGATGTACTTCAACCAGATGCTGGCCGAACAGGCCGCCTCGGCCGGGGCGGGCTTCATCGACCTGCAGACGCCGAGCGCGGGCCACGACCCGTGCGCGTCGCCCGGCGTGCGGTGGATCGAACCGTACGTCCCGGCCGCGCCCGCCGCGCCGTTCCACCCGAACGCCCTCGGCATGCGCAACTTCGCCACCATCGTGACGTCCGCGGTAACCGGCGTCCTATAAGCACCAGCTTGACCAGGATCCGGTGAGGCGGCGGCATTACCGGCATCCGCCGGGGCGGCGGCCTTACCGCGATCCGCTGGAGCAGCGGGCCTTACCGGGATCCGGTGAGGCGGCGAGCGGCCAGCGCGGCCCCGATCCGCTGAAGGTGAGCCGAATCCATCGGATCGAGCCCGGTCAGCGCGGCGGCCCGGCGCAACCGGTAGTCGACGGTGTTCGGGTGCACGTGCAGCAACTCGGCCGTACGCCGCCGATCGAGCCCGGTGTCCAGGTACGCCGTGAGCGTCCTGAGCAGGTCGGGATTGTCGAGCAGCGGGTCCAGCAGCCCCGCGAGCAACGCCGTGGCCTGGCTCGACCGGGTCAGCTGGTATTCGAGCAGCACATCGGCCAGCCGGTAGGCGCCCGGCGGCTGCTCGAAGACCCGCGCCACCTCCAGCACCTCCTCGGCCAGCCGCGCCGCCGCCGGCACGTCGTCCGGTGGCGCCGGCTCGGCCGCCAGCCACACGGGCACGCCCGCCGCCCGCCCCGCCACCTCCGCCAGCTCTCCGACGTCCGGATCGGCAGCCTCCTGCAGCGGAAGAAGCACCACCCCACCCGACGTGTCCAGCGCGGTCAGCACGGGCTCGCTCACGTGCCGCTGCAGCGCACTCCTGATCCGGTGCAACTTGCGCCGCCCCGCCACCGCCGCACCAGGCCCGTCCTCGTCCGGATGCCGCCCCACCGCGATGGCCAGCACCAGGTAGCGCGGCGCCAGCCGGATCCCCGCCAGCGCCGCCCGGTCACCGCCGAGCAGCGCCGCCACGGTGGCGTGCATGGCGTGCTGCTCCTGGCTGAGCACGCTCTCCCGCTCCTCCAGGTACGCCGTGCACACGGCGGCCGTCACGGACTCCATGTACCGCAGGATGATCCGGTTCGCCTCCAGCACGTCACCCAGGTCGTCCGGCCCCGCCTGCGCGAACAGCCGCTCACACACCATCCGCGCCCCCAGGTGATAGGCCGCGAGCAACGCCTCCAGCGGCACCCCCTCCTGCGCCCGGCGCACCGCCGACACCCGCAACGGCGCCAACTCGGCCCTGGCAGGCGGCCGCCGATCACGGAACACCCGGGCGATCAGGCGCAGGTTATGCTCGGTGATGGCCGTGATGTCCCCGTCCAGCTCCTCTTGGGGCAGCCGCCGGTAGACGGGGATCTGCTCGGCGAACCCACGTACGAGCAGCCGGGCCAGCTTGGCGGACTGACGCTCGAGCAACTCGTGCACGGGGCACCCGGCCAGAGTGAGAGCCACGCTCGAACACTCCCAGATCGCGCGACATCAATAAAGGCCCCGCGGAGACGGCGGCGCTGATCTCCCATGTGGTGGGTGAGCACGGCCAGGTGACGTCGGTCGAAGTGGACGCTGTCGTCGCCGAGCACGCGGCCGGGAATCTGCGCGAGGCCGGGTGCCGGCCGCGGCTGCTCGTCGGTGACGGTGCGGAGGGGTGTCCAGATTTCGCCCCGTTCGATCGGGTGCACGTCACGTGCGGGATCCGGCGGGTGCCGTACCCGTGGGTCGAGCAGGTCCGGCCCGGCGGCGAGCGAGACCATCAGGTGTACCAGCTGGGCGATCGGTCCCTGTGGGACGAGCTGGTGGATGCCTACTTCCGCTGGGTGTCGTGGGGCGAGCCCGGACATGAGCGGTTCGGGTGGACCGTCTCCCAGGACGGCGGTCACTCGATCTGGCTCGACTCGCCGGAACGGGTGCTGACGCCGTGAACCGATCGGCCACCTCGCAGGCGGCCGATCGGCGGAGAAGGGACGGTCACTGGCCGGTCAGCTTGAGCCTGACCGTGTAGGCGTACTTGCTGCTGGACAGGACGGTGTCCTCGATGTGGATGTCCCCCACGCCGAGATTGTCGCAGTCGTAGCCGAAGGCCCACGCCTCGCCCAGGTTCTGGCCGCCGGTGATGATCGGCGGGTTGACCTCGCGCAGTTCGAAGTACTTGTTCTCCTGCCGCTGGACGATGGTCGACGGGTTGCCGAAGTCCCCCGGGTCGCCGTCCGAGCGCGCGATGCTCATGTCGAAGTGTCCGTTCTGCGGGAACCAGTTCCCGTCGACCTTGAAGCGGAGCTCGTCGACGCCGTCCTTCTCCCTGGGGTTGCTGAGGTCGATGTCATAGAGCGTCACGACGCACGAGGACGCCATGGCGTGGGCCGGCGCGGCGGCCACCGCCGGCCCGATCATGCCCGCGGCGAGGGTGAGTGCGGCGATGAGCTGAGGAGTGCGCATGCTCTTGTTCTCTCCTTGATGCCTGGATGCCTTGATGTCGAACGCCCCGCGACATTCACCGAGCGCGGCATCAGAGTGGCCACGCCACCGTGAGCACACCGTTAACCCCCAGGTGAGTCACGCAGAACACAACCCATATGTGCCTTTTCGAACAGTCGCCCGGCCGGCTCACGCCTAGCCTGCTCCGCTATGAGGCAGTCGCTGACCATGCTCCTGCTCGGCTCACCGGACGTGTCCGTCGGAGGGATGCCCCTGCGCATCCGCTCCGCCAAGACGCGCGCGCTGCTCTGCCACCTCGCCACCAAGACCGGCCCACAGCCGCGCTCCACGCTGGCCACGCTGCTGTGGGGCGAGCGTCCCGAGGCCAACGCCAGGGGCAGTCTGCGGCTGGCGCTGTCCGAGTTGCGCGCGGAGGTGGGCGGCTGGCTGGAGATCACCCGCACGCACGTACGGTTCCGCGAGGCCGGCGAGTGCTTCGTGGACCACCGGGTGCTGTGCGGGGCCCCGGCCGTGGCCACGGCGCTGCGGTTGTGGCGCGGGGACTTCATGGACGGGGTCGCGTTCTGCGACACGCCGGCGTTCGGCGAGTGGGTGAGCGTGGAACGGCAGCGGATGCGTACGCTGCTGCGCTCGCTGCTCCCGCCGCCCGGGTCGGCGGCGTCCGACGAGGTGACGCGGCTGGCCCGCATCATCACCGGGCTCGATCCGTACGACGAGGAGGCGTACCGGGTGCTCATGGCCTCCCTGGCCGGGACGGGGAACCGGGCCGCCGCCCTGGCCTGCTACGACGAGCTGCGCCGGCGGCTGGCGGACGAGCTGGGAGTCGCCCCCGCACCGCCGACCCAGGCCCTGCGGCGGGAGCTCGCGCCCCGTGCTGCGGCCCGGCCCGGTCCGCCCCTTCCCGGCACGGAGCTGATCGGCCGGGACGCCGAGGTGGCCGCGCTGCGGGCGCTGCTGGCGCGCGAGCGGCTGGTCACGCTGCTCGGGCCCGGCGGTATCGGCAAGACCCGCCTCGCCATCGCCGCCACCGCCCCGGAGTCCCGTCTCGACGCGGGTACGAAGGCCCGAGCCGGCCCTGCGGCCTCGCCGGGCACCGGAGGGAACGGCTTGCCCGTGGAGACGGTCTTCGTGTCGTTCGCCGGGGTGCGGGCGGAGGCGGCCGTCACGACGCTGGCGCGCCGTCTGGACGTGGATCTCGCGCCGCCACGTCCCGCCCTCGACCTGCTCCTGGCCCACCTCGCAGCCCGCCGCCGGCGGCTCCTGCTCGTCCTCGACAACCTCGAACACCTTCCCGCCTTCGACGCGGTCATCGGCGCCGTCCTGCACGCTGCCCCGTCCGTACGGGTCCTCGCCACGAGCAGGCGGCGGCTGAGTCTGCCCGGCCAGGCGACGGTCACCGTGGAAGGGCTGCCGGGACCGGCCGCCGAGGCGTTGTTCGCGGTACGGGCACGCGCGGCGCGACCGGCGTTCGACCCCGACCGCGAGGCGGCCCCGGTGGCGGCGATCTGCGCGGCCACCGGCGGCCTGCCCCTGGCCATCGAGCTGGTGGCAGGCCTGCTGCGCGCCGTGCCCTGCGCCGACCTGGCCCGGCGCCTCGGCGTGGACCCCGGGCTACTGTCGGCCGCCGGGCCCGCCGCCCGGCCGCGGCACGCCTGCATGCGTACGGTCTTCGAGACCTCGTGGCACCTGCTCGACCCGGCCGGGCAGCGGGCGCTGGCGGCGCTGTCGGTGTTCGGCGGCGGGTGCACGCTGGAGGCGGCGCTTGAGGTCGCCCGCACCAGCCTCGACGTGCTGGTCCGCCTGGTGGATCACAGCATGATCCGGCTGACCTCCTCCGGCCGGTACGTGATCCACCCCCTGATCCAGCAGCTCGCCGCCGAACGCCAGAGCCCGGCGGACCTCCAGGCCGCGCGCCGGCGCCACGCCGCCTACTTCGCCCGCCTGCTCGACCGGCACGCGGACGCGTTGCAGGACGCCTCCGACACCGAGGTCACCGCCGTGCTCGGGGCGGAGCTGGACAACATCAGGCCGGCCTGGGCCGCGTCGGGCGACCCGGGTTTCCTGGACCACTACTGGATTCTGTGCCTGCGGCTGCACCTGTACGAGGAGTCGGTGGCCATCCTGCGCCGGCACCTCGAAGGCGCGACGGAGAACCGGCTGCTCCGGGCCCGGCACCTGTGGATGGCGGGGACGAGCGAGCACCATCTGGCCAGGGACCTGGACGCCACCCGCCTGGCCAGGGCGGCCCTGGCCACGCTGGGCGAGCCGCTGCCGGAGTCGCGTACCGGCCTGGTCGTCACCTGCCTGACCGCAGCGGCCCGCCAGAGCGCCCACCGCCTGACCCCGCCCCGCCTCACCCTCCCGCCCAGCCTCACCCTCCCGCCCAGCCTCGGACGCGCCCCCGACCGGCCGGCCTCCGACCGACACGGCTCCGGCGACCACGATCCGGGCGGACGCGAGCGGGAGGCCGGTAGGCGGGAGGCCGGTGGGCGGGAGGCGGCGCAGGCGCTGACCATGCTGGCCAGGCTCGCCTACCACCAGCAGGACCTGCTCACGATGCTGGCCGCCTCGTTACGCCAGCTCAATGCCGCAGAACGGACCCAGGACCCCGCCCTGCGCGCCGAGTCCTACGCCAACGCCGCCACCATCGCCCGCGTCGCGGGCCTGCACCGGACGGCCACCCGCTACGGCACGCTGGCAGACCGCGCCCTGGCCGAGGTCGAGCACGCCCGACTGGAGCCGGCGGGGTCAGCAGGATCAGCGGAATCGGCCGGCTCGGCGGGCACGGCCGGCTCGGCGGGCACGGCGGGCACGGCGGGCTCGGCAGGCGGTGGGGCGGTGGGCGGTGGGGCGGTGGGCGGCAGGCCGGTCGAACTGGCCGTGGAGGCCGCGAATCGGGCCCGGCTGGCTCGGGGGCTCGACCAGCTGCACGCCGGGGCGTTCGAGGCGGCCAGGCGTTCGTTCACCGAGTGCCGCGCCAGGACGCTGACGCCCCGCGTGGCGGAGAACTGCACGGGCATGCTCGCCGAGACCGCGCTCTGGCAGGGGGACTTCACGGCGGCGGCCGAGCTGTTCGCCGACACGGCCGAGCAGGCGGCCAGGCGCGTGGGCGGGGACGACATCGGCCGGCACTGGTGCCTGACCGGCCAGGTCGAGGCGATGCTGCGGATCGACGGGACGGCTCCGGAGCGGATCCGGCAGGTGCTGGAGGCGGCCAGGGCGTCCACGGAGCGCCGCCGTACGTGCGAGAAGGAGCTCGGCCTGCGGGACGGCCCGGTCATGCGCACGATCCAGGACATGCGCCTCCTCACCGCCACCGCCCGCCTGCACCTGCGCACCCAGCACCCCGAAGACTCCGCCTTCCACCACGGGCCCGGCGACGCCGTCCTCCGCCACGGGCCTGACGACCGGGCGCTGACGGTCGGCGTTCCCCAGCCACCGGACGACGTGGCGGCGGTGCGGGAGGTGCGGGAGGTGCTGGGGCTGGCCGAGCGGTTGCCGGTGGGGCAGCGGGGCATGCTGGAGTGCTGGGCCGGGCTGGCGGAGCTGCTCTGGGCGCTGCCCGACCCGCCGGACCGGACGTCCGCGCGGCGCCTGCACCAGCATCTGTCCAGATACCAGGCCAGGAACCCGGGCGCCGCGGCCAGGATCGGCTGGGCCCGCGCGCTCGTGCTGGCCGTCGCGGGCAGAAACGGGCCGGCCGAAAAGGCGGCGCACCGCGCGCTGGCCGCCGCCGAACGCCTGGCCACCCCGTACGACCGCGACCGCGCCGAGGAGATCCTCCTGCACCTCAGCCGCACCACGACCAGGCGACCATCCGGCCGGCAGCCCGACCACGGAACAGAGAGCGGCGTGTCGCCGTCACGGGAAAATTTCAGCCAGGAGTTCCGCGCCCGTTGACGCGGCGGCGCAGGGAATGGAGGATCAGGGTCGCCCTGTTGGGAGCGCTCCCACCCCCTAAGGACCTCCATGACCCGACGCCGGGCCGCCTTACTGGCCCTCTTCACCATGGTCGCCCTGTCCCCCGCCCCAGCGGCCCAAGCCGCCGACGAGGGACCCGAGCAGATCGTGAACGGCACCTTCGACACCGGCACCGCCCCCTGGTGGGGCACCGGCAACGTCACCCTCGCGGTGGACGACGGCCGGTTGTGCGCCGACATCCCCGGTGGCACCACCAACCCCTGGGACGTGATCATCGGCCAGAACGACCTCCCGCTCGTGGCGGGCGAGACGTACGCCTACCGGTTCTTCGCCACCGCGACCCCGGGCAGAGTCGGAAGGGCGCTGATCCAGCTCCCCGTGGACCCCTACACGCAGTATCTGGCGGCCGCGCCGGAGATGAGCGTCTCGGGCAACTCCTACACCTACACGTTCACCGCCCCCGTGTCGCTGCCCGACGCCCAGGCCGTCTTCCAGCTGGGAGGCAGTCCCGAGCCCTGGAGGTTCTGCATGGACGACGTGTCGCTCAAGGGCGGCGCGGAGCCCGAGGTGTACGAACCGGACACGGGCCCCCGCGTACGCGTGAACATGGTCGGCTACCTCCCCACGGGCCCGAAGAAGGCCACGGTCGTGACCGAGGCGACCACGCCCCTGGACTGGCAGCTCAAGAACGCCGCCGGCACCACCGTGGCCCGCGGCAGAACCACCCCGAGAGGCGTGGACGCCAGCTCCGGCCATAACGTGCACACGCTCGACTTCGGCACCTACCGCAAGCCGGGCAAGGGCTACACGGTGACGGCGGACGGCGAGACGAGCAGGCCGTTCGACATCGCGGCCGACCTGTACGCGCAGCTTCCGACGGACGCGCTGAAGTTCTACTACACCCAGCGCAGCGGCATCGAGATCCTCGACAGCCTGCGCCCCGGCTACGGCAGGCCGGCCGGTCATGTCGGCGTCGCGCCGAACCAGGGTGACGTGAGCGTGCCGTGCCAGCCGGGCGTCTGCGACTACAGCCTGAACGTCAAGGGCGGCTGGTACGACGCCGGCGACCACGGCAAGTACGTCGTCAACGGCGGGATTTCGGCCTTTCAGCTCATGGCCGCGTACGAACGTGACAAGACCGCCTTCAAGGACGGCCAGCTGAACATCCCGGAGAGCGGCAACGGCCGCCCTGACATCCTGGACGAGGCCCGCTGGGAGCAGGAGTTCCTGCTGAGCATGCAGGTGCCGGACGGCAAGCCGGACGCGGGCATGGCGCACCACAAGATCCACGACCAGAACTGGACCGGCCTCCCGCTCCTGCCCCACCTGGACCCGCAACTGCGCGAGCTGCACCCCACCTCCACCGCGGCCACGCTGAACCTGGCCGCGACGTCGGCGCAGGCGGCCCGGCTGTTCGCCCCGTACGACGCCGCGTTCGCCGCCAGGAACCTCACCGCGGCGCGCAAGGCGTGGGCGGCGGCCAAGGCGAACCCGGAGCGGTACGCCGACCCGACCGACGGCACCGGCGGCGGCGCCTACAACGACAACGACGTGAGCGACGAGTTCTACTGGGCGGCGGCCGAGCTGTACCTGACCACGGGCGAGCGCGAGTTCAAGGACTTCGTGCTGGCCTCGCCGCACCACACGGGCGACATCTGGCGTGATCGCGGCTTCGACTGGGGCAACACGGCCCAGCTCGGCCGCCTGGACCTGGCGACGGTGCCGAACGCGCTGCCGGACCGGGCACGGGTCCGCAAGTCGGTGGTCGAGGGGGCCGAGAAGTATCTGGCGATCCAGCGGGCGCACCCGTACGGGCTGGCCTACGACCCGCCCGACTTCGACTGGGGCTCCAACAACCTGGTGCTGAACAACCTGGTCGTCATCGCGACGGCGTACGACCTGACCGACCAGGAGAAGTACCGCGCGGCCGTACAGGAGGGCATGGACTACCTGCTCGGCCGCAACGCGCTCAACCAGTCGTACGTGACCGGCTACGGCGAGGTCGCCTCCAAGAACCAGCACAGCCGCTGGTACGCCCGCCAGCTCGACCCCGCCCTGCCCAACCCGCCGCGCGGCACGCTGTCGGGCGGCCCGAACTCCAGCATCCAGGACCCGCTCGCGCAGCGCCTGCTGCAGGGCTGCGCGCCGCAGTTCTGCTACGTGGACGACATCGAGTCGTGGTCCACGAACGAGCTGACCATCAACTGGAACTCCCCGCTGGCCTGGGTCTCCGCGTTCCTCACCGACGAGGGCGGGCGCTCGGACTGCCGGGTCCGCTACACGGCGTTCGGCTCGCGTCCGTTCACCGCCCAGGTCGTGATCGAGAACACCGGCAGGCACAGTGTGGACGGCTGGGACCTGCGCTGGTCGTTCCTGAGCGGCCAGCGGGTGCGTGACGACTGGGGCGCGTCGCTGTCGCAGTCGGGCTCGGTGGTGACGGCCAAGGGGCTCGGCGCGAACAGCCGCATCAAGCCCGGTAAGTCGGTGACCTTCGGCTTCACCGGTACGAACACCTCAGGCCCCAACCCGGCCCCCGAGGTGTTCCACCTCAACGGCGCCCGCTGCGGGTAGCCGCGAGGGGTCCCCTGGGCGTCGCGGGCACCTTCGGACGCCCAGGGGACTCCAGGTAGACGCGTTCGGTGAGCCGTTCGCGGCCGGCGTACGTCGTAGGAGCATGAGGATCTGGCGAATAGTGCTCCTGCCCCTGCTGCTCCTGGCGCTGAGCACGTCCATGGCGCCGGCGCAGGCGGAGGTCGCGTCGAAGCGGGCGCTGGTGGACTTCCGCAAGCAGGGCGGCTTCGCGGGGCTGAACGACCGCGTGATCGTCTACGGCAACGGGTGCGTACGGCTCAGCCGGCGTACGGGGCCGACGATCGACAAGTGCCTGACCGCCAAGGAGCGGCGCAAGCTCCACGGCCACCTGCGTAACCTGCGCATCGGCGCTTCCGAGCGGCCGCCGCAGGGGGCGGACTTCATCAAGTACACGCTCGCGTACGACCACCGCAGGGCCGCCCGCTACCGGCTGCCCGCGAGCTGGCAGCCCGTGGTGCGGCTGCTCGATCAGATCATGGAGAAGTACTGGGCCCCGGACTGACCTGATCTTCCATCAAGCGATTGACCGAGACGGGTCGGCCGAACTACCTTCGGTGGTATGACTCCCGGCGAAAGCACCCAGGCCGGCCTGATTCTCAAGGTGGCCACACACCTGTTCGCGGCGCTCGGCTACGACGGCACCTCCACCCGGCAGATCGCCGAGGCCGCCGGGCTGAACATCGCCACCGTCAACTACCACGTGGGCGGCAAGCGCGAGCTGTACCTGGCCGTCATGGAGCGCGCCCACCAGGCGGAGAAGGCGGCGCTGGAGACCGCGCTCACCCGGCTGCCCGGCGCCGACCCGGTCGCCGCCATCCACCGTCTGGCCGACGACTATCTCGACTTCTGCGTGGACAACCCCGAGGTGCCCGCCCTGTGGATGCACCGCTGGCTCTCCGACGCCAGTGACATCACCGAGCTGGAGCGCCAGTACGTGCAGCCGCTGCTCGCCACGGTGACCGGCGCGCTGCGGCCGGCGGTCGAGTCCGGGCTGATCTCCGGCGAGATCGACCTGGAGTACACCGTGTGGACGGTGATCTGGTCCGTGCACGGTTTCGCCAAGGGCGGAGTGCTGGACGCGGAGGGGCGGCGCAGAGGCGCCGGCGACCGGGCCGCACTGCGCCGCTTCCGCGCCCACCTGCACACCAGCCTCCACCGCACCCTCGGCCTCCCCGGCGACCCCAGGTGACCCAACTGGGGCGAGGCCGGCTGTTCGGTTACGGCGTCGGCTCCGTCGGGACCGGCGTGTTCTCGGCGGTCCCCGGCCTCCTGCTCCTCTACTACCTGACCGACCTGCTCGGCGTCCCCGCCGCCGTGGCGGGCGCCGTGCTGGTGGCGCCCAAGATCTGGGACGTGCTGCTGAACCCCCTGATCGGCGCCGCCAGCGACCGCGAGGCCGTCCGCACCGGCCACAGGACCCGCCTGCTGACCATCGGCGCAGTCGCGCTGCCGGTGACGTTCGCGCTGATGTTCGCGGTGCCGGGCGACGTGCCGGGGGCGGTCTGGGCCGGGGCGGCGTTCCTGCTGGCGGCCACGGCCTTCGCCTGCTTCCAGGTCCCGTACGTGGCGCTTCCGGCTGAGATGTCCCCCGACCCGGGCGAGCGGACGAGGATCATGTCCTGGCGGGTGGTGTGCCTGACGGTCGGCATCCTCGTGGCCGGCGGCCTGGCCCCGGCCGTGGTCGATCTGGCCGGGGGCGGCCGGGCCGGATACGCCGTGATGGGCGTGACGATCGGCGCGATCATGGCGGCGGCGCTGGCCGGTGCGACGCTGGCCACCCGCTGGGTGCCGTCGAGGCCGGGGCCCAGGCAGCTCGGTCCCGTGGCGGCCTTCCGGCTGGCGAGGGGCAACCGGCCGTTCTTCGTGCTGCTGGCGGCGTTCGTGGCGCAGGCGCTGGCCGTGGCGGTGATGCTGGCGGGCGCGCCGTACGTGGCGTCGTACCGGCTGGGGGACTACGGGCTGACGTCGGTGATGTTCGTCTGCCTCGTCGGGCCGAGCATGCTCGCCGTGCCCGGCTGGGCCTGGCTGGCCCGCGTGCACGGGCCGGTGCGCTGCTACCTGGCCGCCTCCGCCGGCTTCTGCGGCGTCGCGCTCGCGCTGATCCCGGCCATCGCCTCGGGCGCCCTGGTGGCCACGCTGACGCTGACCGCCCTGGCCGGGGTCTGCTACGCGGCGCTGCAACTGCTGCCGCTGTCGCTGCTGCCCGACACCGTGCACGCCGACGCCGCCCGTACGGGACACGCGCAGTCCGGCGCGTTCACCGGCCTGTGGACGGCGGGCGAGACGGCGGGGCTGGCGCTCGGACCCGGGCTGTTCGCGCTGGTGCTGACCCTGTCGGGCTTCACCTCAGCAGCGGCAGGCGGGCCGGTCGCGCAGTCGCCCGGCGCGCTGACCGGGCTCCTGCTGGGCTTCACCGCGCTGCCCGCCCTGCTCATGCTGATCAGCCTGCCGTTCGTCGTCAGGTACGGAAGGCTCACCCCCACGAGAACGAAGGAGGCCGCGTGAACCTGCCCCCGGCCGGAAGGACCACGGAAGACCTGCTGGCTGAGGTCGCCCGGCTCAAGGAGCACGACCTGCCCGTACGCGGCGGTCAGGTGACCGCCTACGTCTACGACACCGGGCGGTCCGAGGTGAACGACGCCGCCACCCGGGCCTACCTGGAGATGCTGGAGGTCAACTGCCTCGACCCGACCGCGTTCCCCAGCGTGGTGGACATGGAGCGGCAGGTCGTGGGCGCGGTGTCGGACCTGCTCGGCGGCGGCCACGGCGTCTTCACCAGCGGCGGCACCGAGTCGATCATGCTGGCCGTCAAGGCGGCCCGCGACCTGGCCGGACGGGACCGCCCCAACCTCATCCTGCCGGTCACCGCCCATCCGGCCTTCCACAAGGCGGCGCACTACCTCGGGGTCGAGGTCGTCGCCCTGCCGGTGGACCTTTCGACGTACAAGGTGCGCGCCCGCGACGTCGAGGCGGCGATCACCCCGGACACCGTCCTCGTCGTCGCCTCCGCGCCCTCCTACCCGCAGGGCGTCATCGACCCGATCGAGGAGGTGGCCGCCGTGGCGTCGGCGGCGGGGGTGCCGTTCCATGTGGACGCGTGCGTGGGCGGCTGGCTGCTGCCGTGGTTACGCGAGGCGGGTGCGCCGGTGCCGCCGTTCGATCTGTCGGTGCCCGGGGTGACCTCGATCTCCTGCGACCTGCACAAGTTCGGCTACGCGCCCAAGGGTGCCTCGGTCCTGCTGTTCGCCGATCCGGCGATGCGGCGGCGGGCGTATTTCGCCTCGGCCGCCTGGCCCGGGTACACGATCATCAACGCGACCGTGCAGAGCTCACGGTCGGCGGGCCCGCTCGGCGGCGCCTGGGCCACCCTTCAGGCGCTGGGCCGGGAGGGGTACGTGGAGTTGGGCCGGGCCACGCTGGAGGCGACGGCCAGGCTGCGCGCCGGCCTGGCCGCCGTCCCGGGGCTGCGGGTGCTCGGCGAGCCCGAGTCGTCGCTGGTGGCCTTCGCGGGTGACGACATCGACGTGTTCGTGCTGGCCGACGAGGCGCGGGCGCGCGGCTGGTTCCTGCAGCCGCAGCTCTCGTACGCCGGCATCCCCGCGAACCTGCACATCACGGTCACCGGGGTCACGCTCTCCGGGGTGGAGGCCATGCTCAAGGTGATCGCCGAGTCGGCCGATGCGGCCAGGGAACGCGGTCCCGTCGTGCTGCCCGAGGGGCTGGTCGAGCTGGTGGCGGGGCTGGACCTGGACGCCATCGACGACGCGTCGTTCGCCGAGCTGAGCGCCTCTGTCGGGGTGGACCTGCGGCCGGGGGCGGGGCAACCGGAGATGGCGATGGTCAACGCGGTGCTGGACGCGCTGCCGCCCGCCTCGCGGGAGGCGGTGCTGGTGCGCTTCCTGTCGGTGATTTACGGATCCTGAACCCGCGCGCTCGGGCAGCCGGGAGGGGGCGTCGCGGGCTCGGGCAGCCGGGAGGGGATGCCCGCCCGGGCTCAGGCGGGGAGGGGCGTCGTGGGCTCAGGCGGGAGGGGTCGCCGCGGGCTCCGGCGGCCGGCGGCGCCGCGCCGGTTCAGGCGGCCGGGAAGGTGGCCTCGACGTGGAAGCCGCCGTCCTCCAGCGGCCCGCTCTCCAGCGTCCCCCCGGCCACCTCCACCCGCCGCCGCAGGTCGAGCAGGCTCGGCCCAGGCCCGGCGACGCCGACCCAGGCGCCGGGCCGCCCGGCGGAGCTGCGCACGCCGATCCGCACGTAGCCGGGCGGGTAGCGGACGCGTACCCGCACGTCCGCCCCCGGCGCGTGCTCGCGCACGTTGGCCAGGGCCGCCTCGACCACCAGGTACGCGCTGCGCCCCACCGGCCCGGGCACCGGCACGGGTGTGCCCTCGACCGACAGCTCGACGGGCACCCCCGCCTGCGCCGAGTCGATCACCAGGGGCCGCAGGTCCGGCAGCGGCAGCCCCAGGTCGAAGCCCTCCCCGGTACCCCGCCGCAACAGGGCGGTCATGTGTCGCAACTCCTCCAGCGTCTCGCAGCCGGTCGTGCGGATGTCCTCGGCCGCCGCCCTGGCGCGTTCGTCGCCGGCCGCCAGTGCCAGCGTGCCGGCCTCCAGCACGATGCGGCCGACCCGGTGGGTGACGACGTCGTGCAGCTGGCCGGCCAGGCGCTCGCGTTCGATCCGTTGTTCGCGTTCGGCCAGCTCGGCACGCAGGCGTTCCCTGACGGAGACGTACAGGCCGTACAGGACGGCGAGCGCGATCACCGCCTCGGACCTGGCGACGAGCCCGAACCGGTCGGGCAGGGTCAGGACGCCGAGGACCAGCACGAACACCGGCAGCCGGCGGCAGAGCGGGCGGCTGTCGCGCGCGTACGCCATCGCGGCGTACGCGGCGAACGGCCCCAGGGGCGGCCAGATCAGCGCGTCCTGCGACGGAAGGGGCACGACGGACGGCGCGAGCAACGACAGGGCGGGCACGGCGACCGCGGTGCCGGCGGCGATCCAGGCCACGACCAGAGGCGCCCGGCGCATCCAGAACACCGGCAGCGCCCCTGCCAGCAGAAGCACCAGCCCCGTGCCCGAATAGCCGGCCACCGGCGTCAGACCCGCCGCGGCCAGGACCGCGACCGCGTCGATCGGCCGCGGGCGGGCACCGTCCACGGCCTCATCGTACGATCACCCGCCGTACGTGCCCACCCCTACTTTCGTAGCCGGTCAGAGCCGGGTGATCCGGACGGCGTCCGCGATGACGTACCCGGTCGTGGAGGTCCAGCGGCTCACCCCGACCACGTTGTACGTCCCCGCGTCCAGCCGGTACGTGCCGAGGCCGCGCCACGCGCCGCCCCCCGTGCGCTGGTCGACGGTCACCGTCCGATTCCCACCGGAGGCCGCGACGATGTACGGCGTCGCGCTGTTGTAGCCGGGATCGGCCGGATGCCACACCTCCACCCGGTAGTCGCCGGTGCTCGGCACGGCCGTGCTGAACCAGGCCGGATCGCTGGCCGCGACCGGTTCCGCGAAGCGGTAGTCGGCGCCGTGGAGCTGCGGGGAGTAGGCGGAGGTGCCCCAGGCCGAGCCGGCGGCGAACCCGGGCCCGGCGTTGTCGATCACCACGCTGAACGCGCCGCCGCCGCCCTGGCCGACGGCCCGGCCCGAGCTGGGCGCGCTCTCCTGGTGGGTGCGGTTGAGCGCGGCCACGTAGTAGGTGTAGGCCGATCCGCCGGCGCCGGTGTCGGTGAGCGTCTTCTGCCGGGTGGTCCCGACCAGGTTGCGGGCGTCGGCGAAGAAGCAGGGGTCCGCGGCCGACGGGCTGCCGTCCACCCGGTAGACCGCGTACGACGTGGCCGACCCCGTCCAGGCGAGCTGGACGCCGTTCGAGCCCCGCGTGGCCGAGGTGATCGACGGCGCGGCGGGGGCGGCGGCCGTGCCGCGGGCCGGCAGCAGCGCGGGCCTGGTGTAGTGGGCGTTGACGACCCTGGTGAACGCGCCGATCCGGTCGGCCCTGACGTCCTTGGCGCTGAAGAAGATATCGCCGGCGACCTCGGGATGCTGCCGGTTGTCGGTCAGGTGGTCGCTCAGCTCGGCCGGGTCCTGCCAGGCGACGTCCTGCCCGGAGGCGCCGGCGCGGTAGGCGGCCTGCCCGACGACGAGCTGCACGCCCGTGCCCCGGACGACGTCGGACCACCAGGCGGTGAGCACCTCGTAGGGGGCGGTGGCGAAGCCCATGTGCCAGTAGATCTGCGGCGCGAGGTAGTCCACCCAGCCCTGCTTGACCCATTTCCTGCTGTCGGCGTAGATCGCGTCGTACGACTGCAGCCCCGACGTACGCGAGCCGAGCGGGTCGGTGCCGCTGTTGCGCCAGATGCCGAACGGGCTGATGCCGAAGGACACGTGCGCCTTGGCCGCGTGGATGCGCTGGTCGAGCTCGCGGATCAGCAGGTTGACGTTCTCGCGCCGCCAGTCGGCGACGTTGGAGAACGCGCCGCCGTACTGCGCGTACGCCGCCGCGTCGGGGATGGTCTGGCCGCTCGCCGGATAGGGGTAGAAGTAGTCGTCGAGGTGCACGCCGTCCACGTCGTACTTGGAGACGGCGTCCATGATCGCGTCCTCGATGAAGTCGCGGACCTCCGGGATGCCCGGGTTGTAGTAGAGCTTGCCGTCGTAGGCGAAACGCCAGCCGGGGTTGCGCCGCGCGGGATGGCTGGAGATCAGCCGGGACGGGTCGTCGTGGTTGGCGATCCGGTACGGGTTGAACCAGGCGTGAAACTCCAGGTCTCTGGCGTGGGCCTCGGCGACCATGAAGGCCAGCGGGTCGTAGCCCGGGTTGCCGCCCTGGGTGCCGGTCAGCCACTGCGACCACGGCTCGTACGACGAGGGCCAGAACGCGTCGGCCGTCGGCCTGACCTGCACGACCACGGCGTTCATGCGCTTGGCCACGGCCAGGTCGAGCCAGGCGCGGAACTCGGCCTGCTGCGCCGACACGCTCAGCCCGGTGCGGCTGGGCCAGTCGATGTTGGCCACCGAGGAGATCCACATGGCTCTGAGCTGGCGCTTCGGGGTGGCGGGATCGACGGCGCAGGCGGCGGTCGTCGCGGCGGCGGGGGTCGTCTGGGATGGGGCCACGATGCTGACGAGTGCGGCGGCGGTGAGCGCCGCCATGAGGGTACGCAGGAGCGCGGTCACGAAGGGAAGTTTCAGCGCATTCGTCGGCGAGCGCAATAGTTTTCAGCAGTTTCGCGGGGGCCCAATCTCGGGCGCCGCATGACTGGGCGAAAAGTTTCACCTAACTCCGAGTTAATGTCAATTATCGACATAAGTCAGAAGCTGCCGTAAGTTGCACCCGTCACCTGTGAACGAGGAGCACCCCAATGACTCTCGCCCGCACGCGATTAGCAGCCCTCGCCACCTCGATCCTCGCCGTCATCCTCATCGCCGCAGGCCAGCCCGCCTGGTCGCAGGCGAAGGAGCCCGCACTGCCGGCCGCGTTCGACAAGGCGGCCGCCGCGCACGACGTACCCCGTGACCTGCTCGTCGCCCTCGCCTACGCCGAGACCCACCTCGACGGCCACGCCGGCGAGCCCAGCGCCAGCGGCGGCTACGGCGTGATGCACCTGGTCAGCAACCCCACCAACCACTCGCTCGAACGAGCCGCCGACCTCACCGGACTCCCGGCCGACAAGCTCAAGTCCGACGACGCGGCCAACATCCTCGGCGGCGCGGCCGTGCTGCGCGCCCACGCCGACAAGCTCGGCCTCGACGAGACCGCGAGGAAGGACGCCGGCCGCTGGTACTCCGCCGTGGCCGCGTACGGCAACGCCTCCTCTCCCGAGCTGGCCCGCCTGTACGCCGACGCCGTCTACGAGGGGCTCGGCCTCGGCATCGACCTGCGCGGCGTGCGGGTCAAGCCGCAGGAGGTCACCGCCGACCGCGGCGACCTGGCCAAGGCCCGTGACCTGAACGCCCGCGGCGTGGACGCCCAGGCCGCCGTGGCCAGCCCCGACTACCCGCCGGCCGCCTGGGTCGCGGCCAGTTCCAGCAACTACCGCGTCTCCAACCGGGAGACCAGCTACAACATCGACAAGGTCGTCATCCACGTCACCCAGGGCTCGTACGCCGGCACCATCTCCTGGTTCCAGAACCCGAGCGCCCAGGTCTCCGCGCACTACGTGGTCAAGTCCTCCAACGGCGCCATCACCCAGATGGTGCGCGACAAGGACGTCGCCTGGCACGCCGGCAACTCCTCCTACAACAACCGCTCGATCGGCATCGAGCACGAGGGCTTCGTCAACGACGCCTCGTGGTTCACCGACGCCATGTACCGGGCCTCCGCCGCACTGACCCGCGCCCTGTGCGACAAGTACGGCATCCCCAAGAACCGGACCGGCATCATCGGCCACAACGAGGTCCCCGGCGCGACCCACACCGACCCGGGCTCGCACTGGAACTGGACCACGTACATGAACTACGTGACCGGTGGCGGCGGCACCCCCTCGTGGACCACCACGGTCGACAACACCACCTCCGGCCAGTTCACCGCCAGCGCCAACTGGGGCACCTCCACCTACTCCAGCCAGCGCCACGGCGCCGACTACCGCTTCGCCGACCCGGTCGCCGCCAGCGACCCGGCCTGGTACTCGGCCACGATCCCCAGCGCCGGCACCTACCAGGTCGAGGTCTGGTACCCGGCCGATGCCGGCTACAACAGCTCGGCGCCGTACATCGTGGCGACGTCGAGCGGCAACCAGACCGTCTACGTCGACCAGCGCTCCGGCGGCGGGGCCTGGCGCAGCATCGGCACGTTCTCGCTGAGCGCCGGCACGCAGAACGTGGTCGGCGTGAGCCGGTGGACGTCCGGCACCGGTTACGTCATCGCGGACGCGGTCCGCATCAGCAAGCCCTGACCCCCCTCGGGTGAAAGCGGCCCGCGCCCGACCCCTCCCGGACGCGGGCCGCTCACCTCTCGATGGTTCATCACCCGCCGTAACGGATAATCACACTATGTGAGCGGGGAGGAGATTCTCAAAGCGGAGGGCCTGCGCAAGGTCTTCCCCGGCGTCGTCGCCCTCGACGGCGTGGACCTGAGCCTGCGTACCGGCGAGGTCCACGTTCTGCTGGGCGAGAACGGCGCCGGCAAGAGCACCCTCATCAAGATCCTCTCCGGCGCCTACCGCCCCGACGGCGGCCTGGTCCGCATGGACGGCCGCATCGTGCACCCGCACTCGGCCGGCGACGCCCAGCGGCTCGGCATCGCGACCATCTACCAGGAGTTCAACCTGGTCCCGCAGCTCACGGTCGCGGAGAACCTGGCGCTCGGCCGCCCGCCGCGCAGATTCGGCTTCGTGGACGTCGCCCGCATGGAACGCGACGCCGCCCGGCTGCTCGACCGGGTCGGCGTGGACGTGCACCCGCGCACCCCGGTCGCCCGGCTGGGCATCGCCCGCATGCAGATGCTGGAGATCGCCAAGGCACTCGCGCTGCACGCCCGCATCCTGATCATGGACGAGCCCACCGCCGTGCTCACCACGAGCGAGGTCGCCAAGCTGTTCACCATCGTGCGGCAGTTGCGCGAAGAGGGCGTCGCGATCGTCTTCATCACCCACCACCTGGAGGAGATCGCCGAGATCGGCGACCGGGTGACCGTGCTGCGCGACGGCAGGTCCGTGGCCGAGGTCCCGGCGAACACCCGCCGCGACGAGCTGGTCGGGCTCATGGTCGGCCGGCCCATCGACCAGCAGTACCCGCGCCGCCCGTCCCCTCGGGGCGAGCCGCTGCTGCGGGTGTCGGGGCTGACCCGCGCGGGCGCGTTCGACGACGTGTCGTTCGAGGTGCGCGCGGGCGAGGTGGTGGGCGTGGCGGGGCTCGTCGGAGCCGGCCGCACCGAGGTGGCCCGCGCGGTCTTCGGCGCCGACCGCTACGACGCGGGCGAGGTCGTCGTACGCGGCGAACGGCTGCCGCCCGGCGACGTGCACGCCGCCATGGAGGCCGGGCTCGGCCTGGTGCCCGAGGACCGCAAGGGCCAGGGCCTCGTGCTGGGCGCCGGCATCGGCGAGAACCTCGGCCTGGTCACCATGCGCGACGCCACCCGCGCCGGCTTCGTGGACCGCACCCGGCTGCGCACGGCCGCCGCCCAGGTGGCCGAGCGGCTCGGCATCCGCATGACGGGGCTCGACCAGGAGGTACGCACCCTGTCCGGCGGCAACCAGCAGAAGGTGGTCATCGGCAAGTGGCTGGTGGCCGACGCGCACGTGCTCATCCTCGACGAACCGACCAGGGGCATCGACGTCGGGGCCAAGGTCGAGATCTACCAGCTCGTCAACGCCCTCACCGACTCGGGGCACGCGGTGCTGATGATCTCCAGCGACCTGCCGGAGGTGCTCGGGATGAGTGACCGGATCCTGGTCATGGCACGGGGACGGCTGGTCGGCGAGTTGCGCGCGACCGAGGCCACCCAGGACGACGTGATGGCCCTGGCCGTCACGGAGGTGGAGGGATCCCGTGCCCGCTGACCTGCTCGCGACGAAGGATTTTCATGCCCGCGATGGAGAGGTCCCGAGCCCGTTGACCTGGCCACGACGGAGGATTCCCATGCCCACTGACGTGCAGCCGATGGAGACTCCCCATGTCCGCTGACGTGCTCGCGCGCCGGTCACCGGCCGCCGCCTGGCTGGCCGAGAACGGCGCGCTGGCGGCGCTCGTCGTGCTGGTCGTGGCGCTGTCGCTGCTGTCGTCCGACTTCCTCAGCGTGACGAACCTGCTCAACGTGGGCGTCCAGGCCGCCGTCACCGCGATCCTGGCGTTCGGGTCCACGTTCGTGATCGTCACCGGCGGCATCGACCTGTCCGTCGGCTCGGTGGCGGCACTGTCGGCGATCACGCTGGCCTGGACCGCCACCACCGCCGGGGTGCCGTGGCCGCTGGCCACCGTGATCTCGCTGGCCGTGGGCGTCGTGTGCGGCCTCGTCAACGCGGCACTGATCGCGTACGGGAAACTGCCGCCGTTCATCGCCACGCTGGCCATGCTCGGCATCGCCCGCGGCCTGGCCCTGGTCGTCTCGCAGGGCAGCCCGATCGCGATGCCCGAGGCCGTCTCCCACCTGGGTGACACCATCGGCCTCTACCTGCCGATCCCCGTCATCGTCATGGTGATCATGGGCGTGGTCACGGCCGTGATCCTCAACCGGACCTACCCCGGCCGCGCCATGTACGCCATCGGCGGCAACGCCGAGGCCGCCAGGCTGTCGGGCATCAAGGTGGACCGGCAGCAGCTCATCACGTACGCGCTGTCCGGGGGCTTTGCCGCAGTGGCCGGGATCGTCCTGGCCAGCCGCCTGGCCTCGGCACAACCCCAGGCGGCGGCCGGCTACGAACTCGACGCCATCGCCGCCGTGGTGATCGGCGGAGCGAGCCTGTCCGGCGGGAAGGGCCGGGCGCTGGGCACGTTCGTCGGCGCACTCATCCTGGCCGTCCTGCGCAACGGCCTGAACCTGCTGTCGGTGTCCGCGTTCTGGCAGCAGGTCGTGATCGGCGTCGTCATCGCACTCGCGGTCCTCGTCGACACTCTCCGCCGCAGGACCACCACTTAGGAGCGAAACCATGCGTTTTCCCATACCAAACCCACCCAAGCCCAGCCAGCCGGCCCGCCATCAACCCGCACCTGACCTGGCCGTACCCCGGCAGCAACCCGCGCGCCACAGGCCCGCGCCACCTCAGGGCGCACTACCCGGAACGTCTCCAGGCGCACTCCGCCTGACCATGTTCTCCCTATGCCTGTGCCTTGGACTGGCGGCTTGCGGGACCTCCGGGGGCGGGGACGGCTCCACCGCCTCCCCGGGTGCAGGCGCGGGCGACATCAAGATCGGCATGTCGGTGTCGACGCTGAACAACCCGTACTTCGTCCAGCTCCGCGACGGCGCCCAGGCCCAGGCCAAGAAGCTCGGGGCCACGCTGACCGTCACCGACGCCCAGAACGACGCCTCGCAGCAGGTCAACCAGGTCCAGAACTTCACCAGCCAGAACATGAAGGCGGTCATCATCAACCCGGTCGACTCCGACGCCGCCGCACCGGCGGTCAAGGCGGCCGAACGCGTGCGCATCCCGGTGGTGGCCGCCGACCGAGGCGTCAACGGAGCCGAGGTGGCGCAGACCGTCGCCTCCGACAACGTGGCGGGCGGAAAGCTGGCCGCGCAGGAGCTGGCCAAGCAACTCGGCGAGAAGGGCACCGTGGTCGTCCTCCAGGGCACCCCCGGCACCTCCGCCTCCCGCGACCGAGGCCAGGGCTTCACCGAAGGCATCGCCGCCTACCCCGGGATCAAGATCGTGGCCAAGCAACCGGCCGACTTCGATCGCACCAAGGGCCTGGACGTGATGACCAACCTCATCCAGTCACACCCCGACGTGACGGGCGTCTTCGCGGAGAACGACGAGATGGCCCTGGGCGCGATCAAGGCGCTCGGCGCGAGGGCCGGGCAGCAGGTCAAGGTGATCGGCTTCGACGGCACCCCGGACGGCATAGCCGCGGTCCAGGCCGGCACGATGGCCGCCACCATCGCCCAGCAACCCCGCCTGCTGGGTCAGGAGGCGGTGGACGCGGCCGTCAAGCTCGCCAAGGGCGAGACCGTCGAGAAGACGGTGGCGGTGCCGGTGAAGGTGGCGACCAAGGAGAACGCGTCCGAGTTCCAGACGTCATGAGGGGCTCACGGCCGGCCGCACAGGAACTGCCCGCGTCCTTCGCGGCTGGCCCACCCGTATGCATCCCCTCGCCCCCGTACGAGCGTCTCCGCAAGCCATGCCAGCTCAGCCCCCTCAACGACACCGGCCACGTGAGACGGGGCCGTGGAACACCGACGGGGCCGTGGAACACCAAGGAAACCCCACCAGGCCACCCGAAACCGCCCGAGAAGCCCGAACGGCCGAACGACCTGACACCCGCCTGGCCCGACCGAACCAAACCGACCCAAACCGACCCGGCCGATCGCACACCGCCATCAGACGTCGTGCTCAGACGCCGCCATCAAACGCCGACGGCCGCCGGCCAGCTCATCCGGATGTTCGTCCCCTTGGGGCTGGGGAACACCTCGACGTCATCAGCCAGACCCTCGATGACCGCGATGCCGAAGTTCGACATGAAGGAGTCGGAGAGCATGCCGAGGTCGAGGGGCTGTTCCTGCTTGATGTCATCGCTGGGGGCCGAGTCACTGACCGTGACCTCGAACCGCCCGGAGTCGTCACGTAGCTCGATGCGGATGGGCTCGCCCGGACAGTGCGCTCGATGCGCCTCGACTGCCCGGGAACACGCCTCCCCCACAGCGAGCCTGACTTCGTCCAGCAGGGATTCCTCCACACCGGTGCGCCGGGCGATCGCCGTGGCGACCAGCCGGGCGGTCCGCACATGTGCGGGAAGGGCGCTGAACGTCAGCTCGACGGTAGCCATGCTACTTGTCTTTGCCGTGAGCTTCCTTGGCCTCGTCGACCGAAGCGTAGATCCCGAAGACCTTGGTCAGACCGGTGATCCGGAAGATCTTGAGAATGCGCTCCTGCGTGCAGACCAGCTCCAGGGAGCCGTCGTGCGCGCGAACCCGCTTGAGCCCCCCGACCAGGACCCCGAGGCCCGTGGAGTCGAGGAAGTCGACCTTCTCCATGTTCACAAGAAGGTGGAAGTTGCCCTTGTTGACCAGGTCGATGAGAAGCTCACGCAATCTCGGCGCCGTGTAGACATCGATCTCACCCTCGACCTCCACGATGGTGAGTCGATCTTCGGTGCGGTGATCCAACTTCAGATCCACAGATCCTCCAGCGCCTCGCCTGCGAAAGTACTCTTGCGGGCCTGGCAGTCTGGAGCGTGGCCCCAGACTGTCCGACCCCGACGCGCGGCATTCAACCACGCGCCTGGCTTGTGTCTATACGAAATCACGATTCCCGGCGACTCTGCCCACCGATGCGAGACTGGAAACAGTGACTTCCTCCGGATCCTCCCCACAACAGGCAGGTCCACTCCTCCAGCACCTGCTCGGCGTTCCCGCACGTCACGAGCGTGTCACCCATGTGGAGCATGTTCCAGCACGTCAGGCGGGTCAAGTCCAATGGCCTGATTGGACGCCTGAAGTACTTGTTACGCGCTTGGCGAACCGCGGGGTGACAGGACTCTGGCCTCACCAGTACGAAGCGGCCGACCTGGCATTCCGTGGCCGAAACGTGATCATCTCCACGGGCACGGCGTCGGGGAAATCCCTGGCGTACCTCACTCCGGCGGTCGCCTCGTGCCTCGACGGCGGCACCGTCCTGTACCTGGCGCCGACCAAGGCCCTGGCCGCCGACCAGCTCCGCGGCCTGCGCGAACTGCGCATCACCCAGGTGCGAGCGGCCTGCTTCGACGGCGACACGCCGTTCGAGGAACGCACCTGGGTACGCCAGCACGCCAACTACGTCCTAACAAATCCCGACATGCTCCACCGCAGCATCCTGCCCCGCCACGCGCAGTGGTCGTCGTTCCTCCGCCGGCTGCGCATGGTGGTCGTGGACGAGTGCCACGGCTACCGCGGCGTCTTCGGCTCGCACGTGGCTCAGATCCTGCGCCGCCTGCGCCGCGCCTGCGCCCGCTACAACTCCCGCCCCACGTTCCTGCTCGCCTCCGCGACGGCGAGCGAGCCCGGGGCGTTCGCGATGAGGCTGACGGGGCTTGAGATGGACGAGGTGACGGTGGACGCCTCACCCAAGGGGTCAACCACCATCGCGCTGTGGGAGCCGCCTCTGACGGAGCTACGGGGCGAGGGAGGGGCTCCTGTACGGCGGACGGCCACGGCCGAGGCGGCCGACCTCCTGGCGGACCTCGTCCTCGCCGACGTACGCACGCTCGCCTTCATCCGCTCCCGCCGAGGAGCCGAAACAGTCGCCCTGTCCGCCCGCGCCAAACTAGCCGACGTAGCCTTCTCCATCTCCCCGCCCTTCCCCACCCCAACCCCCACCACCCCCCACACCCCGCCAGCTCCCCTCCCAACCCCCGCAAACGCCCCAGCCGCGCACGCAGCCGACCACCCCACCGACTCCCCTCTCCGGCAAGGACACCAAGCACAGCAGGGGCAGCAAGACCCCATTGCCCCGCAAAGCCCCCTGGCCTGGGCAATCCCCGACGCTCCACACCACGGCTCCAACCTCGACTCCTCCGACCTGGCCGACCTCCCCAACAAGATCGCCGCCTACCGAGCCGGCTACCTCGCCGAAGACCGCCGCCTCCTGGAGAAGGCCCTGCGCGCGGGCACCATCATGGGCCTGGCCACCACGAACGCCCTCGAACTCGGCGTAGACGTCTCAGGTCTCGACGCCGTCCTGATCGCAGGCTGGCCGGGCACCCGGGCCTCCCTCTGGCAGCAGGCGGGCCGAGCGGGCCGCGACGGGCAGGACGCCCTCGCCGTGCTGATCGCCAGGGACGACCCGCTGGACACCTACCTGGTGCACCACCCCCAGGCGCTGTTCGGCCAGCCCGTGGAGGCGATCGTCCTCGATCCGGGCAATCCGTACGTCCTGGGCCCGCATCTCTGCGCCGCCGCCGCCGAGATCCCGCTGACCGAGGACGACCTGCCGATCTTCGGCCCGACCACGTCCGACGTGCTCGAGGACCTGGTAGCGCAGAACCTGCTCAGGAAGCGTCCGGCGGGCTGGTTCTGGACCAGGCGCGAGCGCGCCACCGACCTCGCCGACATCCGCGGCGGCGGGGGCGCCCCCATCCAGGTCGTGGAGTCGTCCACAGGCCGTCTCCTGGGCAGTGTGGACGAGCCTTCGGCGCACACGACGGTCCACACCGGCGCGATCTACCTCCACCAGGGCGAAACGTTCCTGGTGGAGCTCCTGGACCTGGAGGCCGGCGTGGCTCTGGTCTCCAGCGCGAATCCCGACTACACGACGTTCGCCCGCGACATCACCGACATCTCCATCCTCGCCACAGAACGCTCCACCGCTCTCGGCTCCGGCACCCTGCACTTCGGCGAGGTCGAGGTGACCCGCCAAGTGGTCTCCTACCTCAAACGACGCCTCCAGTCGGGCGAGATGCTCGGCGACGAGCCTCTGGACCTGCCGCCGCGCACCCTCCGCACCCGAGCGGTCTGGTGGACACTCCCCGCCTCCGCGGTGACCCCACTCGCCGAAGCCGGCATCGACCTCGGCGGCGCGGCCCACGCGGCCGAACACGCCTCCATCGGCCTGCTCCCGCTCTTCGCCACCTGCGACCGCTGGGACATCGGCGGCGTCTCCACCGAACTGCACGCCGACACCGGCCTGCTCACCGTCTTCGTGTACGACGGCCACGAGGGCGGCGCCGGCTTCGCCGAACGCGGCTACGCCCGCGCCACGGACTGGCTGACGGCCACGCGCGAGGCGATCCTGTCCTGCGAGTGCGAACGGGGCTGCCCGTCCTGCATCCAGTCCCCGAAGTGCGGCAACGGCAACGAACCCCTGCACAAGCGCGGCGCCGTCCGCCTCCTCGACACCCTCCTCACCCCTCGATGAACCACAAACCGCGACGACTCACCCCGACAAGGAATGCCGGGCGAAGCACACCAACACGAACAGATCGCTTTCCGAGTCCCCGACAACCGCCACCTGCCGGATCTCGGGAGACTTCAGAGCGAACGAGGAAGGAAGCCCTGAAGGCCCCTCAAATCTGACCAACACCTCCACACACCGGCAAACCCGCTAACTCTCGCCCCCTATATGCCGACGTCCCACGACACTCCGCGACCCGTCCTTATCGTCACCTTCAACCGCTTCATCATCGGCAGCCCAGAAATCAGCCGCCCCTGGCTGCGGACGCTCCCAGAACCCGCTGTCCTCCATGGACCTGGGCGCGGGCGGCAGGTAGTCGTCCCACCGCTCCTCAAGACGCGCGGGAAGCGCCGCCGCAGCCGGCTCGGACACCTCCGTCGCCGCCGACCGAGGAAGCGCGAGCCGCACCGCCACCCCCTGCGCCTCCTGCCCTCCCCGCACCTCGTCCCGCGCCCATACGTGCTCAACGTCCTTCGTCCGTACGTGCTCCACATCGACGTGCACCGAGAACGCCCCGGCCACATACGGCGACGGAGCCGCAGCCCGCGCCGACGGCCCGGGCAGGTAGAACCCCGAGTCAGCAAGATGCGCCGACCGCCGAGCACCATCCGACGGCGCCCCCGCAACCCGCGCCCGCCCCGCCCCCTCACCGAACGACGACCGCACTGACTCTTCGCCATACGACGACCGCCCCAGCCCCTCGTCGTACGACGACCCCACCGACTCTTCGCCATACGACGGCTGCTCGGCACCCGACGACAGACGCTGCCTCCGAGCGCTGTACGGCGGCTCACCAACAGTCCTCGCCGCCCGCCCAGTCGGCCCGGAAGGCGCCTCACCAGCCGCCTCCCGCTCCCGCCCACGAGCATCGGACGGCAACCGACCAACGGCTCCCTGCTCCTGCCCACGAGCATCAGACGACAGCCGACCAGCCGTCTCCTCCCGATGTCCCCGCGCCTCCAACGACAACCGCCGAACCGTCTCCCCCTGATGCCCTCGAACCTCCGGCGGCACCCGATCAGCCGTCCCCTGCCGATGCCCGCGATCACCGGACGACAGCCGATCCTCCGCCCTCTCCTGCCTACGAGCGTCGGCCGACAAACGACCAGCCGTTTCCCCCTCAGGCATTCGAGCACCGGCCGGCAAACGACCAGTCGTTTCCCCCTCCTGCCGACGAGCCTTGGAGGACGGACGATCGACCGATTCCCCCTCGTGCCCTCCGCCCTCCAAGGGGGACCCATCGGCGTCATCCAGTTGACGCTCATGCATCTCCCACGGCAACTCACCGGCCACCGCCTGCTGCCGTCCCCGAACGTTCTGCGGCGATTCCATGCCCGACGCCGACGACGGAGACTCCTTCACGCCGAGGCCGACGCCCAGGTCCGGGTCCAGGTCCGGTCGCGCGGTTCGGGCCGGCGCCGCCTCGGGAACGCGCGTCCTGGCCACCGCCAGAATGACGGCGGGCCTGCGCCGCACCGACGCCGCCGGTGATGGACCGCCATCCGCCTGAACGCTCTCCGCCCCGGTGACGACCTTGGCGGTCGGCGGCACCACACCGGTCGGCGCGCTCGTCTGGACAGCGCCCGCAGGTGGACGAGTAGAACCGCCTCCTTCGGTGGCGAGCGCGCGCCGCCGCGCCCACGCACCCGCATGGGCGCCGAGCAGAAGCAGAACGATTCCTCCCGCCACGTACAGTCCGTACTGCCCGATGTTCCCGATCGGCGACTCGCTCGACTGGGCCTTCACTCCGTCGCTCTGCACCGGAGCCGATTCATCGCCACCCTTCGCGTCCGCCGGAACCAGCCCACCGTTCTCGCCCTGCTGGTCTGCGTCGGGGATCGGCAGGTTCCCGCTCGGATCGGCATCGGGGATACCAGGGAGCTTCGTCGTCGCCGGCTTACGGGTCGTCGGCTTGGCCGACGGAACGGCTTGCCTCCTGGCGGGCAGAGTGGGCAGCGCTTCGACACCCCTGGAGTCTCGGCTCCTCGTCGTCTGCCGCCCGTCGGTCGTCGTCTTCTTCTTCGTCGGCTGGGCGGACGGTGCGGCGGGGAAGGCGATGTACGCCGCCGCCGAGTCGTCCGAGGCGATCGACCCGCCGTCGCCGTCCCCTCGGAAGGCCTTCACCGTGAAGCCCACCCGCTGCCCCGCCGCCTTGGGCGGCACGGCGAGCACCGCCTTGCACGAGGAGCCGGAGCACGCGCTGTCGGCAGGCAGTCTCCCGACGACGCCGGACTGCGTGTTGGAGACCTCGTAGGACTGGAGGTCGGGCTCGGATCCCTTGCTCCAGGTCACGACGACCTTCTCGGCCCCCTGCTTGCTCGCCTGCACGTTCCCCGGCGCCTCCGCGGGCCGGCGCAGCTTGAACGTGCTGCTCGCGTACCTGGTCCCGGTGATCTCTCCCTTGAGGATCACGGTGAACGAGCCGTTGGGGGCATCGCCGGCCTCGAACGTCCCGGAGATCGTCTGGTTGGCTCCGCCGGAGGCGACCTTCTGACTGGGCGTGGAGGGCCCTTCCACGTACAGCCCTACGGTCAACTGCATCAGCCCCGTACGCGCGGAAACAGTGACGGAAGAGCTGGAAACCACCTGACCGTCAGACGGCGAGGTGATCTGCCCCGCAGAGTCAGCCCGCGAGGTGGAGTCAGCCCGCCGGGTCGAGTCAGTCTGCTGGGTCGAGCCAGCCTGCCAGGTCGAGCTGGCCAGGCCGGAAGGACCGGCTCTCCACGCTGACTGCACCCAACCCGCGGTCGCACCATGCCCCGTATAACCCGTTTGTCCTGTCGCAACGGCCGCATGGGCGGGTCCGCAAAAGGCTAGGAATCCGGCCGCAATCGTCCCCGCGGCCACCATTCTGCCGACTACCGTCACGACGCTTCCCTCCAACGAGAGCCTCGCGCCGCCTGAGCACCCTCGGGGCGTTCACGCGACGACCGGAAGTGCAGTGTGCGCCGGCCGATACGGTCACCGACCGTCCCTCGACCCGCACCTTAGCGACTGCCTTCCTGCTCTCCCAGACTCCCTGTCACATACGGCATGGACCGAGGGTAAGCGGAACCTTACGGGACATAATCAACTCTTGGACACCACGTCCAAGAAGTCGTGACTCGATTGCGACCTAGCCCCGCAAGCCCCAACCGTCACAAAGCACGGGTCGGGTTTCTGGGCATGCAACCCGCCACGACCCGGCCGGCTGTCTGCGCCCGACCCGACCTGACCCGACAGCACACGACCCGACCCAACTGCGCACGGCCCAACCCATCTGCGCACGGCCCAACCCGACCTGCCAGGCGGAGGCGTAGGGCTCGCCAGCGTCGTCGTAGCCGCTCGGCCAGGTGCCCGGGAGGCCGGGCGGTGTACGCCGTGCCGGGTGAGGAGCAGATCAGGTGCGGCCGGCCAGGGCAAGGCTGTGACGGAGGTAATCCACGCCCTCTTCGCAGGTCATGTCATTTACGTGATAGCGGGGCCACGATGCGCTGAGCGAGGGCGGCCAGGACGCCGAGCTTGATCATGCGGCGCGGTGTGGGCCAGCCGATTGCGGCGCAGCGTGGGCCGGACGCTTGCGGCGCAGCGTGGGCCGGACGCTTGCGGCGCAGCGTGGGCCGACCGATTGGCGGTGTGGGCCGGCCCGTTGATCAGCCACTGGGTGGCGCCGCAATCAACATCTCCTCTGCGGATCACCCGGCACGTCCATAACCGCACAGGGCACCTGGCCGCCCAAGCAGTCATGTCCTCGCAGATCCGGCGCCGAGCGCAATCACGCACATCGTGTCGTGGTGCGAGGGTCCGCGGCTTCGTATCGGGCATGTTCTGGCCGATGAGCACTCGCCGTCAGGGGTGCTCAGCTTGTACGTGAACGGTGAGGGTTTGCCCAGGGGTGGGGCCTGCCGGGCCGGCACGGGATCTGCCCGTCAGGGTGCGGGTGCCTAATAACGGGAGCGAGATCGGGAGCGTGGTCCAGACGTCGGCGAAGTCGTCGTTGACCACGCATCGCGTCAGCTCGACGTCGTTCTGGGCGGCCACCGCGGAAGCTCTGTCGCAGGCGCCCTCTGGATCGGTCAACGCCAGCTTGGCGGCTGCCAGGGCGCTGAGGTCGGCAGCGCCGTTGACGTGATGGCGGGCGACGCGTACGGAACCCACGGTCGCGAACGCCGTGGCGATCGCCATCAGCAGGCCCATGAGCGCCACGCCCCAGAGGGTGGCCGAGCCTCGTTCGTGCTGCATGCTGGGACAGCTCCTGTCTGTCGAGGATGGACGTTGAGGTCTACCGGTCGGGAGCATCGCCCTTGTCGGGCCAGGGTTCGGTCCTCGCAGTGGCCGTGGCCGAGACGTTGACCGCCGGGAGGGACTGCGCCCAGGAGGGGTGTACATCCACGGTGATCTGCACTTTCGTGAACTCTGTGTCGCGGGTGATGACCACTTGCGCCTTCGGGCTCGTGACTGCTCGGGCGTAGTCGTGGACCTGGTCCAGCGGCTCGCCCCTGGCTGCGGCTCGGGCGGCGGCGCGGGCCGCGTCCACGCATTCGAGTTGGACGCTGACCGTCTGAATGGCCCAGAGAGCGGCCGCCAGGACGACCATGAGCGCGGGCAGCATCGCGGCGGTCTCGGCCGTGACCGAACCGCGCGATGCCGTCCGCTTGGCGCTCATGGAGGTCCCCGTGTGGCGGGGTGTCATTCCTTGGTGGTGTTGAGTGCTCGATTGATGAGGGCTGTCAGCATTTCCTGCACTTCGGGGCTACTCACGACTTTGAAGAGGAGAGCGGCGAAAGCGCAGGCTGCGATGGTTCCGACCGCGTACTCGGCTGTGGACATGCCGCGCTCTCGGTTGACGGTCGCGTAGTGGACCCACTTGCTGAAACGCGGCCATGTGATTCGGGCGGGCCGGGGCCGGCTGGGCACGGGGCTGTGGGTTGAGGCTGACGTGGGCACAGGGACTGACGCTGACGCTTGGATGGGAGCTTGCGTGGACGCTCGATTCGACGCGCGAGCGAACGCCCGAGTCGGCGCTGCCGCTGTCGCTTGAGCTGACGGTGAGCTGGCGGCTTGTACTGGCGTTGAAGTCGACGCTTGAGCGGATTCCTGAGTCGAGGCTGCGGCTGTCACTTGGGCTGACGCCGAGGTGGCGCTTCGGAGGGACATTGGAGCCGACGCCCGAGTCGGCACTGTAGCTGTCACTTGACGCGTCACCGCGGTGGCGCCTTGGGCTGACGTTGGAGCCGACGCTTGAGCGGACGCCCGAGTCGATGCCTTGGCTGACGCATCAGTTGAGGCTTGGGCTGACGCTGGGGTGAAGGCTTGAGCCGAGGCTCGAGTTGAGGCCGGGGCTTGCTGTCGGGCTGAAGCGGACCTGCGTGTTTGGGATGGCCTGTGCGTTTGGGCTGAGGGTCGCGCTTGCGCTGAGGTTTGGACGGGGGCGGCTTGTGGATCTATGTGGGGTTTGTGGGCCTTGGTGATGAGGCTGGGTGTTTGGGAGCGTGTCGCTGTGGGCTTCGAGTTGGGGCGCGAGGACGGGGTGGCTGTCGGGCTGCGGATGAAGTGGCCGCGTGGATGAGCGGGCTTGGTCAGGTAGGCGTGGGCTGGCGTGGCTTCGATGTTGTCTGGCGTGGTGGCGGGACTCTGCATCTTGCCTCCAGGTGTTGAGGGCCGGTGGATTGCCCGGCGGGAGTCCAAGGGTCGCTGAAGCGGGGGTGGCGCTGAGCAGCCGAACGGCGTTCTGGGGATAAGTGCGGCGTTGAGTGCTCGCTTGTGGATAACGGGGCGGGGTGCGGCTGGCGGCTGGCGTCACCGTGTCTGGCGGACGGTCCTAATTGATTGGCGCAAGACAACAAAGGTCTGCGGAGGCGCGTCTGAGCATGCATGAAGGAATCCACGCATATGCCCGAAGTGGGTGCGGTTTCTGCAGGTGAGGGCTCTGTGAACGTTGTACGGCATCTCGATTGGGAGGGATGCTTCAACGTGCGGGATCTCGGCGGCATACCGGTGGCCGGAGGCGGCGCGATTCGTGGTGGGGCCGTAGTTCGTTCGGACAATCCGGAAAGGCTGACTTCAGAGGGGTGGTCGGCGCTCGTCGGACACGGCGTTCGGACGGTGGTCGATCTGCGCAACGACGACGAACGGCGGGAGGATCAGTGGGATCGGCCGACCGGCCTGACCACTGTGCGCGTACCGCTGGATGATGCCGCGGATGCTGCGTTCTGGAACTACCTGTGGGACAACCAGCTCGATGGTTCGCCGCTCTACTACCGGGTCTTCATCGAGCGGAAGGCGCGGCAGTGCGCGGCTGCTGTCGCGGCCGTTGCTCGTGCGCGGCCGGGAGGAGTGCTCGTTCATTGTGGGCTTGGGCGTGATCGCACCGGGCTCGTCGTGATGTTGTTGCTGGCTCTGGCCGGGGTGGCGCCTGCTGACATCGCGTCGGATTACGAGCTAAGCACTGAGCGGCTGCCGCCGCTGTTCGAGGTGCTCGGTATTGATGACCAGACCGAGGAGGTTCGCGACATCCTCGCGAGTAAGAACACGACCGCCCGGGCTGCTCTACTGGGCGCGCTGGATGGGTTGGATGTTGAAGCTCATCTGCGTGCGCACGGGCTGGAGGACGGGGATCTCACCGCACTTCGGGGTCGGCTCGTGCAGTAGGTGGACAAGGTGCCGGTGGACGAGGTAGCCGAACACCTCGCGCGTCCGTCGGGTTCCGCCCTTCGGGGGTTCTTCGTCAGTGGGTGTAGCTCGTCAGCTCGTTCTCAGGGGCTGTCTGACCTGGCTTGTTGAGGTCTATCAGCGGAACGACGGCTACCTCCGTCGCGGGTCTGGATGGTCACATGGTTGATCATCCTGCGGTGCAGGCTGATCGGGTGGGCGCAGGCGTCTCAGCGCGCCGTCGATGAGTTCCCACCCGTCGATTTCGATTGTTTCGGCAGGTGCGAAGTCGTGGCCGCGTTCCAGGGCTTCGTCCAGCAAGGCACGGGCGACCCCTGGGCGGTGCAGGTTGAGGTAGGCGCGGTCGCTGGTTCGTAGCACTCCGCCGTCGTGGAACATGCCGTCGTTGACCAGACGGCCGGGCCCTTTACGGAAGACGATCACCAACCGGCCCCGGGCCCCCGCCTGCCGGAGACTCAGAACCTCCCGGCAGTCGTCGTTCCGTGGGAGATCTGCTTCGTCCTGGTAGCGCTCGTGACGGTGACCTGCTCTCCAGTGGTAGGTGAGCGATCCGACGACAAGGCGGCGGGGAGGACGGCTTCGACCCATGTCGGATCAACGTAGTCGGCGCTTGGCTATGGCCTCAAAGGATTTGTGTGTGGCTCGCGCTCTGGGTGCGCGCAGTTCAGAGTCTGTCACCGGTGAGGAAGAGCCGCGCCCTTCGTCATTCGCGGGTTCGGGGTTTCGCGGGTCGGGCTCGGGGGTCGCAGGTTCGGGGGTCGGGTGGGGGCGTTATGGGAGGGTGATGGTGGAGGCCAAGCCGGCTATGACCGGGATGATGCCGAGCAGGACGAATGCGGGGAGGAAGCACAGGCCCAAGGGGGCTACTGCCTTGACGCCTACGCTTCTTGCTGCGGCGACGGACGTGGCTCGCGCTGCCTCCCTGGCGTCGTCTGCCAGGCGGGTCAGGACGTCCGCTACGGGGGCGCCGCTCTGAGCTGCTCGGCTCATGGCTCGGGACAGCTGGCCCATGGCGGGATCTGCGGCCAGGGCGGCCCAGGTTGGTTCGGGGTCCGCTCCAAGACGTAGTTGGCTGCTCACCCAGGTCAGGCGTTCGCCCAGAGGGCCGCCTATCGCGGTGGCGGTGATTTCGGTGGCGGTGCTCACAGGGCGGCCCGCTCGTAGGCAGGCGGTCATCAGGTCTGCGGCGAAGGGCAGGTCTGTGGTGATGCGGCGGCGGTCGTGGTGGCTCTGCTGGGGTTCCTTTCTGTGGAGGACGAGTGCCGTTGCCGGGGTGATGACGATGGCGGTTGCCAGGCCGGTGTAGCCGCCGATCAGGAGTCCGGAGATCAGGCCCGTGCAGGTGGCCATGAGCAGGGTTTTGCGGCTCGGGCGGCGGCGTGGGTCTTGGGTGGTGAGCCACGGAGGGGGCTGGTTGCCATCTGGGGAGTGGTGGTTGGACTGGCTTATGGGACTTTGGGGATGTTGGGGATGGGGTGTGGTGGGGGTGCGTGGTGCATCGGTCTGTGGGTGTAGGCGGGCTAGGCGTTCTGTGGGGGTCTTTGAGGAGAACCACAGCCAGGCGGCCATTCCGGCGCATAGAGCGGACAGCAGCTGGATCATCGTGAACTCGGCGCCTTCGTTGTCGGGCGGTGGTGGAGGTTCGTGTTCGTGTTCATGCAGGGGTGAGGTGGAAATGCACCGGTCAGCCAACACGGGGTGGGCGGACGCGGAGCCAACACAGGGTGGGTGGACGCGGTTCGAGTCGAGGGCGGCTGAGGTGAGGTCAGGCTTGGGCTTGGGTGGCCATGCGGTTGGTCCACCACAGGCCGCAGGCGTCGAGGGCGATGCCCGCGATCAGGCACATGAAGCCCGGGATGCTGCCGAACAGGAAGTCCAGGGGGTGCATGTTCAGGGCTCCTGCCATGAGCAGGCCGAGGGCTGGGAGTAGGGCCAGCATTCTGGCTGTGGTGCGTGGGCCTGCCAGTTGTGCGGCGACGTCCTGGCGGTGGGCTTGGGCCACCCGTAACGTGTGCGCCACCCGGTCGACCAAGGAGGCCATGCTGGCGCCGACCGTGGTGCCGACTTCCCAGCAGGCGGCCAGTTGACGTAGGCCCTCGCCTCCCTGAGGTGGGGCCGACGAGGTCAAGGCTGCTGGTACGTCGCCTCCGTCCCTGGCTGCGGCGATGATCGGGCGGAGGAGGTCGGGGTCGGGGAACTCCACCGCTGTGACGGCTCTGGTGAGGGCTTCGCCTGGAGTACGGCCGGCGGAGAGCTCCGCCGACAGGGACTGGCACAGCTCGATCGAGACTCGTCGCCAGGCTTCGGCTCGGCGGGCGGGGCTGGGACGAGTGAGGAGCTTGGACAGGGATGCGTTGTGCGGCCGGTTGGAGTCATGTGAGGGCCTCAGGAGTCTGCTCAGGCGGGTGGTGGCCACGGTGGGGCCTGTCCACAGCCAGATGGCGCAGGCTGTGGACAGTGCGGCTAGAAATGCGCTGGTCATGGGGTTCGCTTCGCGAGGGGAATTGGGTGGGTGTTGGGTCGAAGGTCGCCGCCGGACGCTACGTCGGGTGTGACGCTAAGCCGGGTGCTGAGTTCGGGCGCCGTCGGAGTTCCAGGTCGAGTGCTGGGCTGAGGTTCGTGGTTGAAGAGCTGGGTGGAGGTGGGGCGGGTCGAGGAGTTGGGCCGGGGTGAGCGGGGTGAGGAGCTGGGCGAGGGCGAACGAGGTGGGAGGTTGGGTGGGGGTGGGGCGTGGGTTTGGGTTTTTAGGTATTCGTAGGCGGGGCCGGGGTGGGGGTGGCCTGTGGGGGTGAAGGTCAAGGCTGGAATCGACTCGACGAGGCCCGAGGGTGTTCTGGACAGGAGGCAGATCTCCGCGATGCGTCGGCGGCCGTCTGAGCGGTTGCGGGTGAGGTGGATGACTGCGTCCAGGGCTGCTGCGAGCTGGCTGTGTACGGCTTCTCTGGTCAGGCCGGCCGCGCATCCCAGGGCTTCCAGGCGTGGGGGTACGTCGGCGGCCGTGTTGGCGTGGAGGGTGCCGCAGCCGCCCTCGTGTCCGGTGTTGAGGGCGGCCAGCAGGTCTACTACTTCGGCGCCTCTCACCTCCCCGACCACCAGGCGGTCGGGGCGCATGCGGAGTGCTTGGCGTACGAGATCACGCAGCTCCACCCCGCCCGCGCCCTCCAGGTTGGCTGGGCGGGTTTCCAGGCGGACGACGTGCGGGTGGAGGGGGCGGAGTTCGGCTGAGTCCTCCACCAGGAGGAGGCGCTCGCCTGGGTCGGCGAGGGAGAGCAGGGCGGACAGCAAAGTAGTTTTTCCTGTGCCGGTGCCGCCGGTCACCAGGAAGGCCAGCCGGGCGGTGACCATGGCCGTGAGCACCGGGATCGCGGCTGGGGCGATCGTTCCTGCGGCGACCAGGTCTGTCAGGGTGAAGGTGCGGCGTGGGGGCAGGCGCAGGGAGACGCAGGTGCCGCCGGAGGCTACGGGTGGGAGTACGGCGTGCAGGCGTACGCCTCCTGGAAGGCGCGCGTCCACGTAAGGGGAGGCGTCGTCCAGGCGTCTGCCCGCGGCGGTCGCGAGGCGTTGTGCCAGTCTGCGGACGGCTCCGTCGTCGGCGAAGGTGACGGAGGTGCGGCGCAGGCCGGTGCCGTCGTCGATCCACACCTCCCGGGGGCCGTTGACCAGGACGTCCGTTACGTCGGGCCGGGCCAGGAGGGGCTCCAGCGGGCCTGCGCCGATCAGGTCGGCGCAGAGGGCTCGGGCGACGGCGAGGATCTCCGCGTCGCCGTACACCGACTTCTCGGCTCGCAGAGCCACGGCCACCTGGGCGGCGCTGGGCTCCACGCCGGTACGGGCCAGGCGGATGCGGACGGCTTCGACCAGGTCAGGTGAGACGACGCCGTCGGAGGGTGGGGAAGCCTGTCTGGTGCGGAGGGTATCGGGCGTCGTCATGGCGTCGGTAGCAGGTCGCGCAGGAGGGAGGTGCACAGGGCGCCGAGTACGGTGCGGGGGCCCAGTCTGGGGAGTTCGCCCCGGTTGAGGGTGGCGGTGAGCCTGGGCTGGTCGGGGAGGGTGCCGGCGGACGGGATGCCCAGAGAGATCATGACCGTCTCGTCGTCGACGACGCCCGGGCGCAGGATCGCGCGTACGTCGGCGGTGTGCTTGCGTACCTCGGACAGGATCTGGACCGTCGACAGGACGCCGCGCACGTCGGCCGTGGCCACCGTCAGCGTGGTCTTCGCCCTCGTCAGGGCTTCGATGGCGGCCGGGTCGAGGTGTCTGGGCAGGTCTACCACGACGAGGTCGAAGCCCCGTCTGCCCGCTTCGAGGACCGAACGCATGGCTTGGGCCGGGATCGCCGGCACCTCGCCTCTGTGAGAGGACAGCACGGCCAGGTCTCCGAACGCGGGGAGCGCCGCCTGCAGTGCACTGGAATTGATCCGGCCCTCTCTGGCCACCAGGTCTCCCCAGCGGGCGCCCGGCGCCTCCTCGCGACCCAGCAGGGCGTCTATGCCTCCGCCCAGGCGGTCGGCGTCCACGAGGAGGGTACGGAGGTGGTCGGCTGACGCTCTCAGGGCCAGGCAGGCCGCGAGCACGCTGGCGCCGGCTCCGCCCCGGCCGCCGATCACGCAGATCACGGAGCCTGAGCGGGGGTCGGGTTCCATGGCGTCCGCGAACAGGTCGACCAGGCGGCGTTCGTCGGCCGGGAGGGTGACGACGGACTGGGCGCCTACCGTCACGCATTTTCGCCAGCTGTCCTGGTCTTCCGGGTCTCGGGTGACGAGGAGGACCTGGTCTCGGGCCGGGGGTGAGGTCGTGGCCACCGCGTCCGCCTGGTCGGCGCCGATGGCGACGAGTGGGGCCAGGTTCCAGAAGGGGCGGGCGTGGGCGGGGACCTGGGCCACGTCGAGCTGGGCGCCGGCTGCGGCGGCTATGCGGACGAGGTCGTCGAGCAGGGCATGGTCTTCGGTGATGACCAACGGGCGGTTCATGGTCGGCCTCCCAGCCGGAAAGGGGGTAAGTCGTCGATCGGCGCACCGGTGCATCGATCCACCAGTGCATCGGTGGGTGCATCGGTAAGTGGGTGGTGGCGGGGCGAGGTTGGGAGGGCAACTCTGGTGGAAGGGCGGGAGGTGGAGGGGCTCCGAACGCGGTTCTGGGGATTACGGGTGGGTGGGTGGTGGGGGGCTGTGGATAACGGGTGGCAGGGGTGAGGGTGACGGCACGTGGGTGAAGGCGGCCGGCGTGGGTGAGGACAGCCCGCGTGGGTGAAGGTGATCGTGCGTGGGTGAAGGTGATCATGCGTGGAAACCGGCTCAGGACGACGTGCGAGTTAGCGCGGGCGGGCGCGAAGGCAGGAGGCGAGTCCAGGCTGACGGGCCGGAGCAGCCGGTGCGGGTAACAGGCGCAGCGCGGATCGGCGTGGGTTGCGGGTCACGGCGGGTCGATGCGGTTGCAGGCCAGGCGGGTCAGCGCGGGTAACAGGCCGGTGCGGATCGATGGGGGTAGCAAGGGAGGGCAGGTCGGTGGGGACTGCAGGCGCAGTGCGGGGCTATCCCGATTGCAAGCAAGGGCAGGTCGGCGCGGATTGCGGGCCGGTGCGGAACTGTGCAGGTAGGAGGTCAGACGGGTCGGCGCGGTAGCGGACCAAGGTGGGTTGGATCGGGCGATACGAGAGGTGAGCCGATGGTGTCCGGACCGGCGGTGGGGCATGTGCCCGGACTGGCGGTGGGGCATCCGCCTGGACCGACGGTGCGGCATCTGTCCGAAGTGTGTCCGTGGCAGTGCGGCATCTGTTTGAGCTGGCGGTATGGCTCCGTCCGGACTGGCGGTACTGCACCCAGTCTGAGCTGACGATGCGGCACCCGTCGGGCGCGACGGCGCGACATCCGTCCAGGCTGACAATGCGGCACCCGTCCGGAGCGACGGTGCGGCATCTGTCTGGGCTAGCGCGGTGCTCACCAAGGCATGGCGGGTGTGGCGTGCCCAGTCGATTCTGAGGGAGGTGTGGGAGGCCACGGGTGCGACCGTGCTGGAGGTGGATGCTCCTTGTGGGAGACGGTGAAGGCAGCATCGGGAGGAGGCCGGGATACCGCGCCCGGATGATCGCGCGGGCAGGCGCGCCGGAGGGCCGCGGCCGGGTCTACATGTACGACCGCAGGGATCAGGCGTAGGGGCAGGTCGCGGAGAGCAGGTCGCAAGCCGCAGGGAGTAGGCCGCAGTGACCAGGTAGGAGAAAGCGGGCCGAAGAAAGCAGACCGCAGACCCGTGGGCAGCAGGCCGTGCGAAGCGAATCTCAGGGAGAAGCAGACCTCAGGGAGCAGACCGCAGACCGCGGCAAGCAAGCCGTGGAGGGCAAGGCCGAGGCGGGGAGACGGTGGGAAAAAGGGGCGACCCCCGCCGGGGGGGAGAGCGGGGGTCGCCTGATCGGTCCGGCTCCGGGGGGGTAGAGCCGGTCCCGTTTCAGAAGAAAGCTTTCATCACTTCACCGGAGCCTGGCAAGGGACTCGCAAAGGTATCCCCCGCACGCTCGCTCCAGTTTCTGGCGATACCCCCGTATGCTGCCCGATCCACTCAAGTTTCGTCGAGGAGCAATCTCGTATTTTCGCCAAGTTTTTTCGTAACGCCATAACGATCACATAAAGACGATCACGGAGAGTGATCGTCACGGCTTGATAACCGACCCCCGCGAGTGCCTTCAAGCCCCGCCCAGGAGGCGAGAGGCCATAGGCGGGTAAAGGTCTTGACTCGAGGGGTTCCCATCAGGGCGAATCCGACGTAGAAAGGTGTCACCGGACTACATGTCCGGGTGCATCAGCCGGGCACCCACGCGCGACCAGCCGCGGGAGGCGCGTCGTGACGGGCTTGACCCGCTCCGACGGATTGAGGTGCACGCTTGGTAACCCGGTGTGATGCACTGCAGACGGCGTCTCATGACTGAGACGCCGTCAGCTGTGTCAGATTTCTTCCTTTAGACCCGGTTTCAGGCCCAAGCGCCCAAGCGTCCAAACTCCCGAGCGCGCCCAAGCGGCCAATCCCAAGCGGCCGGCGAGCAGCGCTTCCCGGTCAGCCTCTCTGCATGGCCTCACAGATCGCAGTCGTCTCGCGCACTCCCAGGGTTACCGCAGAGGCACAGTGTTGTACCCAGGCCGCCACACCCTCCGGCGTCCCGCTCAGGTACGCCCGCAGCGCCTCCCCGTACGGCAGCTCCAGGTGCCCCACCTCCACCGCCACCAGCGACTTCGGATCGAGCCCGTACTCCACCAGCGTCAGCCGCCCGGCCGAGCGGGCCACGATCCCGTCCGCCGTGCCGAACGGCCGCAGCACCGCCAGCTCGGCGTGCACCACGGCGGCCAGCACCACGGCGGGCGCCTTCGTGGGCTGTTCGAGCAGCCCGAGCAGGCCCTCCATGCGGGCGGCGGCGTCCGCGGCGGAGGGCGCGGGGCCCAGGGAGAGGGGGTCGGGGGCCTCGTCGAGCGAACGGGGGCGGCCGAGCGAGTCCTGGGGCGCGAGGCCGGCCGCGGCCACCGCGTGCAGCCTGGCCAGCACCTGTCTGGGCGCGGAACGCCAGGTCGAGCCCAGGCGTCCCATCTCCGCCGAGGCCCGCAGCGCCCCCTGGACGAGCGGGTCGTGCGCCTCGTCGCGGCGCAACGCGTCGAGCGGCACGTCCACGCCCTCGATGGCCGCCGAGGCGCGGGCCCCGCGCAGGGACGACTCCGTGGAGACGGCGGGGCTGGCGCGGCGCAGTACGCGGTGGCGGTAGAGCCGGTCCACCGCCTGGCGGGCCTCGTCCACCGCTTCCCGCACGCCGGGGAACTGGGCGATCACGGCCAAGGGGTCACTCACGAGACCTGACCTTACCCATGGGTAAGAGCGAGCAGCCGCCACGGGTGGTGGCTGTCAGTGGCGGAGCCGACGCTCGGGAAGCGGGTGCCCGGCGCCCGGGAAACCGGGAAATTGAGCCCCCGCACGCCTGAGGATTGCTATCGATCATCCGCCCATAACGCGCCCCACTACATAGCTCCATTTCGAGATGACAACGTTTCAATAGCGTTTGTCATTCACCTGGATAAGATCGCGCTCGGCCCGTATGGACGGTACAGACCTGTCTAGACCTCTTGTGTACGGAGGCCGTGAGCTGGTGAAGTGGGACACGAACCTGTCCAATCTGGCCATAGAAGGAGCATGAGGTGGCCCCGGAGCCCGCTGGTAACGAGACCCAGGCGCTGTCCAACCTGCTGAAGGAGAATCGCCGGTTCGCGCCACCGGCTGAGCTGGCGGCCGCCGCCAACGTGACCTCGGCCGCGTACGCCGAGGCCACCGCGGACCGCCTGGCCTTCTGGGAGCAGGCGGCCGACCGGCTGACGTGGACCAAGCGCTGGGACACGACGCTCGAGTGGAATCCTCCGTTCGCCAAGTGGTTCGTCGGCGGTGAGCTCAACGTCGCCTACAACTGCGTCGACCGCCATGTGGAGGAGGGGCGCGGCGAGAAGGTCGCCTACCACTGGGAGGGCGAGCCCGAGGGCGACACCCGCACGCTCACGTACGCCGACCTCCAGCGTGAGGTGAACAAGGCCACGAACGCCCTGCTGGAGCTGGGCGTGCGCAAGGGCGACCGGATCGCGATCTACATGCCGATGATCCCCGAGCTGCCGATCGCCATGCTGGCCTGTGCCCGGCTCGGGGCGATCCACTCGGTGGTGTTCGGCGGGTTCTCGGCCACCGCGCTGAAGAGCCGGATCGACGACGCCGACGCCAAGCTGGTCATCACGGCCGACGGCGGCTACCGCAGGGGCAAGCCGTCGGCGCTCAAGCCGACCGTGGACGAGGCCGTCGCCGAGTGCCCGCAGGTCGAGCACGTCCTCGTCGTACGCCGCACCGGCCAGGACGTCGCCTCCGGCGACAAGGACGTGTGGTGGCACGACGTGGTGGAGCGCCAGAGCGAGGAGCACACCGCCGAGCCCCACGACGCCGAGGACCCGCTGTACATCCTCTACACCAGCGGCACGACCGGTAAGCCGAAGGGCATCCTGCACACCACCGGCGGATACCTGACGCAGACGGCCTACACCCACAACGCGGTCTTCGACCTCAAGCCGGACAGCGACATCTACTGGTGCACGGCCGACATCGGCTGGGTGACCGGTCACTCCTACATCGTGTACGGCCCGCTGGCCAACGGCGCCACCAGCGTCATCTACGAGGGCACCCCGGACACGCCGCACCGCGGCCGCTTCTGGGAGATCGTGCAGAAGTACCAGGTCACGCTGCTCTACACGGCGCCGACGGCGATCCGGACGTTCATGAAGTGGGGTGACGACATCCCCGCCAAGTACGACATGTCCAGCCTGCGGGTCCTGGGCTCCGTCGGTGAGCCGATCAACCCCGAGGCGTACGTCTGGTACCGCGAGCACATCGGCGGCGACCGCTGCCCCGTCGTCGACACCTGGTGGCAGACCGAGACCGGCGCGATCATGATCAGCCCGCTGCCGGGCGTGACCTCGGCCAAGCCGGGCGCGGCCATGCGCCCGCTGCCGGGCATCAGCGCCGACGTGGTGGACGACCAGGGCAACAGCGTCCCCAACGGCGGCGGCGGCTTCCTCGTCGTACGCGAGCCGTGGCCGTCGATGCTGCGCACCATCTGGGGCGACGACCAGCGCTACATCGACACCTACTGGAGCCGTTTCGACGGGATGTACTTCCCCGGCGACGGCGCCAAGAAGGACGACGACGGCGACCTGTGGCTGCTCGGCCGGGTGGACGACGTCATGCTGGTCTCCGGCCACAACATCTCCACCACGGAGGTGGAGAGCGCGCTGGTCAGTCATCCGAAGGTGGCCGAGGCGGCCGTCGTGGGCGCGACCGACCCGGTGACCGGCCAGGCCATCGTGTCGTTCGTCATCCTGCGCGGCTCGGCGGAGGAGAACGACGACATCGCCTCCGACCTGCGCAACCACGTGGCCAAGACGCTCGGCCCGATCGCCAAGCCGCGCCAGATCCTGGTGGTGCCCGAGCTGCCCAAGACCCGGTCCGGCAAGATCATGCGTCGCCTGCTGCGCGACGTGGCCGAGAACCGCAGCATCGGCGACGTCACCACGCTGGCCGACAGCACGGTGATGAACCTCATCTCGGAGAAGCTCCCCTCCGCCAAGGCGGAGGACTAGCGACAAACATCACAGAGGCCCCATGTCCCGATATTTCGGGACGTGGGGCTTCCGTGGATACGGGGCATACCGGAAATATCCGGAAGCCCCCGCCCCAGGCCGAAACCGTGCCCGAGAGACGTACGACACACCCAGCGGGAAAGCCTCGGCCCCCTCATGGTCATGCCCGCCGGGTCGAGCCCAGGCGCGATCTCCTTCCATCGGGTAGTTCTGAGAGTGCCGGCGGGACTCGTGCCAGATAAGTTCGGCGGTGCCCGGCTGTCAGTACGCGCTGCATCACGCTGGATGATGTTTGACACGGCCACCGAGCCCCGATAGGAGACGTTCATGCCGCAGAACCCCGAGGAAGAAGAATCGCTGGGCTCGCTGGTCGCCCAGGCGAGCAGCCACATCTCGTCCTTGATCCGCTCGGAGATCGAGCTGGCCAAGGCCGAGTTCAGATTCGACGCCAAACGGGTCGGCATGGCCGGCGGGCTGTTCGCCGCCGCCGCCTTCATGGCGCACCTGTGCCTGATCCTCGCCTCGTTCACGATCGCGTACGCGCTGGCCCAGGTCATGCCCACCTGGCTCGCCTTCCTCATCGTGACCGTGTTCTACCTGCTGGTCGCGGGTCTGCTGGTGTTCATCGGGATCCGCAAGCTCAAGGGCCTGGCCGGGATGAAGCGCACCGCCAGGTCGATCAAGGGGCTCAAGGAGATCGCCACGCCTGACGAGCAGGCGCTGCCCGCGCTCGACCCGGATCGCGAGCCGGTGACCCGCGATGGCACCTGACGAGTCGGTCGTAGAGATCCAGGGCCCGTGGACGCACCGCGCGGTCCACGCGGGCGGCACCCGGTTCCACGTCGTGGAGGCCGGTGAGGGGCCGCTGGTGCTGCTGCTGCACGGGTTCCCGCAGTTCTGGTGGACCTGGCGGCACCAGCTGACCTCGCTGGCCGGGGCCGGGTTCCGGGCGGTGGCGGCCGACCTGCGCGGCTACGGCGGCAGCGACAAGCCGCCGCGCGGCTACGACCTGCCCACGCTGGCCGCCGACGCGACCGGGCTGATCAGGGCGCTGGGCGAGACCGGGGCGATCGTGGTGGGCCACGACTGGGGCGGGCTGCTGGCCTGGACGATGGCCGTGCTCGACCCCAAGTGCGTGCACCGGCTGGTCGCCGTGTCGGCGCCCCATCCGCTGCGGCTGCGCAACGCGCTGCTGACCGACCCCTTCGGGCAGCTCAAGGTGAGCGGGCGCAGGCTCGGCTTCCAGCTTCCGCTGCTGCCCGAGCGCCGGCTCACCCGCCATGACGCGGCGCTGGTCGGCCGGCTGCTCGACACCTGGTCCCGGCCGGGCTGGCCGGAGCCGGAGGAGTCGCGTACGTACCGGGAGGCGTTCAGGATCCCGGCGGTCGCGCACTCGGCGCTGGAGTATCACCGCTGGTTCGGCCGCTCCCAGCTGCGTCCCGACGGCCGCCGCTACGCCAGGGCGATGCGTACGGAGGTCGAGGCCCCCACACTCCACCTGCACGGGGCGCTCGACCCGAGCGTCCTGCCCCGTACGGCGCAGGGTTCGAGCCGCTATGTGGCGGCACCCTACCGGTGGCGGCTGCTTGAAGGAGCCGGCCACTTCCCCCATGAGGAGATCCCCGACGTGTTCGACACCGAACTGCTCGGCTGGCTGAACGATCCGGAGCCCGACCGATGAGAGATCGCGACCCCGAGGGCAGGCCGCGCAACGCCAGACCGCGCGACGCGTACGGCAGGCCGCTCCCCTACGGCTCCCCCGGCCTGTCCCGGGTCCCCGACGAGTACGCCCCCACCACCGAGCAGGCGCTCGCCGACGGCCGCCGCTTCCTGCAAGAGGGCCTGCCGTTCAACGCGCACGAGGTGTTCGAGGGCCGCTGGAAGTGCGCGCCCGAGGAGGAGCGCGAGCTGTGGCAGGGGCTCGCGCAGATCTGCGTCGGGCTGACACATCTGCAGCGCGGCAACGGGCGCGGCGCGGTGACGCTGTTCAGCCGGGGGGCGGCGAGGGCACAGTCGTACGGAGGCGCGTACGACCCCGTCGGCAAGGCGGCCTCAGGGCTGACCCAGGACAGCGACCCCGGCGAGGCCATCGCGCTCATCCTGAGCAAACTCCCCTAGTCGCACTCCTGCGTGCTGGCCGGGCTGGTGTCGTTGCGGCCCGCCGAGGCGTCGGGGGCGACTTCTTCCGCCGTCAGCACGTAGCCGGTCTGCTCCTCGTTGATCGCGGCGGCGAAGATCACGCCGTAGACGCGCCCGCTGACGGTGAGCAGCGGCCCGCCGGAGTTGCCCGGCAGCACCTGGCCCCTGATCGCGTAGACCTTCCTGCGCACGGTGTTCTCGCGGTAGATGTCGGGGCCTTCGGCGTCGAGCTGGCCGCCGATCCTGGCCGGCTCGGCGGTGAACCCCTTGCCCTTGGGGAAGCCGGCGATGATCGCGCTGTCGCCGCGGCTGCCGTCGCCGTCGAAGTTGAGCTGCGGCAGGTTGAGGCCGGGCACGTAGAGGACGGCGATGTCGCGGCGCGGGTTGTAGCGCACCACGATGGCGTTGTGGCGGACGTTTTCCGAGTCGATGACCTGGAGGTCGCGGGTGACGCCGGCGACCACGTGGGCGTTGGTCATGATCCGCCCGGGGGCGTAGACGAAGCCGGTGCCCTCGATGTGCTTGTTGCAGCTCTCCGCGTTGCCCTGGACCTTGACGATCGCGCGGCGGGCGCGCCGCAGGTTGGGCCCCTGGAGCACGCTCTGGTCGGGCGGCTGCACATCGATGAGCTGCCCCGCGCCGATCGCGTCGAAGACGGGCGGGAACTCCGAGCGGTCGATGAACTTCTTGAACGGCTGCTGCCAGTTGCGCGCGCCCTGCGGGATGGCATCGTCGACCGTGGTCAGCAGCGCGGAGTTCTTGACCTGGTCGACCAGCGGGCTGAACGACGTCGAGACGATCAGCGAGCCGATCAGCCAGGCGATGACCAGCACGGACAGCGCACTGGCGAACGTGCCGCCCACCGCGTCGGCGACCTTGGCCGGCTCCCACGTGACGTGGCTGCGCACGACGGCGCCGAGCGTCGAGGAGGCGAACTGGCCGATGGTCGCGGCCAGGAAGACGATCACGATGGCCAGCAGCGCCTGCGGCGTGTCGCCGTCGACGACGGCCTTGGAGATCGGGGGCGCGATGAAGACGCCCAGCACGGCACCGCCCACGAACCCCACGAAGCTCATCGCCCCGATGATGAAACCCTGGCGGTAACCCGAGATGCCGAAGGCGATCACGAGGCCGATCAAGATGAGGTCAAGCAGATCACCGCGCACGCTTCAAAGGTAACCAGCGATACGGTCAAGTGTGCACGTCTTCGATCAGGACGGCGTCACCCTGCTGGCTATCTTGAGCGGTATGCCGCCGGACGAGGGAACAGTGCACGATCTCATCCAGGCAGCTCTGGGCGACACCGATCCCGACGGTCCCCTGCGCTGGCACGTGATCTCCTTGCTGCGCCAGCGCGGTGACCTGGAGTCCTTCATCGAGGCACGGCGGTTGTGCGCCGCGGACAGCGTCGCCGAGCGGCTGCTCGGCGTGGACATCATGGGCATGTTGCGGCCCTTCGCGGACCGTACGCTGCCGGTGCTGCGCTATCTGGCCGCCAGCGAGGACGACGCGATGGTGCTCTACTCGGTGCTGATCGCGTTCGGGCATCTGGCCGATCCGCGCTCGCTGCCGTCGGTGATCGACCTCGCGGGCCATCGGGACGCCAGGGTCAGGTACGGGGCCGCGTACGCGCTGCAGCACGTGCTGGGCGAGCCGCCCGACCGGGCCGGGCTGGAGACGCTGCGGGCGCTGGCCTGCGACAGCGACGCCGACGTGGCCGGCTGGGCCGCGCTCGGGGTGGCGCTGCGATCGGCCCGCTGATCAGCCCCGTGCTGCGAGGGCGACCACTTCCGGCGGCAGGTCCTCGACCTGGTCGGGGTCCCAGGGCTGTTCGAGCCCGCCCTCCCGCAGCACCGTGTCGAGCAGCATCGCGGTGAACCCCCACACCAGCATGCCGCGCACCCGGAACGCCGGCCCCGCCGTGCCCCTCGGATGCCGGAGGGTGACGCGGTTGGCCGGATCGACCAGCTCGGCGATCGGCACCCGCTCGACGGAGTCGACCTCGTCGGGCGAGGCGGCGTGCACGGCCGACGGCTCGCGCCACCAGGCGATCACGGGGGTGACCCGGTTGTCGCTGTGGGTCAGGTAGAGCTCGGGCATCGTGCACAGCACGCGCACCCCGCCCGGATCGGCCCCGGTCTCCTCCTCGGTCTCCCGCAGCGCCGCCTCGACGGGCCCCGCGTCCTCGGGATCGACGCCGCCGCCGGGGAAGGCCGGCTGGCCGGCGTGCCTGCGCCCGCGCGTGCTGCGCTGGATCAGCAGCACGTCGGGCCCGTTGGGACCGTCGCCGAACAGCATCAGCACCGCCGCGGAGCGCCCGCGCCCGGCTGGTGGCCGGAGGATGCGGGGCACGTGGATCCGCTGCGCTTGCGCCGCCAGGGTCTCCAGCCAGTCGGGCACTTGAGTCACGAAACCTCCAACACGCGGGGCCCCCGATGACTTCCCGCGTTCAGGAGAAGGGGCCGGGTCTGACAAGTTTCTCCGCCTGGGCGGCCGACGTGGGGCCGGTCCCGTACGAGGGGCAGAGCGCGGCCAGCGGGCACACGCCGCACGCGGGCCTGCGGGCGTGGCAGATGCGGCGGCCGTGCCAGATCACCCGGTGGGAGAAGATCGTCCACTCGCGCTTGGGCAGCAGCTCGGCCACGACGTGCTCGATCTTGACCGGGTCGGTCTCCTCGGTCCAGCCGAAGCGGCGCACGAGCCGCTGGAAGTGGGTGTCGACGGTCAGCCCCGGCACGCCGAAGGCGTTGCCGAGCACCACGTTGGCCGTCTTGCGGCCCACGCCCGGCAGCGTGACCAGGTCTTTCAGCTTGCCGGGGACCTCGCCTCCGTAACGCTCGCAGACGGCCTGGGCCATGCCGATGATGCTGTTGGTCTTCGCGCGGAAGAAGCCGGTCGAGCGGATGATCTCTTCCATCTCCGAACGGTCGGCGGCCGCATAGTCCTCCACCGTGGGATATTTCGCGAAGAGGGTGGGGGTGACCATGTTGACCCGCTTGTCCGTGCACTGCGCGGACAGGATGGTCGCGATCAGCAACTCCAGCGGGGTGCTGAAGTCGAGCTCGCAGTGGGCGTCAGGGTAGGTCTCCGCCAGGATGCGGTTCATCTTGCGCGCGCGCCGCACCAGTGCGAGCTGGGTCTCCGGCTTGCGCCCCGCCGCGTTCGTCGCCATGCGGCAAGAGTAGAAGCTTTGGCCGGCCGTTGAACCCAGGACAACCTCGGCGGCGTACAACCTGACGCGTGAAAGGGGGTCGGCCGTGGGCGATCAGGGAGCGACGCTGGCGGAGTTCGTCAGGACCGGTGGGCCGCTGAGCGGCCAGGCGCTGCACCGGCTGGCCGTGAGCTGTGTGGCGGCCATGGCCAAGCTGCACGCCCACGGCACCGCTGGGCTGCGGCTCAGCCCCGAGAGCGTGGCGCTCGGCACGCGCGGGCAGGTGCTCATCGGCTGGCGGACCGGCGACGACGGCGACGACGGTGGCGACGGTGGCGACGGTGGCGACGACCTGCGCGAGGCGCGGGACGTACGCGACTGGGCCGACCTGGTGGTCTTCGCCGCGACCGGCGCCGAGCACGGCGACACCGCCGCGCTGACGCCCGCGCTGCGCATCGCGGTCGAGCGCTGCCGCCACCCCGACCCCGCCTCCCGCCCGAAGTCAGTGGACGTGCTGCGCGTGCTGCTCAGCCGCACGATGTCCGCGGCGGTGGCCTCGGTGGACGGCCTGCTGCGCACCGCCGGCTGAGACCGCCGCGTACCGCCGGATGAGACGGTCACGCGCCGCCGGTTGAGACGGTTCGGTGCCGGTCACAGAACGGGCACGGCCATCCTGTACGTTTCCCCCGGGACGCCACGCACCGGGCATGCCGTGAACACTCCGGCATTCCCATAACCTGTGTGTGCCGCCCGGAGTGGGGTGAGTCACAATGGCAGCAGAGGAGGCAGAGTGAACACCGAAGATGTGCTGGGCAAGGCCCCCCTGTTCGCCGCGCTGGACCGCGAGAGCGCCGCGGCGCTGCGGACGAGCATCACCGAGGTCCAGCTGTCCAAGGGGCAGACGCTCTTCCACGAGAACGAGACGGGCGACCGCCTCTACGTCGTGCTGGAAGGCAAGATCAAGCTCTCCCGCACCTCCCCGGACGGGCGCGAAAACCTGCTGAGCGTGCTGGGGCCGAGCGAGATGTTCGGCGAGCTGTCGCTGTTCGACCCGCGGCCGCGTACGGCGACGGCGACGGCGCTCACCGAGGTGCGCCTGGCCGGTCTCGGCCACGACGACCTGCGGCCCTGGCTGACCGGCCGGCCCGAGGTGGCGCTCCACCTGCTGCGCGCGCTCGCGCAGCGGCTGCGGCGCACCAACGACGTGCTGGCCGACCTGGTCTTCACCGACGTGCCTGGACGGGTGGCCAAGCAGCTGCTCGACCTGGCCGAGCGGTTCGGCACCAAGACCGACGACGGCACGCGGGTCCACCACGACCTGACCCAGGAGGAGCTGGCGCAGCTCGTCGGCGCCTCGCGGGAGACGGTCAACAAGGCGCTGGCCGACTTCGCGCAGCGCGGCTGGCTGCGCATCGAGGCCAAGGCCGTGGTGATCCTCGACATCGACCGGCTCTACAACCGGTCCAGATAGTCGAGCTGGGCCGCCACCGACATCTCGGCGGCGGGCCAGAGCGAGCGGTCGACGTCGGCGTACACGATCTTGACGATCTGGCGCGGCGTCTTCGCTCCCTGCTGCCTGGCCGCCCTGATCTGGTCGAGCCGCTGCCGCCGGTGCGCGATGTAGCCGTCGAGCGCGCCGATCGGGTCGGGCAGCACCGGGCCGTGTCCCGGCAGCAGCGCCCGCGCGTCCAGGCTCTCGGCCACCGCCCTCAGCCGGTCGAGGCTGCGCAGATAGTCGGCCAGGCCGCCGTCGCGGGCGATGATCGTGGTGCCCCTGCCGAGGATCGTGTCGCCGGTCAGCATCGCCCGGTCCGCGGGCAGCCAGAAGCACAGCGAGTCGAACGAGTGGCCAGGGGTGCCGTACACGTGGAGCTCCAGACCGGCCACGGTCACCACGTCGCCGTCGGCGAGCCCTTCGTCGCCCAGCCGGTGGCGCGGGTCGAGGGCGCGCACGGGCGCGCCGACCAGCTCCGCGAAGCGCTTGGCGCCGCCGCTGTGGTCGAAATGGCCGTGGGTGAGCAGGATCTGGGTGACCCGGCGCTCCCCCAGGTGCCCGGCCACGCGGCGCAGGTGCGACTCGTCCTCGGGGCCCGGGTCCACGACGATCACCTCGTCGCCGGCCCCGATCACCCAGGTGTTGGTGCCGTCGAGCGTCATCACCGACGGGTTGGGGGCGAGCAGGTTCTCGGCGTGCGTCGTACGGGATCCGTCGGGCGTGTCGATCGGGATGTGCAGCCCGCTCACTTGAACCCCCTGATCATCGTGTCACCAGCCGCATCTCGCCTTCGATCTCCACGGCCCGTGGCATGATCGTCTCGATCTCCCGGTGCTCGGCCAGCACGCCGGCCACGCCGTCGTACGCGCTCAGCTCGCTCAGCGTCGTGTACGTCGGCGGCATCAGGAAGATCTCCCCCTTGTGCGCCAGTTCGATCGCCGCGCCTGGCCGCTGCCAGACCACCTGGTCGGCCTCGCCGCCCACGTCGCGCGTGCGCTGGCCCTCGGGCAGCACGGCGACGAAGAAGCGGGTGTCGAAGCGCCGTTGCTCGATCTCGGGCGTGATCCAGTGGGCCCACGGCTTGAGCAGGTCGGATCTGAGCACCAGGCCGCGCCGGGCGAGGAACTCGGCGAAGGCGAGGCTACGGTCGATCAGCGCCAGCCGGTCGGCCTCCCAGTCGTCCCCGGTGGTGTCGGCCACCACGGAGCCGGGCCCGGGGCCCGCCAGGAGCACGCCCGACTCCTCGAACGTCTCGCGTACGGCCGCGCACACGAGCCCCCTGGCCAGCCGCTCGTCGGCGCGGAAACGCTCACCCCACTCGGCCGGGGACGGCCCGGCCCAGGCCACGGCCTGGTCGGTGTCGCGGGCGTCGACGGAGCCGCCGGGGAAGACGTACGCGCCCGCGGCGAAGGCCATCGTGGCCTTGCGCCGCAGCAGGTAGACCTCCGGCCCCGGGCGCAGGAGCACCACCGTGGCGGCGTCCCGCGCCGGCACCGGCTGAACCCGCCCGGCCAGGACGTCCCGAGCCCGGGCGGCTAGCTCGGCTGGAAGCGGCAATCCAGTCACATGACCTCCTCCTAGAACATCACTCGGTCATGGTGACATATGCCCACTTAGCCGACTTCGGCGATCAGCTCCACCTCGACCGGCGCGTCGAGCGGGAGCGCGGCCACCCCCACCGCGCTGCGCGCGTGCTTGCCCTGATCACCGAAGACCTCGGCGAGCAGGTCGCTGGCCCCGTTGGCGACCTGGGGCTGCTCGGTGAAGTCGGGTGCGCTGGCCACGAAGACCACGACCTTGACGATCCGCCGCACCTTCGACAGGTCACCCAGCTCGCCCTTCAGCGCCGCCAGCGCGTTGAGCACGCAGATGCGGGCCTGCGCCCTGCCCTCGTCGACACCCAGGTCGACGCCGAGCTTGCCGGTCTGGTGCAGCTTGCCCTCCAGCATCGGCACCTGGCCGGAGGTGTAGACGAGGTCGCCCGTACGGACGGTGGGCAGGTAGGAGCCCACCGGCTTGACCGGCTCGGGCAGCGTGAGCCCCAGCTCCTGGATCTTCTGCTCGGGCGTCACTGCTTCTCCCTCTTGAAGTAGGCGACGAGCTGCTCGGGCGTGGCGCCCTGAACGATCTGGACCAGTTCCCAGCCGTCGGCCCCGAAGTTGTCGAGAATCATCTTCGTGTTGTGGATCAGCACGGGGGCCGTGAGGTACTCCCATTTCTTCATGGGGATCAGATTAGTGTGAGCAATCTCAAAGGATGGTCGTCGGCTTACGACAAGTGACCGTTCGGTAGCCTCGAGACGTGGACTCTCCGGACACGGACTGGACCGACGTACGACTCCACGTCGTCACCGGCAAGGGCGGCACCGGCAAGACGACCGTGGCCGCCGCGCTCGCTCTCGCCCTCGCCTCGGGCGGCCGCAAGGTGCTGCTCGTCGAGGTGGAGGGCCGGCAGGGCATCGCGCAGATCTTCGATCTGCCGCCGCTCCCGTACGAGGAGCGCAAGATCGCGGTCGCACCCTCGGGCGGCGACGTCTACGCGCTGGCCATCGATCCAGAAGAGGCCATGCTCGAATACATGGAGATGTTCTACGGGATGCGCAGGGCCGGGCGGGCGCTGACCAAGATGGGCATCGTCGACTTCGCCACCACCGTGGCCCCCGGCTTCCGCGACGTGCTCGTGACGGGCAAGACCACCGAGGCGGTGCGCAGGCGCGGCAGGAACGGCCGCAGGATCTACGACGCGGTCGTGCTCGACGCGCCGCCCACCGGCCGCATCACGCGCTTTCTGAACGTCACCCAGGAGGTGGCGGGCCTGGCCAGGGTCGGGCCGATCAAGAACCACTCCGACCTGGTCAGCGGCGTGGTCAAGTCACCCGAGACGGCCGTGCACTTCGTCACCCTCCTGGAGGAGATGCCGGTCCAGGAGACGCTCGACGGCCTGGCCGAACTACACGCCGCGGGCCTGCCTGCCGGAGGCGTCTTCATCAACATGGTGCGCGAGTCACTGCTGCCGAAGGCGACTCTTGACACGGCTGTCAAGGGCGGATTCGACGCCGGAGAGCTCGCGCTCGGGCTCAAGGCGAGCGGCGTGGCCGACGGCGCGCAGGCCACCGCGCTGGCCGAGGCGCTCGCCGAGGAGGTCGTCGAGCACGCCCGCCGCACCGAGCTGGAGCGCGCCGAGCGCGAGACGCTCGCCGGGGCCGGGCTGAAGAGCTACGAGCTGCCCCTGCTCGCCGACGGCGTCGACCTGGCCGGCCTGTACGAGCTCGCCGAGAGCATGCGCACCCAGGGAGCAGCGTGAAGAAGCCCGCCAGACTCGACGTCGACGCGATCCTCGACGACCCCGGCACCAGGATCATCGTCTGCTGCGGCGCCGGCGGGGTGGGCAAGACCACGACCGCCGCGGCGCTCGGCCTGCGGGCCGCGGAACGCGGCAGATGCGCGGTCGTGCTGACCGTCGACCCGGCCAGACGGCTGGCGCAGTCGATGGGGCTGACCGAGCTGGACAACACCCCGCGCCTGGTCAGCTCGCCCGAGGGCGACGGCCAGCTCTACGCCATGATGCTTGACATGAAGCGCACGTTCGACGAGATCATCGAGGCGCACGCCGACCCTGAGCGGGCCAGGCAGATCCTGTCGAACCCCTTCTACCAGTCCCTGTCCTCCAGCTTCAGCGGCACGCAGGAGTACATGGCGATGGAGAAGCTCGGCCAGCTCCGCCGCTCGGACGAGTGGGACCTGATCATCGTCGACACGCCGCCCTCGCGCTCGGCGCTCGACTTCCTCGACGCGCCCGAGCGGCTGGGGCGCTTCCTCGACGGCCGGTTCATCAAGCTGCTGACCGCTCCGGCCAAGGCCGGAGGGCGCAGTGCGTTCCGGCTGCTCAACGCCGGGTTCGGGTTGATGGCCGGGGCGATGACCAAATTGCTCGGCGCCCAGGTGATCAAGGACCTGCAGACGTTCGTGTCCGCGCTCGACGCCGTGTTCGGTGGGTTCAGGCAGCGGGCCGAGATGACGTACCGGCTGCTCCAGGCGCCGGGCACGGCCTTCGTGGTGGTGGCCGCGCCCGAGCGCGATGCGATGCGCGAGGCGTCCTACTTCGTCGAGCGCCTGGCCGAGGAGCGCATGCCCCTGGCTGGCCTGGTGGTCAACCGGGTGCACGAATCTCCCGCCCCGGCGCTCTCGGCGGCCCGCAGCGCCGCCGCCGCGGAGGACCTTGAGTCGAGGGGCGAGCACGAGCTCACCGCCGCCGTGCTGCGGCTGCACGCCGGGCGGATGCAACTCGCCGCTCGTGAGAGCCGCGAGCAGGAGCATTTCGTCTCGGCTCACCCCACGGTGCCCGTGGTCCAGGTTCGCGCCATGTCCGAGGACGTCCACGACCTGTCGGGTCTACGACAGATAGGGACTCTGCTGGCGACCGCATAGAAGTACGGCCGGCGTGCGGCGCCGGCCGTACGACGGTCGCCGGGCTGGGGTCAGCCCGCGATCAGCTCGTTGGTTCGTTCGTACTCTTCCTTGGCGGACTCGAGCAACTCGCGCCACGAGTCCACGTCAGGTCGCCGTCGAAGCAGCGCACGTCGTTCCCGTTCGGTCATACCGCCCCACACCCCGAACTCGATGCGATTGTCCAGTGCATCGGCGAGGCATTCGGTACGAACCGGGCAACCCCGGCAGATGAGCTTGGCTCTGTTCTGCGCGGCGCCCTGCACGAACAGGGCATCCGGATCCGCACCCTTACAGGCGGCACGGGAGGTCCAATCCGTGATCCACATTGTTCGACCCCACTCCCCTTAGGTGGTCAGTCGTCATTTGGGGCCGACGGGCGCGGGCGCCGAGCCTCCGTATTCAGTTGCCGCAGGGAGAACGTACGCAACTAGACGTTCGGGCCGACAGACCCCAGAGGACCAATTTCTCGCAGCAGTCTTGACCGGGAATGACTAGTCACCCCCGTCAGTCAAGGCGAAATGGTGTCGTGCTACCGGATAGGTCAGTCTTTCGACGTACCCTTGGTACCGTGCAAGCGCAGCGCAAAGATCGCTCTAACCCCGTACTCAACGTCCTGCGGCTCGTCATCGCCGGGGCCGCCGCGGGGGTACTCGCTGCCGCAGTGGCTCTGCCGGCGATCGGCGGAGCGGGCATGTCCACGAAGACCGCGGTCGAAGGGCTCAACCTCAAGCCCGAAAACCTCGACGAACCTCCTCTGCCCGAGCGCACCGAACTGTACGACGCCGATGGCAAGCAGATTGCGCAGTTCTACTTCGAGAACCGGCAGGTCGTCCGCCTCGACCAGGTCGCCCCGATCATGCAGACCGCGCTGATCGCGATCGAGGACTTCCGTTTCTACCAGCACGGGCCGATCGATGTGGAGGGAACGGCCAGAGCGCTCGTGAAAAACCTCACGAGCGGCGGCGTGATGCAGGGTGGCTCGTCGATCACCCAGCAGTACGTCAAGCAGGTGCTGGTCAACGCGGCCGAGACGCCCGAGGAGCAGGCCGCGGCCATCGCCCCCACGGTGTCGCGCAAGCTGAGCGAGCTGCGTTACGCGATGGCGATAGAGAAGAAGTACACCAAGAACCAGATTCTTGAGAAATATCTGAACATCGCCTACTTCGGCGCGGGCGCCCACGGGGTGCAGGCGGCGGCCAAGCGCTTCTTCGACAAGCCTGCCTCCAAGCTCAACCTGGTCGAGGCCGCCACCCTCGCCGGCGCGGTGCAGAACCCGGCGAGGACCGACCCCAACGTCGGCGCCGACGCCCGCAAGCGGCTGCTGGAGCGGCGCAACCTCGTCCTGGACCGGATGGCCGAGATCGGCAAGATCACCGTCCAGGAGGCCGCCGCGGCCAAGGCGAAGAAGCTGGGCTGGAAGGACGTCAAGGTCCCCGGCGGCTGCGAGGCCAGCAAATATCCGTACTTCTGCCTCTACGTCCAGTACGAGATCCTCAACAACGAGGACTTCGGCAAGAACCAGGAAGAGCGCAGGAAGCTGCTCCAGCGCGGCGGCCTGAGGATCAAGACCACGCTCGACCGCGACATGCAGGCCGCCGCCGAGCAGGCGATCAAGAAGTACGTCAGCTCCAAGGACAAGCCCGTGGCCTCGCAGGCCATGGTCGTCCCCGGCACCGGCGAGATCAAGGCGATGGCCGCCTCGCGCAAGTTCGGCCGCAGCAAGAAGAAGAACGAGATGAGCTACAACATCGTCGCCGACGGGGCGCACGGTGGCGGCCGCGGGTTCCAGCAGGGCTCGACGGCCAAGGTCTACACGCTTGCCGCGGCCCTGGAGGAGGGCCTCAAGTACGGTGACGGCTTCCCGGCGCCGTCCGGGTACAAGGCCGGCTCCTACAGCTCGTTCAAGAACTGCAAGGGCCAGAACGTCGGCGACCCCAGCCACACCGTGCGCAACTCCAGCGAGGGCGGCGGCGGCTTCAAGACCCTGGAGAGCGGCACCTGGGGCTCGGTCAACACCTTCTTCGTCAAGCTGCAGCAGAAGGTCGGGCTCTGCGACGTGGTCAAGATGGCCAAGAAGCTCGGCGTCAAGCGAGCCGACGGCCAGAAGCTGCAGGAGGTCGAGACGTTCACGCTCGGCGTCAACGAGGTCGACCCCGTCACGATCGCCAGCTCCTACGCGGTCTTCGCCTCGCGCGGCCAGTACTGCAGGCCGCTGGCCATCACCGAGATCAAGGACCGGGACGGCAAGGCCAAGCAGTACAAGCCGAAGTGCTCCCAGGTGCTGGAGGAGGAGGTCGCCGACGCGGTCAACGGCATCCTGTCCGGCGTCTTCACCAAGGGCACCATGTCCGACGTCGGCGGCATCGGGCGCGACGCGGCCGGCAAGACCGGCACGACCGACGACTACATGTCGGCCTGGTTCTCCGGCTACACCCCCAACCTGGCCTCCGCCGTCAGCCTGGGCGACCCGCGCGGCACCTCGGCCCACAAGCTGATCGGGATCACCATCGGCGGCCAGTACTACCCGTACGTGTACGGCTCGTCCATCTCCGGGCGCATCTGGAAAGACTCCATGATCAAGGCACTCAAGGGGGTCGAGGCGGCCGACTTCGCCTCGGTGGACCGGTCGCGGTTCGGCGGCTGCACCGACAACTGCGCGCCCAAGCCACCCAAGAAGAAGAAGGACGGCGACGGGCCGCGCGACCCGTTCGACATCTTCGACTTCGGCAACGGCGACAGGGACGGGCCGCGCGACGGGCGCGGCCCCGACCGCTTCGACGACGGCCCCGGCCGCGGTCGCGGCGGGGACGCCGGCCCGGTGGCCCCGCTCGGGGACACGGCCCCGATCACACCGGTCCGCTGAAGCCGCTGAGTCCTCCGCCCACGGCGTGGGAGGAGGACTCGACCTGGGCGATGACCAGGAGCGCCCCACAGGCCCGCAGAGAAGCCCTCAGCCCCTCGGGCGGGGCCGGGCGTGGTGTGCCTCGGGTCAGCCGGCGGCCAGTTTCGCCCGCACCGCCGCCGCCACCCGGCCACCCTCGGCCCGCCCGGCGACCTTCGGGTTGACGACCTTCATGACCTGCCCCATGGCTTGCGGCCCCGAGGCCCCGGTCTCGGCGACGGCCGCCTCGACCAGCGCGGCCAGCTCCTCGTCGGAGAGCTGCGCCGGCAGGTACTCCTCCAGCACCGCCTGCTCGTCCAGCTCCGCCTGAGCCTGCTCGGCCCGCCCCGCGTTGCCGAACGCCTCCGCCGCCTCGCGCCGCTTCTTCGCCTCCTTGGTCAGGACCTTGACGACCTCGTCGTCGGTCAGCTCGCGGGCCTGCTTGCCGGCGACCTCCTCGACGTTCACCGCGGCGAGTGCCATCCTGATCGTCCGGAGGCGTACCTCGTCCCGGCTCTTCAGCGAGGCCGTCAGATCGGCCTTCAGCTTGTCCTTCAATGCGCTCATGCGCTCCATCTTGCCGTCTGCGCGGACCACCAGGTCGCCTCGCGCCGGATCTCGGGCATCATGAGTACGTGAGGAAAGCCGTCGCACTGCCCCTGTCCCTGCTCGGGCTCGGCCTGGCCGGGCTGGGCTACGCCTCCGTGGTGGAGCGCAACTGGTTCCGTCTGCGCCGTTTCGACGTGCCCGTGCTGGAGCGCGGTCAGCGGCCCGTACGCGTCCTCCACCTGTCCGACCTGCACCTGACGCCACGCCGGACGATGCTGATCAACTGGGTCCGGTCGCTGGGCGCCCTGGAGCCCGACCTGGTCGTCAACACCGGCGACTCCCTGGCGCACCCGGAGGCCGTGCCCTCGCTCCTGCACGCCCTGGAGCCCCTGCTGTCGCGCCCCGGCCTGTTCGTCTACGGCAGCAACGACCTCTACGCCCCGCAGCCGAAGAACCCGGCCCGCTACCTGTGGCGCACCTCCAAGAACGACCGCCGCCAGCACGTGCCCAACCTGCCCTGGGAGGAGCTCGGGGCGGGCATGGCGGCCGAGGGCTGGCTCGACATGAACAACACCACGGCCCGCATCAAGGTCGGCGACCTCGACGTGGCCGTGGCGGGCATCCACGACTCCCACATCAACCGCGACCGCTACGACCTCGTGGCCGGCCCGGCCCCCGCCGACGCGGACCTGCGGCTCGGCGTCATGCACTCGCCCGAGCCCCGCAACATGACCCGCTTCGCCGCCGACGGCTACCAGCTCCTGCTCGCCGGCCACACGCACGGGGGCCAGCTCTGCATCCCGTTCTACGGCGCCCTGGTCACCAACTGCGGCATCGACCGCGCCCGGGTCAAGGGCCTGAGCCACCACGACTCGGCCTGGCTCCACGTCTCGGCCGGCCTCGGCACCTCCCCGTACGCCCCGGCCCGCTTCGCCTGCTTCCCGGAGGCGACCCTGCTGACCCTCGTACCGCGGCGATAAAGGCGGTCACAACCACCTTGGAAGTCCGCTAGACTTTTCCAAGCACGCGCAGCACGGCGTGCACCGGGGTGTAGCGCAGCTTGGCAGCGCGCTTCGTTCGGGACGAAGAGGTCGTGGGTTCAAATCCCGCCACCCCGACAGTTGTATCGCAGGTCAAGGGCCTGGTTCTCATGATCGAGAGCCAGGTCCTTGATCGTTTTGCCGTCATATGACCGTCCGTATGAACGCCGCCCATGGGCGCTAACGGGTTCACACGGGTTTCAGGGGGCACCGTGATCCCTGCGCTATGCGGGCGGCCAGCAGAGGCAGGTTCAAACGAAGGCCCTTGCCCGGCAGACGCCCCGCTAACGCGGCGGAGTCGTCGAGACGCCTCAGTTGTTGAGCATTGGTTCCAGGACAAGCGGCAGTGACGGTTGCGAGGTAGGGCCGACCGGCCGTACTCGGAGCAAGGTCGCTCATCACCGCGGTGCGTGGGCTGTCAAGAACGCACCGAGGCAAGGTGCCTGAGGAGCAGCTTGCTCGTGATGTCAGAGGCCTCTTCGGGAATGAAGTGCCCGATGCCCTTGAGGTTCTCCAGCCGATATGGTCCGGTGACCCAATTCTTCGTCGCTTGCACTCCCGACGGCGCGACCATCGGATCCTTCGTGCTCGCTATGAAGAGCGTCGGCACCGAAACCCGCTGCTCGTAGCCCTCGAAATCATTGGCCCGATACCAGTTCAGAGCGGCGGTCAAGGCACCCGGCCGGGAAAGCCGTCGGAAGTACTTCGCGCACTTCGCCGGGTCAACGCCCGGCAGCTTGAGCGGCCCTGAGGCGAGCATCATGTCCTCGGGGCCCGGGGCGGGCTGCCGGAAGTTGTCCATGTACTTGGAAGCCTCCTGCTGCACAGGATCCGTTCGTAGTGCTTCGGCGAACGCGCCGAGATGCGGCACAGAAACAGCGGTCAGCGAACGCACCCGCCGCGCGTACTTCGCTGCGGCGACCCATGCAACCGCAGCGCCCCAGTCGTGCCCGACAAGGTCGAACCTGCGCCAGCCCAGAGCATCAGCCATCGCCCGAACGTCCCGAACCGCATAGTCCAGCCGATATGCCTCGATCTCGGCAGGCCGTACACCTGGCGAATAGCCCCGCTGGTCAGGAGCTACCGCTCGATAACCACGCGCAGCGAGTGCCCGTATCTGGTGCTCCCACTCGATGCCGGCCTCGGGAAAGCCGTGGAGCAAGAGCACTTTCCGGCCGCGTTGCGGACCCGCGGCGACAGCATCGAAGGTGCCGGCGGCAGTGCGAATCCGTAACGGTGTGATCCGAGGAAGCTCTGCGGCACGTGCCGTACCTGAGATGCCAACGGATGCCAAACCAGCGGCAGCGCCGGCGGTCAATCGGACGAAGTCGCGCCGAGAGTGAAAGATCGACATGTGTTCAGCCTGTCAGACGGCCCAGATGCCGAAGATGAGGACTCCTGCCATCTTCTAGGTAGTGCCAGCCCTACTATCGGGGGGTTGGCGTGAGATGGCCGTCGTGATCGCCACCGCCATCACCGCCGACGGCCACCGCGAAGTGCTCCGCCTGGCCGTCTGCGACAGCGAGGACAAGGCGTTCTGGACCGAGTTCCTGCGCTCCCTGCGCGCCCGCGGCCTGCACGGGGTGCGGCTGGTCATCTCCGACGCCCACACCGGCCTGATCGCCGCGAGCCTCGACGACGCTCATACCACCGGAAGCTTCGGTCGAAACCCAGAGCCATGACCCCAGTGGGTGGTCAAGAGGTTGCTTTGAGGTACCAGAAGTCCACTTGAGCGAGTGCTTCGACGGACGTTCCCGGGGCGATGGTGCCGTACCCGCTTCCATGGACCCACTTTCCGACCAGGCGGGGAATGTAGCGGCTGGACAGGTTGGTCGCCTCGAAGATGAGGCGGCATGGCCTTTCCGCGCGCCACAGCGTTCGGGCGAAGGTGGCCATGATCTTCTCGGCGTGCGTCGCGGAGGCTTTTGTGCTGCTCGCCAGACCGTAGAAATAGATCAGGTTTTCGTTGGCGGTGGCGGCCTGTTCTTCGAGGCTCGCGCGGAATTCCGGGGAGAGCCAGTCGCAGGCGGCCAGGCCAGACATGAACAATCCGATGCAGACCAGCCGGCCCTGCTCGAATGTCACCAAGGTTTGGGTTTCGCGGTGGAAGATGGCCGCGTTGAAGGTGGACTGTGACTCCTCCATGGAGATGGGATGATGCTTGCCCAGCCAGTCGAAGCGCTCGCCGTAAAGCGCCCACAGTTGCTCTGCCAGGTGCGGATCGGCGCGTAATGAGGTGGCGTCGAGGATTGTGGCGTTCGCCTCTGCCGGGGCGCGGGGGGTCGGGTCCCTGTGGAGCGCTGCCGAGTAGGCGATCAGAGAGGCGGCGCTGCCCCGGGCGCGTGGGTCTGGGAAATCGCAGGCGACGGCTCCGGGGAAGTGTTCCGTCAGTTCTTTCTTCAGGTGATCCGTGTCGCGATGGTCGTTCTCCACGAGCACGGCGTACTCGGTGGGTAGCGTCCCTTTCCGTTGCCGCTGGAGATAGGCGGGTGGTAGCGACAGGAGAAAGGTGTTCTTCTGGGCGGTCAGCTCTCGTGTGCGGCCTGCGTCGTAACCGGTTGCGTACTCGATCGGGCAAAGGGCCGGCACCAACTGGTCGGCCACCGGGACGAGAATCGTTCGGGCGTCCTGGACCGCCGCCGCATACTGCGCTTCGGCCAGCAGGCCCAGTCTTCGAAAGCCGGTGTTCTCCCGGTCACAAAGGCTGCGATAGAACAGGAAGTTGGTCATGCGACCACCCTGCCACGGGACTTGGCGAATCGTCCGCGTAGTCGATCGCATCGTGCCGGACCGCGCGGGTGAGCACACTCAGCTGATCAGCCGCCTTCCGGTGGACGGCCTTCACTCCAAGGTAAGACCCGCGGTGGTCACAGGTGGACGGGCGATGGCGGGCGATCAGCGGCCGAGACTGCGTTATGGAGAGTTGCCCAGCAGGACACTGGCGGACAGTTACCAGCGGCGTAGCGTCAGGTCATGGGCGACGAGTTCCTGATCGAGCAAGCCAGCAGGACATTCGTGGAAGAGGGCAAAGCGTTCGCCTCGGCCAAGAATGCCAGTGAGCGGCAGCGGGCTTTATTGTCGATACGATCGGCGATCGATGCCGTCAACCCGGTTGTGTCAAGGGAGTTCCAGCGGGAGATGGTGGAGCGGCTCAATGGGGGTGACGGGGAGCTGACGATCGAGAAGGTCGGGCAGGACGACGGCCTGCGGCTGCGTGGGTCGCTCTTCGGCGAAGATCCGGAAGCGCCTTCTAGTAAGCACGACAGATTCTTACAACCCAAGAGCGGGCCGCTGTTCCCGAGCGAAAAAGAGTTCCTGACTCCGCGATATGGGCTGGATGAGTTTCGTATCGGCGGCGACGAGGAGCGGGAGTTCAAGTGGCCCTGGGAGGACAAGCCCCGTTTCTGAACGCTCCACCTGGTGACTGGGTGACGGGATAGACGTAACCCGAGGTGCAGGGGCTCCGAAAAGCGGTGGGTAGCCGGTGCACCTGAATGTCGGGGTGCGTGGTCTCGTTCGAGGGTGGGTCAGGCGTCGGTGACCCAGTTCATGTGCTCGATCCAGAGGTCGAACATGGCCCGGTCGCCCTGGATGTCCAGGGTCGAAGCCGCCGGCGGGCGGCGGCGGCTGAGGACCAGGAGGAGGTCGGTGGCTGGGCCGGTCACCACGACGTCCGCGTCCGCGTGGGTGCGCTCCAGTGTGACCTCGTCCGGCTCGCGGCGGGCCGTCCACTCGCCGGACGCGTCGGTCGCGTGGAAGTGCAAGGTCTGGCCGTTGCCGCGGAGCGCGTCGGCGAAGGCGGGCCGGTTCTCCCAGTAGCCGCGGGATGTCATCGTTGCCAGCCAGTCCTCGGTGGCCGCGACTGCGAGGTCCGGGGCCAGGTCGTACCGCTGGCCGAGGGTCGCGGCCGCATCCGCGCGGTGCACGCACGCCTCGCCGAACAGCCGGCGTGACCAGAACGGCACGCCCGCGGCGGCGCCCGACGGATCCCACACCGGCGTGTCGTCGGTGACGGAGGCGAAGGCGCGCTCCGCTTCTGCCGCCCCTTCGGTCAGCCAGGTGCGCCACTGGCTCGAATCTGCCGGGGCCGGGATGTAGCGGGCGTAGGCGCTGTCCGGCTCGGACAGTTGCTCGCCGACGAGCATGGCCACCATGCGCTGTACGGCGCCGACGTGGTCGACCAGGTCGGCCAGGGTCCACTTCGGACAGGTCGGCACCGGGGCCGTCGCATCCCTGCCGTCCACCCAGTCGGCGAACGTCCTCGTCTGCTCGGCAACGGCCTGCACATACGCGGATGTGTCCATCTGCACCTCCCGGACGCGGGGTTCTGTGCAGTGATACTTCCCTATGAGCTTCTCGGAGGGCCAGGGCAGCTATGAGGGCATTCGCCGGACATTTTCACCTTGGCTCACCTCGACATCGTGCTCCGAGAAGACCTCAAGGAGGTCGTCCAGGACGATCTTCGGGTTCCAGTACCGCAGGTCGTGGGTGGGCCGGTCGTAGCCGGGGACGAGATTCCGGCTGGCCACGTCGTGGCCGGCCGCGAGGCCGAGCAGCACCCATCGCGCGCCCGGATCCGTGATCATGGGGTTATGATGCCGCTTTCCCATGCCCAGGCGGCGATGTCGACGCGGTTGCGGGTGCCGAGTTTGTTCTGGATGCCGGCGATGTGGTTTTTCACGGTGCCGGGTGAGATGAACAGGATGGTGGCGATCTCGGCGTTGGTGTGACCGCGGGCTACCAGCCGGGTGATCTGCAGTTCGCGGTCGGTGAGGCGGGCCGTTCCCGTACGGGCCGGTCGGGGTGGCGGCGTGGTGAGGTGGCGCAGGAGTCGTACGGTGACCTGCGGGCTGATCAGGGTGTCGCCGGACATCGCGGCGCGCACGGCTTCGGTCAGCAGGGCCGGGCCCGAGCGTTTGAGCAGGAATCCGCAGGCGCCGTTGCGTAGTGCGGTGTGTACGTACTCGTCGAGGTCGAACGTGGTGACGACCACGACGCGGATGGGGTCGGGGACGTTCGGGCCGGCGAGCAGGCGGGTGACTTCGAGCCCGTCGAGGCCGGGCATGCGGATGTCAGCGAGCACGACGTCCGGGCGCAGGTGACGGGCCTGCTCCACGGCGGCGGTGCCGGTGGCGGCCTCCGCGATGACGGTCATGTCGGGTTGGCTGTCGAGGATGATGCGGAAGGCGTGGCGGATGTTCTCCTGGTCGTCCGCGAGAAGGATGCGGGTCGGGCCCTTGGTCACACCCTTGGGCGGGTTGTTCGTCGGGTTGCTGGTCGTCCGTTGATCCGTGGCGTGATCGGGCTCGCCGCTGGTCATGCGCTGATCTGGGCGGTCATCAGGCTCGGTGGTCATGTGCCGGCTCGGGTGGGGCGCAGGTTCGCCGGCGTGGGGTCCAAGGGCAACGTGGTGGTGACGCGCCAGCCGCTGCTCGGGGTGTGGGGGCCGGCGACCAGGGTGCCGCCGAGTGCTTCGACGCGTTCGGTCAGGCCGGCCAGGCCGAGGCCGCCACGCCTGCCGACGCCGTCGACCAGGTCAGTCCCGGTCATGTCCGCGCCAACCGTGGCCGAGTCGGATGTGGCCGCGCCAGCCGTGGCCGCGTGGGGTGGCGCGCCGGTGCGGGCGTCGTTGGTGACGCTGATTTCAAGGGCGGGCCCGGCGTCGTCTCGGATGCGGTGGATGCTCACCTCCACCCGGCTCGCCGTCCGCGCGTGGCGGCGCACGTTGGTCAGCGACTCGACGACGACTCGGTACGCCGTCGCGGCCACGTCCCGGGGCACCCGATCGGCCGTCCCCTGCTCGTGGAGAGCCTCCTCAAGGTCGAGGTGGACCGTGGCTGTGCCCGAGGACGAGAACCTCTCGGCCAGTTCCGCGAGGTCGGCGAGGCTCGGCACCGGCGTGCGCGGCGCCGCCGGCCCAACCGCGCCGCCCAGGCCAGAGCCGGAGCCGGCATCGGCGTCAGCGTCCGGATCGAGTCCGAGATCGGGGTCGGGGTCAGGGTCGGGGTCAGGGCCGGGGTCGTGCAGCATCCGTACGGTTCTGTCCATCGAGCCCAGCGCATGCAAGGCGGCATGCTCGATCCGTCCGAACGTCGCCACCGCCTGCTCCGGGTCATGCCCGGCGACGATCTGACCGGCCTGAGCCTGGGCGAGCATCTCGCTGATGTCGTGGGCGACGAAGTCGTGCAGGTCGCGGGCCAGTTGCAGCCGCTGCTCCTGACGGGCCACCCGTACCGAACGCGCCCGGAGATCGTCCAGTGACCGCAGATAGAGCCCGACCATGGCCGCGAGCACCGCGAACAACGCCCACACCGCGAACCCCGCCAGCGCCGCCGGATCCGGCGTTCCCAAGCCCACCCGTACCAACAGGATCGGCACGGCAACCCCGGCCAGCCCCGCGGAGACGATCGCCGGGCGGACGGGCGCGGCCCGTACCGTCAGCAGGATCAAAATCAGCAGCCCGGCGGACTCGACGAAGAGCCACCCGCTCGCTGAGCTCAGGCCCACCGCGTCGAGCGACACGACGCCGGCGGTCGCGGCCAGGGACACGACGCCTGCCGCGCCCGTGATGAGCGCGATCCGGCCGCGATCGGCCGGCCACGCGGACAGCACTCTGATGACGGCGGCCGTCGTCAACGCCACCGGCACGGTGGCCGGCGCGCCGAACGCGGGCGCGGCCGCGAGTCCGGTCAGCGTCACGACGACGATCGCGACCAGGCCGGCCCGCGCACGCCACCGCACGGTCGGGCTGCTTCCTGGGGGCATGTTTCGAGCTTAGCCAGGCGGGTTCGGCACGCCGCCAGTGCCGAACGGCACATCTTGCGCGCGCATCCACGCCCAAGATGTGCCGTTCGGCACCTCGGCCGGTGGCCTCGGGCTCCTCGATGCTGGGCCGAGGAGGTGGTGGACGTGATGAGGCGATGGTTTCGCTGGTCGGCGCACTGGCCGGTGTGGTCGGGGTATGCCGCGGCAGGAGGGTCGGCGCTCTACGGAGCGCTGGGGGTGTTCTGGGCGATGGGCGGCGGTGGTTTTCCGTTCGCGCCCGTCGAGGACGACCTCGCGTCGGGCTCGATCCTTGAGGGCAGCGAGGCCGGGGCCGTCGCGCCTGTCATGGCCGTGGTCGGGCTGATCGGTACGGTCGCGGCCCTGACGATGACTCGGCAGTGGGGACGAAACGGGGTGCGTAAGGCGCTGATCGGCTTCGGGTGGGGTCTGGCCGGGCTGCTTGTCCTGATAATTCCGGACTTCTCGTTGCTCGCGTTGATCGCCTTCTCACCCCTGCTGCTGGTGTTCGCCTTCACCGGCGTTCCCGGACCGCAGGAGGGCATCGGGGACATCCTGTACTGGCACCGGACGAACCTCATCATCCTCTTCGTCATCGGCGTCCTGTGGGCCCTGACCACCCTCGCCTACCAGCGGCGTACCAGTACCAGGCAGGTCTGCGCGCACTGCGGCCGGGGCGAGGCGACGATCGCGCGCTGGACCACTCCTGAGGCGGCGCGCCGCTGGGGCCGGTGGGCCGTGTACGTGGCCTGCGCCGCACCGGTCCCGTACGAGATCACCAGGATCGCCTGGTACGCCGGCATCCCGCTCGGCATCACCGACGACTTCCTCCGCATGATGCGGGAGACGCCCGGCATGCTGGAGGTGGGTCTCGGCTGCGCGCTCGCCTCGATCGGCGGCGCCGTCCTGACCCAGGGCCTGACCCGGCACTGGGGCGAGGTCTATCCGCGCTGGATCTGGTTCAGGGCGGGCCAACGGGTGCCGCCCGCGCTCGCCGTCGTCCCGGCGACCCTCGTGGCGCTCGCCGCGATTCCCGCCGGCTTCATGAACCTCCGCATGAGCTTCGATGCCGGCCTGGGCGAATCGTGGGGCCTCAACGCGCCCGGGGTGCTGTGGATCTTCTGGGGCGCGGGCCTCGGCCTCGCCGCGTACGCCTACGCCCTGCGCCGCCGGGGAAGCTGCCGCCACTGCCGGACACCAGCAAGGGTTCGACAGGGCCGCAGGCCGTTCACGACTTCAGCTTGAGCTTCTTCCTCGACGCGCCCGGGAACACGACGACCAGATGCTCCTCCGCCACGTCATTCACCCGGATATAAACACGGAGCCGGTAACGGCCCTTGCCCTTGATCGCCAGGTTCGGCATCGGGGCGCCCGCGCCCACCTCTCCCCCGTCCATCTCCGGCACGCTGAGCCGGCCGCTGCGGCTGATGAGCGGCACCTCGCTGACCTGGTCCCAGCCCGCCGTCCGCGGTGGCGGCGCGGTGCGGAACGCCTTCACCGTCAGGCAGACGTCGGAGACGTCCGCGACGTGCCCGACGAGCGCCGCGGTGCCGGCCACCCCGATCCCGGTGCTGTCGTCGTAGCTCCTGTCCGTCGCCTCCTCCGCCGCCTCTTCGAGCTCAGGGTCGTAGACCAGATAGCCGGGGTCGCCGTCGACGAACAGGAAATAGTTGGCCGTGGCCTGGACGACGCCCTTCGTCCGCGGCCACGGGTCGCGGCACCTCGCGTTCGCCTCGGCGATGTCATCGGCGTAGTCCGCCCGCGTCTCCGCGGTCGAGCGCAGCAGGTCGGGTCGGGTCGCGCCGACGGTCTCCGGGCAGACGTAGACGAGGTCCCACAAATCCACGCCCCAGGTGGACCGCGTGCTCCCGGCGCGGGCCAAGATCGCCTGCTGCTCGTCGCGGTCGTCCGTCCGGCACAACACCCGCCCGTACGCGAGGATCGCCTGGTCGGACATGCTGTCCGGGAACATGGGCGAAACCCCGCCCTCTGTGCTGCGCGCCCGGCAGAGGAACGCGGCGTCGCGTTCCTCCGGTTTCAGGTCGCCGAAGGCCGGCCGGTAGTAACAGTCGCTCGACCCGCCGCTGTACGTGAGGTGCGCGGCCTCCTCCGGCTGGATCAGCACGGTGAGCGGCAGTACGGTCACCGCCGCCACGAGAACGCGGTTCACCCGCCGCCGCGCGGGCGAAGGGCCGGCCGCCGGGCGGCTCTCGGCGGCCAGTTCACGGGCGGTCGCCGCGTGCCACACGGTGGTGACGAGCGCGATCGTGTTCCAGACGACCGGCATCGCCACCGTGCCGTCGCGGAAGATCTCGTCCATGAGCCGGTCGAACGGGAGGATGAGCGCGTACAGGCCCACCGACGACCACCCCGCGACCAGCGTGCCGCGGCTCCATCGGCCGTCGCGCCACTGCCCGACGACCGTGAGGACGGTCGCCACCACCGGGCTCAGCGCCGAGCTCACCGCGAGGACGTCGCTCGGACCGAACTCCGGCAGGTCCAGCCGGTCGAGGACGCCGTTGGCCGTCAGTGCCAGCTCGACCGCGAACACCACTCCGGCCGCCGCACGCAACCCGGGAGACCGCCAGCGGATGACGAGCAGGTAGAGCACGTAGACAGCGGCCCACAGGACGAGGGAGAACACCGCGTCCACCACGTCGGGAAGCAGCTCGATCGGCAACCACAGCACGAGGGTGTAGGCCACCATCAGGTACAGCAGCGCGCGCAGCGCCTTCGCCCGGCGGTCCAGCGTTCCCCGCCTGGGGGTGCGCAGGATCAGCCACAGGAGCGCGGCCTTCACCGGGGCGGCCACGATCAGTGTCACCGTCGTCGGGGTGTCGAATCCCGCGTCCGTGTAGAGCCACACACCGCCCAGCGGCGACCATTCGACGGCCATCCAGAGCCATTCGTCGCCGAGAACGAGCCCCGCGACCGCCGCCGCGAGAACCAGACCTACCGCTCCAAGCCTGATGATCCGCCATAAACCAGCCGAAGACATGGAACGCGATCTTAGTGCGCCGCCGCCCCAGGGCTCAGGCGGTTCGCCGGCGCATCAGTAGGTGGCCGCGGCGGAAACGTTCGTCCTCCAGCGGCTCGCGCAACATCCGCCCCACCTCGACGAACTCTTCCTTACGCGCCATTTCGGCCAGCTCGTCGATCGGCCACCGGTAGGCCGGCGTGACCTTGTGGTCGAACTCCTCCACCGGCCCGCCCTCGGACTCGAAGAACCCGAGCAGCAGGTGACCGCCGGGGGCCAGCACGCGGCGGAACTCGGCGAAGTACGACGGCAGCTGCGGCGGCGGGACGTGGATGGCGGAGTACCAGGAGAGCAGGCCGCCCAGCTCGCCGTCCGCCACGTCGATGGCGTCCATCGAACCGAGCTCGAAACGCAGGCCGGGATAGTCCTTGCGGGCGATGTCGAGCAGCGCGGGAGACACGTCGATGCCGAAGGCGTCCAGGCCGAGGTCCCGTAGGTGCGCCGTCATGTACCCGGGCCCGCAGCCGGCCTCGACGACGGGACGGGGTCCTCCTGCCCGGACGAGCTCGGCGAACACGGAGACGATCGCGCGGTCCATGGGGAGGCGGTCGAGCGAGTCCCGGACGAGGTCGGCGTAGAGCTGGGCGACGGCGTCGTAGGCGTCCGCGGTCGTGGTCAGGTAGGAGGAGGATTCGGCCATGGCGGACGACTGTAGCCCATCGATCGGCGTCAGCGAGCCGTCCGGTACGGGATCCAGCCGGTGCGTGCCCGCCAGTTGCGTCCGGAGCGAAGGTGGGCCACGTACGCCCGCTGCAGGGACGTTCCCTGGGGCAGATCCGCGAGCCGGCTTTCGGTGACCGGCTCTTGCCGGCTCGGCTCGCTGAAAAGGTATTCCAGCAGGTCGCCGTCCGCGAGATCCGCGTCGCCCGACGTCAGGGGCTTCAAGGTGAAGCGGCGCATGAACCGCAGGATGTTCGACCGCTCGGGGAGATATTCGGCGAGTTGCGGGTCGAGCAACCAGGAATGGCAGGCGAAGTGGGAGACCGGCTCGTCGGGGAAATGGCGCTCGAAGAACGTTCGCGCCAGGTCGAACGATTCGTCGCGGGAATCCGGGGACAGCGGCGTGCCGGACGGGATGTGCAAGTGCAGGACGGATCCGGTCGTGCCGTCCGGGCGTTCGCCGTGGCCGCGGTCGTACTCCAGGCGGCCGAGCTTGTATTCGGTGCCCCGGAATTTCAGCGGCGGGCACCACTGGTCGAATCCGCCGACCCCACCCACGCCGTGCACGGACCGGTGCTCGGCCATCATGGGCCCGAGCGTGGACAGCGTCTCCCAGGACGTCCGGCGGTCGATGCCGCGCTCGGCGTGATAGCGGAGCGTCCGCGGCAGGACGGCGAGATAAAGCCAGACGTAGAGATGAAGGGCCACCGGGCCGGCGTCGGCGGGGAAAGCCGGTAAAGCGCGATATCCGTCGGCCGGGAGCGCCGCGCCCAGATGCGAGGTCAGGTCCCGGTGGCACTGCTCCAGGCTCCGCCACAGCTCCGGGTGCCCCTGAGGGTCGGGCCGCGCCGCCAGCGTCTCGTCCCTGTCCCGGGACGAGACGCCCAGGCGCTCCAGCAGCCGCACCGCTTCCGCGTCCGAAGGAAGATCGAGCATGTGCGCCACACTACGACGCCTCATCGCTCGCGAGGTGGCGGAGGGCAGACGGTGTGTGCGGAACCTTTGCCAGCATGACATCCTGCTTCCGGCCCGCGTGCCGGCCCCGGCCGCGACACCCTGACCATCCGGTGCCGGCCTCAGCCGCGACGTCGAGGCCGTCCGGAAGTCCGCCTCGACCTGGATGCTCCACCTGGATGTCTCGACCTGGATGTACGTGAGGACATGACCACTGATCCCACCCCCGGCGAACTGCTGGAGATCGCCGCCGCGCTCCTGCCCGGACATTCCCTCGCGGATGCTCGGGTCGGCGGCGGCAATCTGCATCACGTCGTGCTCGTTCCCGGCACCGCGGCCGTACGGGTGAGCAGGCGGCCGTCGTCGGCGCGGGAGATGCCCCGCCGCGTGGAGGTGCTGCGGGAGGTCGCCGGGGCCGGGCTACCGTTCGCGGTGCCGGAGCCGCTGACGCCGGTGACCTGGTTCGGCGAGCGGGCGGCGGTCGCCGTGTCGTGGATCGAGGGCGCGGAGTTGCCCGAGGGGCAGGGCGATCCGGGCGAGATCGGGGCGTTGCTGCGCGCGGTGCGGGAAGTCCCCGTCACTCCGCGGCTGCGAGGGCTGCTGCACGTGCCGAGGGCGGCGGGATGGGCTGAGGGGCTGCTCGACGAGGTGGTGCCGCGGTTGCCCGACCGGTGGCGGGACGAGTGCCGCCGGGGGCTCGAAGCGGCGCGGGATCTGGAGCCCGTACCGGATGTGCTGGTTCATGGCGATCTGGGTGGCGCCAACGTGCACTGGAGCTCCGACGGCCGCCTGATCGGGGTCCTCGACTGGGATCAGGCCCACCTGTTCGACCCGGCGATCGACGCCGCCCTGATGGCCTGGCACGGCTGGGACAACGTCAAGGCGGCCGTGGACCCCGAGACCTACCGGCGAGCCCGGATCTACGACGCCCCGATCGGGGTCGGGCATCTCGTCGGGGTGCTCGACGGCCGCCCGCTGACGAACGTCGACGTGTACGCGCGCAGCATCGTCGCCTGGCTGGACGAGACCCCGTAAGCCGTCGAGGACGATGGGCGGTCAGGACGGAGCGAGGCGGGCTCGGATGGCGGCGGCGCCGCCTTCGGTGAGCCAGTCGGCGAAGGTACGCAGCCCGGGATGGATCACGCGCAGGGCCTCGATGTCGGCGTGCCAGCGGTGACCGGCGATCCACCGTTTCCTGGTCTCGGCGATGTCCGCGCTGATCGCGGCGGCCTCATCGTCGGTGAGCTGCTCGTACCGGATCGGGAAGCCGGTGGCCGCGGTGATCGCGGCGGCGGCCTCGACGGGGGTCGGCTGGTCACCGGCCAGTTCCAGGGTCCTGCCCGCGAACCGTTCCGGCTCCGCGAACGCGAGCGCGGCGAAGTCGGCGATGTCCTCCAGCGCGATGATCTGCATGGGCTCGTCCGGGGGGAACAGATGACGGTGCACACCGTTGGCGAGTCCGTCGATGGCGAACGTTCTGTCGCTCAGGTAGTTGGTCATGAACCGGACGGGACGCAGCACGGTGGACAGCGGGATGTGGTCGTGCAGGTACTCCTCGATCATCACCTTCCCCTCCCAGCCCGGCGAAGCGGCGGAGGCCGAGGCGACGGTGCTGAAGACGACCTGCTCGACTCCCGCGGCGGCGGCCGCGTCGATCAGCGCCCGGCCGCGGGCCGCTTCGAGCGCCGTATCGGGTCCTGAGGGCGTGAACCGCACCGGCGGTATGCCGAACACGGCGGTGACGCCGTCGAGTGCCGGCGGCAGGCCGGCCGGATCGTCGAAGTCGCCGCGTGCGAGCTGGGCGCCGGCGGCGGCCAGTGCGGCCGCGGCGGGTGCGGCCGGGTCACGCACCAGGGCTCGCACCGGCCGGCCCGCGGCGAGCAACCGCCGGGCGGTGGCGCCGCCCTGCTTGCCGGTGGCGCCGGTGACCAGGATGAGAGAGTCCGTCATGGCGTCCCTTTCTGAGACGGTGGATACTGACAACGATCCGGAATGCTCCACCCCCTTTCATCCGCGGACAAGGATTACGTGACATGACAGTGGCACCGGGCACGGTGGTCGCCGGGCGCTCCGACGCCCGCAGGAATCGGGAGATCGTGCTGCGTACCGCGATGCGCGTGTTCGCCGAGGAGGGCCTGGAGGTGTCGCTGGGCCGGATCGCGCAGCGCGCCGGAGTCGGCGCCGGGACCGTCTACCGGCATTTCCCGAGCAAGGAGATCCTGGTCGAGGCGGTGCTCGCCGAGCAGGTCCAGGGTTTCGTGGTCGCCGCGGGCGAGTGGGCCGCCCGCGCCGCGCCCGGGGACGCGCTGTTCGGGTTCCTGCTCGAGGTGATCGAGAAGTCGGCCGGTCGCCGGCACGTCTGCGACGCGTTGACCGCCGACCAGAGCTGGCCGCGCGCTCTGCTGGCCGCGGCGGCACAGCGGTTCCGCGAGGCCCTTGAGCACCTGCTGCACGACGCGAAGCGGGCCGGCGCGATCCGCGCGGATGTGCGGGTCGAGGACCTGGCCGCGCTGGCCGTCGGCGGCTCCGCGCTGCGGGCGGCGCACCGGGACCGGGCTCGGGGCACTCAGCTGGTACGGGTGCTGCTGGACGGGCTGCGCACCCCCGCCGTCACGGAACCTTCCACGTTTCGTGACACGCGTGCCCTTCAGCGTCACGAAACCGGCGCCGGCCACTGCGTGGAGTGCGGCGCTCGGCTACGGGCCAGGACCACCGGGAGGCCGGCCCGCTACTGCGGCCCGACCTGCCGGCAGCGCGCCCGCCGCCGCCGCATCGGTGAGGACGGCGGTGCGGGGTCAGGTCCGGCCGGCTGAACGAGCGGCAGGCCGTATCCGCTGATCAACACGTATGACGGGCGGAAAAGTCGGCGCGTGACGCAAACCTCTGTGGCCCCATGAGCCTCTAAATGAACAGGACGACTCAAGGGGGTCCGCGGTGCAAGGCGTGTTCGAGTACTTTCCGCTCCTGTTCGTGGCATTCGGCATCGTGGTCATCGGGGTGTCGGTCAAAGGGCTGATCGGCTTCCAGCGGTTCGCGCAGCGGGCGCTGCGGGTGCCGGGCGTCGTGAGTGACGTACGGACCACGTTCGCCGGACGGGGTGAGGGCCTGAAGGCCACGCACCGGCCGGTCCTGACCTTCACCACCGTGGACGGGCGGGAGATCACCACGGAGGCGTCCACCGCCTCCGACCTGGGCGTCGGCAACGCGACCGAGGTCCTCTACGACCCGCAGGACCCGACCAGCGCCATGCCCGCCGACACGGCCGCCGGTTACGGCGGGATCGTCGCCGGGGTCATCGCGCTCGGCATCGGCCTGGCCTTCTTCTCGGCCTTCTCCGGCGTCACGGACGTCACGACGGGCAGCAGCGGCGGCGGCCCGGCGCAGTGCGAGATCCGCCAGGCCGACGGCTCCTTCCAACCCGCCGCCTGCCCACCCGGCCTCGACCTGGACAACTGACAACGGCCGGCCCGGCGGGATCCCGCGCCGCCGCACGACAACGGTGGCGCGAGACCGGGGCGTGCGGGGTGAAGATTTTTCCCTGCTTACTGGGGTGTTCATCGTCTGGTTAAGGTGGAGCAGTGTGATCACGAGGTGTTCTCTCCCCGCTCGTGGCTCGCCACCGCGATGGCCGGCGCGCTTCTCGCCGCCGGTCTCGCCGCGCCCGCAGCCGCCGCTCCCACCCTCCACCAGGCCACAAGCACCGCGAAGGTCAAAGATCCCGTACGGCACGTCGATCCGCTGATCGGCTCGGCGGGTGGCGGCAACACCTACCCCGGTGCCGTCATGCCGTTCGGGATGATCTCGTGGAGTCCCACCAACACGGCCGGCGACCAGACCAACGCCGCCGGCGCCAACGGTTACGCCTACAACACGCCACGGGTGCGCGGGTTCGCGCTCACCCATGTCAACGGCGCCGGCTGCCATCCGGGAGCGGCCGGGGACGTGCCGATCATGCCGTTCGCGGGTGAGGTCACCTCGTCGCCGACGGCGGACACCAAGGACGCGGTCTACGCCAGCGGTTTCGGCCACGACCGTGAGAGCGCGAGCCCCGGCCGCTACACCGTCACGCTGGACTCCGGCGTCAAGACCGACCTGGCGGTGACCACCCGCGCGGGCGTGGGCGAGTTCACCTTCCCGAAGGGGTCACCGGCCAGCCTGCTGTTCCGGGTGTCGAACTCGCTGAACGGCAGCGAGGACGCCGAGATCAGCATCGACCCGGCCCGGCGTACGGTCACCGGCTCCGTCCTGACGGGCGCGTTCTGCGGCCGGCGGGCCAACGGCGGCGTGAACAACCGCAAGAGCTACTATCGCCTGCACTTCGCCGCCACGTTCGACCGCGCCTTCTCCGGCACGGGCACGTGGGTGAACGGCGAGCTGAAGCCCGGGACGACCACGGCGAGCGGCGGCGAGGGGTACGCGACCGGCGCCGACCGCGCGGGCAGGGGCTCCGGCGGGTACGTCAGCTTCGACACCGCCTCCGACGCCGACGTACGCATGAAGGTCGGCATCTCCTACACCAGCCTCGACGCGGCCAGGCGGAACCTGGCGGAGGAGGTGTCGCGGCACGACGACGTCGCCTCGGTGGCGGCCAGGGCCACCCGCGCCTGGAACGACCGGCTGCGCTCGGTCGAGGTGGCGGGCGGTTCCGCGGACCTGCTGACCACGTTCTACACCGCGATGTACCACTCCTACCTGCAGCCGAACGTCTCCAGCGACGTGGCGGGCACCTACCTCGGCAGCGACGGCAAGGTGCACCGGCTGGCGCGCGGCCAGCGGGCGCAGTACGGCAACTTCTCCGGCTGGGACCAGTACCGCGCCCACACCCAGCTCCTGGCCCTGCTCGAACCGGACGTCGCCGGCGACTACGCCCAGTCCCTGTTCAACCTGGCCGGGCAGAACGGCGGCGTCTGGGACCGGTGGGTGCACGTCAACGGCCCCACCCACGTCATGACCGGCGACCCGTCGGCGCCCGCGCTGGCCGGTTTCCACGCGCTCGGCGTGCGCAACTTCGACGTGAAGGGGGCCTTCGACTCCCTCTACCGGCAGGCGACCGTCCCGCACGAGTCCGGTCTGTCCGACAAGGGCTGTCCTGGCCAGTGCGAGGGCCAGCGGCCGAACCTGGCCGAGCACCTGCGCCTGCACTACGCCCCGCAGGACACCTGCCACTGCTGGGGTGGCGCGGCGGAGACGCTGGAGGACGCGACGGCCGACTTCGCGCTCGCCGACTGGGCCGGGCGGATCGGGCGCGGCGAGGAACGGGCCGCGCTGCTGCCGCGGGCGAGCTGGTGGCGTAACACCTTCAACCCGCAGGCCGGCGTGGAGGGCGGCTACCAGCAGGCGCGCAGGTCGGACGGCGGCTGGCAGTGGCCGTTCTCGCCCACCTCCGACTCCGGCTTCGCGCAGGGCACGAGCGCGACGTACACGTGGATGGTGCAGCACGACGTGTCGGGCCTGGCCGCGGCGATGGGCGGCAGGGAGCGGGCGGCCGAGCGGCTGGACGCGTTCTTCCACCGCGCCGACGGCTCGTGGGCGACCGGCGGCGACGGCTTCCGCTACGACCCCACGAACGAGCCGGGCATCCACGTCCCGTGGCTCTACAACGCGCTCGGCCGGCCGTGGCAGACGCAGGAGACCGTACGGGCGATGGCCGCGCTGGTCTACAAGACGGGCCCCAGCGGCCTGCCGGGCAACGACGACCTCGGCACGATGTCCGCCTGGTACGTCTTCGCCGCCCTCGGCATGTATCCCCAGGTGCCCAGCCGGGCGGAGATGCTGCTGTCCAGCCCCATGTTCACGAAGGCGTGGATCAACCGGGGCAACGGGCGCACGATCACGGTGAGCGCGCCGCAGGCGTCCGCGGACGCGATCTACGTCCAGGACGTGAAGGTGAACGGCCGGCCGTACACGCGCTCATGGCTGCCGGAGTCGCTGCTCAACCGGGGCGGCGAGGTGGTCGTCAACGTGGGCGCGGCCCCGAACACGTCGTGGGCCACGGGTGCGGCCGACCTGCCGGTCGATCACGTACCGGCCGCGCAGGACGCGATCCCGAACCTGCCGGGGCCGTGCGAGCCGGTCGGCGCGGCCTGCGCCCAGCGGCTCCAGTACGACGTGGACGGCGTCGCCACCGCCGACGCCAAGGCGCAGGGCAACCTGGACGGCAAGGGCTGGAGCTTCCCCGCCGAGCAGCTGCCGGCTCCCGGCGCGCACGACGGGTTCCTGATCCCCGACACCAGGGGCACGGCGGGCAACTTCCACAGCCTGCGCGGCCAGCGCACCTACCTGTCCAAGGGCCGCTACCAGGCGTTCGACCTGCTGGTCACGGCCGTGAACGGTGACCAGCAGACGGAGCTGACGATCACGTACGCGGACGGCACGACCTCCACGGCCCCGCTGAAGGTGACGGACTGGGCCGCCGCGTCGGCCCACTTCGGGGAGACGGCGGCGCTCACGGCCGGCACGCGCTACAACGTCAACGGCACGGCCGACGGCCGGAAGGTGACGATCTGGCGGGTCTCCGTGCCGGCCGATCCGGCCCGCGAGGCGGTCTCGTTCACCAGCCCCGCGACGCCCAACCTGAAGGTCTTCGCCCTCAGCACCAGACCCTGACAGAAGCACCAGACCCTGACCGAAGCGTTCACAACCCGAGCAGCTGGGCCGGGTCGGCGATGACGCTCTGGATGACCGACCCGGCCGCCCCCAGCACGGCGGCGTCCGGGCCGGTCCCGGAGACGACGAGGGCGGGCGGCGCGCCGCGCATCTGCGCCAGCCTGGCCCCCAGCCCATCGGAGACCGGCCCCTCCAGCCAGCGGTAGAGCGGCGCGTAGATCCCGCCGAGCACGATCCGGCCGGGGTCCAGCAGGTGCACGGCCGAGGTGAGCGCCACGCCGAGCGCGTGCCCGGCCCGCTCGCAGGTCCGCACGGCCCCGGGGTCGCCCGACTCCAGCCGCGCGACCAGCTCGCCCACCGAGCCGAGCTCGCCCAGCAGGGTGTCCTGGCCGGCGTACACCTCCAGGCAGCCCCGCCCCCCGCACCGGCACGCGGGCCCGTCCGGTACGACGACCACGTGCCCGAGCTCGCCCGCCAGCCCGAACGTGCCCCTGAACACGGCCCCGTCCACCACCAGACCGGCGCCGATGCCGATCTCGCCCGACACGTAGAGGAAGTCGCTCTCGCGCGAGCCGAACCACAGCTCACCGAGCGCCGCCAGATTGGCCTCGTTGTCGATCGTGACGGGCAACTCCACCAGGCCGTCCACGCGCACGTCGCGCCAGCCCAGATGCGGCGCGCTGCGCAGCACCCCGCCCTCGACCGTGCCGGGCACGGCGAGCGCGGCGCCGATCACCCGCAGCCCGGCCGCCTCGGCCTCGGCCGTGATCTCCTTCGCCAGGACGCGCAGCCCCTCCAGGATCGCGGCGGGGTCGGAGTTGCGGTTGTCGGCGGGCCGGGTCCGGCGCAGCCGTACGGTACGGGTGAGGTCGACGACGCACGCGGCCAGGTAGTCGATGTTGATCTCCAGCCCCAGCGCGGCCACGCGGTGCCCGCTGAGGCTCACCGCCATGCCCGGCCGGCCCCGCTCGCCCTTCTGCACCGCGCCGCTCTCGCTCACCGCCCCCGCCTCGATGAGGTCGGCGACCAGGCTGGACACGGTCGTCTTGGTCAGCCCGGTCCGCTCAGCCAGCTCCGCGCGGGTGTGCGGTCCTGATCGGTGAATGGTCGCGAGGACTACGGCCAGGTTACGGGCGCGCATGGAATCATGCCGGACCCCTCTTGACGACACCCCGGTCACCTCCTCAGGATTATGTACAGATTATGGACTAAACAAGGAGCCGCACAACAATGTCCACCTACACACCCACCCCTGACGACCGCTTCACCTTCGGCCTATGGACGGTCGGCTGGCAGGCGCGCGACCCGTTCGGCGACGCCTCCCGCCCGGCGCTCGACCCGGTCGAGAGCGTGCACCGCCTGGCCGAGCTGGGCGCGTACGGCGTCACCTTCCACGACGACGACCTGCTCGCCGTCGAGCCCGACCGCGACAAGGCCATCGCCGCCTTCAGGAAGGCCCTCGACGAGACCGGCATGAAGGTCCCGATGGCCACCACGAACCTGTTCACCCACCCCGTCTTCAAGGACGGCGCCTTCACCAGCAACGACCGCGACGTCCGCCGGTACGCGCTGCGCAAAGTCATGCGCAACCTCGACCTGGCCGCCTCGCTGGGCGCGCGCACGTACGTCTGCTGGGGCGGGCGCGAGGGCGCGGAGTCGGACGCGGCCAAGGACGTCAAGGCCGCCTTCGACCGCTACAAGGAGGGCCTGGACCTCCTCTGCCAGTACGTGATCGACAAGGGCTACGACATCCGCTTCGCCCTTGAGCCCAAGCCGAACGAGCCCAGGGGCGACATCCTGCTGCCCACGATCGGCCACGCACTGGCGCTGATCAACGACCTGGAGCACCCTGAGATGGTGGGCCTCAACCCCGAGGTCGGCCACGAGCAGATGGCCGGGCTCAACTTCGTGCACGGCATCGCCCAGGCGCTGTGGCACGGCAAGCTGTTCCACATCGACCTCAACGGCCAGCACGGCCCGAAGTACGACCAGGACCTCGTCTTCGGCCACGGCGACCTGAAGAGCGCCTTCTTCCTGGTCGACCTGCTGGAGAACGGCGGCTACGACGGCCCCCGTCACTTCGACTACAAGCCCCTGCGCACCGAGGACGCCGACGACGTGTGGGTCTCGGCGGCGGCGAACATGCGCACGTACCTGATCCTGAAGGAGAAGGCGCGCGCCTTCCGCGCCGACCCCGAGGTCCAGCAGGCCATCAGCGCCTCGCGGGTGGACGAGCTGGGCCAGTCCACGCTCGCCGCCGGTGAGACCTGGCAGGACCTGGCCAAGGACGACTTCGACCCGGAGGCGGCCGCCGCCCGCGGCTTCCACTTCACCCACCTCAACCAGCTCGCGCTTGAGCACCTCATGGGGGTACGCGGATGACTCGACCGATCAGTGTCCAGCTCTACACCGTCAGGGAACCGCTGGCCGCCGACCGTGATGCCGTGCTGAGGCGGATCGCGGAGATCGGATACCGGGCCGTCGAGCCCTACGACCCCACAAATGACCCGAAGGGCTTCCGCCAGGTCGCCGACGACCTGGGGCTCACTGTGTCGGGCACGCACGCGTCCGCGCTGCTCAACCGGGAGCCGGCGGAGGTCTTCGACGCGGTCGCCACGCTCGGGACCGACCAGGTGATCGTCCCGGCCGGCATCGCGGCCGAGCAGTTCACCACCCGCGACGGCCTGCAGCGGGCCGCCGACCTGCTCAACGGCCTGGCCGAGCAGGCGGCGGGCGCCGGGATGCGGATCGGCTACCACAACCACTGGTGGGAGCTCGAACCGCTGGTGGAAGGCCGGCACGCCATCGAGGTGCTGGCCGACCTGCTGGCGCCCGAGGTGTTCCTGGAGATCGACACCTACTGGGCGGCGGTGGGCGGCGCCGACGTGCCCGCCCTGCTCGGCCGACTGGCGGGCCGGGTGGACGCGCTGCACGTCAAGGACGGCCCCGTCGTCAAGGGCGAGCCGCACACGGCGGTGGGCGCGGGCGTCATGCCCGTGCCCGAGATCCTCGCCGCCGCGCCGGGCGCCTGGCGCGTCGTCGAGCTCGATGAGTGCGCGACCGACGTCTTCACCGCGCTCGCGGACAGCCACGCTTACCTCACCTCCTTGGAGCGCTCTTGAGCAACGGCCCGGTCGGCGTCGCACTGGTCGGCGCCGGAGTCATCAGCGGCCAGTACCTCCGCAACCTCAACTCCTTCCCCGACGTGCGCGTGGTCGCCGTCGCGGACCTCGACACCGACCGGGCCGCAACCGTGGCCAGGGAGCACGACGTGCCGGTGTCGGGCACCCTCGGCGCGGTGCTCTCGCTGGCCGAGGTCGAGATCGTGGTCAACCTCACCGTCCCCTCGGCGCACGCGGCCGTCGCGCTGGAGAGCCTGCGCTCCGGCAAGCACGTGTACGGCGAGAAGCCGCTGGCCATGAACATGGACGAGGCGGCCAAGGTGATGGCCGAGGCCGCCGACCGTGGCCTTCGGGTGGGCGGCGCCCCCGACACCTTCCTCGGCGCCGGGCTGCAGTCGGCCCTGCACGCCCTGCGCTCCGGCCTCATCGGCACGCCGGTCGCGGTCACGGCCGCCACGCAGAGCATGGGTCCTGAGTCCTGGCATCCGAACCCCGAGTTCTTCTACCAGCCGGGCGCCGGGCCGCTGTTCGACCTGGGCCCCTACTACCTGACCGCCCTGGTGTCGCTGCTCGGCCCCGTCGCTCGGGTGGCGGCCGGCACGCGCAGGGCCCGCGACCAGCGGAGCGTCGGATCGGGGCCCAAGGCGGGCACGATCTTCCCCGTCGACGTGCCCACCCACGTCAACGCCCTGCTGGACTTCCCCGGCACGGCGACGGCGGCGGCCACGTTCAGCTTCGACTCGGCCGTCAACCGCCGCATGATCGAGATCATCGGCAGCGAGGGCGCCCTGTCGCTGCCCGACCCCAACACGTTCGAGGGCCCGCTGCTGGCCCGCGGGCTGACCGACAGCGACTGGCGGGAGCTGCCGGTGACCGGGACCACGGCCGGGCGCGGCATCGGGGTGCTCGACATGGCCAGGTCGATCAGGGCGGGCACACCCCACCGCGCCTCGGGCGAGCTGGCCCACCACGTGCTCGAACTCATGTCGGCCATCACGGAGTCGGGCGAGCGGTCGGAGTTTCGCGCCATCTCCTCCTCCACGACCGCGCCGGAGCCGCTGCCGGCGGACTGGGACCCGCACGCGGCCACGCTGACCTGACGCTCTCGCCGGCTGGGCGGCGGGGACCTCCTCCGCCCAGCCGACGGAAAGTCACATACCCGTTTCACATAGGAATCCCCATGGGATGACCGGGCATCACTACATTGCGTAATCGCTCGGTAACTGCAATCCCAAGGGGGAATCCATGCGCGTACTGATCCAGCTCCGCCCGGCTCCCGACGTCGTCGCGTCCGTGATCGATCCAGGAGTCCGCAGCTCGGTGGCCGACGTCGTCACCGAGCTGCCGGGCGTCCTGCTCGACGAGGCGTACACACCGGTGCCGGTGCCGCGGCCGGTCCCCGCCCACGGCGCGCCGCTGTCGCTGCACCAGCGGGTGGGGTTCTCGCACGCGCCTGAAGACGCCTCCGTCCTCGTGCGCGGCGAGATCCCCGACGACGAGCTGTCCACGCGGTCCGTGCTGCTGTCCTCCTCCGTACGCGAGGTCGCGGGCGTCTTCGCCGACCCCGCCATCCAGCCGCACCCGGCCTGCGGCGGCGACGGGCCCGTGGGCGACTGGGAAGAGGTCAGGCGGCTGCTGCACGCGTCCGAGCTGTGGGCGGCCGGCCATGACGGCGAGGGCGTGTGCGTCGCGGTCGTCGACACCGGCGTCAACGCCGACCACGTCGGGGCGCGCATCGGCCACGACGTGACCGTGGACGCCGACCGGAGCTGGAGCCCGACGGGAGTGCGCAAGACCCCGGGCCGCTACCCGGTCTCCCACGGCTCCATGTGCGCCTTCGACGTGCTGCTCGCCGCCCCCAAGGCGACTCTGCTCGACATCCCGGTCCTGCTCAGCAGGCAGCCGGGGTCGGGGGTGGATGGCCTGCTGTCCGACGCCGTCGCCGCCTACGCCCATCTCGGCTCCGTCATCAGGGCCATGCCCGCCGAGTCCAGGTCCCTGGTCGTCAGCAACAGCTGGGGGCTGTTCACGCCCGGCATGGACTTCCCGCCGGGCCATCCGGGCAACTACTCCGACAACCCGGCGCACCCGTTCAACGTGATCGTCGGCAGCCTGGAGGGCGAGGGGGCCGACATTCTGTTCTCGGCGGGCAACTGCGGCGGCGACTGCCCCGACCAGCGCTGCGGCTACCCCGACCGGACGATCGTGGGCGCCAACTCCCATCCGCGTGTGCTGTCGGTGGGCGGCGTCGACACGCTGGGCGAGCGGGTCGACTACTCCTCGCAGGGGCCCGGGCGGCTGTCGGACCGCAAGCCCGATCTGTGCGCGTACACGCACTTCGCCGGCTCGCAGGCCGTCGGGGACGCCGACACCGGCACCTCCGCCTCCTGCCCCGTCGCCGCCGGGGTGGTCGCGGCCGTGCGCACGCGCAGGTCCGCCGCCGAGCTGTCGCCCTCGCAGCTGCGCACGCTGCTGCACCGCACGGCCGACGACCGCAGCACGGTCGGCTTCGACCACGACTACGGGTACGGCGTCATCGACCCGCTCGCCGTCCTGGCCGCCCTCGGCCGGCAGAACCGGACCCGCGCCGCCTGACATGGCCATGATCCAGGTGCGACTGCCACAGGAAGCCACACTCGCCGACGCGCTGTGCCTGCTCGGCCTGTCCGAGGAGGACGCCGACGCGGACTACGGGCTGGTGGCGGTCGCCCCCGGGCTCCAGGTGCTGCGCGTCACCGAGGAGGCGGCCAGGCGGGTAAGCCACGACCTCGCGACTGTCTTCGCCGATCCCCGCGTCGAGCCGCAGGAGCCGGGGGATGTCTAACGCGTTGGCTTGTGCTCGGCGGAACCGCAAGAATGGCGCGATGGACAGTGCCGAGACCGACTGGGTCTCCAGGTTCGCCGACGACGTGATCGCCGAGGCCGAACGCCGCGCCCCGGGCCGCCCGATCGTCTGCGCCTCCGGGCTGAGCCCGTCCGGCCCGATCCACCTGGGCAACCTGCGCGAGGTCATGACGCCTCACCTGGTCGCCGACGAGATCAGGCGGCGCGGACGCGAGTGCGTCCACCTGCTGTCGTGGGACGACTACGACCGCTTCCGTCGCGTGCCCGCGGGCATCGACCCGTCGTGGGCCGAGCACATCGGCAAGCCGCTGACCTCGGTGCCCGCGCCTCCCGGCAGCCCGCACGCCAACTGGGCCGAGCACTTCAAGTCGCCGATGATCGAGGCGCTGGCCGAGCTGGGCGTCGAGGTCCACGGCATCAGCCAGACCCAGCAGTACACCTCCGGCGCCTACCGGGAGCAGATCCTGACCGCGGTGCGCGAGCGGGCCAGGATCGACGCCGTGCTGTCGCGTTACCGGACCAAGCAGACGTCCGGACAGGCATCCGGGCAGGCTTCCGAGCCGGAGGACTACTTCCCGTACAAGCCCTACTGCGACCTGTGCGAGCGTGACCTGACCACGGTCACCGCCTACGACGACGAGACGACCGAGCTGGCCTACACCTGCGAGTGCGGCTTCGGCGAGACCGTGCGCCTGGCCGAGCACGACCGCGGCAAGCTGGTGTGGAAGGTCGACTGGCCGATGCGCTGGGCCCACGAGGGCGTGATCTTCGAGCCGTCCGGGGTCGATCACCACTCGCCGGGATCGGCGTGGATCGTCGGCGGGCAGATCGTCGGCGAGGTGTTCGGCGGGCAGCAGCCGATCGGCCCCATGTACGCGTTCGTCGGCATCACCGGCATGGCCAAGATGAGCAGCTCCAAGGGCGACGTGCCGACCCCGTCCGACGCGCTGGCCATCATGGAGGCGCCGGTGCTGCGCTGGCTGTACGCCCGCCGCAAGCCCGCCCAGTCCTTCAAGATCGCCTTCGACCAGGAGATCCAGCGGCTCTACGACGAGTGGGACGCCCTCGGCCGCAAAGTCGCCGCCGGGCAGACGCAGCCCGCCGAGCTGGCCGCCTACAACCGGGCGGTGCGCACCGCCTCCGGCCCGCTGCCCGCCACCCCGCACCCGGTGTCCTATCGCACGCTCGCCTCCGTGGCCGACATCACGACCGGCCACGCCGAGCAGACGCTGCGCATCCTGAGCGATCTCGACGGGGTCGAATCGCTCGACGCGGCCCGGCCCCGGCTCGACCGCGCCCAGCGCTGGGTGGACGACCACGTGCCCGCCGACCAGCGCACGCGCGTACGCGAAACGCCCGACCAGGAGCTGCTCGACTCGCTCGGGGCCGGCGAGCGCGAGGGGCTGCGACTGCTCGCCGACGGCCTCGACGACTGGACGCTGGAGGGGCTGACGGCGCTGGTGTACGGCGTGCCCAAGCTCCAGGCCGGGCTGCCCGCCGACGCCAAGGCCACCCCTGAGCTGAAGACGGCACAGCGCGCCTTCTTCGCCCTGCTCTACCGGCTCCTCGTCGGCCGCGACACGGGCCCCAGGCTGCCCACGCTGCTCATGGCGGTGGGCGCCGGCCGCGTCCGCAAGCTGGTGGGCGCGTGAACGGTGTCGTCCTGATCATGCACAGGCCGGGACGACACCGTAATCAGTAGCAGAGTTCGTATGCCGACAGCACCGAATAGCCACCACTATGGCTGACATGTAGTGAGATGCCGGATTCACGCCATTAGTTCGCTACATAGTTATTGTCACAGTTTTGGAACGGTTTATCGGAGCGAGCCATTCATGGACGCCGCGCACGACCACCCAGGTCAGCGCGATGCGGAGGCTCGAAACCCCGCGCATTGGACTATGGCTGGACACCTCCCGGCAAAAGGTCGAGGAGACCGTTGCGGAGATCCTTTCCAGGATGGAAGAAGCGAGAATCCCTCCTGATCCCCGATTAACGTGATCTATGCAAGGCGCTTTCAAGCGGACTGCATGCGTTCGGGAGATCCTTACTTACATGAACAAGCAGCCTTTCGCCGCCAGCGTCAGTGTCATCGTCCCCGCGATGAACGAGGCCGAGAATCTTCCCCATGTCTTCGCCACGCTGCCCGACTGGATCGACGAGGTGATCCTGGTCGACGGCAACTCGACCGACGACACCATCGCCGTCGCGCGCAGGCTGCGCCCCGACCTCCGGGTCGTCGTGCAGACGAGGCGCGGTAAGGGCAACGCGCTCATCGAGGGCTTCCAGGCCGCGCGGGGCGACATCATCGTCATGATCGACGCCGACGGGTCCACCGACGGCAGGGAGATCCGCTCCTTCGTCGCCACGCTCATCAACGGCGCCGACTTCGCCAAGGGCTCCAGGTACGCCCCTGGTGGCGGCTCGGACGACCTCAGTCCGATCCGCTCGCTCGGCAACAAGGTCCTTACCGGGATCACCAACGTCCTCTATCGCACCCGCTACACCGACCTCTGCTACGGCTACAACGCCTTCTGGGCCCGCCACCTCGACGTGCTCGACCTCGACTGCGACGGCTTCGAGATCGAGACGCTGATGAACGTGCGCGCCGCCCAGGCCGGCCTGGTCATCCGCGAGGTCCCCAGTCACGAGCGCTCCCGCATCCACGGCGTGAGCAACCTGCACGCGGTGCGCGACGGCTGGCGCGTGCTCAGGACGATCTGGCGCGAGCGCACCCGCGGGACCGCCGTGACGGCGCAGGCCGCCCAAGTGGCCCTCGCCAAGTGACGGCACCGGGCGCAGGCGACATCCGCCAGATGACGGCCCCAGGTCCGGACGACACCCGCCAGGTGACGGCGCAGGGCCCCGGTGGCACGTGGCAAGTGAGGAGTGACATCCTCGGGTAATGCGTTACATACTGATCGGAGCAGGAGCAGTCGGGGGCACGATCGGAGCCCGCCTTCACCAGGGCGGGCATGATGTGCTGCTCATCGCGCGAGGGCCTCACTACGAGGCCCTCAAGCATGAGGGGCTGCGCCTGGTCACGCCCGATTCCGACGAGACCCTCCATGTCCCCGCCGCCGACGGTCCCGTGCCCACGCGCGATGACGACGTGCTGATCGTGGCGACCAAGTCGCAGGACACGATCGCCGCGCTGGCCCCCTGGTCCTCCGACCTGCCGGTGGTGTGCGCCCAGAACGGCGTGGCCAACGAGCGCATGGCGCTGCGGCGGTTCGAGCGGGTTTACGGCATGTGCGTGTGGCTGCCGGCCCAGATCCCGCACCCCGGCGCCATCGCCGCCTCCGGGCACCCGTACTCGGGGATGCTGCACGTCGGCCGCTATCCACAGGGTGTGGACGACCTCGGCGAGCAGATCGTCACCGACCTAGGCAAGCACGGCCTCCTGGCCCGCAGCTCGCCCGAGGTGATGCGCTGGAAGTACGGCAAGCTGCTCAGCAACCTGGGCAACGCCGTCGAGGCGCTCATCGGCCAGGCGCCGGAGCGCACCGAGGTGGCCCGGCTGGCCAGGACCGAGGCGAAGCACGTGCTGGAGGCCGCCGGCATCCCGTACGCCACCCCCGAGGACGAGGCCGAGGTACGCGGCCACAACGTGGACATCCTTCCCATCGAGGGCATGGAGCGCACCGGCGGATCGTCCTGGCAGAGCCTGGCCAGGGGCAGCGGCTCGATCGAGACCGACTACCTCAACGGCGAGATCGTCCTCATCGGCCGTGAGCACGGCGTCCCGGCGCCGGTCAACGAGGTGCTCAGGCGCGAGGCCAACCGGGTCGCCCGCGAGAAGCTGCCGCCCGGCTCGATGCCCGCGCAGAGCCTGCTCGCCCTCATCGAGGAGCGTTCCGCGGTCTGATCGGTGCGGTCGCGGCCCTGATCCCCTTCACCGGCGGGTATCCCGCACCCTGCCCCTTCACCGGCGGGCGTCCCGCACCCTGGTCCCGCTCACCGGCGCGCGTTGCGCATCCTGATCCCGCTGAACTCCAGGGTGCTGGCCGTCACCTCGTTCCAGAACGGCCACAGATTGTCCAGCACCCTGAGCTGGATCCCCGCCTCCTCGTGCAGCTCGAACAGATCCCGCACGGGCTCGGGCGGGCCCAGCGGCCGCACGGGGACGGTCGAGACGACCGCGTGCGGCGGGTCCCCGATGGGCGCGAAGGTGCCGGCGGGCAGGCGGTAGGCGAACAGCCGCACGTCCATGATCGCCTTCAGCCAGCCGTACTCGATGGCGTGCACCCGCTCGCCGCATCCCGAGCCGATGATCCTGTCCCGGTCCTCCTCGGTGGTGCGGGAGCCGACCCAGGCCATCGCCCGCGGGCAGGCGCGCGGAAACCAGTAGTCAGGGCAGCGCTCCGAGCCGACCGCCCACACGTAGGGCTCGCTGCGGACGCTGGTCGGCGCCACGTGCGGGACGAACCGTTCGATGGTGGGGTCTTCCGAGAAATGCAGCACTTCCCCCTGCTCAGGTCTCATGAGCGCCATTTTCGCGCATGGACCGTCGATCTAGGGGCAGGGGAGACCCCTCTTACGACAAGGGGTGAGTTGGATGATCGTATTGGGACTGATCCTGATCCTGCTCGCCGGCGGTGCCTTCGCCCTGGTGCTCTCGGAAGAGAGCGCCAGGTACATCCTGTTCGGCTACACCTTCGAGTTCAACCACGTGGGCATGTTCCTGGCGGGGGCGGCCGCCGCGGCCGTACTGCTGCTGGGTCTGTGGCTGATGGGCTCGGGTTCGCGCAGGACCGCCAGGCAGCGCCGCCGGCTGCGCAGCGCCAGGGCCGAGACCTCCAGCCGGGTGGCCCAGCTGGAGGAGGAGAAGCGCGACCTGGAGCGGAAGCTGGAGCGCGAGCACACCGCGTCCGACGGCGACCATCTCGTCGCCCGCGGCGAGCAACAGTAGGCAGCCGTGCGGCCGAGCGAATCTAGGCGTCGGCCACCTGGCGCGAGGGCAGCAGCTTGCCCTCGCGCCAGAGCGCGATCCCGGTGATCACCGCCCCCAGCCCCTCCCAGAGCCCGACGCCGATGAACTCGGCGGGCGCCGCGCCGGTGACCACCAGCGTGGTGAAGACGGTGAACGTCACCAGCCGGAACGGCACCGTCCAGCGGAAGAACGGCGTGTAGTCGGCCGCCGCGGCGAAGACGTAGTAGACGCCCATGTTGACGGCCGCCATGGACGAGGCGGCCATATAGACCAGCGTGTAGTCCCCGGCGGCCCTGACGTCGAGCACCTCGAAGCCCAGCATGACGAGCAGGGTTCCGGGTGAGATCAGGCCGAGCAGGCCGAGCGCGAAGGCGAGCACGCCGAAGACCCACATGGTCCAGCCGGAGAAAGAACGCGGAAGACGCACAGAAATCCTTCCAAAGGGGGGTGTACTCTGCGAGGCGATCTCATCATGCACCCGGAGGTCGCATGCCCCCCACGCGTGGCCGTCCCATCGCACTCAAACTCCTCATCCTCCTGCTCGTCCCGCTGCTGTCCCTGGTGGGTCTGTGGGCGTTCGCGGCCGGTCTGACCGGCGGCGACGGCGTCCGCCTGCTCGCGATCAACGAAATGGCCACGAATCTGGCCGCCCCGTCCGAGCAGATCAACATCGACCTGCAGAAGGAGCGGCTGGCCTCGGTGGAGTTCCTGGTCACCGGTCAGGGCGCGAACGAGGTGGCCAGGCAGCGCGGCAGGACCGACCGGGCCGTGCACGCGTTCCGCGCGCTGGCCAAGCAGCAGCACGAGCTGACGCCCCCGATGACCATGCAGCTCAACCTGCTGCTCGGCAAGCTCGACCAGCTCGCCGACCTCCGCCGCGAGGTGGACGGCACCCTCGTCGCGCCGCTCGACGTCATCGACGGCTACAGCCAGATCGTGGACGCGTCCTTCCGCATGTACGACGCCATGGTCCTGGTGCCCGACATGGTCCTCTACCAGCAGGCCAGAGCGGTCACCATGATGGGCGAGGCCAAGGACCTGCTGTCCAGGGAGCAGGCGCTGATCGCGATCGTGCTGGCCAAGGGCCAGGTGGATCCGCGCGAGCGGGAGGCGTTCACCGGGATGGCGGCCACCAGGCGGCTGCTCTTCACACAGGCGCTGTCGCACCTGGACTCCAGCCTGCGCGGGCCGTACGAGAAGCTGTCCACCGCTCCCGTCTACACCGAGTTCCTGCGGACCGAGGACGACATCAAGGGGCCCGCGACCGTCAACGGGCTGCCCGCGAGCGCGGCCACCTGGCCCGTCGACGCCCAGAACCTGTGGAACGCCGTCGAGCGCGACCAGGCGCTGGCCGTGCGGGGCATCACCCAGCGGGTCACCCCGACCGCCATCGGCATGCTGGTCAAGCTGGGCATCGCCGGCGGTGTGGGCCTGATCGCGGTCATCGCCTCCATCATGATCTCCCTGCGCTTCCGCAAGCGCCTGGTGCGAGAGCTGGCCGGGCTGCGCGACGCCGCCACGGAGCTGGCCGACGTACGGCTGGCCGGGCTGGTCAAGCGGCTGCGCGGCGACGCCGGGCCGCCTTCGGCCGAGGAGGTGGCGCCGCTGGAGGTCAAGGCGCAGACGTCGGAGATCGTCGACATCGTCAAGGCGTTCAACGACGTCCAGTCCACCGCCGTGGAGGCCGCCGTGGACCAGGCCAGGCTGCGCCACGGCGTCAGCCAGGTGTTCGTGAACCTGGCCAGGCGCAACCAGTCGCTGCTGCACCGGCAGTTGTTGCAGCTCGACAGCATGGAGCGGGCCACCGAGGCGCCAGAGACGCTGGCGGACCTGTTCAAGCTCGACCACCTCACCACCCGCATGCGCAGGCACGCGGAGAGCCTGATCATCCTGTCGGACCAGACCCCCGGCCGGGGCTGGCGCAACCCGGTGCCGATCCACGACGTGCTGCGCGCGGCCGTGGCGGAGGTGGAGGAGTACGAGCGGGTCGAGGTGGTGCAGCCGCCGCCGGTCGCGCTGGTCGGCGCGGCGGTCACCGACGTGGCCCACCTCATGGCCGAGCTGATCGAGAACGCCACCCTCTTCTCCCCGCCCCAGACCAGGGTGGACGTGCGCTGCGGCACCACCCCGCACGGGCTCATGGTGGAGATCGAGGACCGTGGCCTGGGGCTGCCGCGCACCGAGCTGGACGAGCTGAACGACCGCCTCTCCAAGACCCCCGAGTTCGACCTGGCCCAGAGCGACCGGCTCGGCCTCTTCGTGGTCTCCAGGCTGGCGGCCAGGCACGGCATCAAGGTGACCCTGGCGCCGTCGCCGTACGGCGGCCTGGCCGCCATGGTCGCGCTGCCGTCAGCTCTCCTGGCCGACCAGCCCGCGATGGCCGGGCGGTAGGTAGGTCAGGCCGCCGGAGGCGCGGGCGGCGGCGGTGGCCAGCAGGCGTTCGTACGCGTGGCCGGCCAGCAGCCCCTCCGCCTCCTCCACCGTGAAGAAGCCGTAGTCGTCGAGCTCTTCGGCCTGCAGCGAGATCGGCGTGCCCGACGGGATCTCGCCGCAGTCGAACATGAAGGTGACCACCGGGTAGGGCACGTTGGGCAGCCCGTCGACCCAGCTCACGGTCAGCAGCCTGCCGACCTCGACCGAGAGGCCCACCTCCTCGGCCACCTCTCTGGCGCACGCCTGCGCGGGATGCTCGCCGGCGTCGACCATGCCGCCGGGGAACGACCAGTGCTCCCTGTAGTTGGGATCGACCAGGAGCACGCGGCCGTGCTCGTCGGTGATGTACGCCGACGCCCCCGCGATGGCGCGGTGCACCGTGGACCAGAAGTCATCGCTCACAAAAGGCACTATGGCAGAGCGGGTGGCGACGCCCGCGGCTTCGCCGTGGCGGGTCGCGATTCCGTGGCGTCAAGCCCGCCCGGCCCTCTCACGGACGCGGGAACGGCCCGCTCACAGGCCCGCTCAGAGGCGCACTCACAGGCACGCTCACGGGCGCGCTCACAGGCGCAGGAACGGCTCGCTGAAGTGGGCGGTGGCGAGAATGGCGTGTTCGGCCCGCAGCCGGTCGAGCACCTCGGTCCGGGTGCGCGCGGCCGCCTCCTGGTCGTCGTCGTACAGGTAGCGGATGCCCGGATCCGCCAGTTGCACGGGATGCAGGACCAGGTCGCCGGTCATGGCCACCTCGCCCACCCGGGCGATCTGATGGCCGGGGGTGTGCCCGGGGGCGGCGTGGACGTGGACGCCCGGCGCGACCTCGGCGTCGCCCTCGACGACGTGGAGCTGCCCCTTGATGGTGGTGACGACCTCGTCGAGCATCGGGCCGCTCGCCGCGTCCAGCTCGGCCCGCTGCACGACGTAGCGGGCGTTCTCGAACGCCGGCCCGCCGTCCGCGATCGCGCCCGAGGCGTGGTCGCTGTGCAGGTGGGTGAGGATGACGGTGGTGACCTCGGCGGGCTCGACGCCCACGGCGGCCAGCTCACCCGCCAAGGTGCCGGGGACCGGCGCCCAGCTCGCGGCCGGGGAGTCCGCGGCGCCGATGCCGGTGTCGACCAGGGTCAGCCGTCCGTCCGCCGCACGGATGAGATAGCAGTGGAAGTGCAGGACCCACGGCTCGTCGGGAAGAGCGGACCCGGCGAACATCGTCGCCGGCGGGCGGCGGATGGCCGCTCCCATGGGACCCACGGCGTCGCAGAGAGGCGTCACTTCGACGCCCGACACGGTTATCGGCTTGTGTGGCACCCGGCCAGACTAGGCGGCGACGGGCTGACGCGGAACGTACTCGTTCTCGACGTCGGCCGCGAAGACGGCGCGGCGGCAGTGTGCGCACCGGTACATGATCGGGCCCTCGTCGAGCTCGTGGTGACAGCGCGGGCAGTTGACGGTCTTCATAATGCTGCTCCCCCAAGGAGTTTTCTGTCGGTTCCTATGGAACCCTCATCGAGTTGCAGAGATCCTGCATGCCACTTGACACGATGACGCCGCGTCGATGGGGGTTCTGCGCCTTTCGGTACACCGGAGTGCGGTAATTTTCCTCGCCGTTCGGTGCCGAGAAGAACATTGTCACGCACCTGCCCGGGAGACGCGGCTCAACACACCAGAACCGCCCGGGAATAGCCCAAGAGGGCTAGGCGTTGTATGGGCCGGAAGATGTGGTACTTTGCCACCAGGCGTAGAGCTCCAGCTCCGCCGATCTTCATCAGGTTCGGCCCCGTTTCCTCGGGCCCAGCCGTCTTCATCCTTCGCCGGGCCTTCACCTGGCTCAGGCGCGTTTCCCCTGAGGGGTTCCATCATGTCTGTGCAAACCATTCCGCGGCAGCGTTCCGCCGTGCCGGTTGAGCAGGTCAGCGGCCTGCTCGACCTGCGCGACAAATCCGCTTTCATCCGGGCCGGGCAACTCCCCGGCCCCGGCGATATGCGGCTGCAGGCCGACAAGGCCCGCCAGTACGGCCTGCGCCCCGGCGACCACGTCGTCGCCTCCTTCGCCGGCAACAAGCTCGTCGGCGTCGAGTCGGTCAACGGCACCGACGACTGGCGCGACCGGCCGCACTTCGCCGAGCTCACCCCCGTCCATCCGACCGAGCGGCTCAACGTCGAGACCGAGTCGCTCAGCACCCGCGTCATCGACCTCTTCGCCCCCATCGGCAAGGGCCAGCGCGGCCTCATCGTGGCGCCGCCCAAGGCCGGCAAGACGATGGTGCTCCAGGCGCTGGCCGCCGGCGTCACCCGCAACCACCCCGAGGCGCACCTGATGGTGGTGCTGGTGGGCGAGCGGCCCGAGGAGGTCACCGAGATGCGCGCCTCCATCAGCGGCGAGATCTTCGCCTCGACCTTCGACCACCCCGACCGCGACCACACCGCCGTCGCCGAGCTCGCCGTCGAGCGGGCCAAGCGGCTCGTGGAGTCGGGACGCGACGTGGTCCTGCTGCTCGACTCGCTGACCAGGCTGGGACGGGCCTACAACAACGTGGCGCCCAGCGGCGGGCGCGTGCTCACCGGCGGCATCGACGCCGCCGCCCTGTATCCGCCCAAGCGCTTCTTCGGCGCCGCCCGCAACGTCGAGGGCGGCGGCTCGCTCACCATCCTCGCCACCGCGCTCGTGGACACGGGATCGCGGATGGACAACAGCCTGTACGAGGAGTTCAAGGGTACGGGGAACATGGAGCTGCACCTGACCCGCGAGCTGGCGGAGCGGCGGCTGTTCCCGGCCGTGGACCTGGAGTCCTCAGGCACGCGGCGCGAGGAGATCCTGCTCCACAACGAGGAGCGGCAGGTCGTCTGGCGGCTGCGGCGCATGCTCGCCTCGCTGGACAAGCGTCAGGGCCTCGAAGTCCTGGTCGACCGGCTCCGCTCCACCCCCTCCAACGCCGCCTTCCTCCTTGAAGCGCAGGCCGCCTGAGCACACCTCACGCGCCTGCGTACGGGACAGTGCACGACGGACGGTGCACGACGGACGGTGCACGACGGACGGTGCACGACGGACGGTGCACGACGGACGGTGCACGACGGACGGTGCACGACAATGGGCCGCATGCTGGCTGACATCGTCGACTACCTCATCTGTCCTGTCTGCCGGGCCGACGTGCGGCTCGACGGGAGCACGCTGCGATGCGCCGCAGGCCACTCGTTCGACGTGGCCAAGCAGGGATACGTGAGCCTGCTGGTCGGAAACCGGCCGCCGGGCACCGCCGACAGCCAGGAAATGGTGGCTGCGCGGGCCGCCTTCCTCGACCGGGGCCACTACGCGCCGCTCGCGGACGCGGTTGCCGAAGCAGCCTCGGAAGCAGCGCGAACATATACGGCAAGCGACAACGTTCCCGAAAAACATGAGTCCTCTACCGAAACGAATGACGGCGGGGAGTTGAGGGCGTACCGTGTTGCGGGAGTGGAGGCCGGTTTCGGCGTGGGACAAGGTGGTCCCGGGCAAGAACCGGGTTTCGTCGAAGATCGTCGCGCGGAGGGCAGGGCCGCGCCGGTGATCGTCGACGCGGGCACGGGCACCGGACACTATCTGGCGGCTGTGCTCACCGCGATCAACGATGGCATCGGGATGGCGTTCGATGTGTCGAAGCACGCTGTACGCCGGGCGGCACGGGTGCATCCGAGGGCAGGGGCGTTCGTGGCCGACGTGTGGCGTCCGCTTCCCATCAGGAGTGGGGTGGCCGACGTGGTGATCGACGTCTTCGCGCCCAGGAACGGGCCGGAGTTCCGACGGATCCTGCGTCCCGGCGGCGTCGCGGTCGTCGTCACCCCCGCACCGTCGCATCTCAGCCCGCTGGTCGAGGAACTCGGCCTGCTCTCGGTCGATGAGGAGAAAGAGCGCAGGGTGGCTCGCAGCCTGGACGGTTTCGCCGAGTCGGAGCGGCGCTCGATCGCGTTCGAGATGGAACTGGAACATGGCGACATCGCCAAAGTCATCGGGATGGGACCGAATGCATGGCATAACGAGCCGGCCGGGCTTGATGAGCGAATCGCCGCATTTGTCGCTCGAAACGTCACAGAAGGACAGCGAAAAGTGGTGACGCGTGCGGCGTTCCAGCTGTCTATCTTCGAACCGGCCCCCCGATCAAGACCCGTTGCTTGACGGGCATGTGCGACCGGTGTTACTGATGGGGCATTTAGTCCGAAATTCCCCCACATTCTTGGAGTATTTCCCCGACGCAGGCGCAATACTGGACGGCATCCCGCGCCGGGAGGCGCGGGTCACTCAAGGGAGGGGGCGCGTCGGATGAAGGCGGAGGAACGCTGGCAGGCCAGGTTCCGGGCCTCGCGCATGACGCTGCCGTCCTGGGCGCGTCAGGCCCCGAACCGCTCCATCTACCGCTCCAACGCCACGGGAAAGTGGGAGGTCTACGCCTGGGACCGGCTGACCGGCACCACCCGCCAGGTCACCGACCGGCCCATGGGCACCGCGTACGCCGCCATCGACCCCACCGGCCAGTGGATCTACTGGTTCGCCGACACCGGCGCCGACTTCGGCGAGTGGCGGCGCCAGCCGTTCACCGGCGGCCTCGACGAGCCGGTCGCCCCCGACCTGCCGCCCGGCCAGCCCGGCGGCATCGCCCTGTCCACGACGGGCGTCGCCGCGATCAGCCTGGCCGCCGAGCGGGCCTTCCGCGTCCACCTCGTCCGCGAGGGCGAGCCCACCGAGCTGCTGTACGAGCACACGGAGGCCGCGTGGGTGGCCGCCATGTCACTCGACGGCTCCCTGATCGCCATCAACCACGGCGAGTACGGCAACTTCCGCCACCCGGCCCTGCGCGTCGTCCGCCAGAACGGCCGCACGGTCGGCGAGCTGCACGACGGCGTCGGCAAGGGCGTGACCGGCCTCGCGTTCGCCCCGGTCGTCGGCGACCGGCGCCTGCTGGCGCTGCACGAGCGCCGCCAGCGCCACGAGCCCCTCGTCTGGGACCCGGTCACCGGCGAGCAGCGCGAGATCTGGCTGCGCGACTCCGGTGACCTGAACGCCGAGTGGTACGACGACGGCCGCGGCCTGCTCATCCTGCGCGACGACCGCGGCCGCAGCTACCTGCACCGCTACGACCTCGCCGGCGGTGGCCTGACCCTCATCGACACCCCGCACGGCGTGATCGAGGAGGCCGCTCCCCGGCCCGGCGGCCAGATCGAGTACTCGTGGTCGAGCGCCTCGCGCCCGCCGGTCATCCGGTCGAGCACCGGCCAGGTCGTGGTCAACCCCAGCGGCCCGCCCGCCCCGCCGAGCGTGCCCGTCGAGGACGTGGACGTCGAGGGCGAGGGCGGCCGCATCCACGCGCTGGTCTCGAGGCCGGAGACCGGCGCCGTGCCGTATCCCACGGTGTTCCTGCTGCACGGCGGCCCGACCTCGAACGACCGCGACGCGTTCTCGCCGGAGGTCGCCGCCTGGGTGGACGCCGGCTTCGCCGTGGTGCGGGTCAACTACCGGGGCTCGACCGGCTACGGCTCGGCCTGGCGCGACGCGCTGCACGGCGACGTCGGCCACATCGAGCTGGCGGACGTCGCCGCCGTCCGGCAGTGGGTGGTCGACCAGGGCATCGCCGACCCGGCCAGGACGGTGCTGGCGGGCTCGGCGTGGGGCGGCTATCTCACCCTGCTCGGCCTCGGCACCCAGCCCGACCTGTGGGCGTGCGGCATCGCCGCGGTGCCGATCGCCTGCCACCAGACGTCGTACGAGGACGAGGCCGAGAGCCTGCGCGCCTTCCACCGCGCCCTGCTCGGCGGCTCCCCCGACGAGCAGCCGGAACGGTACGCGGCCAGCTCCCCGATCACCTACGTCGACCAGGTCAAGAGCCCGCTGCTGATCCTGGCCGGCGACAACGACGCGCGCTGCCCGCTGCGCCAGATCGAGAAGTACGTGGCCAAGCTGGCGGAGAACGGCCTCGAACACGAGGTCTACATGTACGACTCCGTCCGGGGCGCGCTCGTGGTGGCCGAACGGCTCGCGCAGACGGCGCTGCAACTGGAGTTCGCCCGCAAGCACGTGAGCCCGGCCTGGCGGCCGGTGGGCTGACCCTCCCGGGCCCCGACCTCCCGGCCGCACGCTTCCGGATGCTGTCCTCAGGCCCGCGTGCTCCCTGACCATGCCCTTGACCAGCGGCCGTTACGCCTGTCATCATCACGGCCACCGCAAGTAGCCGGAGGGCACACCATGAGCACCACCCCCAAGGGCCCGAGCCGGTCGGCGACATCCCAGGACCGCCCGCGCCCGTGAGGACCACGGTACCCCCGCACGACCCCACGCCCCCGGCGTGGAGCCACAGCGGCACGCGAACCGATCTAGCGGGCGCGCAGGACCACGATGGCCAGGTCGTCGGCGCTGGGCTCGGAGGCGAAGTCGGCCGCGCCCCTGCGGATGCGCTCGGCCACCGCCCTGGCCGACAGCCCGGCGCACTCGGCCAGCAGCTTGGCCAGGCCGCCGTCGTCGTCGAGCAGCCGCCCGCCCGAGCGCCGTTCCGTCACCCCGTCCGTCACCGCGAGCAGCACGTCACCGGGGTCCAGATGGATGGTGTCGGCCTCGAACATGACCTCGTGGAAGACCCCGAGCAACGACTGCGGCGTGGTCACGGCCTCGACCTTGCCGCCCGGCCGCAGCCGCAGGGCCTCGGGGTGACCGGCCGAGACCAGACGCACTTCCAGCCCGTCGGGCACGGGCGTGATGTCGCCGTGGAGCAGCGTGAGGAACCTGGCCCGCTCGCCCTCCTCCAGGATCGCCTGGTTGAGCCGGCCGAGCACCGCGGCCACGCCGTAGCCCTCGCGGGCCAGCAGTCGCAGCGTGTGGCGGGCCAGCCCGGTCACGGCCGCGGCCTCGGGGCCGGTGCCGCAGACGTCGCCGATCGCGAAGCGCCACGAGTCGTCGCCCGCCTTGAACAGGTCGTAGAAGTCGCCGCCGACCTCGTTGGCCTCGCCCGCGGGCTCGTAGATGACGCCGTAGTCGAGCCCGGGGACCTCGGGCTCGTTGGGCGGGAGCAGGCTGCGCTGCAGCGCCCGGTTGGCGGCGGCCTGCTGGGCGTAGAGCCTGGCGTTGTCCATGGCGAGGGCGGCGCGCCTGCCGATGTCCTCGGCGAACTGGATGACCTCGTCGGGGAAGCGGTCGGGCCGGCCCAGGCACATCATGCCGAGGCCACGCCCGCGCGCGGTCAGCGGCACGGCCAGCACCTGCGAGTCGGGCAGATGGATCGTGGAGGTGACCCTGGTGTCGGCGGCGTCGATGTCCATCCCGGCGAGCTGCTCGCGCAGGCCGTCGATCCTGGCCTCGTCGGCGTGCCAGAGGTAGACCAGCCGCAGCGGCCCGGAGTTGGCGGAGGTGTAGACGGCGCACCAGTTGGCCAGGCGCGGCACCACGACCTGGGCGATGATGGCCGGCACCATGTCGGGGTCGAGGGTGCCCGCCAGCAGGTCGCTGGCGTCGGCGAGAAACCCCAGCCAGTGGGGCCCTCTGCTGCTCTCCTCCAGCCATTCGGCGGCCACCCGGTCCACGGAGCCAGGTAGCGTGAGCCTAGCCCAATGGACACGGGAATCACCCGCAAAGGTGACTCCCCACTCCTCTACGTTGACAGAAGGGGGTTTCGGATCGCCCTGGGAAAGGTTTCGCTGCCGCAACTCCACTTGGACTGCGTCCCCGAAATGCTTCCAAATCACCTCAAACGGCTCGTCAGCGACCTGTTCGGTCAGGTCTCCTGCGACCTGCTCGGCGGTATGGAGCACGCCTCCGGTGGCCCACGCGGTCATCACCTCGCGCGTGAACCTCATCGCAGACGTCACAGCGGTCTCGCCGGGCGCGAACGTCGCAGCGAGTACCGCATGGGGAGAAGCAGTCATCCCACCGTGCCTACCACACTTCCCGCTGACTTGGGGTAAATCCAAGGGCAGGACTACGAGCTACTCATCGTGACAGACTTGAATCACTCGCCGGAGCCAGGTGCGAGTGAAGGAGGCCCCATGACCACGGCCAAGGCCGCGCCAAGCCCGGAGGAGAGGACTTACACCGAGTCGGATCTCGTGCCCATCCTGGAGACTCTCTTCTCCTGGCGTGACGGCGACTTCCGGCGGCGGGTTCCTCATGCGCCTCCCGGCATTCTCAGCGAGGTGCGGCTGCTGCTCAACGAAGTGGCCGACCGTCGCGAGCACCTCGCCAATGAGCTCGTACGCGTGCGTAAAGAAGTGGTCAAGGAGGGCCGCTTCGCCGAGCGGCTGACGCCCGGCCCCGGCGTCGGCGCCTGGGCGGAGAGCGTCGAGTCGGTCAACATGCTGATCGACGCCCTGGTGAGCCCGGTGAGCGGCGCGGCCGACGTCATCGACGCGGTCGCCAAGGGAGACCTGTCGCGGCGGATCGACCTCGACCGCTCCGCGCGCGGCGAGGTGCGCCGTCTGGGCAAGGCCATCAACGGCATGGTCGACCAGCTCGCGCTGTTCAACTCCGAGGTCACGAGGGTGGCGCGCGAGGCGGGCACCGAGGGCCGGCTGGGCGGCAGCGCCAACCTGCGCGGCATGTCAGGGAGCTGGCGCGACCTCACCGAGGCCGTCAACACGATGTCGTCGCGCGTGGCGGCCCAGGTGCGCGACATCGCCGTGGTGACCACCGCGGTGGCCAAGGGCGACCTGAGCCGCAAGGTCACGGTCGACGCCGTGGGCGAGATGTTCGAGCTGAAGAACACCGTCAACACGATGGTCGACCAGCTGTCCGGCTTCGCCGAAGAGGTGACCCGAGTCGCCCGCGAGGTCGGCACCGAAGGACAGCTCGGCGGCCAGGCGCAGGTGACCGGCGTGTCGGGCGTCTGGAAAGACCTGACCGACAACGTCAACTTCATGGCCAACAACCTGACCTCCCAGGTGCGCAGCATCGCGACCGTGGCGACGGCGGTGGCCCAGGGCAACCTGTCGAAGAAGATCACGGTGGACGCGCAGGGCGAGATCCTGCAGCTGAAAGACACCCTCAACACCATGGTGGACCAGCTGTCCTCCTTCGCCGACGAGGTCACCCGCGTCGCCCGCGAAGTGGGCACCGAGGGCAAGCTGGGCGGCCGGGCCGAGGTGAAGGGCGTGTCGGGCGTCTGGAAGGACCTCACCGACAACGTCAACTCCATGGCGAACAACCTGACCTATCAGGTCCGCAACATCGCCCAGGTGACGACGGCCGTGGCCAACGGCGACCTCACCCGCAAGATCGACGTGGACGCCCAGGGCGAGATCCTTGAGCTCAAGTCGACCATGAACACGATGGTCGAGCAGCTCTCCTCGTTCGCCTCCGAGGTGACCCGAGTCGCCCGCGAGGTCGGCACGGAGGGGCAGCTCGGCGGCCAGGCGCAGGTGCGCGGCGTGTCCGGGGTCTGGAAGGACCTCACCGACAACGTCAACTCCATGGCCAACAACCTGACCTCGCAGGTGCGCCAGATCGCGGCCGTGTCGTCCGCGGTGGCGCAGGGCAACCTGTCGAAGAAGATCACGGTGGACGCGCAGGGCGAGATCCTGCAGCTGAAGGACACCCTCAACACGATGGTGGACCAGCTGTCCTCCTTCGCCGACGAGGTCACCCGAGTGGCCCGCGAGGTCGGCACGCAGGGGCAGCTCGGCGGCCAGGCCAGGGTGAAGGGCGTGTCGGGCGTCTGGAAGGACCTCACCGACAACGTCAACTCCATGGCGAACAACCTGACCTATCAGGTGCGCAACATCGCCGAGGTGACCACAGCGGTCGCCAACGGCGACCTGACCCGCAAGATCGACGTCGATGCCCAGGGCGAGATCCTGGCGCTCAAGACCACCGTCAACCGGATGGTCGACCAGCTCTCCTCGTTCGCCTCCGAGGTGACCCGAGTCGCCCGCGAGGTCGGCTCCGACGGCCAGCTCGGCGGTCAGGCCCGGGTCGAGGGCGTCGAGGGCACCTGGAAGCGGCTCACCGAGAGCGTCAACGAGCTGGCCGAGAGCCTCACCACGCAGATCCGCGCCATCGCGACCGTGACCAGCGCCGTCGCCCGCGGCGACCTGACCCGCTCGATCGCCGTCGAGGCGCAGGGCGAGCTGGCCGAGCTGAAGGACAACATCAACTCGATGGTGGGCAGCCTGCGCGAGACCACGCAGGCCAACCAGGAGCAGGACTGGCTCAAGTCCAACCTGGCCCGCATCTCCCGGCTCATGCAGGGCCACCGCGACCTGCTCGAAGTGGCCAAGCTGACGATGAGCGAGCTGACACCGCTGGTCTCGGCCCGCTACGGCGCCTTCTACAGCATCGACCCCGAGGGCGACCACGAGCTGATCCTGATCGGCGGCTACGGCGTGCGGCCCGACCGGGGCCCGCGCCAGCGCTTCGGAATCGGCGAGGGCATCGTCGGACAGGCCGCGGCCGAGGGCAGGCACATCGTCCTCGACGACGTGCCGCCGCAGTTCATCACCATCGACAGCGGGCTCAGCCGCTCCACGCCGGCGCAGATCGTGGTGCTGCCGATCCTGTTCGAGAACCGCGTGCTCGGCGTGCTGGAGCTGGCCTCGTTCACGCCGTTCGGCGAGGTGCACCTCGACTTCCTGACACAGCTCGTCGAGACCATCGGCGTCACGATGAACACCATCATCGCCAACTCCCGCACCGAAGACCTGCTGACCGAGTCCCAGCGGCTCACCCGCGAGCTCCAGGAGCGCTCCGACGAGCTGCAGCGCCAGCAGGAGGAGCTGCGCAGGTCCAACGCCGAGCTGGAGGACAAGGCGGCGCTGCTGGCCAAGCAGAACCGCGCGATCGAGATCCAGAACTTCCAGATCGAACAGGCCAGGCGGACGCTGGAGGAGCGAGCCGAGCAGCTCGCGGTGTCCTCGCGCTACAAGTCCGAGTTCCTCGCCAACATGTCCCACGAGCTGCGCACGCCGCTCAACAGCCTGCTGGTGCTGGCCAAGCTGCTGACCGAGAACGCCGAGGGCAACCTGACCTCGCAGCAGGTCGAGTTCGCCAGGACGATCCACAGCGCGGGCTCGGCGCTGCTCCAGCTGATCAACGACATGCTCGACCTGTCGAAGGTCGAGGCGGGCCGGATGGACATCCATCCGATCCAGGTGTCGCTGCCGAAGATGGTGGATCTGCTGGAGGCCGCGTTCGCGCCGCTGGCCCAGGACAAGGGCCTGTCGTTCAGCGTCGAGGTCGACTCCGACGTGCCCCACGAGCTGCGCGCCGACGAGCAGCGCCTGCAGCAGGTGCTGCGCAACCTGCTGTCCAACGCGGTGAAATTCACGCCGCGCGGAGAGGTGAAACTGCGGATCACGACGCCGCCGGCCGGGGTCCAGTTCGACGACGACACCCTGCACGAGGCCGACGACCTGATGGCGTTCCAGGTGATCGACACCGGGATCGGCATCGCGCCCGACAAGCGCGACGTCATCTTCGAGGCGTTCAGGCAGGCCGACGGCACCACGAGCAGGAAATACGGCGGCACGGGCCTCGGCCTCGCGATCTGCCGCGACATCGCCCGGCTGCTCGGCGGCGAGATCCACGTGGACAGCGAGCTGGGCAAGGGCAGCACGTTCACGCTCTACCTGCCGGCCTCCTACACCGGCCCGCTGGCCGCGACCGACGGCGGGGCGGCGACCCGCCGTCAGCTCATGACGCCGCCGTCGGACGACAGCTCCGCGGCCACGCCCGAGCCGCCGCTGCCGCTCGACCTGCCGATGCCCGAGCTGGTCGAGCCGCCGGTCGAGACGCCCAGCCAGTGGCAGGGCGACGATCCGCTCAGCGGCGCCAAGATCCTCATCGTGGACGACGACATCCGTAACGTCTTCGCACTCACCAGCGTGCTGGAGCGACACGGTTCAACCGTCGTCTACGCTGAAAACGGACGGGAGGGTATCGAGCAGCTCGAACGCAACGAGGACGTCGCGCTCGTACTGATGGACATCATGATGCCGGAGATGGACGGCTGGGCCACGACCTCGGCCATCCGCCGCATGCCGCAGTTCGCGGACCTGCCGATCATCGCGCTGACCGCCAAGGTCATGCGGGGCGATCGGGAGAAGAGCATCGCCTCGGGCGCGTCCGACTACGTGCCCAAGCCGGTCGACGTGGACCGCCTGCTCGAACGCCTGCGCGGCTGGCTCAGCCGCGGACGGGGTGCCGCGTCCGACTCCTCACCGTCCGCCTCGTCAGCCGAAGGGTCGTGATCGATGCCGGATCGTGCCAAGATCCTCCTCGTCGATGACCGCGAGGAGAACCTGATCGCCCTCGAGGCCATCCTCAGCTCACTCGACCTGGTGCCCGTACGCGCCAGATCGGGTGAGGAGGCGCTCAAAGCGCTGCTCAACACCGAGTTCGCGCTGATCCTGCTGGACGTGCGCATGCCCGGCATGGACGGCTTCGAGACCGCCGCGCACATCAAGCGGCGCGAGCGCACCCGCAACATCCCGATCATCTTCCTGACCGTGGTCGACAGCGCTCCCGACTACGCCTTCCGCGGTTACGCCGCCGGCGCCGTGGACTATCTGACCAAGCCGTTCGACCCGTGGGTGCTGCGGGCGAAGGTGTCGGTCTTCTCCGAGCTGTACAACATGAACAAGCGCCTGGCCGAGCAGGCGAGCCTGCTGCGCGACCGCCTCAACGGCGAGCTGCCGCCGGGTGCGGGCGACCAGGCGTCGGTGCTGCCTGAGCTGTCGCGGCGGCTGACGGCGGTGGAGGACGAGCTGGCCCGGGTCAGGGAGCTGGCCCGCAAGTCGCAGGATCCGGCGCTGTCGGTGCCGCTGGCCGACCTGAACGAACGCCTGAGCCACCTGCGCGCCGGCTTCGACGCGCTCTCCTGATCTCCCACGCTCCGCCCCCGGGACATCCACCGCCCGGGGGCGTTTCGGTGTGTGGGGTCAGGCGGTCGCGCGGGCCTCGGCGACGGGCGAGGCCGGTCCCGGCGACCTGTGAGGGGTTACTGACGGGCGCGTTCCAAAGCGTCCCAGAAGCCGCGTCGCAGGGCGTGGCGTACTTCGTCGTGCAGCAGGAAGTCGATCGGCAACGACGATCCCTGCAGCAGCCGCGCCTCAAGGTCGGACGGCATGCGCGGCTTGCGCGCCAGGACGGCCTCCAGCCACAGCGCGGGCGCGTCGCGGGCGACGGAGTCGCCGAAGTCGTGGCCCTCACGGTGGGCGGCCTTGACGGCGTCGGACAGCGTGGTGGCGCCCGCCGTGGCCGCCGGCTGCGCGACGGGGGCCGGCTGCGGCCCGGTGTAGGGGCCGAGCTGCGCGGGCTGGTAGGCACCGCTCGACGGCGAGGAGAACTGGCCGGTGGTGGGGCTCGACTGCTGCGACTGCGCCTGGATCGGCCCGGTGGCCGGGGCGGCGGGCGGCGGCTCCTGCTGGTAGGTCGGCTGCTCCTGCTGGTAAGTGGGCTGCTCCTGCTGGTAGGACGTGTACGTGGGCAGCGCGGGCGGCGTCTGCGCACGTCCTGAGGAGTGCCCGTTCGACGAGGGCTGGCCGTTGTGCGAGGAGGAGCCGGCGGCGTGGCTGCCCGAATGACCGCCCGTGTGACTCGTCGTGTGGCCGCCGCTGTGACCGCCCGTGGTGGAGCCCATGGTGGAGCCCGTGGCGGACGGCAGCGAGGAGGGCGGCAGCGACGACTGCTGCGGGGCGGGCGGCAGCGAGTGGGAGGCGTGGCCGTTGCCGGCGGGCTGGTGGTGGCCGTTGGACGACTCGGTGATGCCGGTCAGCGTGCTGACGTAGGGGCGCAGGTGGACCGCTCCGAGCTCGACCAGGTCGTCGCACTCCTGCCGGAGCGAGCGCGAGACGGCCCAGCCGCCGTCGGCGGCGATGTGGATGACGCTCACCCTGATGCCGAGGTCCTGGGCGTCGCAGACGACCTGCGCGAGGTCCTCGTCGCCGCTGACCACCACCGCGTCGCAGATGGCGTTGTTGCGCGCGAGCGTCATGAGGTCGCGGTGCACCTGGGCGTCGACGCCCTCGCGCCGGCCCGGCCGGATGCGGGACAGCCTGAGCTTGAGGCCCGGTATGTCGGCCAGCGCGTCGTGCTCGGGAGTGCGCCGGCCCTCGACCGTCGCCTCGTACCAGTAACACCGAAGCAGCGGCAGCCCGGTGCGCTCGCGCGCCAGGTTGGTCATAAGCGCCAGCAGCCCTGGATAGTCCCAGGAGACCGCTTCGCGATGACGCGTGCCGTGCACGGCCATCGCCCCGTCAGCCAGCAGATAGCCAGCGTCCACGAACAGCGCACAGCGATCCACTGACACCGCCCCTTTCATGGTGGTCCGACCTTGCTGGCTCTGCACCGTCAGAGACCGGACTCGGCGGCCCTCTCTCAGGGTAATGAAAGCAGGTGATCGCGCGAGGGTTAATCCCGACGATTCGGCACTCGCGCATAGGTGCGCCAGAGCAATCAGGCGAACCGTACCAGTTTGTCCTGTTCGTGGTCACGAGCGCGCTCGCACGCTCAGCGCGGCGACTCCGAACAGCACCACGTCCTTGTCCGTGAGGATCGTCAGCGCGGGATCCACCCCGAGTTCGGCGCCGACCGTGTCGACGTCCATGCCGAACGTCAGCTCCCCCGCGCCGCTCGACGAGCCGTCGAAGACGTTCGCCAGGGCGCGCTCGCCGCCGGCGGGGGTCAGCGCGCCGGACCCGAGCGAGACCTTGTCGCCCTTGAGGTCGGCGTCGCCCTCCCACGTGACCAGTTCGACCCGCGCGGGCGCGGCCGCCGGGCTCAGCCCGCCGAGCGGGATCCGCGCCCGCCGCGCGCCGCCGCCGATCACCGCCGCCGTGTCCAGCACCACGGCCTGGCTGTACGGCTCCGCCGGATCCGTGACGATCAGCACCAGGCTCCATCCGGCATGGCGTGACACCCCTTCCTTCATGGGGGCGTCGGCCGCCCACCAGGTGCCGTTCGCGCGTACGTCGCCGACCAGCTCGCTCACGTCGGCGAACGCCTGGTAGACGGGGCCCAGCGGCAGCTCGCGCACCGTCACCTGGCCGGGCCGCACGGTCAGGTACTTCTTGCGGCCCGGCGCCCTGAGCTTGATCGGCCCGGCCCGCTCGCCCGTCGCCGACCAGTAGAGCCCCGCCCACACGACCTCGCCGCCCTTCGGCACGGACAGCTCGGCGCCGCTGGAGGAAGCGGTGTCGGACCGGTCGTCCTGGTCGAGCGCGGTCATCGGCCACAGGTCGTTGTCGCGCTGGGCTCCCTCGCGGCGCCTGGCCTCCAGGCAGCCCGCGCGCTCCTGCGGGCAGCTCAGCAGCGCGTTGCCGATCGCCCGCACGGTCACCTTCCCGTCGGTGGCGAACCTGGCGGGCGCGCCCGACCCGCGTACGCCCGTCTCGGCCTTGGCCAGCAGCCGCAGTGGGCCCGCCGCGATCCTGACGGCGGGCCCCGGGCCCTGCGGCGCCTCGTCGGCCACCAGCACCCGGAGGAACACGGTCGTGCCCTGCCCGGCGGCCAGCGCCTTCCTGACGCACCGCGCGCCGCCTTCGGCCGGGCGGCAGGCCCAGCCGTCCACCGTCCCCACCGTGCCCCCTGGACCCGCGGAACGCACAACGCCCGCGAAACCCCCTGTGCCCGCGGAACCCCCTGTGCTCGCAGCGCTCGTAGCCTTCGCAGAGCCCTCTGTGCCCGCAGCGCCCCCAGCGCCCCCAGCGCCCCCAGCGCCCCCAGCGCCCGCAGAGCCCGCAGAGCCCGCAGAGCCGGTAGAACCCGTCGCACCCGAGGAGCCCGGGTGCGCCGCCCTGTGGGCGTGGCGTGCGGTCGGGACGAGGGTGACGCCGGGTGGGAGGTCCACCTGGGCGGCCAGTTCTTCGCTGGGGGCGTCGCCGTAGTTGCGCAGGCGCAGGGCGACGATGCCGGGCTGGGCACGTACGAGGGAGCCGAGCGCGTCGATCGTGGCCCGCAGCCGGGCCCGGCCCGGCCGGTCCTTCCTGACCGGGGGCGGCACCTGGGCCGGCCGCTCGCTCGGCGGCGGCACCCGCACGCGTACCCGTGCCGGGTCGTCCTTCGCGGGAGGCTGCGCGACCCGTGGCGCCTCGGACGGCCGCACGGCCGGCCGCTCACTGGAGACCGGCAGCAGCACGGCGGCCGCAGCCACCGCGGCCGCCACGCTCATCGTGGCGCCGGCCACCGCCGCCTGCCGCCCCTTCGGCGCCCGTCGCAGCCGGCCGAAGGCGCGCAGCACGCCGCCCGCGCCGCCGCCGGCGACGGACGTCCTGGCCAGCGCCGCCGCGTAGCCGCCGAACAGCGGCCCGGCGATGAGCGGCCCGACCATGACGCGCAGCCCGCGGTTGACGTCGGTCAGCTCAAGCAGCACGCCGTGGCACTCCTCGCAGCCGTCCACGTGCTCGTCGATCGCCTTGGAGTCGCGCCTGGCCAGCCCTCCGCGCACGTAGGCGCCCATCTTGGCCAGCATCGGCCGGCACTCGTGCTCAGGCAGCGTCCCCAGGTGCAGTTGCAGGTACGCCTGCCGCAACCCCTCCCTGGCCCGGTACGCCAGCGCCGCCACGCCGTTGGCCGACAGCCCCAGCAGCGGCGCCACCCCGGCCGGCTTGAGCCGCTCGACCTCGGTGTGCCACAACACCGCCCGCCAGCGCTCGGGCAGCGACAGGAAGGCCCTGGCGATCAGCGACTTCTCCAGGCCGACGAGCGCCGGGTCGACGAAGGGCACCCCCGGGTCGTACAGCTCGATCTCTCCCGTGGTCACCTGGCGGCTCTCGACCCTGGACCGGTCGTAGACCGTGCGCCGGACGACGGTGAGCAGGTAGGTGCGGAAACCGGAGTCGGGACCACTGCCCCTGCCCACCAGGTCGAGGATCTTCGTGAACGACTCCGCGACCACGTCCTCCACCTCGGCGCCCCTGACGAGCTGCCGGGCCAGCGCGCGGGCGGCGGCGACGTGGCGCTCGTAGAGCTCCCCGTACGCGGCGGCGTTACCCGCCCTCACCGCCTGTAGCAGCTCCGCATCGCTCTGCGGCGTTTCGACACCCATAGTGACCTCACGATTACACGGGGTTGCCCCGCGCAATCATTCCGCATTCCCTGTCGTGGCTAAACCGCGTCGGCGGCTTTACTCGCGGAGCGGACGGGGACGTCCTGGCCGGAGGCATGGGCGGAGGCATGGGCGGCGGGCTCTCGCGCTGATCAGGACCATAAGCTTGGACCCATGACGGATCGCGACAACCTCCTGGCCGAGATCAAGCGCAAGGCCATCGTGCACGGCAAGGTCACCCTGTCCTCGGGCAAGGAGGCCGACTTCTACCTCGACCTGCGGCGGATCACGCTCGACGGGGTGGCCGCGCCGCTCGTCGGCAACGTGATGCTCGACCTGACGGCCGACCTCGACTACGAGGCGGTGGGCGGGCTCACCATGGGGGCCGACCCGGTGGCCGTCGCGATGCTGCACGCGGCGGCGGCGCGGGGGCGTTCGCTCGACGCGTTCGTGGTGCGCAAGGCGCAGAAGGCGCACGGCATGCAGCGGCGCATCGAGGGGCCGGAGGTCAAGGGGCGGCGGGTGCTGGCCGTCGAGGACACCTCGACGACGGGCTCGTCACCGCTGACGGCCGTGGAGGCGCTGCGCGAGGCGGGCGCCGAGGTGGTGGCCGTAGCGACCATCGTCGACCGGGGGGCCAGGGAGCGCGTCACCGCCGAGGGACTCGACTACCGCACCGCCTACACCCTCACCGACCTCGGCCTCTGACCGCCCGCGGACTCCGGCCTGGCTCGGGCTCCGGCCTGCCTCGAACGCCGGCCTGCCTCAGGCCCCGGCCTGGCTCGGGCTCCGGCCGACCGACCGGTCAGGACCGCGATCAGTCGGCGATCAAACGATGCTCAGCCGTCGTCGGAGTCGGACTCTGCCGGGGTGGCGGACTTCTCCGGGCCCCGGACGGTGAAGGCTTCGCGGGCGCCCGGCTTGCCCGGTTCGCGTAGTTCGCCGTTCTCCGTGACGCGGACCGTGCCGGCGTCGCTGAGCACCACGTCGAGCTCCGGCTCGAAGTAACTGACCTCCTCGCCCCTGCTCATCTCCCGGTACTGCAGCACGTCGCCGCCGGGCACGCGGACGGTGACGAGGGGGCAGGTCTCCGCGAGGCATTCGATCCGGACGGTCGGCGCCTGCGCGGTGGCAGCCGGTTCCGCGGCCCCGGGGGTGGTGTCCGTGGCCGGGGCTGAGGCGGGCTCACGCTCGGGCGGTGCCGTGACGTCCGAGCCGACCAGCGCGACACCGCCGATGACCAGCAGTGTCACCACGACCCCCGCCGCCACGAGGAGGAGCGCTAATCGGGCGATGCCCATCGGTTCTGAGCTGTGGCGTCCCACATGGGGCAGCGTACCCGCTGATGATCCTCCGCCCCAGCGCCGTCAGCCCCGTCTCAGAGCTGGTTGTCGCCGGCCTGGCCCACGCGGTGGTGCTTGCCGTTGGGCACGGGGAGCGACTTGGCCGCCCTGCGGTGCTTGATCGCCTCCACGAAGATGGGGATCAGCGAGATGAACACGATGACGAAGACGCCCGGCAGGATGTACTTGTCGATCTGCTTGGGATCGACCTGGCCGCCGAGGAAATGGCCGACCAGGATGAGGCCCTCGACCCAGACGATGCCGCCGACGACGTTCCAGACGAAGAATCGCTTGGGGCTCATCTCCAGCACGCCCGCGACGGGATTCATGAACGTGCGCACGATCGGCACGAACCTGGCCAGGATCACGGCCTTGGCGGGCCCGAACTTCTCGAAGAACTCCTCCGCCCGCAGCACGTGCTCCTTCTTGAACAACCGCGATTCGGGTTTGTCGAAGAGCCGGCGGCCGAAGCGGGCGCCCAGGAAATGCCCGAGCTGGGCGCCGGCGATGGCGCACAGCGGTGTGCCGATCAGCAGCACGGGCAGGGAGAGCGGGGCGATGCCCATTCCCGCCGCCACCGAGGCCGAGCTGAAAATCCCCGCGGCCACGAGCAGCGAGTCGCCGGGCAGGAAGAACCCGAGCAGCAAACCCGTTTCGGCGAAGATGATGGCGAGAACGCCGATGGTGGCGAATGCACCGAGAATGGTGAGCCACCAAGTCGGGTCGAGGAGATTCAGAAGCCAGTCCACGCCGAGAGCCTACTAGGAGCGGGCATGCGCGACATGACCATCCGAGAGGCGTTGTCACTACCACAGCGGGTAGTGAGCCGGGATACTGGGCCCTGGCGCGAAGCCGTAACTTCTCAGGGAGATGAATCATGCCTATTGCGACTCCAGAGGTCTACGCTGAGATGCTCGACCGGGCCAAGGCCGGCGGATTCGCCTACCCGGCGATCAACGTGACCTCCTCGCAGACCCTGAACGCCGCTCTGCGCGGCTTCGCCGAGGCCGAGAGCGACGGCATCGTGCAGGTCTCGACAGGCGGCGCCGAATTCCTCTCGGGCGCGACGGTCAAGGACATGGTCACGGGCGCGACGGCGCTGGCCGAGTACGCGCGGGTCGTGGCCGCCAAATACCCCGTGACGGTCGCCCTGCACACCGACCACTGCCCGAAGAACAAGCTCGACGGCTTCATGCGGCCGTTGATCGACATCTCGCTGGAGCGGGTGGCCAAGGGCCTCGACCCGCTGTTCCAGTCGCACATGTGGGACGGCTCCGCCGTACCCCTGGACGAGAACCTGGAGATCGCCAAGGAGCTCATCGACAAGTGCGCCAGGGCGCGGATCATCATGGAGATGGAGATCGGCGTCGTCGGCGGCGAGGAGGACGGCGTCGTCGGCGAGATCAACGAGAAGCTCTACACCACGGCCGAGGACGCGCTGGCCACCGCCGAGGCCGTCGGCATCGGCGAGAAGGGCCGCTACATGCTGGCGGCCACGTTCGGCAACGTGCACGGCGTCTACAAGCCCGGTCACGTCAAGCTGCGGCCGAGCGTGCTCAAGGAGATCCAGGAGGCGGTGGGCGCCAAGTACGGCAAGGAGAAGCCGTTCGACCTGGTCTTCCACGGCGGCTCCGGCTCGCTGCTGGAGGAGATCCAGGAGGCCATCTCCTACGGTGTGGTCAAGATGAACGTCGACACCGACACCCAGTACGCCTTCACCCGCCCGATCGCGGACCACATGTTCAAGAACTACGACGGCGTGCTCAAGGTCGACGGTGACGTCGGCAACAAGAAGGCCTACGACCCGCGCGCGTACGGCAAGTCCGCGGAGGCCGGGATGGCCGCCCGCGTCGTGGAGGCGTGCCAGAGCCTGAAGAGCACTGGGACGAAGATCTCCTAGCCAGTTCAGCGGCTCGGCGGGTATGACTTGTCCTATGGATAACCTTCTCGCCGGGCCGCCCCCGACTCACCTGCCGGACCTGCCCGAGGCCAGGGAGGCGCTTGAGGCCGGGGCCAAAGCCTCCGACGTGGCCGCCCGCTTCCCCGCCTACCCGGCGGCGTGGGCCGCGCTCGCGGAGGAATACTTCGCGCAGGGACACGCCGTCACCTCCTATGCCTTCGCCCGTACGGGCTACCACCGCGGGCTCGACGCGCTGCGCCGCAGCGGCTGGAAGGGTCATGGGCCCATCCCGTGGGAGCACGAGCCCAACAGGGGCTTCCTGCGCTGCCTGTACGCGTTGTCCCGTGCCGCGCAGGCGATCGGTGAGAAGGACGAGGCCGAACGGTGTCTGCAGTTCCTCAAGGACAGCACGGAAACGGGGTACGACGCGCTGACCAAGGGATAGCTCTTGGGACGAATAGACACGTTCGGGTAGTCTCTCTACGCAAGAGCCCCTGCCGCGCTTGCGTCAGGGGTTTTCGTTTTGTGCTCGGGAGACTGAACCATGCCGGCTGCCGTTCTCGTTGGTGCCCAGTGGGGCGATGAGGGCAAGGGCAAGGCCACCGACCTGCTCGGTGGCGACGTCGACTACGTCGTCCGCTATCAGGGTGGCAACAACGCGGGACACACCGTGGTCATCGGTGACCAGAAGTACGCGCTGCACCTGCTGCCCACCGGGATCCTGTCGCCGGAGGTGGTCCCCGTCATCGGCAACGGGGTGGTGATCGACCCGGGCGTGCTGCTGGGCGAGATCGACGGGCTGGCCGAGCGGGGCATCTCCGCCGAGCGGCTGCTGATCTCGTCGAACGCGCACCTGATCATGCCGCACCACAAGGCCCTCGACAAGGTCACCGAGCGCTACCTCGGCAAGGCCAAGATCGGCACCACCGGGCGCGGCATCGGTCCCGCGTACGGTGACAAGATCGCCCGCATGGGTGTGCGCGTGCAGGACCTGCTCGACCCGGGCATCCTGGCCAAGAAGATCGAGGTCGCCCTGACCGAGAAGAACCAGGTGCTGACCAAGGTCTACAACCGGCGCGGCATCGAGCCGGCCGCCGTCCTCGACGAATACCTCGCCTACGCCGAGCGGCTCAAGCCACACATCGCCGACACCTCGCTGGTGCTGTCCAAGGCGCTGGACGACGGGAAGTTCGTGCTGCTGGAGGGCGGGCAGGGCACGCTGCTCGACATCGACCACGGCACGTACCCGTTCGTCACGTCGTCCTCGCCCACCTCGGGCGGCGCGTGCGCGGGCGCCGGCATCCCGCCGAACCGGCTGACGAAGATCATCGGCATCCTGAAGGCGTACACCACCCGCGTCGGCTCCGGCCCGTTCCCGACCGAACTGACCGACGAGATGGGCGACTGGCTGCGCCAGACCGGCGGCGAGTACGGCGTCACGACCGGCCGCAACCGCCGCTGCGGCTGGTTCGACGCGGTGATCGCCCGGTACGCGACCCGCATCAACGGCGTCACCGACTACTTCCTGACCAAGCTCGACGTGCTGTCGGGCCTGGAGCGGATTCCGGTGTGCGTGGCCTACGAGGTGGACGGGGTCCGGCACGACGAGATCCCGATGACGCAGACCGACTTCCACCACGCCAAGCCGATCTACGAGGAGTTCCCCGGCTGGCAGGAGGACATCACCAGCGCCAAGGCGTTCGACGACCTGCCGCCGAACGCGCAGGCGTACGTGCGGACGCTGGAGGAGATGAGCGGCGCCCCGATCTCCGCCATCGGCGTCGGCCCCGGCCGCGACCAGACCGTCGTGGTCCGCCCCCTGGTCTGAGCTCCCTCCGAGGGACCGCGCGTCGTTCAGGCGGAGGTCAGGACGGCGGCGGTCACCGGGGTGTGCAGGCGCCAGCCGAGGGTTTCGTACAGGGCCTGGCCCTGGGCGGTGGCGACCAGGACGCCGGTGCGGGCGCCTCGCAGGGCCGCCGTGGCCGCGATCGTCTTCATGACGATCGTGCCGAGGCCGCGGCGGCGGTGGCCGGCCGCCGTCTCCACCCGGTCCACGACCGCCGTCGTGCCCGCCACCGCGAACTGGCCCCGCGCCGCGACCTCGCCCGCCGCCGTGAGCAGGCGGGCGACGGTGACGCCCGATCGGGTGGTGACGGCCAGGGTGTAGCCGGGGGGAGCGGCGGGGGCGTCACGGACGAGCGGGGTGGTCATCATGTACTCGGGCTCCTGCACGGCCCAGCCGGGCGGCAGGTGCGGGGCGACGGACTCGACCGGGGCGCACAGCTTGAGCCAGGTGCCGGGGACGGTGAGGGTGCGGGTCAGGTGGCGGAGGATCTCGGGCGTCGGGGTGGCCAGGACGTGGCGGGCCACATGACCGGGCAGGCCGACGTCCACGCGCAGACCCCACGGCTCGCGTACGGGCCGGGGGACGCTGCGGGAGATGACCCATCCTTCAACCCATGCCCGAACTACGGGGGAATGGGCTTGTTTGAGAACCTCCGTCATGGAGAACAGCCTATTGTCTGCCCAGATTCATCCGACCGGGCGTAGCAGGATAAAAAGGACACGGCGTGGCGGCGCCTGGTCGTGCCCCGCGCCAGGTAGGGTCCCGGTTGTGCACGTTGAGATACATGGCCACCGGGGGGCTCGCGGCCTCTGGCCGGAGAACACCCTGCCGGGGATGAGCCGGACGATGGAGCTGGGCGTGCATGCGCTCGAGCTCGACGTCGCGCTCACCGCCGATCGGCGCCTCGTGCTCACGCACGACCTCACGGTGTCGGCCGTGACCAGTGCCGACCGGCGTCCGGTCTACGCCGGCGACCCGCTCTACCCGTACGTCGGCAAGCCCATCAACGCACTCACCCTGGCCCAGCTGCGCATGCTCGACGTCGGCGTACGGCTGCCGCGCCACCCCGACGACCCGTTCGCGCTGACGCAGGTCCCCATGCCCGAGACCCGCATGCCGACGCTCGGCGCGGTGCTGGGGCTGGTCAACGCCTACGAGGCGGAGAGCGTACGGCTGCACGTCGAGCTCAAGTCCGACCCGACGCGGCCTGAGGTCACCCCCGACCCCGAGCTGTTCACCGCGCTGGTCGTCGAGGAGCTCGACCGGCACGGCCGGCTCGACAACGTTGCCATCCTCAGCTTCGACTGGCGGATCATCACGCACGCCGCCGAGCTGGCGCCGGGCACGCGGCGCTTCGCGCTGATCGAGCTGGACACCCTGCACTGGAACGACGGCGTGGGCGACGACGTGCCCGCCGCCGCGCGTGCGGCCGGGGCCACCACGCTCTCGCCCGAGCACATCATGGTGGACGAGAGCCTGATGGCGCAGGCCGAGGCGGCCGGGCTCGACGTGGCGGTCTGGACGGTCAACGAGCCCGAGCTGGCGGCCAGGATGCTGGACCTGGGAGCGGCCGGGATCGTCACCGACTATCCCGACCGGATGCGGGAGCTGTGGCGGGAGCGGGGGCTTCCGCTGCCCCTGCCGGTCGCCCCGCTCCGGCCTGTGAGCGTCTGAGCCGACCGGCGGGTTCCGCCTGTCAGAGCCAGCCGTTGCGGCGGAAGCCGCGGTGCAGCAGGACGCAGGCCGTGATCATGACCGCGAGCACGGCCGGATAGCCCCAGACCTGCTTGGTCTCCGGCATGAAGTCGAAGTTCATGCCATAAATTCCGGCGATCATCGTGGGCACGGCCAGGATGGCCACCCAGGAGGAGATCTTGCGCATGTCCTCGTTGGCCAGCGCGTTGGAGCGGGCCAGCGCGGCCTGGAGGATCGAGCTGCACAGCTCGTTCGACGCCTCGACCTGCTCGCACACGCGCGACAGGTGGTCGCCGACGTCGCGGAAGTATTCACGCATGGCGGAGGGGACGACCCGGCGCTGGGGCAGCGCCGACAAGGGGGCCTGGAGCGGGGTGACGGCCCGCTTCATCTCCAGCATCTCGCGCTTGAGCTGGTAGATCCGGTTGATGTCACGGGAGCTGACGTCGGCGAAGACGGTCGCCTCGACCTCTTCGAGCTCCAGCTGCATCAGGTCGGCCACCTGGAGGTACTGGTCGACCACGTGGTCGGCGATGGCGTGCAGGACGCCGGCCGGACCCCGGTCCATCAGCTTGGGCTCGTCTTCGAGGCGCTCGCGGACGCCGGTGAGCGGGCAGTGCTCGCCGTGCCGCACCGTGACCACGAAGTCCACGCCGAGGAACACCATGATCTCGCCGGTGGCGATGATCTCGCTGTTGGCGGTCAGCTCGTCGTGGTCGAGGTAGGCGATGGTCTTGAGCACCATGAACAGCGACTCGCCGTAACGCTCGACCTTGGGCCGCTGGTGGGCCTTGACGGCGTCCTCGACGGCCAGCGGGTGCAGCCCGAAGACCTCGGCCAGCCACTCCACCTCGGGGGCGGCGGGCTCGTGCAGCCCGACCCAGACGAACGCGTTGACGCCGTCGGAGCTCTTGTTGTGCTCACGGACGAGGTCGAGCGCCTCGACGATGCCGGAGGCGTCGACCTTCTCGCCCTGTACGTAGGCGCCGAACTCGACTATCGAGTCGACGGGCGGCACGCACACCTCGCGTACGGGCTTGACGAGCTGGTGCGGAACCCGCGTGGGCACGGGGTGCCGGTTGATGCGACGGAAAAGGGTGGACGAGCGCATGGCAGTCCCTTTCCGCCCGACCAGGGACGCTCCACGCGCGATGAAGTCACCTCAATCAACACAGATTGCGTGGAGGCACGATCAGGCTGCCGAATTGGAGTGGTCGGGGGTATTCAGGTCGTACGTGTGCGAGCACGTACTGCTGGGATCACCAGGATTCATCCCGGACCACCTCCAATCGCATGGGGACGCCGCGAAGCCGCCTCAAGCTACCACAGGCGGGTGAACCTCAATGACGATACCCGCCCGCAGTCCTTCCGCTCAGGTAGAACTCCACAAAGTTTCTTGCCTATTCCGGCAGATGCCGTCCCAACCCGTCCGGCGGACGCTGATCGTGCCGTCCAGCGGGCGCCGTCCTCGGTGACCGGAGGGCGCGTCAGGCGGCGGGCCTGCGACAATGGAGCGCGTGCGCGTTCTAGTCATTGGATCCGGTGGGCGTGAGCACGCCCTGTGCCGTTCACTCAAGCTCGATCCCCAGGTCAGCGAGCTTCACTGTGCGCCAGGCAATCCTGGCATCGAGGAGGTCGCGACCGTCCATCCGGTCGATCCGCTCGACCCCGGGCAGGTGGCCGAGCTGGCGGCGCGGCTGCGGGTCGACCTCGTCGTGGTGGGGCCGGAGGCTCCGCTCGTGGCGGGCGTGAGCGACGCGGTGCGCGAGGCGGGCTTCGCCTGCTTCGGGCCCTCACGTGACGCGGCCATGATCGAGGGGTCGAAGGCGTTCGCCAAGGAGATCATGCGGGCGGCCGACGTGCCGACCGCGCGGGCCAGGACGTGCGAGACCGAGGAGGAGGCCGCCGCGGCGCTCGACGAGTTCGGCGCCCCCTACGTGGTCAAGGAGGACGGGCTGGCCGCGGGCAAGGGCGTGGTCGTCACCGACGACCGCGACAAGGCGCTCGCCCACGCGCGGGCCTGCGAGCGGGTGGTGATCGAGGAGTTCCTCGACGGGCCCGAGGTGTCGCTGTTCGCGCTGTGCGACGGGAGCACGGCCGTGCCGCTGCAACTGGCGCAGGACTTCAAGCGGGCCTACGACGGCGACGAGGGTCCCAACACCGGCGGCATGGGCGCCTACACGCCGCTGCCGTGGGCGCCGGAGGGGCTGACCGAGCAGGTCATGCGGGAGGTCGTGCATCCGACGATCGGCGAGCTGGCCCGGCGCGGGCTGCCGTACCAGGGGGTGCTCTACGTGGGCCTGGCGCTGACCGCGAAGGGGCCGAAGGTGGTCGAGTTCAACGCCCGCTTCGGCGACCCGGAGACGCAGGTGCTGCTCGACCGGCTGGAGACGCCGCTGGGCGGGCTGCTGATGGCCAGCGCGACCGGTGAGCTCGGGCTCGACCCGGTCTTCCGCGACGGCGCGGCCGTGACCGTGGTGATCGCGGCCGAGGGCTACCCGGAGTCGCCGGCCAAGGGCGACGTGATCACGGGGCTGCGCGAGACCGCGAACGCGTACGTCATCCACGCCGGCACGAAACGGGCGGGCGACGACATCGTCTCCAACGGCGGGCGGGTGCTCAACGTGGTCGGCCACGGGCCCGACCAGGAGAGCGCGCGTCGGGCGGCCTACGACCTGGTCGCCGGGATCGGCCTGCGCGGCTCCTTCCACAGAACGGACATCGCCCGATGAAGCGTGTGCACTCCGGCAAGGTACGCGACCTCTACGAGACCGACGAGGGCCTGCTGCTCATGGTCGCCTCCGACCGGATCTCGGCCTTCGACTATGTCATGGAGCCCGACATCCCCGACAAGGGGGCCATCCTCACGCAGATGTCGCTGTGGTGGTTCGACCAGCTCAAGGACGTCGTGCCCAACCACGTCGCGGGCCGCGGCGACGACTCCCGCAGCGTGCTATGCCGGCCGCTGAAGATGGTCCAGGTCGAGTGCGTGGCCAGGGGCTATCTGGCGGGCGGCGGGCTGAACGAATACCGCGCGAGCGGCACGGTGTCCGGGGTGGCGCTGCCGCCCGGGCTGGAGGACGGCTCGCGGCTGCCCGAGCCGATCTTCACGCCGTCCACCAAGGCGCCCCAGGGCGAGCACGACGAGCCGATCTCGTACGAGCAGGTCGTGGCGCTGGTCGGCGCGGAGACGGCCGCGAAGCTGCGGCGGATCACGCTGGCGGTCTACACGCGCGGCGCGGAGATCGCCAGCGAGCGGGGCATCATCGTGGCCGACACGAAGATCGAGCTGGGCTGGGACGCAGACGGCGTGCTGACGCTGGGCGACGAGGTGCTGACGCCCGACTCTTCGCGGTTCTGGCCGGCCGACGAATGGAAACCCGGCCGTTCCCAAACGTCGTTTGACAAGCAATTTGTACGTGATTGGCTACTATCGCCCGAATCTGGATGGGACAAAGACTCAGGAAACCCCCCACCTCGGCTCCCCGACCACATCGTCGAGCTGACCAGGCAGCGATACCTAGAAGCGTATGAGCGCATCACGGGGGCTTCCTTTAGCGGATGATTCGGCTGGGTCATGTGGTGTGAGCGACTACTGTTGGCCCGATCGAGCCTCACCGCCAGAATCAAGGAGCCGCACGAATGGTCCGTTACCGCGTGCGCGGTGGCAACGCACTGCGTGGAACCGCGTTCATCCAGGGCGCGAAAAACGCCGTGCTTCCCATGATCGGCGCGGCTCTGCTCGCCCCGACGGGCCGCACCGTCCTGCGCAACGTGCCGATCATCGAGGACGTCCGCCGCGCGGTCGAGCTGGCCGAGGCGATCGGCGCGTACGTCGAGCTGCACGAGTCCGAGCGCACGCTGGTCATCGACGCCTCCAAGGTGAACAGCCCGGTCCTGCCCGCCGAGATCGCCCGGCGCTTCCGCGGCTCCGTGCTGTTCACCCCCGCCCTGCTCCACCGCCTCGGCGAGGCGATCGTGGAGGGGGTCGGCGGCTGCAACCTGGGCAGCCGTAACCTCGACTTCCACTATCTCGGCTACAAGCGGCTGGGCGCGATCGTGGACGAGGGCGAGACCGTCATCCACGTCAAGGCCTCCGGCCTGACCGGCGCCACCCTCTACCTCGACACCCCCTCCCACACCGGCACCGAGAACCTCATCATGGCCGCCGCCCTGGCCAAGGGCACCACCGTGATCGAGAACGCGGCGCTGGAGCCCGAGGTGCTCGACGTCATCGACATGCTCACCAAAATGGGCGCGCGCATCAGCGGCGGCGGCACCGGCTTCATCACCGTCGAGGGCGTCGAGGAACTGCACGCGGTCGAGCACACGGTCATGCCCGACCGCCTCGACGCCGGCGTCTTCGCGATGGCGGCGGCGATCACCGGCGGTGAGGTCAGCCTCGTGGGCACCGACCTCGACCTCGGCGTCGTGCGCTACAAGCTGGAGCAGATGGGCGTGGAGTTCCACCGCCAGGGGGCTGTTCTACACGTACGCTGCGGCGGCCCGCTGCGGCCGATCAACATCATCACCGACACCTATCCGGGCTTCGCCACCGACCTGCAGTCCCCGATGATGACGGTCGCGGCGCTCGCCGACGGCACCAGCTACATCCATGAGCGCATCTTCGACGGTCGCTTCGCACTGGCCGGCGAGCTGAACAAGATGGGCGCCAACGTGGAGGTCGAGGGGAGCAGGGCCGTCGTCCGCGGCCGCACCCCGCTCACCGGCACCCAGGTGACGGCGCACGACCTGCGTTCGGGGATCGCGCTCGTTCTCGCCGGCCTGGCCGCCGAAGGGGAGACCCAGATCGACTCGGGATACCTGATCGATCGCGGCCACGCGCATCTCGCCGCGCGAATGCGCGCACTCGGCGCGGACATTACACGAGAGATTTCAGAGCGCTAAAAAACGGTAGAAAATCCGCTTTGAGCTGCCAGAACATCATGTCGGGCGGTCAACCAGAACGGCTTTCCGGAAAAGTCGGGCGTGACATTACGGCCCCCGCGAGCGATCGTTCCAAAAGAGAGCACTGCAACGGACGGCAGGATGGGACGAACATTGGTCGAGAGGGCCGAAGAAACTCCCCGAGTGTCACGCCCGGGCGCTATGACACCGGACCTCACCATCGGCGTGGTCGGACCCCACGACCTGGTCGAGCGAGTCATGCTGATGGGTCACGCCGCGGCGCCGCTGCCGTGTCGCCTGGTCGCGGCCGCGTACCGCGACGAACAGGAGGCGCCCGACAAGGTGACGCGGCTCGGTCCCGGTGTCGACGCATGTCTGTTCGCCAGCCCGGTCCCCTATGACCTGGCCAGGCGATCCGGCGTGCTGACGATGCCCGCGACGTACGTGCAACTCGGCGGAGCCGCACTGGTGGCGGCGTTGGCCAAGGCCGCGCTGGACACCCGGATGGATCCCCAGAAGGTCAGCATCGACGTGGTCAGCAGGGCCGATGTCGAGGAGGCGTACACCGACCTCGGCATCCCCGCCGCGGACGTGCACAGCCGCGACGAGCCGGGAGCCACCGGCACGATCGCGGCCTACCACGAACGCCTGGCCCGTCAGGGAGCCACCACGGGAGCGCTGACGTGCCTGCCCGCGGTGGCCGAGCGCCTGCACGCGGCGGGCGTACCGGTCATCAGGATCAGGCCGACGTCGGCTGCGGTCCGAACGGCGCTGCACACCGCGGCGCTGCTCGGGGCGCATCACCGGCTGGAGGAGTCACAGCTCACGGTCGTGCTGGTGGAGGTGCCGACGCTGCGCGAACCCGTGCGCCGCGCCGCCCCCCGCTACTGGCGCGACGAGCTGCGGCTGTCGCTGCACCGGCTCCTGGTCCAGGAGGCGAACCGGATCAACGCCACCGTCTGGCCCATCGACGATCACAGCTATCTGGTGACCGCCACCAGGGGCTCGATCGCCGCTGCGACGGACGGATTCAGGGTGTTGCCCTTCGCCGCCAGGATCAGGGACGAACTGGGGCTGGCGGTCGAGGTCGGCGTGGGCATGGGGCGTACGACGCATGACGCGGAGTCGCACGCCAGGGCCGCGCTCGCGCGGACCCAGGCGGGTAAACAAGCACAGGGATTCGCGGTGGATCGCGAGGGGCGGGCGCTCATCCCGGCCCCCCGGATGCCCCCTACCGGGGCCACCGCACTCAAGCCCAAGGGGGTGGAGGTACTGGCCAGGCTGGCGGCGAAGCTCGAAGGCGGCGACACCGTGGTCGATGCCGAGGGCGCGGGCAAGATGCTCGGCGTCACGCCCCGTACGGCCCGGCGGTTGCTGCGCACGTTGGTTGACGAGGGACTCGCGTGGCCGCTTCCGCCGAACCGTACGCCGCAACCCGGGCGTCCCAGGCAGCTGTACCGGCTGATCGTGGAGAAGCTGGGGCCCCGCTGAACCTGGGGCTGACCCTGGGGCTGACCTGGGGTGGAAGTATGGCCCGCCGTGTCGCGGCACGGCGGGCCCGCACCCTCGCGTGACCACTGCATTGACGGAGGGTGTCAGGACAGCCAACAAGAACGTTGACTCTTGTGAACTAATTGGTTGACGAGGGTGAATGGAGGGTATGTTCTCCCACGCCCCCGATCGACGCGATTCGGACGGGGGCACCAAATCCCCTCTTCCTGCCGCCACGACGCAGCCTTACGGCCGCCTTTGGCGGCATTTCGGGCCTTTCGGACCACCTCCCCCCGCGTGAAGGGCTGCTGCGCGGGGCTGTGGGGTAGCTGGGAGCGCTTCCGTGGCGACAGTGGCTCCAGGTTCTGCGGGCGCGCACAAGGCCCGCCATCGAGGCCGTCAGCGCTTGCGGAGAACGCGCGCCGTCGGCCCGGCGCATGCCGAGTCCGATACCCGCTGGGATTCTGTCGGAGACACTCGGTAGAGTCACGAGCCATGAGTTCAAACGCTACTGACAGCCGGTCTCCACTGCTTGTCTGGGGCGCCCTGGCGATCGTCTACGTGGTGTGGGGCTCGACCTACCTCGGCATCAGGATCTCCATCGAGACCCTGCCGCCGATGCTCCAGGGCACACTGCGGTTCGTGACGGCCGGGCTGCTGCTCGGCGGGTTCCTGATGATCAGGAAGGGCCGGGGGGCGTTCAGGATGTCCTGGCGCCAGGCCGGCGGCGCCGCGCTCGTCGGAGTGCTGCTGCTCACCGGCGGCAACGGCATGGTCGCCGTGGCCGAGCAGCACATCTCCTCGGGCCTGGCCGCGCTGCTCGTGGCCGCGGTGCCGCTCTGGCTGGTAGTCCTCAGACTCGCCTTCAGAGACCGGCCCGCCGTGCTGACCCTGGCCGGGGTGCTGGTCGGGTTCTGCGGGGTCGCGGCCCTGTCGCTGAACGGCGGCGGCGAGGCGGCCGACACCAGCGGGATCGTGGTGATCCTGCTGGCGTCGGTGTCGTGGTCGGTCGGCTCGTTCCTGGCCGGCCGGATCCCGATGCCCCGCGACGCCTGGACCGCCAGCACGATCGAGATGCTGGCCGGCGGCCTCGGGCTGGCCGTGGCCGGCCTGTCGCTCGGCGAGCGGCTCGACCTGACCGCCGTCTCCGGGCGGTCGTGGCTGGCGCTGGCCTACCTGGTGCTGGTGGGCTCGCTGGTCGGCTTCACCGCCTACACCTGGCTGCTCGGCAACGCGCCGATCTCACTCGTCTCGACGTACGCCTACGTCAACCCGATCGTGGCCGTCGTCCTCGGCGTGCTCGTGGTCGACGAGCACGTGACGCCCCAGATCCTGGTCGGCGGGCTGGTGATCCTGGTCGGCGTCGCCCTAGTGGTCTCCACCGAGCGACGCGGACGATCCAGGACTCCCGCCGTCACCACCGAGCCCGCGCCCGTGAGCAGCCCGACCTCCCCTTGAGCGGCGAGCGGCCGTGACCGGCACCGTCACCAGGCGGCGAGCGGCCGTGACGGCCGCCGCCGCCTGACGGCCAACAGCTCGCGGCTAACGCCGGAATGCCTGGGCGGCGGCGAGGAAGGCGTCGTTCGCCTCGGGCGTGCCGATCGACACCCGCACCCCCTCCGGCTGGAACGGTCGCACCGCCACGCCCTCGGCCGCGCAGGCCGCGGCGAAGTCGAGCGTGCGCTCGCCGAGGCGCAGCCAGACGAAGTTCGCCTCGGTGGGCGGCACCGTCCAGCCCTGCGCGATGAGCGCCTCACGCACACGCGTGCGCTCCTTGACCACTCGCTCCACCCGTTCGAGCAGCTCGTCCTCGGCCTTGAGCGAGGCGATGGCGGCGACCTGCGCGAGGGCGTTGACCGCGAACGGGATGATCGTCTTGCGCACCGCCGTGGCCACCGGCTCGGGCGCGATCAGGTAGCCGACGCGCAGCCCGGCCAGCCCGTACGCCTTGGAGAACGTGCGCAGCACGCAGACGTTGGGCCGGTCGCGGTAGAGAGTGAGCCCGTCGGGCACGTCCTCGTCGCGCACGTATTCGTGATACGCCTCGTCGATGACCACCAGCACGTCCTCGGGCACCCGGGCGAGGAACGACTCCAGCCCGTCGCGGCGGATGGCGGTGCTGGTCGGGTTGTTGGGGTTGCACAGGAACACCATGCGGGTGCGCTCGTTGATCGCCGCGGCCATGGCGTCGAGGTCGTGATCCTCACCCGCCAGCGGCACGGTGACCGAGGTGACCCCGGCCAGGTCGGCGAGGAGCGGGTAGGCCTCGAACGAGCGCCACGCGTAGACGACCTCGGCCCCGGGCTCGCCCACCGCCTCGAACAGCTGCTGCGCCACGGTGACCGACCCCGCGCCCAGCGCGATGTGGTCGAAGGGCACGCCGAACCGCTCCGCGATGGCCTCGGTCAGCTTGACCGAGCCGGGGTCGGGGTAGCGGTTGATCTCCCGCGCCGCCTCGGCGATGGCCTCGACCACGGAGGGCAGCGGATCGTAGGGAGATTCGTTGGAGGACAGCTTGTAGGAGCGCCCGTCGGGAGCGACGACCGCTTTGCCCGCCTTGTAGGCAGCCATGGTGTCCAGGATCTGGCGGAAACGAGGCATGCCCTCACCTTAGAAGGCAAGGGGCGATGAGGCATCCTCCGGGCCCGCCGCTCACTCCTTGAGGCTGCGCAGCATGGGCGGATGCAGCAGCTCGGCGGGGCCGCGGCGGTAGAGCTTGGCCGGCCGGCCGCCGTCTCTGGTCGTCGTGTCGCCGGTCTCCAGCAGGAAGTCCTTCGCCTTGGTGACCTTGCGGTGGAAGTTGCGCGGGTCGAGCGGACGGCCCCAGACGATCTCGTAGACCCGCCGCAGGTCGGCCACGGTGAACTCCGGCGGGCAGAACGCCGCCCCCAGCGAGGTGTACTCCAGCTTCGCCCGGGCCCGCTCGATCCCGTCGAGCATGATGCGCCGGTGGTCGAAGGCCATGACCGTGAGCGAGCCGACCGGCTGCCAGCTCATGTGGGCCTTCTCCGAGGCCGGCAGGTCGGGGGCGAGGCCCAGGTAGGCGACGCTCAGCACGCGCTGGCGGGGGTCGCGGTCGGGGTAACCGTAGGTCTGGAGCTGCTCCAGGTGCACCGGCGCGCCGGGGAGGCCGGCCCGCTCGGCGAGCACGCGGTGGGCGGCGGCGGGCAGGTCTTCGTCGAGCTGGATGAAGCCGCCGGGCAGCGACCAGCGGCGCAGGAACGGCGGATTATCGCGGCGCCACACGAGGGCGCTCAACGCCTGGTTACGCACAGTGAGCACGACCAGGTCGACACTGACCGGGATGCTCGGGACCATGGCAGGCACGTTACACGCAGTCGTGGGCGGGCAGCGAACCGTGCGCCCCGGCCTGCTGGGCCACCGATCCGGACCCGCGCCCCTGAGCGCCCCGCCCCCGGCTAGGTGACGATGCGTACGTGCAGGGGCTCGGTGGCCGACTGCCCCGACGGCACCTTGACCCCGATCCTGACCCACTCCCCGCCCGGCACCTGGCTCCAGTCGAACGGCACCCACGCCGTCGCCATGCCCTCCGGCAGTTCCTCCTCGAACGGGTCCTCGTTCAGCCAGCCCACGGCCGAGACCGCCATCTCCTTGGTGCCGCCCGACCAGGTGAGGGTGATCGTGCTGTTCTTGAGGTTGTAGCCGCGCACCTCCACGCCGTCCTGGACGTCGCGCGGGCGCCTGATCGCGTCCACGGCGATCGGCCTGCCCCAGTCCTTGGCGATCTCCTCTTCCAGCGACGGCCGGCCGCAGGTCATGAAATCGCTCCACATGTAGGAGACGATCTTCTGCACGTACCGTCCGGCCATCGTGACCGCCTGGTCCAGGCGTTTCTTGTCGGTCTTGCCGCGCGTGCCCTGCGGGGCGCAGGGTGGGTCGCCGGAGGGCTCGAACGCCTCCACGTTCGCCCAGAGCTGCACGTGGTAGCCGGAGTCGATCATCTCCTGGCGGGCCGCCGCCATCTCGCGGTAGTAGTCGCGGGTGGACCCGTGGTACGCGTCGCCGTACGTCGCCTCCTCGCCCACCCCGCGGACCGACCGCAGCCGCTCGTCCACCTCGTCGTCGCGCTCGTCGGGCCAGAACAGCCCCACCTTGCCCGTGCCCCGACTGTCCTGCGGCGCGATGATGCCGACCCCGGCCTTCACCAGCGCCTTGAAGCCCTCGGCCACCTGCTTGGGCGTCTGCCCGAAGGCGACCTCCTTGCGCGCGTCGAGATAGGGACTGATCAAGATGGGTTTGCCGGACAACTCCTGCTCGACGATCATGTGCTGGTCGGCGTACACCTCAAGCGTCGGGTTCGTGGCCAGCGTGGCCGACATCTGCACCTCGAACGGCTGGTAGACGCCGCCCAGCGCGTCGCGCTCGCCGAAGCGCGCGCCGTAGTCCTGGAGGATGCGCCGGGTCAGCGTGGTGAGCGTGCCGAGGTGCCGCTTCTCGGCCCTGATCTGCGACTTCGCGTCGCGCGGGGCCAGCGGCAGTGCGGGGAAGACACGCATGCCGAACTGGTCGGCCAGGTCGAGCAGCTTGGTCAGGCTGTCGGTCTCGGAGCCGGCGACCAGGATCATGTCGTACGAGCCGGGCTTGCCGCTGAAGTCGCAGGTGGCGTCGTCGGAGCCGTCGGCCTGGGTGATGAGCCGGTAGTAGATGCGCTTGCCTGCCACGATCGGGTGCTCGATCTGGGGGCAGCGGAACAGGTCGGGGCCGAACGACTCGTCGGTGCGGTAGACGTACATGCGGCCGATCCGGTTGTCCGGATGGGCCTGCTGGAGGTCGTGCAGCGCGGCGTCGTAGCAGGTCATGCCGTTCTCGACGCAGCCCTTGTAGAGCGAGTCGACGGAGCCGTCCTTGGCCTTGATCTGCCCGGTGTCGGTGACGGTGCGGAACTGCAGGCCGTAGCCGATCCTGATGATCGTGTCGCCGCCGACGCGGTGGATCTCCTGCAGCTGCTTGCGCCACGTGCAGGGGTTCGACTTGGGGGTGATCCAGTAGCCGGTGACGGCGTAGGGGGCCTTCTCGCCGGTGTCGAACGTTCCACAGTCGTCGGTGAACTCACTCACCGCCGGCGTCGGCGCGGCCGTCGTCTTGACCGGCGTCGAGGCGACGGCCGTGGGGACCGTCTTCTCCGCGGAGTCCGGCAGCACGATGATCACGGCCGCGATCACGGCCAGGACGGCGGCGCCCACGACCAGGAAGAGCCAGCGCACGTTCAGGAACCTACCCGCCCTCGTCAGTTCTCGTGAGTTACGGCTTGACCCCGGCCCAGGACTCCAGCTGTGTCACGAACCGCTTGGCGGAGTTGGGCCAGTGGTGGTTGGCCCGGGCCGCCGCGTAGCCTCGCGCGCCCTGCGCCCGCCGCTCCCTGACGTCGTCGCGCAGGGTCAGCACGGCCTGCGCGACCGCCTTGGGGTCCTCCCACGGCACCACGACGCCGCTGTCATAGCGCTCGACCAGCTCGACCGCCCGCGGTGACGGGGTCGTGATGACCGGGATGCCGTGCGCCATGTACTCCACGATCTTCGTGGGCATCGAGTGCCGGTAGTTGGGCTCGTCGTGCAGTAACGACAGCCCGGCCAGTGCCCCGTCGAGCCGCTTGAGCGCCTCGTCGTTGGGCATGAAGTCACGCCATTCGAGCAGGCCCTCGGTGACGGCCTGGTTGAGCACGGGGCGGCTCTGCGGGTCGGCGTACCCGATCAGCTCCACCGTCACCCGGTACGGCTGCAGCAGCTTGGCCACCTCGATGGCCTCGAACACGCCGCGCGCCCTGGACAGCCAGCCGAGGTAGACCACACGGTCGTCGCCCGGCGGCGTCACGGAGTCGGGCACCCAGGTCTCGTTCGGGACGATCAGGTGGGCGTCCTTGAACCTGCCCGCGTAGGCCGTCTCGGCCAGCAGCAGGTGCATGTGCCGCTCCGCGGTACCCTCCAGCATGCGCGCCAGGAAGCGCACCGGCGGCCGCAGCGGCGCCGGCAGCCACGGCTTGAGCGAGAGCGTTGCGGGGGTGTCCTCGTGCACGTCCCACACCACGGGCGGGCTGTGCCGCATCCCCCACACCGCGAACAGCAGCTCGGGGTCGTGGATGAGGACGAGGTCGACCTTGTCGCGCATGCGCTTGAACAGCCGCCGCGCGGCCCACACCGCGGCCATCCGCTTGCGCTGGGCGGCCCTGGGCAGATCCACACCGGTGACCCACGGCCGGGGCACGACGCCGTGCGCCGTGAACGACGCCGCATACGTGACCTCATGACCGGCATCCACAAGGGCACGGATCTGCCGATGCAGAATTCTCGCGTCCTCGGGGTTATGCACCACCGTCATGACGAGCACGTGCACTGCGCGCAACCCTCCGTCGCTACAGCCGCTCGACGCGTTCACCCTCGGCGAGGACGCCGCGGGTGTCCAGCACGAGCCTGGCCTTGGCCTCGACCATGTCGAGGTCGAACGCGGCGTGCTGCTGAAGCAGCAGCGTCACGTCCGCGTTGATCACGGCCTCGGCCAGATCCTCCTCACGCGGCACCGGGGTGCCGTCCACCGACCACTCCTTGACGTACGGGTCCGCGAACGAGAGCTCGGCGCCCAGCTCCAGCAGCGCACGCGCTACGGGGAGGGCCGGGGTCTCACGCTCGTCGGCGATATCCGGTTTGTAGGTGACGCCGAGCATAACGACTTTGGCGCCGTTGACGGCCTTTTTATGCCTGTTGAGCAACCGTTGTGCGCGAGCGACCACGTACGAGGGCATCCGCTCGTTGATCTCCTGCGCCAGCTCCACGAACCGGAACGGGTAGCCGAGCTTGCGCACCGTGTACGACAGGTACGACGGGTCCACCGGGATGCAGTGCCCGCCGACCCCCGGCCCCGGCAGGAACTTGTGGAAGCCGAACGGCTTGGTGGCCGCCGCCTCGATGGACTCCCACAGGTCGATGCCGAGCTCGTCGCAGAAGATCGCCATCTCGTTGACGAGGGCGATGTTGACGTGCCGGTAGGTGTTCTCCAGCAGCTTGGCCATCTCGGCCTCGCGGGTGCCGCTGACCGGCACCACCTGCTCGATGAACTGCCCGTAGAACGCCGTGGCCCGGTCGCGGCAGGCCGGAGTGAAGCCGCCGACGACCTTGGGTGTGTTGCGCAGGCCGAACTTGGGGTTGCCCGGGTCGATGCGCTCGGGCGAGAACGCCAGCGAGAAGTCCTCACCGGCGACGAGCCCCGACTTCTCCAGCAGCGGCCTGGCCACCTCGTCGGTGGTGCCGGGCCACGTGGTGGATTCGAGCACGACGAGCGTGCCCTTGCTCAGGTTGCGGCCGACGGCCCTGGTCGCACCCTCCACCGCGGACAGGTCCGGGCGGTGGTCCTCGTCGAGCGGGGTCGGGACGCAGATGACGATCGTGTTGCTTCTGGCCAGCACGCCCTCGTCGAGCGTGGCGCTGAACCCGCTGGCCAGCATGTGCTCAAGGTCGGCGTCGGTCAGGTCATCGATGTAGGACTGCCCGGCGTTGAGCGCGTCGACCTTGGCCGGGTCCACGTCCACGCCGACGACCCGCAGGCCGGCGGCCACTGCCTCCTTGGCGAGAGGCATGCCGACGTAGCCCAGACCGATGACAGCCAAGTCGATTTCTGTCACAGCTGTGCCTTTGGGAGCCGGAAACAACACTTCATGGTCGCAAAGGTTATCTCAAGTCCACCTAGCTCACGCCTAATGCGACCGAACCTGTCGTAAGAGACAGCCAACGCGAAGGTCATCATTCGGCAAGGGACCGGTATAGAGCTTGATAAGTCTCGGCAACGCGGCTCCAAGTCCGCTTCGCCGCCACTTCCGCACGTCCCGCCTCACCCATCTCAGCCCGCCGCGCCGGGTCCTCACGGAGCCCGGCGATGGCCTTGGCCAGCTCGGCGGGATCACCGGGCGGGACCAGCAGGCCGGCTCCGTCGGAGCCGACGAGCTCGGACAGCGCGGGCAGATCGCTGAGCACGACGGGCTTCCCGAGCGCCATCGCCTCGACGGGTTTCAATGGCGTAACAAGTCGGCAGACGCGCAGATCCTCACGCGGGCAGGCGAAGATGTCGATGGCGTCCTGCGCCTGGAGCGCCTCGTCCGGGCCGACCCGGCCGGGCAGGATGGCGTCGCGCAGGCCCAGCTCCTCGACGAGTTCGAGGAGGTTGTCGCGCTCGGTGCCGTCGCCGACGATCAGCACCCGCACGGGGGTGTTCTGGTCGCGCAGCAGCGCGGCGGCGCGCAGCAGGGTCGCGAAGCCCTCGTAGGCCACGATGCTGGACACCGAGCCGACCACGATCTCGCCGTCGGCGATGCCGTACGCGCTCCTGAACGACGCCCCGTCGTAGTGGGCCGACAGCAGCTCGTCGTCCACGGCGTTGGGCGCCAGGTGGATCCGCTCGCGCGGCACGCCGCGCTCGACGATCTCGGTGGCCATCGTCTCGGCCAGCGTGACGACGGCGTCGGCCTCGCGCATGAGGAACGCCTCGCGCTCGCGCTGGAGCACGTGCCGCTGGCTGCCGACCCTGATCGGGTCGCGCGAGGCCCAGGTCTCCTCAAGGAAGCCGCGCACCTCGTAGACGTACGGCGTGCCCGTCCTGTCGCGCACGGCGTGGGCGACGGAGCCGTTGCGGTGGTCGGTGGCGGCGTGCAGGACCTGCGGGCGCAGCTCGGTGACCAGCTTGGTGACCCGGTCGGCGCCCTTGATCATGCGCCCCTGCATCTCGAACGGCATCTCGCCGTGAGCGCCCGGCAGCAGTCGGTAGTAGGGGATGCCGTCGATCTCGTCGTACGGCGTCGCGTCCGCGTGCCCCTGCAACATGGGCCAGCCCCAGCTGGTGACCACGTGCGGGTCGATGCCCGCGGCCTTCTGCGCGGTGACGATGCGGTGGGTCCTGACCGTGTAGCCGGCCTGCGTGTACGGCAGCGCGTTGGTGACCAGGTGCAGCACGCGCCCCTTGACCCGCTCCAGGATGGCCACCTTGGGCCCCGGCGGGATCGGGTCGGGACTGATCGCGGCCAGCTCGCCCCGGTAGTAGGCGGCCCTGCGCTTGACGAACGGGTATTTGGCGTGGGCGTCCAGCACGACGGAGGCCTCACTGACCCGGCCGGCGTCCCAGAGTTCCTTGGCCTCGTTCCACGGTCCCTTGACCACGCGCATGCCGAACTTGCGCACGATGCGCCTGGCCCGGCGGGCGGCCGGCCAGGCGACGCTGCCGACGATGGGGCGCAGGCCCTTGGGCAGCGCGTCGGCGGCGGCCTGCGCCACGCGGACGGGGTCGGACTTGACCTTCGTCACGACCACGCGAGAGACGATGATCGGGTGCTGGACGAAGCCCTTGAGAAGTCCACCGACGCCGGCACGGGCGGACTTCGCGGAGACCCCGTCAGATCTGCGGGAGGAGTCTTGACGACTGGCGTCGGATGCCACGCTGGGACCGTACCATAGGCAGCGTTTTTTCCCTTCCGCTATGAAAGGCGAGGTCAATGAGGGAAAACCCCCTGGTCCTGCACGTTTTGGGCGCTCGTCCCAATTTCGTGAAAGCGGCCCCGGTGGTGCGGGCACTCGGCGAGCTCGGCGTGCGGCAGGGCATCATCCACACTGGTCAGCACTACGACGCGCTGATGTCCGACGTCTTCTTCGCCGATCTCGGCCTGCCCGAGCCGGTGGCCAACCTCGGGGTCGGCTCAGGCAGCCACGCCAAGCAGACCGCCGCCCTGCTCGTCGGCCTTGAGGAGGTCGTCCAGGAGCACGAGCCCGACCTGGTCGTCGTCTACGGCGACGTGAACTCCACGCTGGCCGCGATCCTGGTCTGCGCCAAGCTGGGCGTACGGACCGCGCACGTCGAGGCGGGGCTGCGCTCCTACGACCGCGGCATGCCGGAGGAGGTCAACCGGGTCGTCACCGACGCACTGGCCGACCTGCTGTTCGCCACCTCGCCGGAGGCGCTGTCGTACCTGGCGGGCGAGGGCGTGCCCGCCTCGAAGGTGCACCTGGTGGGCAACCCCATGATCGACAGCCTGTACGCGGCGCTGCCGTCGCTGGACCCGGCGCCCGTGGTGGCGCGGCTGGCGCTGCCCGCACGTTACGCGGTGGCCACCCTGCACCGCCCGGCCAACGTGGACACCCCGGAGGCCGCCAAGGAGCTGGTGGACGCGGTGCTGGAGGTCTCGCGGCAGATCCCGATCGTGGTGCCGATCCACCCGCGCGGCAAGGCGCGACTGGCCGAGGCGGGCCTGGTGGACGGCGAGTCGATCAAGGTGGTCGACCCGCTGGGCTATGTGGACTTCCTCTCACTCGTCCGCGGCGCCGCGCTGGTCGTCACCGACTCCGGCGGCGTCCAGGAGGAGACGACCATGCTCGGCGTCCCCTGCCTGACCGTCCGGCCCAACACCGAGCGGCCGATCACGATCACCCACGGGACGAACCGCCTGGTCACCCCCGCGCTGCTGCCCGCGGCGGCGGAGAAGGCGCTGGCCGACGGCGCGGCCACGCCGGCCGGTGAGCTGCCGGTGCTGTGGGACGGCAAGGCCGGGCCGCGCATCGCCACGGTGATCGCCGCCTGGTTGGAGGGCGACAACCTCGCCCCTGCCTCTCAGGGCAAACGCCGCGAATAGCGGCAATGTCCGCCGTACTATGAGTTCCCTCCGCTAAGCGATAGGCGTACCACCATGGCCGATACTCCAGAACAGCCCACCTACCAGCGACTCGGCCCCGTCAACTGGCTGCCGGAAGAGCGCAAGCTCGTCGAGCGGTACGAGGCGGAGGTCACGGAGCTGCGCAGGCGGCTGGAGATCGCCGAGGCGAAGGCGGCGTACGCGACCTGGAAGCTGGAGGCGACCCAGGCCAAGCGGACGTTCAAGCTGGGTGAGGCGCTGGGCTCGAAGAGCCCGGGGCGGATCGTCGAGGCGGTCCGCTCGAAGGAACGGGCGCCCAAGCCGCCGCTGCCGGTCAGCGAGGCCGCCGCACTGGCCGGCAACCGTCCTCCCCTGGTCGAGGTGCCCGCGGTGAAGTGGCCGAACGGCCCGGTGGCCCGGCCTGACCTCAAGGTCGCGGTGATCCTCGACGACTTCTCCAGGGCGGCCTTCCGCTACGAGTGGGACCAGATCGAGTTCGGGCTCAAGGACTGGCCGGAGATCTTCGCCGACAAGCGGCCCGACCTGCTGTTCTGCGAGTCGGCCTGGCACGGGAACCAGGGCCGCTGGCGCTACCAGATGACCGGCACGAACGCTCCGAAGGAGCCGCTGCGCGAGCTGGTGGCGTGGTGCAAGCAGGAGGGCATCCCCACGGTCTTCTGGAACAAGGAGGACCCGCCCAACTTCGACTTCTTCATCGACACGGCCAAGCTGTTCGACTACGTGTTCACCTGCGACGGTGACATGCTGCCGAAATATCGGGAAATTTTGGGACATGATCGGGTGGACGTGCTGCAGTTCGCCGCCCAGCCCCGCGTGCACAACCCGATCCAGCAGAACAAGGGCCGCCTACACGACGTGGTCTTCGCCGGGATGTACTTCAGGGACAAGCATCCCGAGCGCCGCGAGCAGATGGAGACCGTGCTCGACCCGGTCAGGGAGCTGGGCCTGCACATCTTCGCGCGCAACGGCGAGGTGGACGAGAAGTACGCCTGGCCGGAGAAGTACCGGCCGCACATCGTGGGCGAGCTGCCCTATGACCAGATGCTGGCCGCGTACCGGATGTACAAGGTCTTCCTCAACGTCAACTCCGTGCTCGACTCCCCGACCATGTGCGCCAGGCGCGTCTTCGAGCTGTCGGCCTGCTCGACCCCCGTCGTGTCGGGCTGGTCGCGGGCGATCGAGGAGACCTTCGGCGACCTGGTGCCGATCGCGCGCGAGCCGATCGAGTCCTACAACCAGGTCCTGCACCTGATGAACAGCCCCGAGTTGCGGGCCAGGATGGGCCACCTGGCGATGCGCGAGGTGTTCGACAAGCACCTGTTCTCGCACCGGGTGGACCAGATCCTCCAGGACCTCGGGCACCACGTGGAGCCCAGGTCGCGCTCGATCTCGGTCGTGCTGCCCACCAACCGCGCCGCGCAGATCGAGCACGCGATCTCGTCGGTCGCCAAGCAGCGGCACCGCCCGCTCCAGCTGATCATGGTGCTGCACGGCCTGGACATCGACCCGGTCGTGGTGGCCGACAAGGCTCGCATGGCGGGCATCTCTGACGTCGTGGTGCTGCCCGCCGCCGCCGAACTGTCGCTCGGCGCCTGCATGAACCTGGGCATCGACGCCGCCGAGGGCGAGCTGATCGCCAAGATGGACGACGACAACCTCTACGGCGAGCACTACCTGTCGGACCTGGTCAGGGCCTTCGACTACTCCGACGCGGAGCTGACGGGCAAGGGCGCGCACTACGCGTACTTCGAGGGCAGCAACACCACGATGTTGCGCCTGCCCGGCCTGGAGCACCGCTACTCGTGGCTGGTGCAGGGCGGCACGTTCCTCGGCAAGGCGGACCTGTTCCGCTCGTACCGCTTCGCCGACATCACCAGGGGCGAGGACACCCACCTCGTACGGCGCCTCAAGGAGGACTCCGTCAAGATCTACTCGGCGGACCGCTTCAACTTCGTCTACTGGCGCAGCGCCGACACCGCGATGCACACCTGGCAGGCCGACCACATCAAGCTGACCAGGAACGCCCAGTTCTCCTTCGTCGGCCGCCCGGACGATCACGTGCTGATCTGAGTCCATGGGCGTCCCGGCCACGTCCGGCACGCCCTCGACGTATGCCCGCTACCTGGTGACTCTCGCCAGGTTCTGGTCGGCGAGGTCGGCCAGCTCGTACAGGCCCTGCGGCTTGACCCGCTGGCCGACCACGAGCATCGACATGATCATCGTCCCGCGTCTGATCATGACGGAGCCGATCTGCGCGTTCTTCTTGTCCCCCGTCGCCGTGGTGAGGTAGGCGCGCGACTGGTCGCCCTTGGCCGGCATGCCGAGCGTGCGCGTCTTGTAGCTGACCTTCGTGCCGGCGACGTCGGCGGTGTAGTCGACGCACTGCTTGGGCAGCGGCTCGGGGAAGGCCGCCGCGGGCAGCGACACGACCGCCTGCGTGATCGAGCCACGGTCGGCCGAGAACGCGATCACCGCGGCGGGCGACTTGGCGACGTCGGGCCGGTCGGCGTCGAGCTGGGCGGCTCCGGCGCACTCGGGGTGCTGCAGCTTGGCCTGGCGCAGGGCGGCCAGCCCCTGCTGGGTGGACTTGAGCGAGCCGAACGCGCCCAGCTCGGGCCCGTAGGCGATGCGCATGCCCTTGGGCACCGGCAGCAGGGCTGCCCGCAGCCTGGCATCGGCCGCGGACGACGGCGTCGTGGCGGCGGGCGCGGGGGCGGCGGCCTTCGGGCTCGCCTCCGTGGATGAGCATCCGGCGATGACCAGTGTGCTCAGAAATATGCCGGGAATCGCTTTGTGCATGGGGTCTCCATTTCACTCCGTCAGCATTTCTGGAAACGCTAGAGGAAGCGGAGAGTAAGGGGCCGAGTAACGTCGCTATTCGCGGTAATCGGTGGCTTCACGAATGATTTCCGATTCGCCCGCGGCGGGATTCCGCCGTCCAGCGCCTGACCGGCTGGACGGAGCGGCTCGTACCCGCCCGGATACCCATGAGCCGCCCGGCGATGATCTTGACTCTCGTTCGCGCAGCTTGAGCCGCTCCTCCAGGACGGACGAGAGCTTCGGGCCGCCGCGGGACGCGAGGTCGCAAACGGGCATTCGCCGTAATAGGGCACGCAAAATGTTTCTCGAGGCGCTGCGCGCCTGAGCGCGGCTTTTCTCCTGACCTGCCGATGATCGCGCCATGAGCTTGACTCCGCGCGATCTCGGGATGGATGTCACCATTTCCCGCAGGGACCTCTTCGACGGCGTGGCCCTCGGATGCGTGATCTCGGGCGGCGCGCCGGGGCGGGCGGAGGCGGCCCAGAAGGCCCTGAGACAGCCGGTGGGCTTCGTCATGCGCGGGGACACGAGTGCGGCGCTCAGCGTGCCGCACGCGCTGCGGGACGGGCGGTTCTGGGAGCATGCGGGCCCGTTCGTCCCCACGGGCGAGCGGCACGACCTGGTGGTGGTCGGCGGCGGGCGCGGCGGGCTGAGCGCGGCCTCCGAGTGGCTGCGCCGCCGTCCGCACGACCGGGTGCTCGTCCTCGACAACCACGACGGCTCCGGCGGGCACGCGCCGCTGTGCCGGCGGGCCGGGGCCGACGCGGTGATGTGCGACGAGGAGAGCTTCGGCACGGACACCCTGGTCAAGCTCACCTCCCCCGGCTGGATCGGCCGGCTGCCGATCGCCGTGCGGGCGCGGCGGGACCTGCTCATGCTGCACGACGACCCGCCCGACTGGCTGCCGGGGCTGCCCGCACAGGCCAAGCAGGAGCGGCTGGCCGGGCTGACGTACGCGCAGTTCCTGCGCGAGGTGTGCGGGGTGCACCGGGACGTGGAGCGCTTCTCGCGGACGATGCCCAGCTCAGGCTGGGGGTACGACACCCGGGCGTTCGGGGCGATCGACGCCTGGGGGACCGGGTATCCGGGGTTCGCCGGGCTCGGGCTCGACCGGGGCGAGCCCTCCCGGTTCAACTCGCCCACCGTGCGGCGGGAGTGGCACGGGCCCGCACCCGCAGGCGCGCTCCCGCGCGACGAGCGGATCGACGAGCGGATCTCGGTGCGGACGTCCAGCCCCGTGGTGTCGGTGCGTGACGGGGTCGTGGGCTACTTCGACGGCCACCAGGTGCTCACCGTCGAGGCCGGGGCGGTGATCCTCGCGTGCCCGAGCGCGGTCGTCCCCTACCTGGTGCCCGACCTGCCCGCGGGGCGGCGGGCCGCGCTCAGCAGGGCCGTACGGGTACCGCTCCTGGAGGCCGTGGTACGCCTGCGCGATCCAGGGGCGTGGCGGCGGCTGGGCGTCGGGCGGGTGCGGTGGACCGGCGCGTACTGGAACGAGTCGGCGTTCGTGCCGCCTGACGGCGTCCGGCTGCTGGCCACGCCGTGCCGGTCGGAGCTGGGCCCCGGCGCCGGGTCGGCGGCGGGGCGGCGCGAACTGTTCGCGACGCCGTACGAGGTGCTGGAGCGGACCGTACGCGACCAGCTGGCCCGGCTGCTCGGCCCGGTCGGCTTCGACCCGGGCCAGGGCATCGAGGCGATCGAGGTACGCCGGTGGGGGCACGCGCTGTCGCCCGAGTACTGCCGCCCGTGGGACGCGTTCTACCCCGACGGCCCCTTCCCCTCCGACGCGGCGCGGGGCCCGTTCGGCCGGATCGCCATCGCGGGGTCCGACAGCGAGCCGGCCGCGCGCGGCGAGGCCGCCGTGGTGGCCGCGATCAGGGCTGTGGAGGAACTGACGTGATCAGGACACTCTGGCTGCGGATCTTCGTGACCGGGTTCGCGCTCTGGCTGGCCACCGTGGCCGTCACCGCCTGGACCGGGAACTCCAACCTGGTCCCGACCGTGGTGCTGTTCGGCAGCTTCCTGGTGCCGGTGACGTTCGTGGTCTGGGCGTACGGGCGGGGCCGCTCGCCGGGGGTGACGGTCGAGCTGCTGTTCCAGGCGTTCGTGGTGGGCGGCGTGCTGGGCGTGCTCGGCGCCTCGCTGCTGGAGAGCTGGCTGCTGCGCCCGTCGATCCTCATGTACGTGCTGGTCGGCCTGATCGAGGAGGGCGTCAAGCTGGCCGCCCTGATCGTCGTCACCAGGCACATGACCAGGCGTTTCACCAGGGACGGCCTGGTGCTTGGCGCGACCGTCGGCTTCGGCTTCGCCGCCTTCGAGAGCGCGGGCTACGCCTTCAACGCCCTGTTCACCGCCTCGGGGTTGTCGCTGGCCCAGCTCGTGGAGACCGAGGTGCTGCGCGGCATCCTGACGCCCGTCGGCCACGGCCTGTGGACGGCCATCGCCGGTGGCGCGCTGTTCGCGGCGCGCGGGCGGCTCACCGGCCCGGTGCTGCTGACCTACCTGGGCGTCTCGCTGCTGCACGCGCTGTGGGACTCGATGAGCGCCATCGCCATCGCGATCACGCTGGTGCTGACCGGGCGACGGTGGCAGTTCGAGCTGCTGCGGATCGGGCGTGTGCCAAACGTGACGCAGTGGCAGGTACACGTCTACACCGTGCTCAACTGGGCGGGACTTCTCGTGATTTCGCTGGTAGCGCTCCTGTGGCTGTGGACGATAGCCGTCTCGTCCCGCCGCGAGCGCGAGATCTTGTCCCAATAATCACGGTAATGAACGCCTTGCTCCCACTGCGCCGGAAGCATAATCGGTGCTAGTCTCCTGTGCGATCTTCCGGAGGTGTATTTACACAAGGTGTGGAAATGCCCCCGACTCGAGGTTGGGACATGGGCTCGCGAAACCGGTCAATTCGGTTCAAGATCTTCTTATTGCTACTGCTACCCCTCCTGTCTCTGAGCGCGCTCTGGGGTTTCGTCCTCAACCTCACCATGGGCGACGCTCGATCACTACTCCGCGCGAACACCCTCTACCGGACCATCGGCATCACCTCCACCGACCTGGGCCTTCAGCTGCAGGCCGAACGTGCGCGCTCCTCCGAGTCGCTCACTACGCGTGAGCTGACCGAGGCGCTCAGCTCGCAGCGCGCCCGCACCGACAGGTCCGTGACCGAGTTCCGCCAGGCCGTCACCGAGGCCGGCGACTCCGCCGACGGCAACCTGCGCCAGCCGCTGCGCGGCCTTCAGGGGGCGCTCGACCGCCTCGGCACGATCCGCTCCGACATCGACGGCGGCGTCAGCTCGCGCCTGACCGGGCTGAACGAGTACAACCGCATCCTCGACTCGATCTTCCTCGTCTACGACCACCTGGTCTCCGTCCCCGACCTGACGATCTTCCAGCAGGCGTCGTCGTTGCAGGCCATGGGCATGGCCAGGGAGTACGTCGCCAGGGAGCACGCCCTCGTCCTCGGCGCCCTGGCCGACAAGCAGCTCACCGCGCCCGAGACGGCCGCCTTCACCGAGTACGCGGCCTCCAGGCGGTTCCTGCACTCGCGCGGCATGGCCGGGCTCGACGTGTCGGTGCGCAGGCCGTACGAGCAGATCTTCGCCACCGAGCCGTTCCTGACCTTCGCCACCATGGAGGCGCGGGTCATCAAGACGGGCACGCCGCCCCCCGACGCCGAAGCCTGGCACGAGGCCGTCGACCGGCTCACCGCGCGGCTCGACGTCCTCGGCGCGAGCGCCACCAGCACCCTGGCGACCCGCACGTCCGAGGCCGCCACCTCCACCGTGGTCAAGATCTCCGCCGCGGGCGGCGTCGGGTTGATCGCCGTGCTCGCGTCGATCATCATCTCTGTACGCTTCGGTCGTCGCCTGGCCGGAGAGCTGGCCGGGCTGCGTACCGCCGCGGTCGAGCTGTCGCAGCGCCGGTTGCCCGACATCGTGGCCCGGCTGCGCAGAGGCGACGAGGTCGACGTACGGAAGGAGACCAAGGCCATCAAGGTGAGCGGTTCCGCGGAGATCACCGACGTGGCCAGGGCGTTCGGATCCCTGCAGCGCACGGCCGTACGGGCCGCCGTCGGCCAGGCCGCGCTGCGCCACGGGGTCGGCCAGGTCTTCCTCAATCTCGCCCGGCGCAAGCAGGGCCTGCTGCACCGCCAGCTCGCGCTGCTCGACGGCATGCAGCGGCGTACGCACGACCCCGACAGGCTGGAGGAGCTCTTCCGCCTGGACCACCTGACCACCCGCATGCGGCGGCACGCCGAGAGCCTCATCGTGCTGTCGGGCGCCGCCCCTGGACGCGCCTGGCGCAAGCCGGTGCCCGTGATCGACATCGTCCGGGCCGCCGTCGCCGAGGTCGAGGACTACACCAGGATCGCCGTGGAGGCGATACCGGTCAGCGCCATCGACGGGACCGTCGCGGCCGACCTGACCCACCTCGTGGCCGAACTGGTCGAGAACGCCACCATCTACTCGCCCCCCGACACCATCGTGCAGGTGCGCGGCGACCTGGTGAGCAACGGCTACGCCATCGAGGTCGAGGACAAGGGGCTCGGGCTGCCGCCCGCCGACTACGCCCGCGTCAACGCGCTGCTGGCCGATCCGCCCGAGTTCGACCTGGCCGACAGCGACCGGCTCGGCCTGTTCGTGGTGGCCAAGCTGGCTCAGCGGCACGGGATCCAGGTGCTGCTGCGCCGCTCGCCGTTCGGCGGCACCACGGCCATCGTGCTCGCGCCCCGCTCGATCGTGACCGAGCAGAGCGCGCTGGAGGCGGCGGGCGGGGACGGCCGGGCCGACCTGCCCAGCCGTACGCGCAAGAAGGCGCTCGCGGTCGTGTCGTCGGGGACGCACGCCGGGCTGCCCAGGCGGGTGCGCCAGGCCCACCTGGCGCCGCAGCTCAAAGAGGCGCCGTCAGAGCCCCAGTCTGAGCCACAGCCCGAACGCTCTCCCGACGAGGTACGCGACCTGTTCTCCGCGTTCCAGCGGGGAACGCAACGCGCCCGAGAAGAAGCCTCTGAGGAGGGGCCATGAGTAAGGGGGAAGCATGAGTGCGCCGACCACCAACACCGGTGAGCTGAACTGGCTGCTGGACGACCTTGCCACCAGGGTCGCCGCCGTGCGCCAGGCGGTCATCCTGTCGACCGACGGCCTGGCCGTGGGTTACTCCAAGGGATTGATCCGCGAGGACGCCGAGCACCTGTCAGCGGTGGCGGCCGGCTTCCAGAGCCTGGCCCGCGGCACCGGCCGTCATTTCGGCGGCGGCGACGTGCGTCAGACCATCGTGGAGATGGAGTCGGCGTTCCTGTTCGTGACCGCGGCCGGCCAGGGCACCTGCCTGGCCGTGATCGCGGAGGCGAACGTGGACGTCGGCCAGATCGCCTATGAGATGGCGATGCTGGTCAAGCGGGTGGGCCAGCACATCACCACCAACCCGCGCGCTGGAGCGTCATGAGCGATAGCCCGCAGTGGTTCGATGAGGAGGCGGGTCCGGTCGTCCGGCCCTACGCTCTCATCCGCGGTCGCACCCGCTCCTCCGGAGACGGGTTCGACCTCGTGGCCACCGTGCGCGCCGTGGGCGATGCCCCCGGCGAGCTCGGGCCGGAACAGCAGCTCATCCTGCGGGCAGCCCGTAGTCCGATCTCGGTGGCCGATCTGGCCGTCGAGCTCGATCTGCCCGTAGGCGTCATCCGGGTGTTGCTCGGTGACATGCGTGACCACGGCCTCATCTCGGTGACGTCGCCCTCCGCCGGAGGGTCGCGGTCGAATGAGCGCATTCTCAAGGAAGTGATCAATGGACTCCGTGCTCTCTGACGACCCTGTCGCGCTCAAGATCCTGATCGCGGGGGGGTTCGGCGTCGGCAAGACCACCCTGGTCGGGTCGATCAGCGAGATCAGGCCGCTACGCACGGAAGAGGTGCTCTCCGACCGCGGCATCGGCGTGGACGATCTCGACGGCGTCGAGGCCAAGACCACCACCACCGTGGCGATGGACTTCGGCCGGATCACGATCCGCGAGGGGCTGGTCGTCTACCTGTTCGGCACGCCCGGGCAGGAGCGGTTCTGGTTCATGTGGGACGAGCTGTCCTACGGCGCGCTGGGCGCGGTCGTGATCGCCGACACCCGGCGGCTCACCGACTGCTTCCCGTCCGTCGACTACTTCGAGCAGCGCGGCACGCCGTTCGTGGTGGCCGTCAACTGCTTCGACGGCGCGGACCGGCACAGCGTGGACGACGTGCGCATCGCGCTCGACCTGGACGACGACGTGCCGGTCATGCTGTGCGACGTACGGCGCAGGACCTCCGCCAAGGAAGTCATGATCACGCTGGTGGAGCACTCCCTGAGGACGCTCACCTCGGCGAACTAACCTCTGCCGAGTGCCCCGCTCAGAGGGCGCGCAGGCCGTTGATCACCTCGCGGAGCAGGCTCTCCGACGGGGTGGCGGCCTTGTCGCGCGGCGGCCTGATCGTCACCAGGCCGTGCTCGACCAGGTCCCCCAGCAGCACGCGCACGACGCCGACGGGCAGGCCGAGATCCGAGGCGACCTCGACGACCGGGCTGTTCTGTCCCGACACCAGGCCCAGCAGTCGGCGATGCTGCGTGCTCAGCTCGGCCTTGGACGGGGCGGGCAGCCCTGTGGAGACGACCGTCGCCAGCAGGTCGATTTCGGAGGAGGCGGCGGACCTGGTGCGCCCGCGCGCGATCGCGTAAGGCCGCACGACCGGCCCCGCCTCCTCGTCGACCCACTCGTGCTCGCGACTCACGATTCAGCTCCCCCATCCTGCTCACTCTCCTGCCGTCCGCGCTGCCAGCCGGACTGGAGCGAGGAGAGCAGCGCCCTGGCCTCCTCGGGCGAGCGCTCCTCGGCCGGCGGCACGGGCGGCGGCGCCTGCTTGAGCCGCTGCGGCAGACCGGCCTGCCGCTCCCGTTGCGGCAATCCCCCTGGCCGCTCGCGCTGGGGCAGCCCGTCGCTCCTGTCGCGCTGAGGCTGCCCGTCAAGCTGCCCGTCCCGCTGCCCGGTCCTGTCACGCTGCTGGGGCAGCTCTGTGGGCCGCTGGGGGGCGTCCTGGGTGCGCTCACGGCGCGGCAGCTGCTGCGGCGGCGTGATCGGGTCGTCCTGCGGCGCGGTCTGCTGCGGAACGGAGTGGGTGGCGGCGGCCCGCTTGCTCGTGCGCACGCGCCGCGGCAGCTCGCCTGGCCCGGTGTCCTCCCTGACGACCGACACGGACACGGGCTCGAACTCCAGCGGCCGCACCGGGGCCGTCATGGGCTCGACGAGCGCGGCGGGGATGAGCACGATGGCGGTGGTGCCGCCGTACGGGGAGGGCTTGACCGTGACCTTCACCCCGTGCCGGTTCGCGAGCATGCCCACCACCGCGAACCCCAGCCGCTCGGTCTGCGAGGGGTCGAACTCGGGCGGGCTGGCCAGGCGGTCGTTGATGGCCTTGCGGGTGCCCTCGTCCATGCCCAGGCCGCGGTCCTCCACCTCGACGGCGAAGCCCCTGCCGACCATCTCGCCGCGTACGGAGACCTCGTTGCCGGGCGAGGAGAACGTGGTGGCGTTCTCGATCAGCTCGGCGAACAGGTGCATGAGGTCGGCCACGGCCGCGCCGGAGACGCCGCACTCGGGCATCGGATAGACGCGGACCCGCGTGTACTCCTCCACCTGCGCCGCCGCGCCGCTCAGCACGTCCTCGACCGGGATGACCCCGCGCCACCTGCGGCCCGCGGTGCCGCCGGAGAGCAGCACCAGGCCCTCGGCGTGACGGCGCATGCGGGTGGTGAGGTGGTCGAGCCGGAACAGCCGCTCCAGGGCCTCCGGCTCCTCCGTCTGACGCTGCATCTCGTCGAGCAGCCGCAACTGGCGCTGCAGCAGCGACTGGCTGCGCCGGGCCAGGTTGCGCAGCGCCTCGGAGACGCCCTCCCGCATCCTGGCCTGCTCGACGGCCGCGTCCACGGCCGTGCTCTGCACGCTGTCGAACGCCGAGGCCAGGTCCCTGACCTCGCTGGTGGACTTCTGGTCGACGGGGATGCGCGGCGCCTCGGTGGCCAGGTCCACGCTCTGGCCCTTGCGCAGCTTGTCCACGACGTCAGGCAGCCTGATCTCCGCCAGGTCCAGCGTCGTACGGCGCAGCGCCCCCAGCTCGCGGGTGAGCTTGCGGCCCACCCGGACCGAGATGAAGATCGAGAACACGACCGCGATCAGGCCGAGCGCGCCGGCGACGCCGGCCCGCACGACGACGGCGACACCCTCCGGCTCCATCCTGGCCAGCAGCTTGTCACCGGTGCGCGAGACGGCCTCGCGGTACTGCTGCTGCACCTGGTCGTAGACGCCCCGCCACAGGTCCACGTCGAGCGGCCGGCCGCCGATGTAACTCTCGACCAGGTTCTCCATCGTGATGTAGCGCGGCGAGTAGAACAGCTTCTCGAACGGGGCCCGCAGCTCGGTGTCGAGGTTGGCCAGGGCTTTGGGGAACAGGTACGTCCTGGATCCGTCAATCGCGGACAGCATGTGAACGTCGTGCATGTTCGCCCGGCCGTTCGAGGCGATGATCAGGGCGTGCTCGCGGGCCAGCAGCTCGCGTACCTCGTCGGCGGCGATCAGGCCCTGTGCCTGGAGCGCCAGTTCGAGGTCGGTGCTGATGGTCAGGCGGGAGTAGAGGAGATGGACCTCGTCGGCGACCTTGGCGTACTCGGTGATGAGGGCGCTGGGGGTGAGCCGGCGGCCGTCCACCTTGCCGCGGATGTCCGGCAGCCGGTCGATGGTCTCGAACACCGTCTGGAGCTGCGTCTTCATGTCCTGCGTCAGCGCGGCCTGGGTGTCCTCGGCCAGCGCGTGCGTACGCAGCAGCTTGACGCTGTCGTCCACCTTGGCCCGGGCCTTGGTCAGCGCCTCGGGGTCGCTCACGTCGCCGGCCAGCCGCTCGGCGGAGGCCAGGCGCTCGGTCTGGACGTCGGAGACCAGGCGGTCGGTGTTGTTGATGACCCCGGTCCAGATGGTCTCGACCTTGAGCAGGCTGAGCGCCTCTCCCGACGTGGTGCCCGCGGCGAAGCCCCACAGCGCGATCAGGGAGACCAAGGGGATGACGAGCAGCGTCGAGATCTTGAATCTGATGGATCTGCCCGATGCCATGACACCTGCTCCCGGATAGAAGATCGCGGGAGAGAATAGCATCGAAACAGATGGTTTTAAGATCGATTAGCGATAAATCTGTGATATGTCGGGAAATTGAGCGCCGCTGAGATGGCCCGTCCCCACGTCAGCCACATGAGCCAACCGGCCAGCACCGCCAGCAACGTCACCTCGGCGCCGAGGAGCAACCGCTCGACGAGCCCGATCAGCACCCGCTCGCCCGGCATCGCCACGTACGTGATCGCCAGCAGCCCGAACCCGCCGGCCAGGGCCACCCACTCCACGGTACGCGCCACAGGCTTCCAGGCGGCGTCGGCGGTCAGTCTGGGGACCAGCAGCGCGCCCGCGGCGGGCAGGCTCACGAAGGCGGCGACGGAGACGTAGCGGTGGATCTGGGCGGCGAGATCCAGGTCGTGGCCGATGGGCGTGGTCGGGATCACCGCGGCCACCACCAGGGCGCCCGACCACACCATCAGCAACCGCTCCGGCATCCCCCGCACCGGAGCCCCCGCCGACCGCAGCCCCAGGAGCAGCGCCAGGGACCCGATCCCGAGCACCGCCATCGCGATCTCCGTGACGCCCCCGCGGTCGGACACGGCGTACTCGCTGACGGTGACGTTCATGGGGTCGAGGTAGGGGTCGGGGCCGAGCTGGCCCGCCACCACGGCGACCACCGAGAACAGGATCGAGGCACAGGCGATCAGGGGGTAGAGCCTCTTCGCTGCGGTCATGGGGCCTACTCTCCCCGTGCGGGGGAGGTCTCACATCCGGCTCCTGCCCCGATACGTCCCTGACCCGACCCCTACGAAACGCACCCCTGAGAGTCAGGGCTCTCAGGGGTGCGTCAGGGGCCGGGATCAGTCGAGGATGTGCCCGGTGGCGCGGGCGTAGCGCTCGCGGATGGCCGGGACGGCCTCGCCCTCGTAGGTGGCCGTGTCGCCGGAGCGCCAGTCGGGCGCGCTCGTCACCAGCGTCGCGGCCTGGTAGGCGGCCCCGTCGGCGACGTACTCGGCCGGCGGCGGGACCGTGATCGGCACGCCGAAGATCGTGGGGGCGATCCGCCGCACCGCCTCCGAGCGCGCGGCGCCGCCGATCAGCAGCACCCGCTCCGGCCGCATGGCCAGCGCGTCGAGCGCGTCGGCCAGCCCGCAGAGCATGCCCTCGACCGCCGCCCTGGCCAGGTGGGCCGGGGTCGAGGTGGCCAGGGTCAGCCCGTGGATGGAGCCGGTGGCCGTGGGCCGGTTGGGCGTGCGCTCGCCCTCCAGGTACGGCACCAGCGTGAGCCCGCCTGCCCCCGCGGGAGCCTCCAGGGCCAGGGCGCCGAGCTCGTCCAGCCCGACCCCGGCGATGCGCGCGGCGGCGTCCATGACGCGGGCGGCGTTGAGCGTGCACACCAGCGGCAGGAAACGCCCGGTCGCGTCGGCGAACCCGGCGACCGCGCCCGTGGGGTCGGCGCTGGGCCGCTCGGCGACCGCGAACACGGTGCCCGACGTGCCGAGCGAGACCACGACGTCGCCGGAGCGGGCCCCCACGCCGAGCGCGGCGGCCATGTTGTCGCCGGTGCCCGGCCCGATCAGCACAGGCCCCGCGACGTCGGGGACGGCCTGCGCGGGCTCCAGCACCCTGGGCAGCAGCGGGAGCGCGCCGATGGCCGCCTTGAGCAGGTCGGGACGGTACGCGCCGGTCGCCGGCGACCAGTAGCCGGTGCCCGAGGCGTCGCCCCGGTCGGTGACCAGCCGGTCGAGGGGCGGCAGAGGCGCGTTCTCCCAGGCCGCGACGCCGAAGGGCACGCCGGACCCGAGCGCGCCTGCCAGGCGCCAGGTCAGCCAGTCGTGCGGCAGGCAGACGGCGGCCGTGCGCCGCGCGTTGTCCGGCTCATGCTCGGCCAGCCAGCGCAGCTTGGTGACGGTGAAGGAGGCGACGGGCACCGAGCCCACGGCGTCGGCCCACGCCTGCGGCCCGCCCAGCTCGGCGATCAGGTCGGCGGCGGCCTGGGCGGAACGGGTGTCGTTCCACAGCAGGGCGTCGCGTACGACATTTCCGGATTCGTCGAGGCAGACCATGCCGTGCTGCTGCCCGCCCACGCTGATGGCGGCCACGCCGTCCAGCCCGCCCGCCTCTTCAAGGGCCCGCAGCAGCGCGCTCCACCAGTGGGACGGATGCACCTCGGTGCCGTCGGGATGCGCGGCGCGGCCCTGCCGTACCAGCTCTCCCGTCTCCGCTTCTCGAATGACGACCTTGCAACTCTGCGTGGAGGAATCGACCCCAGCGACCAGCGTCACCCACGAACTCCTAACAAGTGCTCCAGCGCAAGCTGGTTCAGATGGGTGAAATGGTATCCGCGCCGTGAGGCCACGTCAGGGTCGAAGTCGTCGGAGGCGAGGTCGGCCAGCGTCTCGCCGCGGTTGAGGGTGGGCAGGCCCAGCTCGTCGACGCGGGCGGCCCGCAGCGCCTCGCGCACTTCCGGATCAGCCCTGAAATTTCGGGCTTTTTCGCGAAGGATCAGATATGTACGCATATTGGCGGCGGCTGAGACCCAGACGTCGCCGGAGTCCTCCGTGCGCAGGGGCTTGTAGTCGAAGTGCCGCGGCCCGTCGTAGCCCCCGTGTTCCAGCAGGTCCACCAGGAAGAACGCGCTCATCACGTCGCCGTGGCCGAAGACGAGGTCCTGGTCGAACCTGGGCCCGTGCTGGCCGTTGAGATCGATGTGGAACAGCTTGCCGTGCCACAGCGCCTGCGCGATGCCGTGCACGAAGTTGAGCCCGGCCATCTGCTCGTGACCGACCTCCGGGTTGAGGCCCACCATCTCCGGATGCTCCAGCTCGCCGATGAACGCCAGCGCGTGGCCGATCGTCGGCAGCAGGATGTCGCCCCTGGGCTCGTTCGGCTTGGGCTCAAGGGCGAAGCGGATGTCGTAGTTGCGCTCGCGTACGTAGCCGCAGAGCAGGTCGATGGCCTCTTTGTAACGACCGAGCGCGGCCCGCACGTCCTTGGCCGCGTCCGACTCGGCCCCCTCGCGGCCGCCCCAGCACACGTAGGTGGAGGCGCCCAGCGAGGCGGCCAGGTCGAGGTTGCGCGTGACCTTGCGCAGCGCGTAACGCCGCACGTCGCGGTCGTTGCTGGTGAAGGCCCCGTCGCGGAAGACGGGGTGCGTGAACAGGTTCGTGGTGGCCATGGGCACTTTCAGCCCGGTCTCGGCGAGTGCTTTCCTGAACGACGCGATCGCCCGTTCGCGATCGGGTTCGACGGCGAGCAGGTCGTCATCGTGGAAAGTGACACCGTAGGCCCCCAGCTCGGCCAGACGGTGCACGCTCTCGACGGGATCGAGGGGCGCCCTGGCGGCATCCCCGAACGGATCGCGCGCCTGCCAGCCGACCGTCCACAGACCGAACGTGAATCGATCGTCAGGGGTTGGCTCGTACATGATTCGATGCTCCCCTGGCGATCGGTTGTTCACAAGCACTTGTTCACAAGCGCTCGTCTCACAACCCTGAGGGATCACGCCCCACGCTGATCTCCTCCGCGATCTTGCGGAGCTCCGTCACCTCGAGGCCGGGAGCCTTGGGCAGGTTGCGCAGCAACGCCTCCATCACCACCGGAACGGGCTGGCCGGCCAACCTGCCGGCGATGCCGTGGACCGCCCTGAACAGCGCCTCTTCGGTGTCGTGCATCGGCCTCTCCTCGGTCGGGGTCAGATACCCGGAGAACGCTACGGCCTGGGCCCGACACTTCGCTCGATCCCCCTCCAGCGTGTTGCCCGGCGGGCCGGTTGGAGCAGCCGCAATTTAGTTGAAGGCTCATATACTTACCCTGGGACACCGCTGAAAGGGGCTGCCCATGCCGGTCCAGCGACTCAACCACGCCGTCCTTTACGTCCGCGACGTGGAGCGCAGCGTCGCCTTTTACCGGGAGGCCCTCGGCTTCGAGGTCGTCATGGGCATGCGCGGAGCCGCGTTCCTCCAGGCCCCCGGCTCATCGAACGATCACGACCTGGGCCTGTTCCAGATCGGCGAGAACGCGGCCCCCTCTCCGGCCGGGCGCACCTCCGTCGGCCTCTACCACCTGGCGTGGGAGGTCGACACGCTCGACGAGCTCGAACGCGTCCAGGCCAAGCTCGCCGAGCTGAACGCGCTCGTCGGCGCCTCCGACCACAGCACCACCAAGGCCCTCTACGCCCGCGACCCCGACGGCCTGGAGTTCGAGGTGTCCTGGCTCGTCCCCGCCGCGCTGCTGACCGAGGAGCTGCTGGCCGGCCGAGCGAGCATCCGTCCCCTCGATCTGGACGCCGAGAAGCGGCGTTTCGGCGCACAGACTCGCGGCGGTGTGGGCGTGTCCGTCCCGGTCTGAAGTACCGTGGAGGTATCGACCCCTCCCGCGGCGGAGGACCTCCACGGCTGACTCCACGGAGAACGGTCATGTCAAGCGATCCTGATCACGTGCTCGACGCCATCGACGGCGTCGTCGACGAGTGGGAGACGCTGAGCGCGGACGCCATGCGCTGGGCTCCTCCCGAGAGCAAGACCCCTGATCTGCTGACCGAGGTGAGCGAGATCTTCGGTCCGCTCGTCAACGCGTTCTCCCAGGCGCTGCGCCCGATCGGCGACGCACTCGAACGCGTACTGGACTCCCTGGAAGAGCGCGACGGCCCCCGCGACTGAAGCCCTTCGGGGTCAGGTGGCGCGGCGGCGGCGGGCCCTGCGGGGGTAGGCCTTGGCCGTCTCGGCCAGGCGCACGGCGTGCTCGGCCTGCTTGCGCCAGTGTCCGTAGGCGTCGCCGCGCTGGGCCAGCCGGTCGAGCTCGGTCATCGTGGCCAGCGGGATGAAGGCGGGCTCGGCGTCGCGCCACGGCGTGCCGGGCAGCGGCATGAACGTGTGGGTGTGGATGCGCGCCCCCAGCTCGGCCAGGTCGGCGGCGAGCGCCAGCGACTGCTCCTGGTCCTCCTCCGACTCGCCGGGCATCCCGAAGATGAAGTCGACGTTGGGCCGGAACCCGTGCTCGACGGCGATCCTGACCGCGTCGCGCACGGGCGAGGTGTCGTGGCCGCGCCCCGAGGCCGCCAGCACCCGGTCGGAGCCCGACTGGGCGCCGATGATCAGGTTGTCGTTGGCCACGTAGCGCTTGAGCAGCCGCATCGCCTCGGGGCTGACGTGCTCGGGCCGCACCTCCGAGGGAAAGCTGCCGAAGAAGACCCGGCCGTGCGGCGGCAGCTCCTCCTTGACCCCGGCCAGCAGCTCCTCCACCGCGCCGAGGTCGGGATCGGGGCCGGGGGAGCCGTAGGACAGCGAGGTCGGCGTGATGAAGCGCACGTCGCGCAGCCCCCGCCCGGCCATCTCGCGCACGTGCTCACGCACGCTCGCCACCGACCGGTGCCGGAACTGCCCGCCGAACATGAACGGCGTCTGGCAGAAGCGGCAGGTGTAGCGGCAACCTCTGGTGATCTCGATGGGCCCGTTGCGGCCGGTGAACGAGGGGAAGGCGTCGAGCGGCAGCTGCGGCGCCGACCCCGTGCGCAGGGCGACGCCGTCGGCGTCCCTGACCGCCAGCCCGGGGACCGAGGTGAGCGGCCGGTCCTCCCGCAGCGCCCGGACCAGGGCGATGATCGTGCTCTCGCCCTCGCCGATGCCCGCCAGGTCCCAGCCGGCGTCGATGACCTGCTGCGGCTCGGCGGTGGCGTGCACGCCGCCCGCGATGTGCAGCCCCCTGCCGCCGCTCAGCGACCTGACCGTGGCCAGCTCGGCCGCCATGGCCTCGGCGTCGGGGGAGTAGAACGACCAGAGCACCAGCACCCGATCCGCCTCGCTGTCGCGGATGTGCCGGGCGGTCTCCTCGGGCGTGGTGCCGAGCCGCAGGTCGTGCTCGACCCGCGCGCTGTCGAGGGCGGCGAGCAGCGCGTGCACGCCGTAGGTCACCGCCTTGCGGTATCGGACCACCACGCTCACTGCCAGTGCCACGTCCGGCAGCGTAGCTCAGGCCCCCGACATCATGCCCCCGCCGTCATGACTCCGAGATCATGACTTCGGCATCACGACTCCGACAGCCGCATCGCGCGCAGCGGGCCGGTGAGCTTGGCCAGCTCGGCCAGCATCTCGGCGGCGGCCGCCTCGGAGATCTCGTTCGGCCGCAGCACGCCGTCCTCGATCGGAAGCTGCATCACGAACGGGATGTTCACCGCCTCCAGCACCGGGACCATCTTCAGCGTGCTGACCACCTGACGCAGCCCCTGCACGGCGCGGGTACCGCCGGACAGGCCGCCGTAGCTGACGAACCCGGCAGGCTTGTGGTTCCACTCGTGGTGCAGGTAGTCCAGGGCGTTCTTCAGCGGGGCGGAGAAGCTGTGGTTGTACTCGGGGGTCACGAACACGAACGCGTCCGAGCGGTCCACGATCGCGCTCCACTCCTTGGTGTGCGCGTTCTCGTACTGCCGCAGCCTGGGGTGGTGCGGCTCGTCCATGAACGGCAGGTCCAGCTCGGCCAGGTCGGTGAACTCCACCTTGAACGCGCCGTACGCCTCGGCGCTGCCGCGGAACCAGTCGGCGACCGCTCGTCCGACGCGCCCCTTCCTGGTGCTTCCGACGATGATCTGCAGAACGGGTTCGGTCATGACTGCTCCCAGCGTTGTGCAAGCGGTTGAACGCTCAACAGTATTGAGTAACTACACATTATTTAGCAAACGCTAGGATGTCCTCATGAGCCTCGACTCGGTCTGCACCCGCTTCCACATCGCCTTAGAGCTGATCGGCGCCCGCTGGTCGGGGGCCGTGATCCACATGATCTTCAAGGGCGCTCACCGCTACGCCGACCTCAAGGCGGCCATCCCCGGCATCAACGACACGATGTTGGCCAGGCGCCTGCGCGAGCTCGAAGCGGCCGGCCTCGTCGAGCGGCGGGTGCTGCCCACCTCGCCGGTGCGGGTCGAATACCACCTGACCCAGATGGGCCAGGAGCTCCGGCCCGCGCTCGACCAGTTGCTTGCCTGGTCGCACAAGTGGATCCCGGTGCCTGAGGCGGCCGAGTCCGCCTGACCACGCCGAGCCGCGCCGCCCGTTCGCTGGAGCAGTTGATGACGGCGGCTTCGCGGGCGGTGGAGCGGCGCGATTTTGGCGCGCGCATCGGGGACGTCTCCCCGTAGAATTCATCGCATGACCTGGCGACATTGATCCATAACCAGGGGCCGGCGCGGGACGCGCGGGCCTCCGGGGCGAAACGCCCCCGGAGTCCCTGCTCGTCCCTGGAAGGCCCCATGCTTGTCATCTCGCTCTACGTCTACGCGTTCCTCAGCGAATTCGTCCTGCTCTATCCGGTGTACGCGCTGCTGTTCGCCGACACCGGGCTCTCCGTCGCCCAGTCCTCCACCCTGTTCGTCATCTGGTCGGTGACCGGCATGGTGCTGGAGATCCCGTCCGGCGCCTGGGCCGACACCTTCTCCCGGCGGCTGCTGCTGTGCCTCGGGCCGCTGCTGATCGGCCTCGGCTTCGCGTCGTGGACCCTCTTCCCCTCCCCCTGGGTGTTCGCCGCCGGGTTCGTGGTGTGGGGGGCAGGGGAGGCGCTCATCTCGGGCTCGTACGAAGCGCTCGCGTACGAGGAGCTGGCCCGGCGCGGCCAGGAGGGCCGCTACGCCGGCGTGATGGGCCGGGCCACCTCGCTCGGCCTGGTCGCCAGCGCCACCGCGATCGGCCTGGCCTCCCCCGCCCTCGCGGCCGGCGGCTACCCCCTCGTGGGCGCGGCCAGCGTGCTGGCCTGCGTCCTGTGCGCCGCCACGGCGCTGACGCTGCCCGAGCACAGGACGCGCGGCGAGGCGCCCGGTTACCTGGCGGTCCTGCGGGAAGGGCTGGCCCTGGCCCGTGGTGATCGCCGCGTGCTGCACGCGATCCTGCTGGTCGCGTTCGTGACGGCGGTGTGGGGCGCGCTGGAGGAGTACGTGCCGTACCTGGCGGTCGAGAAGGGCGTGGCCTGGACCGCCGTGCCGCTGGTCATCCTCCTGGTCTGGGTCGGCGCCACCGCGGGCGGCCTGCTGGCGGGCCCTGCCGAGCGCCTGCCGGGCCGCTTGTACGGCCCGCTGCTCGGCCTGGCGGCGCTGGCCATGGCCGGCGGCGCGCTCAGCGGTCATCCCGCCGGGTTCGTCGCCGTCGCGCTGGCGTTCGGGGCGTTCCAGCTCGCCCAGGTGCTGGCCGACGTGCGGTTGCAGGCGCGCATCAGCGGCCCGGCGCGGGCCACCGTCACCTCGGTCGCGGGGCTGGGCACGAACGTGGTGACGGTCGGGGTCTTCACCGCGTACGGGGCGGCGTCGTCGTACGTGTCGAACGGGGTGACGTTCGCCCTGCTGACCCTGCCGTACGTGCTCGTCGCGGTGCTGAGCGGCCGGGCCGGTCAGTAACGGGACGGGATCCGCTTGGGCAACGGCGGCGGCTCCTCTTCTGAGGCGGGCGGCTCGGGCTGCGCGGGCGGCTCGACCGGCTCGACCAGTTCGACCGGGCGTGGGGCGCCCCGCCAGCGGGAGGGGAAGAGCGAGGCGACCACCAGCACGCACGCCACCGGCAGGGCCCAGTCGGCGAGCAGCGCCCGGTACCCCGCCTCGTACGCGAGCGGCACCACCCCCTGCGGCGTCACCCAGGGCGCGCCGGCCAGGAAGGCCCCGGCCAGCACCCCGAGCGCGAGTCCCGGCAGCAGCGAGGCGAGCGGCGAGATCCTGGACCCCGCCAGCGCGCCGACGACGACCATGAGCCCCGCGAGCAGGCTCGTGGCGAGCCAGCCGTCCAGGCCGGCGTGGGAGACGAAACCCGCCGCGATCAGCGGCGTGGCCAGCAGTCCTGCGCCGGCGCCGAGCAGATGACGAACACCATTACGCACAGAGAACACCTCCAGCCTCGGGACACTACTCACCTCTCCCCGCCTTCGCCTTATAGGCGGCGAATCCCGCATCAAGGACTAGGGCCAAAACGACCCCATAACACCGAAATAGGGCCTTATTGGTATCTGAGCAGGATCCCCAGCAACCGTTAGCTTGACAGCACCCCCACCCGAGGAGTGCACATGTTGAGTAAACGCTGTGCGCTGACAGGCGCGATCATCCTCGCCGTCTGTGTGGCCACCCCCCTCAGCCCAGCAGCAGCAGACCCCACACCCAAGGCGCCACCCGCCATGGTGGACGCGCTCGAACGCGACCTCGGCCTCTCCGAGGAGCAGGTGCACACCCGCCTGGCCAACGAGGAGCGCGCCACCGCCGTCGAAGCGAACCTGACCACCGCACTGGGCGGGTCGTTCGGCGGCGCCTGGCTGAACGACGACGCCTCCAAGCTCATGGTCGCCACCACCGACCCGGCGGCCACGAAGACCATCGAGGCTCAGGGAGCGCAGCCCGTCGTCGTCGCCCGCTCCATGGACCAGCTCAACGGCGTCATGCGTCAGCTCGACCAGGCTCCGCAGAGTGTCAAGTCCGGCGCCGCTCTCTGGTTCGTCGACGTGACGACCAACCTCGTCTCCGTCCAGGCGCCGACCGTGGAGGCCGCGCAGGCCCTCGTCGCCGCCGCCGACGTGGACAAGAGCGCCGTCACCGTCTCGGCCACGGCCGAGCGTCCGACGACGTTCATCAACATCATCGGCGGCGCGGCCTACTACATCGGCGGCAGCCGGTGCAGCGTCGGCTTCGCCGTCACCAGGGGCAGCACTCCCGGCTTCACCACGGCGGGACACTGCGGCCGGGCCGGCTCCAGGACCACGAGCCCGACGGGCACCTTCCAGGGCTCGTCCTTCCCTGGCAACGACTACGCCTGGGTCGCCGCGCCGAACAACACTGCCACGCCGTACGTACGCGGCTCCGGCGGCGCGAACGTGACCGTCCGCGGCTCCACCCAGGCCGCCGTCGGCGCGTCCATCTGCCGCTCCGGCTCGACCACCGGATGGCGCTGCGGCGTCATCAGGCAGCACGGCGCCAGCGTCACCTACGCGCAGGGCACCGTCTCCGGCCTGACCCGCACCACCGCGTGCGCCGAGCCCGGCGACTCCGGCGGCTCGTTCATCTCGGGCAACCAGGCCCAGGGCATGACGTCCGGCGGCTCCGGCAACTGCTCGGTCGGCGGCACGACGTACCACCAGCCGGTCAACGAGGCTTTGAGCGTGTACGGCCTCACGCTCAGGACCGGCTGACCCCTCGCACCCCCCGCGGCGCCTCTCCCTCCGGGGAGGGGCGCCGCGCCGTCGTACACCCTCTGCGAATAATCGAAAAAAGCAGCCCTAACAGGTAAAGATTCGCCAGCGCCTCGCTAAGACATGACCATTCCACCCGGTCATTCTTGATTGTGTATCCACACAAATACAGTTGAGCTATGCACGCTCCGAGGCGACCATGCGAATAACCGTGTCCGATCCCCTGCACGAATGCGTCAAGGTGTGGGCCACCCGCGAGGTGGGACCGGAACGCGTGCCCTCGCTCGCCCGCAAGGAACTCGCGAAGTGGCTGGGCCCCGACCACAAGGCCCTGCCCGACCTCCAGGAGATCGCCTCGGAGCTGATCACCAACGCGATCCTGCACGCCGACGCCGACTGGGTGCGCCTGAGCCTGAAGCGCGAGCCGTACTCCTGGCGGCTCACCGTGACGGACCCGGGCCCTTCGGGCAAGACCCAGCCCCCGCGCCATTCCCGGTCGAGCGACGAACGGGGCCGCGGCCTGCTGATCGTGGACGCGCTGACCGAGGGCCGCTGGGACACGACCGTCAACGCTGAGGGCGAACGCGTCGTCTGGGCCCAGGTCCGCCGCTGACTTTCCGCTGTCAAAGCATTACCGTCCGCACCCGAAGATGCGGCATCCTTGGTGCGTGCGAAGCCGACGTGACCGTTCTCCGCTCACCGTGGCGGCGGTGGCCGTCATGGCCGGCGCCGGGCTGCTCGGCCTCGGGGTGGTGCTCCTGCTGGACGGAGCCGGGGCGGCCGACGAGTGGGCGGGCGTGATGTCGGCGTGCGTCGCCGTCCTGGGCGGCTCGGCGACGCTGATCGGCCGGCTGCGCCGCGACGACGACACCGGCGACGAGACAGAACGGGCGCGCCGGCTGGACTGGCTGGCCGCCAGGATGGGCGATCACTGCACCACCGAGGAGGAGCAGCGCCGGCTCCTCGATCCCTATCCGCTGCCGGTCACCTGGCACACCCTCGGCCCGCCGCACTCCGACCACTGGTCGGTCATCCGCCAGGGGGCCGGCGACACGCCGCTGCGGCTCGACGGCACCCTCGACGACCTGCACCGCGTCGTGAGCGCGACGGTGCCGACCGGGCGGCTGGTCGTGCTCGGCGGGCCGGGGTCCGGCAAGACCAGCCTGGTCGTCAGGCTGGCCCGCGCCTGCCTGGCCGCCCGTGCGTCCGAGGCCGGGCCCGTACCGGTGATCCTGCGGTTGTCCACGTGGGACCCGGCCGCCCGCACGCTGCGGCGGTGGATCACCGAGCAGGTGGAGCTCGACTACGGCGTCGGCGGCGTCACGTGGGACGCCGAGCTGCTGCCGGTGCTCGACGGGCTCGACGAGATGCCGCCCGCGGCGCGCGGCGCGGCCCTGCGGGCCGTCAACAGCACGTTCGCGCCCGGCCTGTCGCTCGTGGTGACCAGCCGCGGCGCGGAATACCACGAGGCCGTACGCGACGCCGACGTGCTCACCGGCGCCGCCGTGATCGAGCTCGACCCGCTCACCCCCGGCGTGATCCGCGACTACCTGGCCACCGCCACCCGCTCCGACCGGGGCGCGGCCTGGGACGAGGTCTTCGACCGGATGAGCGGCGAGCCGGAGGGCCTGCTGGCGCGGACACTCTCGACCCCGCTCAACCTGTCGCTGACCCGCCTCACCTACGCCGACGGCCCCGGCGACCCCGGCCTGCTGCTGCGCCTGTCCGGCACCGCCGCGCTGCGCGGCCACCTGCTCGACCAGCTCATCAGCGTCCTCTATCCCGACGTGCCCGATCCTGCCGCCGGCACGCGCGCCTGGACCCTGCGCGACGCGCACCGCTGGCTCTCCTTCCTCGCCCGCCACCTGCACCGCCGCGACGCCTACGACCTGCCCTGGTGGGAGCTGGCCAGGGCGGTGCCGCTGCGGGCCAGGATGCCGATCTGGGCCGTCGTGGCCGCCGTCGTCTTCGCCGCCGCGAACGTCCTCGTCGGCCTGCCGTGGCAGCTCACCGGGCCGGACCCGGCCGCCGGCGTGCTCTCCGACCTGCGCTGGGGAGCCGGCGGCGGGCTGCTGATGGGCGCGGTCAACAGCCTGTGGACACCGCTGTTCCCCAGGGCGCCGAGGCTCTACCGCTGCACCGTCCGCCGGACCGGCAGGCCGCTGTGGTGGCGCCTGTGCCGCGCGCTGGGCAGCGGGCTGTGGCGCGGAGCGACGGACGGGGCGCGGAGCGGGGTGCCCGTCACGTTCATCGTCCTCGCGATCGTCGCGCTGGCCGCGCCTGAGCCCGGCCCGGCCGGACACGCCGAACTCTTCGCCGTCGCCGCCCTGCACGCCTTCCTGTTCGGCTTCACCTGCGGCTTCGTGTACGGGCTCGCCGTAGGCTTCGCCGCCGAGTTCGTCACGATGTTCCACGACGTCGAGGTGGGGCAGGGCCGGCTGCCCGACGAGGTGCTGCGCGCGGACCGGGTCTGGACCCTCGTCACCGCGCTGGCAGGCGGCCTCGTCACCGCGGCCGTCACCCTGCTGTTCCTGGCGGTCGTCTTCAGCTTCGGTGAGACCCGCGACTGGCGGCTGATCACGTCCGCCGCGGCCCGCCTGGGCGTCGCGGGCGGCCTCGCCGCGTGCCTGGCCACCGCGTCCACCCAGTTCCTGCTGGCCCGCATGGCGCTGTCGGTGGCCGGCCGGATGCCGTGGCACGCGATGGCGTTCCTCCAGGACGGCGTACGGCGGGGCGCGTTGCGTCAGGTGGGCGGCGCGTTCCAGTTCCGCCACGCGCTGCTGCGCGACCGCCTGGCCGGAGTCCCGGCTCCCGCGGCCATGGAAAACAGCCAATCATTTCTCAAATGACCGCCCAAGAATGGCCGGAGAATTGTTTGACCCGGCCGAAACCCGTTCCGTCCGGAAAAGAAAACCCGGCACGACGCCTTGACGACTCCCGAGCGCGAAGCGCGACGATGAGAAACACAGAGGGAGGAACTCCAGCGGGAGGATCCATGCTGAAAGAAGCATGCGCGGCCGCCGTTCTCGCGGCCGCCATATTCGCTCCGACGTCCGCCTCCTCGGCCCGGGCCACGGCCCCGGCCACCCACGCCAAGGCCGCCTCCGTCACCGGAACCTGCACCTCCGCCGTCTGCAAGTGGATGCAGGACGGCAACAAGCGCTGCTTCTACTGCAAGCAGAAGAAGAAGCGGGGCGGCGGCTGGAAGCGCCAGTACTGCGAGAAGAAGGCCAAGGAGAGGCGCCCGGTGGAGCTCGAGTGCACCTCGACCCCGGCACCGAGCACGACCAACCCGAAGCGCGTCTGCGAGAAGTGCGTGGACCAGCGGACCGGCCGGCTGGTGTCGACCAAGTGCGGCTAGCACCGCGGTGACGTGACTCATCGCCGCTCTCGTGACATTCGCAGCTGTTCGCTCCGGGCGCTCACGCGGAGGATCGGGTACTCCACCTCAGAGGGAGCATTCATGACCGTCTCACCCGAGACCAAGAGCGTCCGGATCGAACGCACCTACCCGACCGCTGGCGAACACGTGTGGCGCCTGTGGACCACCGGATATTCTAGCTTCGACAGAATCACAAGCAGCGCTAGAGTGTCCTCATGTCCGCCATCAGCGAGCGCCGCGAACGTGAACGCGCCAACCGTCACCAGCTGATCATCACAGCCGCGCGCGAACTGGCGGAGTCGGAGGGCTGGGAGGCGGTGACGACGCGCCGGCTGGCCGAACGCGTCGAATACAGCCAGCCGGTGCTCTACAGCCACTTCAACGGCAAGGACGCCATCGTGAGCGCGGTCGCCCTCGACGGCTTCACCGAACTCGCCACTCACCTGCGCCGCGCCCGCCAGTCCGCCTCCGACCCCGCCTCTGACCCCGGCCAGGCGTTGCGCCCCGGGCAGTCCGTCGCCGACACCGGCCAGGCGTTGCGTGCCGTCTGCCGCGCCTACCTCGACTTCGCCACCGACCGCCCCGCCCTGTACCAGGCCATGTTCATCATGCCCACCGACCTCAAGTTCGCCAGCGCCGAGACCCCGCCCCCGCTCCGGGCCTGCTTCGACGAGTTCGTCAACTGCTTCCCGCCGGCCAACGAGCGCCGCGAACTCTTCGCCGAGGTCACGTGGAGCGCGCTGCACGGCATGGCGGTCCTGTCCGACAGCGGCCGTATCCCGTCCGAGCCCCAGGACGAACGCCTCGACTTCCTCGTCACCCAGATCATTCGCTGACCGGCCTCAGAGCAGCCGCATCGGCCGGGCGAGGGGATCCCACTCGACGACCACGAGCCGGCTCCCGTACTCCCTGGCCAGCCTGTGACGCAGACCCTGGTCGAAGGCGTTCGTACTGATGACGACCCGATTGAGCTCCGGCTCGATCCCCATGCCGAGAACCGCTGGCTCGTGGAACACCCAGCCCCTCATCAGCACCAGCGCCCGCAGCTCAGCCTGACTGTTCACCACTGGCCGCACCTGAGGCACGACCGCGTAAGGGGTGGCCACCCCTTCGGGCCAGTCCATTCCTGAGATCAGCGGCGAGGCCAGCTCACGTCCCCGCTCGGTGACGTAGGGGGCGACCAGCCGGTACGGCTCATGCAGGATGTACGGCGGAGCGAGATCGTACGGGTGCGCCTCGACCCGCCGCTCAGCCTCCTCCAGAGCACGCTGGAACGGCCGGATGCCTTCGTACGACCTGAACCTCTCGGGGGACACAGGCTGGTAGTAGACCTCGACCGCGTCCTCCGTAGCGGGCTGTACGATCACGCGCCACCCACTGGGCAGGAACGCGGGCGCGGCCGCGACGGCGTAGACAGCGACCAACGCGAAGATCATCTTCACCCGCATGCGCGCCGAGTCTAGAACACTGGCGACACCAGCAGGCACCGATGACTTCCGGCCACCAGGCCCGTCTACAACCTCGGCGCCAAACCACGCCATCACCCCGGCACCGGAACCCGTACTTCCCCTGCCGAGCACGATTCCAACGACGCCCCCAGACCCCGGAGCCCCTATCATGCGGAAACTGATAGCGACAGTGTTCAACTACTCCCTCGACGGCCTGCTCGCCGACGAGGGCACCGACTTCTGGAAGTTCTGCTTCGACCTGCCCGAGAACCGCGAGCCCGCCGACCAGGCCCACCTCGACTTCCTCCGCAACGCGTACGCCCACGTCATGGGCCGCACCGCCTACGAGGGCATCTCCGCGGGCATGCGGGCATCCGCCGACCACCCGTTCGCCGACATCCTGAACCCCGGGCGCAAGATCGTCTTCTCCCGCACCCTCAAGACCGCCGACTGGACCAACACCACCATCGCCGCCGGCGACACGACAGAAGAGATCGACAAGCTCAGACTGGACGGCGACGGCCACATCATCGTCTGGGGTGGCGTCACCCTCTGGCGCTCACTCATGCGGCTCGACCTGATCGACGAACTCCGGCTGAGCATGTTCCCCTACATCTCAGGCGCCGGCACCCGCCTGTTCGACGGCGTCCCCGAGTCGTACCAGCTCGACCTGGTCTCCAGCACCCCCTCCAGCAACGGCATCGTCTACCTCCGCTACCAGCGCCCCCGCGACCTCTGAAGCCGGACCGCTCACAGAGAACTCCAGCAATAGATCAACTGACCTTCGTCACGGGCCCGCCGGGCCAGCCCACGCAACTCGGCGATCAACTCGGCCAACTGAGCGGGCTCGGCGCCGAACATGGAGTCCTCGTCACTCTCCGCCCACCGCTCACCCAGCTCGACCAGCCTCTCATCGGGAACGTCAGCGAGCGTGTCGCGCACGTCCACCGGCAACTCCTCGATGCCCGGCCCGATGAAGTACGGCGAATCCTCGGCAAGGGCGCCCCACTCCTCATCGGTTTGGGGCGCACCTTGTGGAGGTGGATAAAGAACGACGGTCCGTACCAGGTCACCAGTGGGGGGCACGTCCCTGACCAGCGCGACCAACTGCGCCAACGCCTCCCACGGACTGATCCACTTGGTCTCCACAGCATCGAAGACAGGCCGGCCAGGAGGGGGATCGTCGACCGCGCGGGGCTGCTCCGGCATGATCACCGCGGCCTGCCGATCCGCGGCGCGGTAGTACTCGTACGCGTTGCCCACCCGGGTCCTCCGTGTTGAGTAGGTCATCCCGAACGGCGACAGACTAGAGGGGTGCGGGCGTACAGGAAAGCGGCGTTCACAGGGGCTTGACGGCCCGGGTCGCGAAATAACCAGGCATATACCGCGCGGTGGCATCCGCGTGGTGCGGGGCCTCGTCGAAGTGGGTCAGGGTGAAGCCGGCCGCGAGCTGACCACCGATCTGCCCGGCGAGTGAGTGGCTGTATTCGATCGGCCCGGTCCCGTACGAGCGCTGCCGCTCGGCATCCGGAAGATCGAGGCTGCTGAACGGGAGCGAATGGCGCACTACAAGCTCACCCCGCTCCTCCATCGCCGTGACATCGAAAATGAAGACGTCAGGATTCAGGAACCCGGCCATCAAGATCCCGCCCGGACGCAGCACACGAAACGACTCCCGCCAGACCGGTGCGAGATCGGGACAGAACACATTGGACACCGGATTGAAGACGACATCGAAACTGCCATCGGGAAACGCGCTCAGGTCGCGCATGTCGCCGAGCACCGTACGGACGGCCAATCCCTCGCGGGCGGCCACCTCCTGGTCGCGGGCCAGTTGCTGCGGCGAGTTGTCCAGCACCGTCACGACCGCACCCGCTGCCGACAGCACCGGCCCCTGCTGCCCTCCCCCGGAAGCCAGGCACAACACCTCGGCACCGCCCAGTTCAGCCGGAAACCAGTCGCGCGGCACCGCCTCGTGACCGATCAGAATGACGGCCCAATCGCCGCCCCGCGCCCGAGCGATGACCTCCGGCCCGACCGGCCGGGTCCATTCGTTACCGCTCTCCACCTCGCGATCCCAGGCAGCACGGTTATAGGCCACGGGGTCCAATTCGTCCGTCACAACGGCAAAGCCTAGGGGCTGACGCAAGGGCGCCCGGCAAGCAGGCTTTAGCGGGTCGGATCTCCTGCTTTCCACCACCGTGTGCGCCATCAAGACGATGAGAGGAAAGCACGTAAGCCCACCGGCAAAGAACCTAGGCTTCGTGCCACGTCGTCGAGTACGCGACCGACCACGCCTGTGATGCCGCCGATGCCTGGAGGAAAGACGAATGGGTCACCTGGACAACATAGAGCCGTCCCTCACGACACTGATGGAGAGCCGCAGTATCTCTCTCCGCGAGTTACACGAGGACACCATCCTCGTGTGCTGGGACGACCGCGATGGCGATGGCGGACTTCCCGTCGGCCGGGTGGAGCGAGAGAGCTTCCGTCGCAGCGGGATGTTCGGCCGCACGGTCGAGGGGTGGACAGCCTACTGTGATGACCGTGATCATCCCGGGCACGACCCCATCCTGGCCGGCGACATGCTCCCTGACATCAACCAAGCCGTCCGCGCGGTCCTCCGCCATCTCCCTTCCCGCTACTCCTGATTCCCGTACGACTGCGACTAGGGAACGGTCGCCACGGGCGGCACTACCTCGACGATGCGGGCCGTTCCGCTGGGTGGTCGCATCTCGTGCATGGTGATCACGTCACCCGGTGTGAGGTGTCGCCAGTGTTCAGGGCTCAAAGGAAGAAGTCGCACAGGTGCGCACTCTCCCGGTTCCAGCGGAGTACGACCCTCCACCCAGAGAAGGGCGATACTGACCGACAGCTCCCCCTCAGGCGTGCGCTGTCCGACGTCCCACATGGGTCGAAGCCCTTTTCCGGGAAGTATCGGCACCTTGCGGCCTCCCTCCTCGGTGGGCACGAGGCAAAGCTCAGCCCGAAGAGCACCGTTCCGGGCCTCGCTGCCCCGCCACTCGTACCAGGCGACATGCGACTCGAGCCACATCACTCGGGCGGCATCAGCCAGCAGATCCCAGAACTCGGGCGGCTGGGGGTGCGCGTCGCCGAGCTCCTCGAGCGCAAGAAGGACCATCTCCCATTCGCCGTGTTCCAGGTACTCCAGCCCATCGGAGAGGCTGGCACCGGCCTCGGTCCGGATGTGGGGGGAGCAGAACTGAGCGGCCTTCAACAGCGAGGAGTCCAGGTCCACATCCTGATTGTGGCAGGCGCTCGAAATCTGAACCTACGGCTTGAAAGATCCACTTCCGGCCGTTCCAGGTAGTTCAATGCAGGTCCAAGGGCACGGGAGGGTCCATGCTGAACGGCCTTGAACGGCCTTGCATGGCAACTCGACCTGCAACTCTGACGGCTCGCCGACGCGAGGCTGTGCGAGTTCATCGGCGACGTGCTCAGCGAGGCTGGGATCTTGATGGACTCACCGCTCGTCGGGAATCAAGCGATTTGAGATCACAGACGAATGGCGTGAGTGGTGAACTATTCTGCGTGCCCGAAGGAATCCGTGTCCCTACTCTGTCACCGTGGGAACCGACATCTACGGCTTCATCGAAACTCGTCACCCGTGTGCTGACGAGGACTGGTACGACGGAGAGCCCTGGTCGGTATCGACGCCCCTTTATCCCCTCTATGACGGCCGCGATTACGACGCCTTCGGTTGTCTCTTCGGCGTCCGCAACCGGCTCGGCTGGACTCCCGTCGCGGCCGGCCGAGGCCTACCGGCCGACGCTTCGGAAGCGATCCGTCATGACTACGAGAAGTCGGCGAACATCGATACCGCCGTGCACGGCTGCACATGGGTTGCGTGGGCGGAGCTTCGCGACCTGGACCTGAGTGTCCGACCCGCCGCTCGCGGAGTACTGCAGATCCGCTCGGCGAAATCGGTGATCCATCAGTATCGAATCGACGATCAGTGGCCGGAAGAGCTCGTGGACCTCTATTCCATACCGCCCTTCGGCGTCTCGCCTGATCAAGCCTTGGCTGGTCGATGGGACCTTCCCGATGTGACGCTCGAGTATGGCCCGTTGACACGGCAGGCCGTGCTGGGCCCCGGAACAGGCTGGGAACACGTCTTCGGGGTGATGGAGGCGTTGGGGCGGCGCTTCAGGCCCGATGGCGTGCGGTTGGTGGTCTGGTTCGACTAAGAGAAGAGGCATCTGAGCTGCACTACTGCTCGTGGCAGGCGCAAGGTTCGCACTTGCGTAGGCTGAGCCGACGGTTTTACAGCGCGTGACCGCGCTCCTGACATCCATGACCACGCCGTCGCCTTCCGGGCTGAGGACGGTGGGCGTGCCGCAGAAGTCGCACAGCCATTAAGACTGTCGGCAAACCAAAGCGGCTCCCCGACGAGCACGAGCTTGTGCGTCGAGGGGGACGAAGCCGAGCAGTGGGATACCGTCTCCCAGGCCGACGCCGAGTCCAGCGCGGAAACCCCAGAGCCATGAAATCCCGGCAGCGAGATCGCTACAGGTCGTTTGCGTTGCTCGCAGGGGTCGTTAACGGCCGCTCAAGGTCGCCCGGATATGGCGCGGTTGCTGCCCCCGGCCCGCCGCCGCGCCAGGGGCCAGATTCTCGGAATCATGGCATATCTGCGCGAATCGGAATTTTCGGGAGCTACGCGTCAGGATAACATCCATTCTAATGGCGGATATTCAGACATCAAGGACACTCCCCCTTTTCGCTCCTTGCTGATTATTTGCCCGCTTATAAGCGTGCGCGCGTCTTTCATGCTTGACGCTGGGGTATCTCCCTTGTCGCACTATCGCAGCGGTGTGGGCGGATACGAAAAAACGGCTCCGGCATCCGCGCTACCGCGACACCATTCACGAGCTCGATCTGACACAGGTCAACGAGCCTCAGGAAATCGCCTGACGTTCTCGCGGGGAATGCTCACCACGGAAAGGAATACCCTATGCCATTCATCATGCGCAACACACTCCCCAAGCTGGCCGCACGTACACTCGCCGCCGCCGTCCTCACCGCAGTGGTCATGACGCCCGCGGTCGCGGCATCCTCTGCCCCCAACCCGGCCGAGACATACATCTCGAGCGTCAGTGCGAACGGAAACGGGTGCCCGCCCGGGACATGGGAGGCGGCGATCAGCCCCGACGGGAAGTCGTTCACCGTTACATTCAGCTCATACGAGACGCTCATCGAACCCGGTACTGATGCTTCGAATAAGGAATGCACGCTCTCGCTGAACGTGCATACGCCGCCGGGGACCTCGCTTTCCACCGCCGAGTTCTCCTACCAGGGCTACGCGCTCATGGACCAAGCAGGGATGAGCGCGACACAGAGCGCAAACTACAACTTCCGCGGTGCTCCCGTCCCGGCTCAGTCGGTTCGCTCGCAGATCTCGGGGCCCCACGACGACGCGTACGTCTTCTCCGACCGGATCTTGCTTCACGACGTGGCGTCGGCGCAGGGCGCAACCCGCGCGCTGAACGGGGTGACGAGCCTAGTCCTCACCAACAACCCCGCAGAGACCGGCAGCGGCTACTTCAACACCAGCAGTGTCGACGGGACGCTCCAGAACGGACCGGGCTGCACCATCGACCGGCGCACCGCCACCTCGGGGCAGACCATCGTCGGCACATCAGGCGCCGATGTCATCTGCGGGTCACCGTTCGCCGACCGTATCGCCGCGCTGGGCGGCAACGACGTCATCCTCTCCTTTGCGGGCAACGACCGGGTCTCCGCCGGTTCTGGCAACGACACCGTCTTCGGCGGCAACGGCAACGACGACATCAGCGGCGACGACGGCAACGACACCCTCGACGGCGAAGCCGGCAACGACCGGATCCTGGGCGGGCCGGGCACCGACACCGCTAACGGCGGGCCGGGCACCGATTCCTGCATAGCCGAGACGACCACTTCCTGCTGAGTCAGGTCGACGCTCCGGTGGTGTGGCTTCGGGACGAAGCAGTCGAGGTCGGAGCGGGCCGGCCTGCTTTACCCACCTTGGCCGCGCCGGGTCCCGAAGCGAGGGGATCCAGGGGACACGTATCCACACCCCTGATGCGCGGGAGCGGCTCGCCTCCGCGCTCTGGGGAAATCCCTAGCCATTGCAACTACGACGCTTCCGAGGATCAAAAAGGCCCTCTCCCCGATCAAGGGAGAGGGCCTTTCAGCTGCGGCATGACCATGTCTCACCACGATGCGAACCATGATCATTGCACGTATATTGCACAGGAAGTGCACCGTACCGACCTTGTCCTGATCGCTTGCCTATGCTTATGTGTTCGGAGTGAGTCGTGATTCCGATATAGGCGGGCGTCTCGAACCTGTTCCGGCGAAGGTGAACCCGGCAGGTGGGAGGATGAACTACATCCCACTGCTCTTTGTCCTGAGCGCGGTCCCCCTTCTGCTTGCCAACTGGTTCATCGCTGCCATGATCCTTGGACGCGACTGCGCCTTCTTATACGAGGGCGGCAACATTACGGAATGTGCTGGCGGGCTTTCAGAGGAAGAGATGACCGCCACATCGGGACTGATCGCGCTGGTGCTACTTGTCATTCAGATGGGGCTGATCGTCCTAGTGCGCCGGCGCACCCACGGATCTTAGCGAGGCCGCATGGTCGGCGACAGAGCGCCTTGGGACGGTAAGTACGCGTCAGTGCGACGAATGCTTAGTACGGCGGACGGCTTCCAGCGACCTGCGACTGCCTACGGGGACAGGCCACCCGACGGCGAGGTGGAGGTGCGCTCGCGGATCTCCACCATGCTGGAATGCTTCATACCGTGATGATGCCGCACGGCTCTGAACGTCCGCATCTCGGTCGGCAATGCATCTGCTCCTTCCTCGTGCTCGCGCCCGCGGCTTCCCACCGTCTGGCGATCACCGCCCGCACACCGGCATTCGGACTGCCAAGACGAAGAGGAATGGCGCGCGCTGGTCGGTCGCCCTCGCTCTCGGCATTCGTCAGGGCGAGGCTATCGGACTCCGCTGGTCGTACATCGAACACCGGCATGAGAACGACTGCCAGCCCACCTGTAAGCGTGCTCACCGCTGCTGCAAGCGCCCGTGCCCGAAGGACTGCACGAGCCACGCCGACAAGTGCCAGAAGCGCGCGGGCGGAGGTCTCGTCTTTCGGCAACGCAAGGGCAAGAGCAAGCTCACCCTGCAATGCCCTCCGGCGCTCCTGGCCCTCCTGCGGGCCCACAAGGAGGTCCAGGCCGCCGAACGGCTGAAGGCGGGGGACAGGTGGACCGATCATGACTTGGTCTTCACGACGAAGCTCGGCGGCCCGATCGAGCGTACGGAGGACTGGAAGCAATGGAAGGCCATCCTCAAGCAGGCCGGCGTCCGGGACGCCCGGGTGCACGATGCGAGGCACACCGCAGCGACCCTGTTGATAGAGCAGGGTGTCCACATCCGCGTCGTGCAGGAGATCCTCGGCCACACCCGCGTCACCACCACGGAGCGCTACACCCACGTGGCGACCCTCCAGATGAAGGACGCCAGTGAGCGTATGGGTGCCGCCCTCTGGGAGCGCCCTGAGGGCAACTGCAACCCGAACTGCAACCCTGATGTCCACAGAGATCAAAAAGGCCCTCTCCCCAACCAAGGGAGAGGGCCTTTCAGCTGCGGAGGATCGGGGATTTGAACCCCGGATGGTGTTGCCACCAAACCGCATTAGCAGTGCGGCGCCATAGACCTGACTAGGCGAATCCTCCTGGAAGCCATCGCGGCAAGCACAGCGTACCGGCCTTCTGGCGAGGCGGCAAAGCGATTGCGCCGCACGCCTTCACCAAGAGTTATCAACAGCCTGTGGGTAACTATCTGTGGATGAAGCCCGCCCAGAGCTAGGGCGGGCTTCCAGGCTGTGGATAACGTCAGGCGGCCGGGTTGGCCTCGCCCTCGATCTCGATCTTAACCTTCTTGCCCACCAGCACCCCGCCGGTCTCCAGCGCCTGGTTCCAGGTCAGGCCGAAGTCCTCGCGGTCGAACTCCGTGGTGATCGTGTAGCCCCAGACGGCCTGGCCCCACGGGTTGGTGCCGGCGCCGCCGTACTCGACCTTGAGCTCGACCTCCCGGGTCACGTCACGGATGGTCAGGTCGCCGACGACGGTGAACTCGTCGCCCTTGTGGCCGGCCACGCGGGTGCTCTTGAAGGTGATGGTCGGGAACTTCTCGACGGACAGGAAGTCGTCGCTGCGCAGGTGGCCGTCGCGGTCGGCGACGCCCGTCGTGATGCTCTCCGTCTGGATGGTGAGTTCGGCGGTCGACTCCAGCGGGTTCTCGGCGATCGTGACCGCGCCTTCGAACTTCTCGAAACGGCCGCGGACCTTGCTGACCATCATGTGCTTGACGACGAAGCCGATGCTGGTGTGCGCTACGTCCAGGTTGTACGTTCCGGCGGCCGGGATGGTCAGGGATTCCCAGGTGCGGGTGGTCATCGGAGGCTCCTAGTAGAAGGTTGCTGTGCGGATGTCTGCGGCAACAACTTTCTACATGAGGAATATTCCGCACGTCAACTATCGTCGTCTAAGGTATGAGTGTGATGAAGTACGACAACCCCCGGGTGGACGCCCACCGGCTGTACGACGACTCCCGGCTGACGGCCATCGGGCTGTTCGCCGAGGTGCACGCGGGCCTGACGAGCAGGTTCGCACCGGCGCTGAGCGCCGCGGGGCTGTCGGAGATCGACTTCGAGACGCTCATTCGTTTGGCACGTTCCCCCGGGCAGAGGCTGCGGATGAGCGATCTCGCCGGCCAGACCGGGTTGTCCACGAGCGGGGTGACCCGGGTGGTGGACCGGCTGGAGCGCGAGGAGCTGGTGCAGCGGGAGGCCTGCGCGACCGATCGGCGGACGTCCTACACCGTGCTCACCGCGGCGGGCGCCGAGCGCCTGGAGCGCGTGCTGCCGCAGCACCTCCAGGACATCGAGGACCTCTTCACCGGGCTGCTGAGCCCCGACGAGCTGGAGGCGTTCCTGGGCACGCTGCGCAAGATCAGGACCATCGTACGGCCGTGCGCCACCGCCGGGGCGGAGACCCCGCCGGAGACGTCCCCCTGCGAGTCCTAGGATCCCCCGTCTGGTCCCCCTGTGCAGCCCTAGGAGAGGCCCAGTGACGTCCGCAGTTTGGCCATGGCGCGCGACACCGTGCTCTTGACCGTCCCCACGCTGATCCCCAGCGTCCTCGCGATCTCCGGCTCCGTCATGTCCTCGTAGTACCGCAGCACGATCGCCGCCCGCATCCGCTCCGGCAGCTCGCGCAGGGCCTGTTCGAGCGCCTCGTGGATCTCCGGGGCCGGCAGCGCCTCGCGGGCGGCCGGCTCGGGCAGCTCGTCCGACGGGTACTCCTCCAGCTTCCGCCGCCGCCACTGCGAGATGTTGATGTTGACCATGGCCCGCCGCACGTATCCGTCCAGCGCGTTGCGGTCCTCGATGCGGTCCCAGGCCAGGTACGTCTTGGCCAGCGCGCTCTGCAGCAGGTCCTCGGCGTCGAGCGGATGGCCGGTGAGCTGATGGGCCGCGCGCAGCAGCGCGGGACCGCGCGCCGTGACGTACTCGCGGAACTCGTCTTCCCAGCTCGTGGTCTGCATCGTGGCCAGAATCGCAGCCTGATGCCCGTTTGTGCCGGAACCGCAATTCAGGTTTCGGCCCGCCGACGATAAAGGTCCGTATAGGTCGGTGGCGGTTTGTACGACGCCGTAGGTGAACTCCCTTCCCCGGGGATGGGTATTTTGCTCCCATCTGAACTACTACGGTGTGGCCCGCCCCCAAGTCATGTGAATCTAGTACCCGACGAGGGAGGGGTTCATGGGTCATCCGAGCGTCGAGCGCCGCCGGGTGCTCGCCGCGGCCGTGCTCGGCCGCGAGGGCCGCGTCCCCGGTGCCGATCCCGGCGACGCGGAGCCCCTGCGGGCCGTCGTCGGCGAGGTCCTGGACATCAGCCCGCACCTGATCACCATCGAGACTCCCGGCGGCGCCCAGGAGCGGCTCGTGATCGCGCCGTGGGCGACCGCGTGGAACGGCTCCGACACGACGCCGGGCGATCTGGACGTGGGCTCCATGGTGCTGATGCGAACGTTGCGCGACGGCCGCGTGGTCGAGCGCATCTGGGCCGACACCACCCGCATCACCGGGACGATCATCTCCATAGCCGGCAAGAAGGACCTGACGGTCGAGCTCGACTGCGGGCCCCATCGCGGCCACCGCTCGGTCGTCATCCCCTACCGCGCGTCGGGACGGCTCCAGGTGCGCCATCCCCAGTTCGAACCCGGCTACCTCTTCGACGCGATCGGCATCAGGCGCGACGGCGCCAGCCTGGCCCTGCTGCCCGCGACCTCGCAGCCGCCCTACCCGGCGCGGTCCGTGCCGCCCCCGCCACCCGCCTACGCGGGCACGCAGGCGCGCATCGCCGGCACCGCGACCTGGTCGGACACGTTCGACGAGGAAGAGCGGGGCGCGGCGTACCCCATGCTGGAACGTACCGACACCGGCTGTCCCATGACCGGCGTCTCGTGCGCCGGCCTGCCGTATCTGGCCGTCGGCTCGCTGCTCCAGGTCAGGAACGTCTGCTCCAACCGCTCCGCCAACGTGCCCGTGGTCGCCTGCGGATGCATGGCCGGGCGCTTCTGCGACCGCTGCGTCGAATGCGACACCTCGCCGCGCGGGCGGATCGCGGAGCTGTCGCCGTCCTCCTACGTGGAGCTCGGCGGCGAGTTGATCAAAGGGTGCTTCAACGCGCAGATCGGATTAGGGTGACGCTCGTGCTGGAATCGCAGCTCCCGCTCCTGATCGTCATGCTCATCCTGGGCACGGTGGCGAAGGTGCGCACCGTCGGCTCGGGAGGCGAACCGGGAGCGCTGTCCAGGCTGGGGCCCGCGGTGCTGGTGCCCGGGCGCATGCAGGCTCCCGCGCTGCTGGTGTGCGCGGCCGGCGAACTGATGCTGGCGGCGGGGTTGCTGTTCAGCACGCATCCGTTCTTCCGCTGGGGCACGGTCGCGTTCTTCGCGATGTCCACGTACGTGCTGCTGGAGCTGCGCCGGCGCGTGCCCGACGCGGGCTGCGGCTGCTTCGGCGAGGTGAGCTCGGCGCCGGTCGGGTGGCGTTCGATCGGCCGGACTGTCGCGCTGACCGGCCTGGCCGGCGTGTCGGTGTGGTCGCCGGTGACGGGGTGGGCGGCCGCGACCGGGTGGGTGGAGGCGGGGCCGCCGTGGTACGCCGCCGCGGGGGTGGCCCTGCTCGCGCTGCTCTCGCCCGAGATCGAGGAGCTGATCGACCGGGTACGGTATCGCGCCCCCTGCGAGCAGCGCCGCGGCCCGGCGGAGTCGGTGACCCTGTCGAGGCTGAGGTCGAGCGGCGCCTGGCGGGCCCACCGGCAGGAGCTGGCCTCGGCGGAGCCGTATGACAGCTGGCGGGAGCTGTGCTGGCGCTTCTTCGCCTTCAGAAACCACGAGGACGACGACGTGGTCTTCGCCGTCTATCTGAGCGGGCGCCGCCCGGCGGTGCGGATGGCCGTGGTCAGCAGGGAGGGCAGCGACTCTCTGCCGGACTATATCCCCGTATCGGCCTGACGCTAGAGAGCACTAGATTTCCCTCGACAGGCATGGCGATATAGCTCTATTGGGCTGTCTAGCTTCCCCACTAGACAGCCCAATAGAGGTCTAGGGGCGTCGCTCAGATCGGCTGAGCGCGCAGGAATCTCCCGAAATGCGGCACCGTGAACGCGATCAGGCCGCGCTCGGCGCTGTAGATGAGCCCTTTCTTGATCAGGCTGTCACGGGCGGGTGAGAGGCTGGACGGCTTACGCCCGAGGGCGTCGGCCACCTCGGCGGTCGCGACCGGCTCGTCGCCGATCTGCGCCATGGCGTGCATGTAGTCGCGCTCGGCCGGGGTGGCCCGCTCGTAGCGGCTTCCGAAGAAGCCGACCGCGAGCTCCTCCTCGGCCTCCGGCGCGGAGACCTTGACGTCGTCGATGGTGATCGGGCTGCGCGGGGCGAGGTCCCAGGCGACCTTGCCGTACGCCTGCACGAAGTAGGGGTAGCCGTCGGCCGCCTCGTAGAGGGCGTCGAGCGCCTCCTGGGTGAACTCCACCTCTTCCTCCCGCGCGGGAAGGATGAGCGCGAGGTCGGCCGCGTCACGGTCGAGCTTGTCGATGCGCGCGTAGCGGAAGAGCCGTTCGGAATAGCTCTTGCTGGCCGACAGCACGCTCGGCAGGTGCGGCAGGCCGGCCCCCACCACGATCAGCGGGCCGCCCGACTGCGACAGCTCGTGGCAGGCCGCGCAGAGCGCCGAGACATCGGCGGCCTGCACGTCCTGCATCTCGTCGATGAACAGTGCGATGCCCACCGCCAGGTCGGTGGCCACGCTCGCCGCGTCGACGAACAACTCGGTGAGGTCGATCTCCAGATCGCCGGAGTCGGCGCGCCCGCGGCTGGCGGGCACCTCGATGCCGGGCGACCAGTGGGAGGTGCCCTTGGCCGCGGCCGGATCGCGCATGGCGAACGCCTTGAGCACGCCGAGGAACTCCTCGATGCGCTCGGGCGCGCGATGACGCGGCGCCAGCTCGCGGATGGCCATGTGAAGGGCGGCCGCCACCGGCCGTCTGATCGACTGGTCGGGCCGGGCCTCGATCTTGCCCGTGCCCCACAGCCGCTGCATGGCCATGGACTTGAACGTGTTGAGCAGAACGGTCTTGCCGACGCCCCGCAGGCCGGTCACGACCATGCTGCGCTCGGGACGGCCGCGGGCCACCCGCTCCAGCACGACCTCGAACTGCTGCAGCTCGCGATCACGCCCGGCGAGCTCCGGCGGGCGCTGCCCGGCGCCGGGAGCGTAGGGGTTTCGCACAGGGTCCACGCTCTCGGACTTTATTGCCGGATATAGCGGCCGTCTTAGATTTGGGAAGAAAGTGCTACGGCGTGTCCGAGCAGGGGCGAGCGCGAGCACCGTCATCCGGACACACCCCCTCTCACCAGGCCGAACCTCTGTTCGATTGCGGTACCTAAGACTGTAGCGCGGACTCGAACACCTATGCGATGGTTTCGAGTAAAGATCTTCGTGACGAGTCCGGAAGAGACCCGAACTTGGCAGCCGTCCCGCGCGCGCAATAGCGTTCGACACCATGCGGACCTTCGCGAACGTTCAGGAGCTCAAGGCGGCCGTCGGCGAGTCGTTCGGCCCGACCGAGTGGCGCACCGTCACCCAGGATCAGGTCAACCTCTTCGCCGACGCCACCGACGACCATCAGTGGATCCACATCGACGTGGAGAAGGCCAAGGAGGGGCCGTTCGGCGGCACGATCGCCCACGGCTACCTGACGCTGTCGCTGCTGCCGTCGTTCATGTTCGCCCTGCTCAAGGTGGAGGGCATCGCGATGGGGGTCAACTACGGCCTCAACAAGGTCCGCTTCCCGCGGCCGGTGCCGGTCGGCGGGCGGATCAGGGCGCTCGGCGAGCTCACCGACGTCAAGGGCACGCCGGCCGGCTACCTGGCCAACCTCAAGGTGACGGTCGAGATCGAGGGCGAGAAGCGGCCCGCCTGCATCGCCGAGACGCTCAGCCTGTACGTCCCCGCCCCGTAACCTCGCCTGGGCAATCTCTCTCCCGCGCAATCTCTCGCCCGCGTGCAACAGAAGCCCGCGTGACGTGATCCCTGGGTTCGTGGAGGATTTCGACGAGTTCGTCCGGACCCGGGGCGACGCGCTTCTCCGGTACGGCTACGTGCTGGCCGGCCAACACGGAGGACGCGGCCGATCTCGTACAGGAGGCCCTGGCCCGGCTGGGTGACGCCTGGCCCCGCGTGCGCAACAAACACGACCCCGAGGGGTACGTGCGCACGACCATGGTCAGGCTGCACATCAGGTCGTGGCGCCGGCGGCGCCGGGAGGACCTGGTCGCCGCCGTGCCGGAGCGGGGCGAACCCGACCGCTACGGCGACGCGGACCTCTGGGCCGAACTCCAGGAGCTCCCCCGCAAGCAGCGGGCCGTCCTCGTGCTGCGGTACTACGAGGACCTGCCGGACCACGACATCGCCGAGATTCTCGGCGTTTCACGTGGAACCGTACGCAGCCAGGCGGCCCGCGCCCTGGACAAGCTCCGGATCAAGCGAGAGACACCTGTGCTGCGGGAGGCGCGATGAGAAGCGAAGAGGACCTGGTCCAGACCCTGCGGACGGCCGCCGCGCAGGCCGGTCCCGCGAACCTCGCGGACGGGGTGGCCGGACGGCGGCGGGCCCGGCGTACCAGGAGAAGGCTGGGGGCGGCGCTGGCGGCCGCCGCGGTGGTGATCGTCGCGGGCGGCACGACGGCGGTCCTGCGGGAGCCCCCACCGGTGGCGTCGCCGGTTCCCGGCGCCATCGAGCCGGTCGCCTCAGTGTGGCCGCGGGCGCTGTTCCAGGTGCCCACCGTGGACGCCGACGGCTGGCGGACGACGCCGGTGACCGCCGTCAGTGCCACCGAGCTGCTCATGTACGCCATGCCCGGGGAGGGCAAGGCCGAGCGGCTGGAGGTGTACGACGCGGCGACCGGCAGGACCCGGGTGCTGGGCGACGTGCCGTACCCGGAGAAGGACTACTACCCGCAGTCCCTCGACGTCGGCGAGAAGTACATCGCCTGGCACGCCGAGAAGGGCGCGAACGGCGACCGGGCCGACTTCTGGATCATGCCGAGGGAGGGCGGCCCGGCGCGGCGTGTCGGCGAGGTCGCCGCAGACGTGGACAGGACCGGCATCGCGGGCGACCACCTCGTCTGGTCGCTGGAGAAGGGCGGCGGCGTCTACCGGATGCCACTGACCGGCGGGACGCCTGAGCGGCTGCCGGGCAGCGACGGACTGCATCTGTCGGCCTGGCCCTGGGCCCATGAAGGTGAAACCGGGCTGAACATGACCAAGATGGTCAACCTGGAGACCGGCCTGGCCACCACCGTGCCGATCCCGCAGGGTGTCGACATGATGCAGTGCCATCCACAGTGGTGCGCGGGGATGCGGGACAGCCGGCTGGTCGTGCAGCGGGTGGACGGATCGGCACGGCGCACGCTGCCCGGCACGCTCGTCCGGGTCGGGTTCCGGTGGTTGTACGGTGACCGTTTCGCGCTCTTCCTGCTGAACATGCCCGGCCGGCAGCAGCCCGTTCTGTACGACCTGAGCACCGGGACGATGGCCGCGATCGGGCCCGTCCAGTCGCACGACACCTCCTCCAGGCCGTCGAGCGTGCTCTTCTGGGGGGACGGGAAGCAGCAGACGGTGCTCAACCTCAAAGCCATCCCAGGATGATCGCGGTCAGTGCGGCGAGGCCGATGAGGCCGAGGTAGGCCAGCACGAGCCGGGTGTCGCGCAGGAAGCACTTGCTCCTGGTCAGCCCGGCTCGCCGCGCCCGCCAGTACCCGGCGAACCCGAGCGCCGCGAACCCCAGCACCGCCCACGGCCCGAGCAGCCAGGCGAGCAGCGCGACGGTCGCGTACACGCACAGGCGGAGCGGATCGTACGGCTCCTTCGCAGCACCACCTCGAACGGCCCCCTCCTTCACAGCACCACCTCGAACGGCCCCCTCGACTTGGAGGCCACCGCCGACAGCCGCTGCCCGGACAGCTGCGGCCACGCCTGCACGGCGCAGAACGGCGCGCACTGGTCCTGCTCGGCCCGCGTGCCCACGTGCACGCAGCACTGCGTGAGCCGTTCCTCGATCATGGTGGACAGGTCCATGAACGGTTTGACCGTGATGCGCACGACCCGCTCCCCGAGCATCGCGCGCAGCTTCCTGCGCCGGCCCGGCAGGGCCGAGGAGGCGAGGGTGAGCAGGGTGGAGACGCCGAGGTCGCAGTTCTCGCAGATGGTCCGCCACAGGTCTCCGACCTGCGGATGCGACAGCGACGACTGCTCGGACAGCAGGCCGAGCAGCGACTCCTGTACGGCCATGCGCAGCTCGCGCGGGATCTCGCTGTCGGCGATGCGGTTGGAGACCAGGCCGAGGTTCGCCTTGAGCCGGTCGTGGCCGATCAGCTCGGTGAGCGAGCGCCAGCGGGCGGAGTCGTCGCGGATGAGGTAGCCGACCGAGCAGCAGTGGGGGTGTGAGCAGGGCAGCGCGGTCAGGTCGCGCCAGGTCACCAAGCCGTCGGTCTGCGGGCCGAGGCGCTTGAGCACGCCGGTGTGGGTCAGCCGGTCCCGCTCGTCGATGGCGGCCGACCGGCCCGAGCCGAACTGGGGCTGCAGGGAGACGCCGCCGACGTACGGGGTGTCCAGGGCCAGGCGGACGACGTCGCCGATCTCGTCGTCGTTCACGCCGAGCGCGGCGGTCATGACGAGCGTGGTGAAGATCTCGCGCTCGGACAGGCGGCGTACGGCGCTCGCCTTGATCCTGGTCAGGTCGCCGCCCCGGTGGTGTCGCGACGCGTCGGCCGAGCTGCCGTCGTACTGGAGATAGACCTCGACCCGCTCCCTGTGCGCGGTGAGCAGGTCGAGCAGGGCGTCGTCCCTGGCGACGCGGACGCCGTTGGTGTTGATCAGGATGCGGGTGATCGGGCGTTCGGCCAGCTCGGCGAGGAGTCTGTCGAGCTCGGGGTGGAGGGTGGGCTCGCCGCCGCTCAGCATGAGGACGTCGAGCTTGCCGTTCTCCCTGGACAGGCGCTGGTCGACGTTCGCCAGGACGTCTTCGACGGGGACGATTCCGGTCAGGTCGGGCGAGCTGTCGGCGAAGCAGGTGGGGCAGCGCAGGTTGCAGGCTTCGGCGATGTCCTCAAGGAGGATGCAGGTGTGCTGGGTCTGGAGCTCGGGGAGGCCGCGCAGGTAGGCGGCGGGGACGGGGTCAAAATTTCCGGATATATCCGGTACGTGCTGCTTTGTCGGGGCGGTCCATTCCTCCAGGTACGCCAGGATCTCCGGGTCCTCGTCGTACAACGTGCTGATGAGACCGTGCTCGCGGCACCCGCGCTCCAGCCACACGAGTCCGTCGCGTTCGGCCAGATAGCCGCTCAGCCGCTCCACCTGCGACAGCTCGCGGTCGTGGCAGCGCGGGCAGAACGCGTTGACGTACCTGAGGATGCGGTCACCCCGCAATCCCATGCCTGCACTCATGTCATGACCTTCCGCTCGAAAAGGGGATCGTAGTAGCCGCGCCGCCAGCCGTACGCGAGCCGAGCGCCGAGCAGCAGCAGCCCCGGGATCAGGAACCACTGAGGCCTGGTCAGGTCGAGCCAGACCGTCTCGTTGGCCCGGGTGAACTCGACGAGGAAGCGGAAGGCGGCGTACCCGGCCAGGTAGAGCGTGAACAGCTCGCCCGGCTGCGTGAGCCGCTTGCGGGCCCAGAGCAGCGCGGCGAAGGCGGCCAACTGGAAGACGATCTCGTAGATGAACGACGGGTGCATGGCCTGCCCGGTGAGGCAGCCCGGGCACTCCGGGGTGGCCGGCGAGGCGTGCACGCCCCAGGGCAGGTCGGTGGGCCGGCCCGGCGCCTCCGTCAGATGGCAGCCGATCCTGCCCACGGCCATGCCCAGCGCCACCGCCGGGGCGAACAGGTCGCCGGTGCGCTCCTTGTAGCCGATGATCCGCTTGGCGACCAGGACGCCGACGTACGCGCCGGTCAGGCCGCCGAGGATGCTGCGGGAGCCGTACAGCCAGAGGTCGCGCAGCTCCAGCGTCTCCAGCCAGCCGGCCAGCCGCATCCCGATCGCGCCGCCGACCAGGGCGCCGGCCACCGCGATCAGGGACTGCTCGTTGAGCGCGCCACGCCTCCTGGCCTCCTTGACGAAGACGACGGAGGCCACGAAGACGCCCAGGCCGACGAAGATCTCGTGGTAGGGCATGTCAGCCGTACAGGCCCGGGTTGATGCCGGTGCAGAAGCCGGCGGACAGGATCGACCAGAGCGCCCAGCCGATCATCAGCCCCAGCCCCAGTCCTCGGCTCCAGGTCTTACGGACGAAGCACAGCCCGATCCCCGCGCCCAGTCCGGCCAGGGCCAGGGCTATGGCGCCGATGGCCAGGTAGGGGGTGGAGTTGGCGGGGGTGCTCATGGCGGCGAAGAAGACGAAGAAGCCTATGACGATGTTGAGGGCACTGTAGGCGGCGAGGCCCGCGAACAGGAAGCCGATCAGGGCGCCCGTGCCGCCGCCGCTTCCTGAGGAGGGGGCGGGGTGCGGGCCTGGAGGCGGGGGGCCGTACTGCGGGGGGCCTTGAGGAGGCGGGCCGCCGGACGGGCCGCCTTGAGCGGACGGGCCACCGTAAGGGGACGAACCGCCATGAGGCGGGCCACCGTAAGAAGGCTGGCCGCCGTGAGGAGGTGGGCCACCGTAACCGGCCGAGGGGCCGTAACCAGGCGGGGGACCATACTCCGGCGGGCCTCCGTGCCCGGGCGGCGGCCCCTGCGGCGATTGCCCCTGGCCTCCTGCGACATTTCCGGAATATCCGTACGGCGACTGCCCGTGCTGCGGACCTGCCTGGCCCGGCGTCTGCCCGCCCGAACCCGGCTGCCCCGCAGACGCGGGCTTCACCACGGGCGCGATGAAGGACGGCCGCCCCGCACCAGGCGGAACACCGGGCCCCTGCGCGGCCGACGAGGAACCACCCGACCGCCCGACCGACGGTGACGCTTCACCCGACTCCCCTCCACCCGCCGGCAACAGCTTCGTCGGGTCGGCAGGCGGCGGCAGGGACACCGGCCGTCCCGTCGGAGGCGGCGGCAGCAGCGACGGCTCACCGCTGGGAGGCGGCGCCGGCGCAGGAGCCCGCTCACCGGCCACAGGCGGCGCCACCCTCTCCCCGGTCGGAGGCGGCAGAAACTCCGGCTCCCCCTCCAGCTCCGACCCCGCTCCTTGGCCCGACTCCTCCGGATCCCCGGACGACGACGGTGGTGGTGGTGGTGTCGGTGGGGTCGGCGGCGTCGGTGGTCTCGTACTCATTCGTTTGCTCTACCCCCTAGTCGCGATCAGACCAGGAGCCGAGCCCTCGACCGACATCCGCTCAACACCGTCATCATCACACGCACAACAGTTCGTAGGCCTACGTATACATCTCAGGGTTGAGCCCCGTACAGAAGCCCGCCGACACGATCGACGCCAGCCCCCACCCGATCATCAACCCCAGCCCCAATCCCACCGACCACGACCTCCGCAGCCCGAGCAGCACCACCCCGGCCCCGATCCCCAGAACCGCCAGCACCCCCGCCCCCACCCCGATCGCCACCGTCGACTCCAGGCTCAGAACGACGACCCCCACGAATACGTTGACCACGAGATAGCCGAGAATCCCGACCAGCGCCAGCCCGACCACCACCCCCGTCCGCCGAGGCGGCGGCTCACCGCCCGACGACGAGGGAAAGGACGGCGGACCCGGCGGAGGCGGCAATTCGCTCACCCCCACACAGTACGACGCGCTCGCCCCCAAACCCCGAACAAACGCCATCGCGCTCGCACCAGACATACCAGAACGACTCTTCCCGAGACGCCAGCACACACAGATCCTCAACCTGTGGATACATCGAACGGTGTATCCACAGGCGGACCCACGCAGGAGGAAAACGCTGGCCAGAGGTGATGGGATGAAGCCTTGACGTCCTCCCCCCTCCTGAAGGAGGGGATCCCCACGGTCGCCCGTGAGGTTTCCTGCTTCATCGCCGGCCGCCCGCCCGAGAAAAGGATCTCTCGTTGAGGTCTTACACCAGCTCCACAGGCGTTTCACCTCTCCGCCAGCCCGGCGGCGAGGATATTTCCGATCGTTGCTCCGGCGGCTTGGTCATCGCCGCCGCCGAACACACTATCGAACCTCGCGGCATCGCACCGCGTTTCGACGACGGTCCGCCTGACGGCGAACCGCCTGCCCCTGTCCTGCCCCGCAGGGGCCCGATTCCTCCCCCGCCTGAAGGCGAGGGCTTCCTCGGAGATTTCTGATGAACCGGGTGACGCTGGGAGCGGCGCTGGCCTTCGCGGTGGGCGCGCTGCTCATCGCGGGCGGGTCGTACGTCCATCGTGGCACGCCCACCTGGCTCCTGTTCGTGCCGCTGGCGCTCACCTGCGCGGGAGTCGTGGTGCGCACGCGCGCCCCGCTGCTCTGCCTGGGCCTGGGCATCGTCGGGATCACGATCGACGGGTTCGTGGGCCCGTCCCTGGGGGCGGTGCTGATCTTCACCGACAACCTGTACGCGGCCGCGCTCTACGGCCCGGCCGGCCTGACCCGGATCCTGCTGGGCACCACCTCCGTGCTCGCGGTCGGGGCGGGGGCCACGGCCGGGTTCCTCGCCGCCGACTGGCGCGCGCTGGCCGTGATGGGAGTGCAGGCGGGGCTGGTGCTCGTCACGCCCGTTCTCACCGCGGTCTACCTGCGAGAGCAGCGAGATCGGGCGGCGGCCGAGCGGGCGCGGGCCGAGCAGGTGGCGCGCCTGGCGGAGCTCGACCGGCAGGCCGCCATCACCGCCGAACGCACCCGGATGGCCCGCGAGCTGCACGACATGATCGCCAACCACTTCAGCGCCATCGCCATCCAGTCCACCGCCGCCCTGTCCCGCCAGGATCTCGATCGGCAGACGGTGCGGAAGGTCATGGAGTCCGTACGGGAGAACAGTGTGGCGGGCATGTCCGAGATGCGAGCCATGATCGGCCTGCTGAGACAGGAAGGCGACGAGGCCGAGAGCGAGACGACCCGGCCCCGCCTTGGAGACGCCGATCCCCTGGTCGAGCGCGTACGGCAAGCAGGAATGGACGTACGGAGCCGAATCGAGGGCGAGCCACGCGAGCTGCCCCCGTCCGTCGATCTCGCCGGCTACCGCATTCTGCAGGAGGCCCTCACCAACGCCATGAAACACGGCGAGTCCCCGGTCTCCGTGGTGGTCGGCTACGAGCGTGACCAGGTCGTGCTCCGCGTCGACAACACGCTCAGCGCCGACCGGCGAGGCGGACTGCCCGGAGCCGGCGCCGGCCTGATCGGCATGCGTGAACGCGCCGCCCTGGTCGGAGGCCGGTTCGAGGCCGGAGCGGTCGACGGGCAAGGCTGGCGCGTCTCAGCAGCCCTCCCGACGACCGAACTGAACGCGAGCCCGAGCCGGGCCTGGTCCGACTCGGCCGCCGAGAAGAAGAACGCTGGAGGCGGACGGTGACCATCAGGGTGCTCGTGGCCGACGACCACGCCGCGGTCAGGACCGGAATCGTGCTGATCCTGGACGGGGCCGACGACATCGAGGTCGTGGGCGAGGCCGAGGACGGCGAACGCGCCGTCGCCATGGCGTCGGAGCTACGCCCCGACGTGGTCCTGATGGACGTACGCATGCCCCGGCTCGACGGCATCTCCGCCACGCGCGCACTGGCGGGAGTCTGCGACGTGCTCATCCTGACGACGTTCGACGTCGACGAATACGTCTTCGGCGCCCTGCGCGCCGGCGCGGCCGGCTTCCTGCTGAAGAACACCGACGCCCAGTCCCTGCTGGAGGCGGTCCGCGTGGTGGCCCGCGGCGAGGGGCTCATCTCCCCAGGCGTCACCCGCCGCCTGATAGCGGCCTTCGCCGAACAACTCCCCGCCCGCAGAGACCCGGCCACCGACCCAGCCGGGCTGACCCCCCGCGAACAAGAAGTCCTGGCCTGCATCGGACGGGGCCTGTCCAACGCCGAGATCGCCCGAGAACTCGACATGGCAGAAGCCACCACGAAGACCCACGTAAGCCGCGTACTCCACAAACTCGGCCTGAAAAGCCGCGTCCAAGCCGCCATCTACTACTCAGAGGGCACGTAGAAACGCCGCCCGAGGGCACGTAGGGATGCCCGACAAGCACCACCACCGGCGACGTCCAAGTCCTAGGCCTGAACCGGCGTTTTGCCAGCTCTCACCACAGATGCCACCTTCGCCACCCACCCCTCGAGCAGAGAACCAACCCCCACGGTGATCTCCACTACACCCCCAGGGGAAAGTCCTCACCCCGCCACACGCAGCTTGATTTCCCACCTCCCCCACTCCTTGCCACCATGTGCTCACAGAACGTGGGACCACTGGCAGACCGCCCTCGCAAGCGGATCCCTTCCAACGACCGCGAAGGTAGAGGTACGTGGATATAGAGACGGAGATTCGCCAACTGAAACTCCGCGCAGATGCCCTTGAGGCAAGCGTACGTACCGGCGACCCGGCCTCCACCCGCCTGAGAGCCCGCCGCCGACGCAGACACCCCCGAACACCGGCAGGAGACCCGCACCTCGACACCAAGACCCAGGTCAGATGCCTACAAGCGGAGCTCAACCAAGACTTCTCCGCACTCAACGACGAGATCGAAAGCTTCAGAAGGCACACGGCCGACGAGCTCACCAAGATCCGCATCCAGACTCACGACCAGTACGCCTTCATCCTCCGCAGACTGACCGACATGGCCATCCTGCTGGACGTCCTCCTGAATCAGACGGACACCACATAACGGCAAGGGAGCCCACACCCGGGCTCCCCAGCTCAAACCCCCACACACCACCCCACATCCACCCCCACCCCGGAACCAACCTCACCCCTGAGCCCGTATCCGGTTCGAGGCACTGCAGAAAACCCGCTATGCTTGCTTACGCAGCGAGCGGCCGTAGCTCAATGGATAGAGCATCTGACTACGGATCAGAAGGTTACGGGTTCGACTCCTGTCGGCCGCGCACAGCATGAAAGGCCCGCCACCAGGGATCCTCTGGAGCGGGCCTTTGTGCTTGTCAGGACAATTTCGCGATCTTGCCGGCACCCCTGCTTAACGCGGGTCCGCCTCACTCACCGATCGCCTCCGCGAAGACGCCGACGGCTGAGCCGCGCGGGCCAAGGTACTTTCCACCTCCCATCGAGCTGGGTCGACGTTGGAAATCGTCAGCCAAGGTTCGTCAGGGTGTCGGTTGGTTGTCGCCGGGTGGAGGCCGGAGGGGCAGGAAATGGTTACATGCGTAACGTCGTTCTCACTGCCACCATGGTTGCCGCGTCCCTCGCCGCCGGGCTCGTCTCACCTGGCCTGGCCTCTGCGGCTGACCGGGGTCCTTCCTTCACCTTCGCGTTGCTCGGTGACACGCCCTACGGTGAGGCGCAGGAGGCGGTGTTCCCCCAGCTGGTCAAGGACGTCAACGCCGCCAAGGACGTTCGGCTCGTCCTGCATGCGGGTGACGTCAAGAGCGGCTCCACCTCGTGCGAAGACGCCCACCTGACCGCGACAAAAGAGCTCTACCAGACCTTCGACGACCCCTTCGTGCTGACCCCGGGCGACAACGACTGGACCGACTGCCACCGTGCCGCGGCCGGTGGTTTCCTGCCCACGGAGCGGCTCGAAGCGATGCGCCGCATCTTCTACCCGGTGGCCGGGCGCACCATCGGCGGCCACCCGATGAAGGTCGAGACCCAGGCGCGCGACCGCAAGCACAGCGACTATGTGGAGAACACGCGCTTCACCGAGAAGCGTGTCGTCTTCGCCACCGCGCACGTGGTGGGCAGCGCCAACGGCCTGGCCCCGTGGAACGAGCTGCCCGGCGGCGACCGGCCCGAGCTCCGGCTCGCGGAGTATGAGGCGCGCAAGGCCGCCGCGCTCGATTGGATCGACGGCACCTTCGACGCGGCCGAACGTACCCATGCCCCCGGTGTGCTGCTCATGCTGCAGGCCGAGCCGACGGCGAGTGACGGCTTCACCGAGATCCGCGAGCGGATCGTCGAGCGGTCCCGTGCGTACGGCAAGCCGGTGCTGCTCGTGCACGGCGACGAGCACGTCCAGGAGGCGGAGCCCAACTACGCCGGCGTGCCCAATCTGACCCGTCTGGAGACGTTCGGCGACACCGCGAGCCAGTGGCTGCGCGTCACCGTCAAGCCGAAGTCACCCACGGTCTTCTCGTGGGAGCAGCGGACCGTACCTGCGGCCTGAACCGCTACCTCTACGAAAGTGCCAGGAAGGCGCAGAACAGCGCGAAGAGGGCCAGAACCAAGCTGCGGCCCCGCCACGACAGGCGTGGCGAGCTCATCAGGGTGGCCACTCGGTAGGCGAACGGTGAGACGCTCGTCTTGGCCGTATCCACACTTGCCAGCATCGGATCCGGCCGTCTCGCGACGCACACGCATTGATCACGATCTGTGGCCACAGCAGGTAGGTACGCCACCTCGACTACTAGGGACGGTGCGTAGGTCCAAAGCAGTAGGGCCGGTCGGTCGGACGGCCGAGGTGCTCGTCGGCGATCGGCGGTTAGCGTCCCTTGTCATGAATGACACTGGGACTTTGGACGAAGCGTACGTACGGCTGCACACGACAGGACCCGAGTTCGACGGATGGCTGTCCAACCACGGTCCGATGGCGGTCGAATCCATGGTCAGGCACGGCTACGGCCGGGAAGTGCACCGTTGGCTCGACACGTACGTCAGCCGCCTGGACGATCTCCCCCGCGGCAGCTCGCCGATCGAGGCCGCCGAATGGCGGGAGGCGCTCGGCGATCCGACCCGGCTGGGCGACTGGCTGGCGTACTTCGACAGGGAGCTCAGGGAGCAGCCGTGGCGGGCCGTGCTGGGAACCTGGTGGCCGCGGCTGCTGCCCGGTATCGCGGCCGGAGCCACGCACGGGGTGATTCGCACGGGACATGCGATCCATGCGTTGCTGGGGCAGGAGGACGAGCCGCGGATCGCGGAGCTGGGGCAGGCGCTCGGGTACTGGGCGGCGCGGTGGCAGGTCATCGCGGGGGTCGGCGCGCCGGACGGTACGGCCGGGCCCGAACGCGCCGGCGCGCCGGCCGGTACGGACGGGCCGGAGCGGGCCTTGGCCGGAGTGCCCCGGGTGCCGGACCAGAGTGCGGGCATCAATCATCGCCTCGGACAACTGGCCGACCTCCCGGGGTGGGGCTCCTCGCTCGCCGCGCTCAAGCCGGCCGCCGACCCCGAGCAGGCTCGGGCGTACCTCACCGAGCTCGCGGACGCGGCGACCCTGCGGTACGCCACGCACGCGCACGGCAACGCCATCATGCTGGTCCACACCGCGACGGCGCCGACGGCCGTGCTGCGGGCCCTGCCCGCGCTGCCTGCCGAGGTGTGGGTGGCCAGCTTCAACGCGGCCTGGGCGGCGGGTGCCGCGGTGACGGCCGCCTACGCGCCGGACGAGCCCGCTCCCCGCGGCGATCTGCCCGTCGGATCGGCGGAGGCGGAGGAGGTGTTCGAGCTCGCGATCCGGCACGGGAACGAGCATGTGATCAAGCTCGCCGACACGGCCCTGGACGTCCACCGGCGCACCGGCGATCCCGATGCCCTCACCGCGGTGGTCCGCTCGGCCGGCCTGATCAAGCCCTTGCGATGAGGTCCAAGGTACGGCTCCTTTCGTTGAGGGGTGTGACGACCAGGTCGGTCACCCCGGCGTCCGCGTAGCGCTTCAGCGCGTCCGTGATGGTCGATTCGTCCCCGATGACGATGGTGTCGGCGGGATTGGCGAGCCCGGCGCGGTCGAGCGAGGCGCGGTACGCGGGCAACTGGCCGACCGCGGCGAGTCGTTCGGCGTAGCCGGCTCGGGCGGCGTCGGGGTCCGGGCTCAGCACCGTGATGGCCTGGGCCACGATGCGGGCGCCGGGAGCCGTACGGGGCGCGATGTCCTTGGCGATCATCTCCGGCGTGATCCAGGTGACGACCACCCCGTCCGCGAGATCGCGGGCCACTTCGAGCATGCGCGGGCCGAGTGCCGACATCAGCAGGCTGGGAGGCGGGGCGGAGATGTCAAGGCGGGTGTCGACGGTGAAGAACTCGCCCGCGTACCGGACATGCTCGCCGGCCAGCAGGGGGCGCAGCACGGTCAGATATTCGCGGGTGTGCCGCAGCGGTGAGGTGTAGGGGAGGCCGAGCTGGTCCTGGACGTACCAGGCGTGGCTCGGGCCGACGCCCAGGGCGAGACCGCCGCCCAAGGCGGCCTGCAAGGTCAGCGCCTCGGTCGCGGTGGTCACCGGATGACGGGGGTAGGTGGCGACGATCGCCGTGCCCACCTCGGCCGGTCGGCGGCCGAGGGACGCCAGCAGGGTGAGCGGGTCCCATCCGCCGGGGTTCTGGTTGGTCCAGAAGCTGTCGAGCCCGCGCTCGGCGGCGTCGGCCGCGGCGGCCACCACCTCGGCGGGGGACGTGGGAGTGATCAAACTAGTGCCATAGTGCATGCCTCCATCCCAGCGGCCGGATGCCCGGCGGAACCAGCCCCAGTTAGACTGTCCAGCGATTACTTTTTGTCATCGTAGGAGCGTGAGACGTGGAGCTGCGTGCGTTGCGGTACTTCGTGACCGTCGCCGAGGAGCTTCACTTCGGCCGGGCGGCCGAGCGGCTGAACATCGTGCAGCCGGCCGTGAGCCACCAGATCGCCCGGCTCGAACGGGAGCTCGGCACCCGGCTGTTCGACCGGTCCCCGCGCCATGTCCGGCTCACCCCCGCCGGCCGGCGCGTGCTGGAGGCGGCACAGGAGACGCTCGCCGCAGCGGCCCGCGTCCGCGTGGTCGCCGGGGAAGAGGAAGCCCGCGTGCGGATCGGCGTCGCCCCCGGCCTGACCGCGCGCCTGGAGCGCGCTGCCGAGCTCCTGCACGACGGCGAACGGCCCGCCGAGGCGGTGCTCGTGGACATGCCGGTGCCCGCGCGGCTCGCCGCGGTCCGTGACGGTGAGCTGGATCTCGCGCTGGTACGCGGCCGGGTGGAGGCCACCGGTGTCCGCGTCGTACGCGCATGGTCGGAGCCGCTGCTGGCCGTGGTGTCCGACCGGCACCCCATGGCCGGCCTCCCCGTCGCGACGCTCGCGGACCTGGACCGCGCCGCGCTGCGCCTGCCCGCGCGCGAGGAGGACCCGGCGCTGCACGACGCGGTCACCTCGTCGTTGCACCAGGCCGGAGGGGGTTCGACGGGCCGGTCGGGCGGCTCGCTGCTGACCGTCCTGATCGAGATCGGCGCGGGGCACGGCGCGTGGACGCTGCTGACCGCCGAGCAATTGTCCGGGTTCGCGGCCCGCCGGATCCGCGCGTTGCCGCTCGATCCGCCGTTGAGCATCGACGGGCACATCGTCGCGTCGCTGGTGGCTCCGGACGTCTGCGTGTCCTCGTTCGTCCGGGCGTTCACCGACCTGCCGCAATAAGACGCACCGTCAGGTGAGGAGGTGTCGCTCGCTCCAGTGCGCCAGCGGCTGCAGCGCGGAGATCAGCTCCTCGGCTTCGGCTGTGAGGGCGTACGTGATCTGGACCGGCGTGCTGGGGATCACCGTACGTTCGACGAGCCCCCGTTCCTGCAGTTGCTTGAGCCGCAGCGTGAGCTGTGGATCGGAGATGCCCGGCACCATGGCCCGGTACTCCTTGAACCGGCGGGCGCCGCGGGCCCCGGCGAGAAGGATCGGCCCGACCCAGCGGACCCCGATGATGTCGATCGCGCGCAGGATGCGGTGGCAGCTCTCCTCGTCCACCGGACTGTCGGACGGCGTAGTCACTTTCCAAAAGTAAGTAACTTCGCCGACGTTTGTCAACGCTGGTCAGCGGACCGATACTTCCCTTGACCGACGAAAGGGAGGTCATCATGACCGCGTCAGTGAGCCGGAGGGTGGACCGGGTTCTCGACAAGACGGACCTCGGTCCGACCCCGATGTCCGACCACAGTTCGATGATCATCGCGCCGGGAAGCGACGCCTGGACCGATCCGTTCCTGGTGATGGGCGAGGAACTCGTCAACCAGCCGGGGTTCGACTGGCATCCGCACCGTGGGATGGAGACGGTGACCCTGATCCTGGACGGGGCGCTGGAGCACGGCGACAGCCTGGGCAACGCCGGTGTGCTCGGCCCGTGGGACGTGCAGTGGATGACCGCGGGGCGGGGCATCATCCACCGGGAGGTCGCCGCCAGGTCGGAGCGGGCGCACGTGATCCAGATGTGGGTCAACCTGCCGGCGGATCGCAAGCTCGTACCCACGCGCTATCAGGACCTGCGGGCCGGCACGCACGCCGTGCACACCGAGCCCGGCGTGCTGGTCCAGTTGATCTCGGGAGAGACCGGGCGGGCGCGTGGACTGGCGCTCAATCACTGGCCGATCCTGGGAATGGTGATCACACTCGATCCGAGGACCGCGTACCGGCAGGTGCTCGACGGTGACCAGCGCGCGTTCGCGTACGTGCTCTCGGGACAGCTCACGATCGCCGGCCGGACCGTGCACACCGGGCAGATCGCCTGGTCGGATCCGGTGTCGCGGCCGGGCGACCCGACCACGCTGACCCTGGCCACCGGTGACGGCGACGAGCGGACCAAGGTGCTGCTGTTCGCCGGGCGGCCCATCGGTGAGTCCGTGTACGCCAGCGGCCCCTTCGTGATGAACACCCGCGCCGAGATCGAGCAGGCCTACCGCGACTTCCACTCGGGCAAGTTCGGCAGCATCCCCCGGCACACCCGCCTGCCCTCCGGCGCGTGATCCACCGAGGGGTTTCCCGCATCCGCCACTCCGGATGATCTACTCCGGCTAAGGTGACGGATGACCGCCGAGCGAGTGGGGGCTCCTTCCGGCGGGCGTTTCCGGTGTCCTCTCTGAGCGTTCCGCCATGACGTCGCCGTTGCCGTCATGCGCGGGTGCTGCCATACGCGACACGCGGAGGGAGCGTGATCGTGGAGTTCGAGGTTCTGGGTCCGCTGCGGGTCAGGTCCGGCGACGTCGTCCCGGTCCTGGGGCCGCGCAAGCAGCGGCTCCTGCTCGCGGTGCTGCTCGGCCACCCGCACGGCAGCTTCTCCGCCGACTACCTGGTCGACGCGCTGTGGGGCTCCGAGCCTCCGCCTTCGGCGGGGGCCAACCTGCGGCTGTACACGCGGGGCCTGCGCGTGATCCTCGGGCCCGATCGGGTCGTGCGCGAGCGGGGCGCCGGCTACCGGCTCGACGTCGACTGCGCCGAGGTCGACGCCTGCCGGTTCGTCGCTTCCGTACGGGAAGGTCAGGAGGCCCTGGCGGCCGACAACCCCGCCAGGGCCCGGCGGGAGCTGGGCGCGGCGCTGGAGCTGTGGCAGGGACCCCCGTTCGTGGACCTCTCGGCCACGTCCGCGCTGAGCGAGGAGCGGTCCCGCCTGGAGGAGTGGCACCTGGTCGCCCTGGAGCAGCGGATCGAGGCGGACCTGCGCCTGGGGCAGGACGCCTCGCTGGTGGCCGAGCTGTCCGCCCTGGTGAACCGGCATGCCTTCCGTGAGCGGCTGTGGTCACACCTGATGCTCGCGCTCTACCGGTCCGGCCGCCGGGCGGACGCGCTGGAGACCTATCGGCGGGCGCGTGGCGTCCTCGTCGACGAGCTGGGGCTGGAGCCGGGCCCGGAGCTGCGTTCCCTGGAGCGGGCCATCCTCACCTCCGACCCGGAGCTTCGCCGGACGGACGCTACGGAGGTCCCGGCCAGAGGGCCGGTGCCGGCCCAGTTGCCGGGGAGCCCCCTCGGGTTCGTGGGACGCGACGCCGAGATCAACAGGCTGAACGAGATCACCGAGGGCGCCGGGGTCGTCGCCGTGGTGGGGCCGGCGGGGGTGGGGAAGACGGCGCTGGCAGTCCGGTGGGCTCAGCTCTCCCGCCATCTGTTCCCCGACGGGCAGCTCTTCGCGGACCTGCGGGGATTCGGGGCCGAGGCGCCGCTGCATCCCGGGCTGGTGCTGGAGCGTTTCCTGCGTGCCCTGGACGTTCCGCCCTGGCGGATCCCCGCCGAGACGGAGGAGCGGGGAGCGGTGTTCCGTTCGCTGATGGCCGATCGGCGGATGCTGGTCGTGCTGGACAACGCCGCCTCGGCCGCGCAGGTGCGCGCGCTGCTCCCGGGGGCCGCGCGGGGACTGACGCTGGTGACCAGCCGGCTCCGCCTCGACGGTCTGGCCACCACGCACGGCGTGCCGCGATTATCGCTCGGGCCGCTGCCGATGGCCGACGCCGTCGCCCTCATCCGCGAACGGCTCCCATACCACGGGAAAGGCGCTGAGCGGCTGGCCGAGTTGTGCGACCGCATCCCCCTGGCCCTGCGGATCGCCGCCTCCCGCCTGGAGATGTCGACCTACGACTCGGCCGTCGCGGAGCTGGTGGCGGAGATGGCCGACGAACGCGTACGCCTGGACCGGCTCGCCGTCGACGAGGACGAGATCTCGGTCCGCGCGGTGCTGCGCGCCTCGCTCCGCCCGCTGAGCGAGGCCGCCCGCAGGACGTTCCACCTGCTCGGGCTCCACCCCGGCCCGAAGCCGTCCCTGTCCGTCGCCGTCGCCCTGGCGGGCGGATCGGCCGGCGAGACCAGGGAGCTCCTCGGCCGCCTCGTCTCCGCCCACCTGCTCCAGCCGGTCTCCGGCGACCACTATGTGATGCACGATCTGGTACGGATCTACGCCCACGAACGCGGCCTGGCCGAGGAGAGCGCGGAGCGGCGTGACCAGGCCATGACCGCGATGCTGACCTGGTACCGCGACGCCGCGAACGCGGCCGACCGGGTGCTCCGGCCGAAAGAACGCCCCAACTTCACCTCCCCGGCAGGCCCCGTGGAGTTCGCCGACGAGAACGCGGCCCTGGCCTGGTTCGACGCCGACGCCGCGAACCTGAACGCCGCCGTACGGGCCGCGGCGCACACGCATCCGGCGCCGGCCTGGCAGATCGCGGCGGCCATGTACGGCTGGCTGCAACGGCGCCACCACACCAAGCAGTGGGCCGACCTCTACACCGTCGCGGCGGAGGCGGCCGTGCGGGCCGGGGATCCCGGGGGCGAGGCGATGATCACGGGCCGGCTCGCCGTCGCCCACAGCCTGCTGGGCGACACCGACAGCGCCGTGGCGGCGTGCCTGCGGGCGCACCGGCTCCGGCTCGGGCTCGGAGACACCCTGGGCGCGGCCACGGCTCTGCTCAATCTCGCCGCCGTGTACGTCAACGCCCGCCGCCCCGAGGAGGCCATCCGCCGGCTCGACGAGGCGGCCGCCCTGGGCACGTCCCTGCCGGACGCCCACCACTTCCACGCCCTGCTGCACAGCAATCTGGGCGAGGCGCACCACCTCGTCGGGCGGCTCGACCAGGCGATGAGCCACTATCGCACGTCGCTGGAGATCAGCGAGACGGGCTGCGGTGACCGGGACATCGCCCAGATCCTGGTCAGCATGAGTGCGCTGCACCGCGACATGGGCGCGTACGAGAGCTCGGTGTCGTGCGGCCGGCGCGCCCTGGCGCTGGCCACCCGGGCGGGTGACACCGTGCTGCGCGCGGAGTCCCACGAGGCGCTCGGTCTCGCGCACGTCGCACGGGAGCGCGTCAAGGAGGCGGCGGCCCACCTCGAAGCGGCGCTGGCCGTCTACGAAGAGCTCGGGCACGACAAGGCCGGTGTGGTGCGCGATCACCTCGACCGGCTCGGTGGCGCGCCCGTCCGGTAGGTCATGCGGCCGGGCGCATATACGGGACGTATACGACGCCTATCTGCGCCGATGCCACGATCTCCGTGGCCGAAAGCGTCGCCTGACCGAATCACGGAACGGCGATCGAGCCCTGGTCGCCGTCCGCTGAATTGCCGCAGGCAGCACGTCATCCCATCTCATTTCGAAGAAAGAACATCCATGTCCTTCTCTGACATCGCCCGTCCCGCCGCTCTGTTCGTCGCCGCCCTGTCCCTCGCCTCGGGCCTCGCCGCCTGCGGCGGGACGGGCGGGAGCGGGGTCGACAAGGCGAGCCTTCTCGCCAAGTTCAAGACGGAGAAGGACGCTCAGGGCGTCCCCGAGGCGGCCCTGAACTGTCTGGTCGACGTCATGCTCAAGCACGGCGACCAGGCCGGTCTCCAGGACTACATCGACGGGAAGATCAAGGTCGACGACGTCAAGGGCATCGGCCCGTCCAACAAGCAGTCCAACGAGGACGGCGCCAAGTGCGTCTCCTGACCTGACCCCGGTGCTGCGGCGCCCGTAGTCGGAACGGACGGTGATCAGACCATGGTCACCGTCCGGTTCGCTTCGAGCAGCCGTACGTGCTCGCGGCCCTCAACCTGCCGCCACCGCCTTCGCGGTCACGGCGTTCCCATGCTCACGGTCGTCGACGGGGACACGACCGTGGTCGGCGGGACGACGCCGGAGGTGATCGATTCTCGGGCGAGCGACCCAATGGTGCACCTTTCCGGAAGTAGATCGTCCGCAACCGGCGGTAGCGTGCCTCCACGACCGACGCCTACGTGGAAGGTGCACCCGTGCGATCTCGGACCAAGGGCATGTGGTGGGGCACTGCCATCGAGGCACCCGACCCCGCTGCTTTGGCGAAGTTCTACTCCGAACTGCTCGGGTGGCCCATCGGCCATCAGGAGCCGGGAACAACGATTCTCGCAGCTCCCGAGGGATCCGTTTATGTCGTGTTCCAGCAGGCGACCGATTACCAGGCTCCTGTCTGGCCACCTGCCGCCGGGCAGCAGCGCCCAATGATGCACTTCGACTTCCAGGTCGGTGACTTGGACTCCGCGGTCGCCGAGGCGGTCACCCTCGGAGCCTCGGTCGCCGCCGAACAGCCACAGGACAACGTCCGGGTGCTCTTCGACCCGGCCGGCCACCCCTTCTGCCTGTGCCGCGACGACGGCTGATCACGCGATGCCCCTCATCGTCGAACGAACACCTCAGGCCAGAACAGATCACCTACCTGGCCGGCCTCGCCCGTCAGTTGCCGCCGCGAAGGGCGTTCAAGGCTCGACGGCAGACGGCGTGCCACGTCTCTCCGCCTTTGTCCCGGGTCAGGACGCTGGCGACCACAGGGTCTTCGCAGGTACTGCCGTGCCAGGAACATCCGCCCTCGGCAGCGCGGCGCCCGCGGTGCAGGGCCGGTTCGTACGGGTGTTCCTCGACCAGTTCGGTTGCCATGGGGCGTGATCCGACTCCTTCGGCTGTGATCCGCGGGTCGGTGAGGATCGCGTACACGTACGAAGGACCGATGATGTCCTTGCTGAGCTGCCCAGGGCCCGACAGCGGGCGCCGGTCCCATGCGCGGGCGAAGTTGGAGCGGTGAATGCCGATCTTCGTCCGGTCTGGGTAGATCTCGTTCTCGCTCAGCCGATAGGTGAAGGTGGCACCGCGGCGGAGCTGGAACGCCTCGCCCGCGTGCCGTCTGATTCGGCCCCAGACGGGGTCGAAGGAATGAGCGGCCGATCCGGTCTTCGCCGGACCGGCGCCCTGGGACCGCCTCGGCCGGGGCTGGGAGGAGACGGGTCTCGCCGGACCGGCGTCCGTGGCCGGACGAGCGGTGACGGAGGCCGCGACCTTCCAGAGCAGCGGGATACGGGGGTTCCGGCCAGTGAGCGCCAGGATGGTCAGGAGAAGGTGCAGGGCCGGCGGTCCGAGCAGGGATGCGAGCGTCCAGGTCCACATGACGATGTCGCTCGGTGGGATCTCAGCGCCCTGATATCGAATTGCAATATAGACGACCACCAACACCAGACTGACCAAGAAATACACGACGGAGACGATGTCGATGAGAATCGACTGCACGGCGTTAAAACGCACCTGAGGCCGGCGATTGCGGCAGAAGATCAATCCTCCGACGAACCCGAGAAGGTATGCGAGGGCCGAACGCCATGAGCTGCTGACAAGATCCGGATTCCAGGGCGCCTCTATGCTGAACGCCGCGGAGTCGACGCGAGGTGCCGCCTGGTTACCGGCCCCGCTGCTCCTGTCGTCCGATGTGGTTGTCTGCAGTTCTCGGCGCTTGCGCTCGGCCCGCTCGATGATGACGACCACGGTTTGGACAATTCCGGCGATCGACGCAACAACACCGAGCAACGCCAGAACAACGCTCATGCATCCACCTTTCTGGAGGGGAAACCCTTATTCCGGCGAAGGGTCCGATATTCAGTCGCCACGCTGGGCTGGGGATGCGGTAAGTCTCTCAGAGAGCCATGATCAATTCTCGGGGGAACTATTCACATATCGACGTCAAGATCCTGCGTGCCGTGCCGGCATCGTGGCCAGTGCCAGACGAAGCCCCTCGGCTGGTTCCTGATGCATCGGGCACCCGCCGTGACAGGCCATCTCCGAGCGCTGGTCCTGAAGGGAGCGTAAGACCCAGTGAGCGGGTATCTCTATTCCATCGTTCGCTGTCTCCCTGCCCCACGGACCGGGGAATTCGTCAACGTCGGCGCCATTGCCGGAAATCCTTCGACCGGCGACTGGGCCGTTCGGCGGGTGAGCAATCGGGAGCGCGTCAAGAGATTCGCCTCCAGCGCTGCCATCGATGTCACGCCGGTTCATCGTTCGGATAAGCAGTGAAATCGCCGAGGCTCGGGAAACTCTGGAGACCAGCGGCAACTTGGCGTTCGACGATCAGTGGCTATACCGGCTGCATCACGATCACCGCAACATCGTGCAGCTCAGCCCGCCTGCACCGATTGTCGCCGAGCACGCGGAAGCGGCGCTGGACCTCGTCTTCAAGCATATGATCATCGATCCGGCCACCTGATCCGGGCGATCGGGTGGGGGTTCGGGTGCGGTGGGGATCATGAGGCGGGCTCCGGGCCGCGCCTTGGCGGGCGGTCGTCCGTAAGCTGTGTGTATGTCCCCTGCCCTGGTCCTGCTGGACGGAGTTCGCTGGCGGGGTGCGCGCGTGGTCGGGGATCGCGCCCATACGCTGCTGGCCGTGCTCGCTCTGCACGGGCGCGCGGGGGTGAGTGACGAGCGGCTGGTCGAGGAGTTGTGGCCCGAGGAGGCGCCGGCCAATCCGACGAAGGCGCTGCAGGTGGTCGTCTCGCGGACGAGGGCGGCGACCGGGGCCGATGTCGTGGTACGCATTCCGCGCGGGTATCGGCTCGGGCTGCCGGCTGACGAGGTGGACGCGTTGCTGCTCGGCGGGCTGGTGGAGCAGGCGCGGGAGGCGCTGGCCGAGGGTGACATGGTGCTGGCGCGCCGCCGTGCCGATGAGGCCATGATGATCATGGCTGATGGTGTGGGGAGTGCTTCGAGGGCTGGTAGTGCCGGTGGCGGTGCTCCGAGGGCCGGTGGTATCGGTGGTGGTGCTTCGAGGGCCGGTGATGCATATGGCGCCGTGGTCGCTGAGGAGGTCGGGGCGCTCGGTGAGTTGCGGGGGGTCGCGGCTGGGTGGGTGGGTGAGGCGCGGCGGATCGCGGCCGTCGCCCTGAGCCGGAGCGGTGCCCACGAGAGTGCGCTGCCCCTGCTGGAGCAGGTCGCGGCCGGGCGGTCGCAGGACGAGGAGCTGCTCGCCTGCCTGCTGCGCAGCGAGGCCGCCGTACGGGGTCCTGGGCCCGCGCTGGAGCGGTACGAGCGGTATCGCGCCGGGCTGGTCGCGCGGCTGGGTACGGAGCCGGGGCCCGAGCTGGCCCGCGTGCACGCCGAGCTGCTGGCCGCCGATCGGCCGGTGCGTCAGGGCATCCTGTACGACGGCTCGTCGCTGCTCGGCCGGGACGATGACATCCGCGCGGTGCACGCGCTGCTGCACACCCACCGGGTGGTGTCGATCATCGGCCCGGGTGGGCTGGGCAAGACGCGGCTGGCTCATGTGGTGGGCAGGAACGCGGCCCAGCCCGTCGCCCATTTCGTCGAGCTCGTGGGCGTCTCCTCGCCGGAGGGCGTGGTGGGCGAGGTGGGCTCGGTGCTGGGGGTACGCGACTCGGTCAGCAGCCGCCGGGTGATGACCGCCGAGCAGCGTACGGACGTCCGCGCCCGGATCGCGCGGCATCTCGACCAGGCTCCCGCGCTGCTGATCCTGGACAACTGCGAGCACCTGATCGAGGCCGTCGCCGACCTGGTGGCGTTCCTCACCGTGACGACCCGCGACCTGCGGGTGCTCGTCACCTCGCGGGCGCCGCTGTCGATCCCGGCCGAACGCGTCTACCTGCTCGGCGAGCTGCCGACCGGTGACGCGGTGGAGTTGTTCCGCCAGCGGGCCACGGCGGCCCGCCCCGACGTGCGGATCGACGAACAAGTCGTCGCGGAGATCGTGGCCCGGCTGGACGGGCTGCCGCTGGCGATCGAGCTGGCCGCGGCGCGGGTGCGGGTGATGTCGGTGGAGGAGATCGCGCGGCGGCTGGCGGACCGGTTCGCGCTGCTGCGCGGCGGTAACCGGACGGCCCCCGACCGGCATCAGACGCTGCTCGCGGTCATCGACTGGTCGTGGAACCTGCTGGACGAGCCGCAGCGGCGGGCGTTGCGCTGGTTGTCGCTGTTCGGCGACGGGTTCACGCTGGCCGCGGCCGAGGACGTCCTGGGCCCTGACGCCCTGCCCGCCGTGGCCGCGCTGACCGAGCAGTCGATGCTGAGCGTCCGCGAGACCGCGTACGGCCTGCGCTACCGGATGCTGGAGACCGTCAGGGAGTTCGGACGGATGCGGCTCAGGGAAGCCGGCGAGGAGGAGCCCGCCCGCGCGGCGCAGCGGGCGTGGGCGACGGCGTACGCGCTCGACCACGCTTCGCGGCTGTTCAGCCCGGAGGAGTTCGCGGCGGCCGACGCGCTGCGCGCGGAGGAGAGCAACCTCGCCGACCTGCTCAGACAGGCCCTCGGCGAGTCCGATCCGGTCATGACGGTGCGGCTGCTCACGGGTATCGGCGCGCTGTGGTCGATCCGCGGCGACCACACGCGGGTCCTCGCCCATCGGGACGCGATCAATCAGGTGCTCGCCGGCTGGACACCACCGCCTCACCTGGTCGAGGTGACCAGGAGCGCGCTGCTGATCGCGCTGGTCAACATCATGATCATCGTGGACGATCACGGGGTGGTGCTGCGCGAGCTGCTCCGTTCGCTGCCCATCACGGAGACGACGGATCCGCGCGTCGCGGCGCTGGGGTGGGTGATGCTCGAGTGCGACGGGCTCGGCGGCCCCGAGATGCTGGAGCGGCTGTCGGCGCTGGCCGAGAGCCCCGACAGGAACGTGGCGTTCGCGGCCGCGCGGCAGATCGCCCACATCCTGGAGAACGCGGGCGACGTGCGCGGAGCCATCGCGGCCGCCGAGCGGACCCTGGAGCTGGTCCGCGGCGACGAGGGTCCGTGGCTGGTCGCGATCCTGCACGCCATGCTGGCCCACCTGGCCCTGAACCTCGGCGAGCGCCATCGGGCGGTCGAGTACGCCCGGCTCGCCATCCCGGTGCTGAGCCGGCTCGGCGCCGGCGACGACGAGGCGCAGCTGCGTGCGGTGCTGGTGGCCTGCGCCATCGCCGAGGGCGACCTGGACGGCGCGGAGGCGGAGCTGGCGGCGGTCTCCAGGATCAACGACAGCGAGGCGGTGATCGGCGGGATGGCGATCGTCTCGTTGTGCGCCGCCGAGCTCTCGCTGGCCCGCGGCCGGACGTCCGCCGCGCTCGCGGAGTACCGGCTGGCCGTCGAACGGGCGCGCGACCTGCGCATGCCTGAAGTGCCGCGTATGGAGCACGCGCCGTGGACGGTGATCGCCGAGTCGATCGCGCTGACGGCGTACGCCTACCACGCGACGCCGGAGGACGTCCCGTACGGCGAGGAGTTGTTCGCCGTCGTCAGGAGCTACGACCTGCTGCTCCCCGACAACCCCGTCCTCGACTACCCGATGTGCGGTTCGATGCTCTTCGGGCTCGGCGCCTGGGGGCTGCTGCGGGGGGCCATGGATCCCGGTGACGCGATCAGGTTGCTGCTGCTGGCCGAGCGGTTCGCGTACAACGGCACCATGCCGAGCATGTCCATCGAGCGGATCGAGCCGTGCGCGGAGCGGATCGCGCCGGGGACGTTCGCCGCGGTGCGGGCCGAGTACGGCGCCCGGCGCGGCTCCGACCTGCTGGCCGAGGCGATGCGGCTCGTGAAGCGGGCCGCCCCGAGGCCCGGGTCACATGTGCCGCTTGTAGCTGCGTACCGACAGGGGCGCGAAGACCGCGATGAAGATCAGGCCGGCGAGCAGCGTCCAGGCCACCTCCCCGGTGACGACCGCGCTGTTGGCGAGGTCACGAGCGGCCGTGACCAGATGTGAGACCGGATTGATCCGGACGAACGCCGCCAGCCAGTCCGGCAGGGTCTCGACCGGGACGAACGCGTTCGACAGGAACGTCAGCGGGAACAGGATCATCATCGAGATGCCCTGCACGGCCTGGGCGCTCCTGGCGATGGTGCCGATCCAGGTGAAGATCCACGCCAGCGACCAGCCCGTGAAGATGGACAGCAGGATCGCGGCGAGCACGCCGACCGCTCCGCCTCCCGGGCGATAGCCGATCACGATCCCCATGCCGAAGGTCAACGTGGCCGCGATCGTGTACCGCAGCAGGTCGGCGACCATGGGGCCGGCGAGTGGCGCGATCCTGGCGATCGGCAGCGACTTGAACCGGTCAAAAACGCCCTTCTCCATGTCCTCGCGCAGTTGCGTGCCCGTGGCCATGCAGGTCGTCAGCACGGTCTGGGCGAGGATGCCGGGGATCATCAGGGGCAGGTAGCTCTCGACGTCGCCGGCGATGGCGCCGCCGAAGATGTAGGCGAACATCGCGGTGAACAGGATGGGCTGCAACGCCACGTCGAAGAACTGCTCCGGGTTGCGCCGCATCCGCTTCAGCGCCCGCCAGGCCAGCGTCATGGTCTGGCCGAACGTCTCGGCGACGGTGACACGCCGACGGGCGGCGGCCACGCGGTCGGTGGCGCGGACCGCCTCGCGGGCGGGTGCGATCGTGGTGCTCATCGGTTCTCCTCCGTGGGGCCGGTCGTGCCGTCTTCCGTCTCGTGGCCGGTGAGGGCGAGGAAGACCTCGTCCAGGCTGGGCTTGGCCACGCTCACCGAGGTGATCGACAATCCGGCGGTGCGCAGCGCGATCAGCACCTCCGCCGCCAGGTCGGCCTGGTCCAGCGCGACGTTGAGCCGCCCCTGCTCCGGGCTGAGCACGGGGTCTGAGCCGAGCACGCGCCGCACCACCTGCACGGCGGCGGGTACGTCGTCCGGCCGGGCGAGCAGCAGTTGCAGGGTCGAGTTGCCGACCGCGGTCTTCAGCTCGTCGGGCGTGCCCTCGGCGACCTTGCGGCCGTGGTCGATGACGGCGACGCGGTCGGCGAGCTGGTCGGCCTCGTCCAGGTACTGGGTGGTCAGCAGCACGGTGCAGCCGTCGGCGACCAGGCCGCGGATGGTCTCCCACATCTGGCCGCGGGTACGCGGGTCGAGCCCGGTGGTCGGCTCGTCCAGGAAGATCAGCGGCGGCCTGGTGATCAGGCTGGCCGCCAGGTCGAGGCGGCGCCGCATACCGCCGGAGAACTGCGCGATCGGCTTGTCGGCGGCCTCCTCCAGACCGAACTGGGCCAGCAGCTCGGCGGCGATGCTCCGGGCGCGCGGGCTGGCGACGCCTTGGAGCCGGCCGAAGAGCCAGAGGTTCTCGCGGGCGGTCAGGCTCTCGTCGACGGAGGCGTACTGTCCGGTGACACCGACGAGCTGGCGGATGACGTGCGGCTGATCGACCACGTCGACCCCGAAGATCTCGGCCCGGCCCGCGTCGATCTTCAGCAGGGTGGCCAGCATCCGCAGCATGGTGGTCTTCCCGGCGCCGTTCGGGCCGAGCACGCCGAAGATCTCGCCGGTCCGCACGTCCAGGTCGATGCCGTCGACCGCGCGGTGGCCGCCGAACGTCTTCGCCAAGCCCCGCGCACGTACGGCCACGTCGGGGGGCGGGTCGAGTTCTGTGATGCTCATGGCGCCACTCTCGGCGGCGCCGGTTTCACGGCACCCTCGGCCGGGTTTCACGGGGCGCCGGCGTCGTGAAACTTTCACCGTGGAACGGCCGGCCGAAATTCGGGATCGGGCTCATTCTCCTGGTCCCGCGCCGCGTTCCGACACGTTGTCAGTGGCGCCGGAAAATTCCTTTGATACGCGGGCGTCGCTCCGGCGAATACGGAACTGCGCGTTTCATGGAGACACGGCGACGTCACGGGGAGAATTCGACATGGGGGACCTCTTCGGCATGCTCAAAAGCCGGGCCGACGACAATGCCAGGAAAGTGGTGGACGCCTGCGCCAGGGAGATCGCCGGCTTCCAGGCGGCCGAGCCCAGGGCGCGGGCGTCGATGATGGAGTTCGCGGTCGTCGTACGGAGGCGTACGGCCGAGCTGGCCGCGTCCGGCGAGCCGCTGCTGGACAGCGACCTGGCCTTCATCGAGTCCGTCGGCGAGCAGCGCGGCGCGCAGGGCGTGGCGCCCGCCTGCCAGCGCGGCGCGCTCGCGCTGCACGCCGCCTTCACGCTGCGGGAGATCTCGGAGGCGGCCGGGCCGGGCGATCTGGCCGACACGATGCGCCTGATCGACTGGCTGGGCCGCAACGGCACGACGGCGCAGGCGGCCTACACGCGCGGCTATTTCCGCGGGTACGAACGGTATTTGCCGATGGCCTCGCGCGTGCACCTCCTGGCCACCATGGTGCTGCACGACGACCCGATGGCCGCCGAGCTGGCCGATCACCTCGGGGTGCCGACGGCCGAGCACTACCTGGTCACGGTCGTCCGGGTGGCCGCGGCGCCGCCGCCGAAGCACAGGGAGGAGGTGGTGTCCGCCCTGCTGCGGCGGCACCGGGTGCCGTTCGGGTGGCAGGAGCCGGACGAGTTGGTGGCGCTGGTGCCGTACCACGGGACGCGGCCCGAGCACCGTACGGCGGCCGAGGGGGCGGGGCTGGCGCTGGCGCGGACGGTGGCCGAGATCGTGGGGCGGCCGTGCTCGACCGGCACCGCGCACGGGCGCCGCCACGCCCTAGCCCAGGCGGCCGCGCTGGCTCGGAAGGTCAGCCGGGTGGCGCCGATGGAGCGGGTGCCGCGCCGCTCGTACGGGGTGGCGGACGTGTTCGCCGAGCTCGGCGCGGTGGAGACGCCGCAGGTGGACCAGTGGCTGCGGGAGACGGCGCGCCGGCTCGGCGACGGGCCCGACCTGGTCCCGACGCTGGACGCCTACTACCGCCACGACATGAACCGCCTGCGTACGGCCGAGTCGCTGCACATCCATCCGCGCACGCTCGACTACCGGCTGCGGCGGGTGCGGGAACTGGTGGGGATCGAGCCCGGCTCCACCCACGGCGTCCGGGTGCTGAGCACCACCGTGGCCAGACTGCTGGCGGGCGCGTGGAACGAACACACCCTTATCTGACCCTGTCCGGTTCCTTTACCGGGCCTGTTTTGGCACGAGTGACAATCGCCGCCCAGTCGCCACGACGGCGTTTCTCGCGAAGTGACGATGACCGGGAGTCCCGGGCTCGGCGAAAGTAACGGCGCAGGGCTCGGCCGGGCCGGAAAAGGGAAACCAGCGAAAGGTTTCGACGACATGGCAGTACATGCAAGAAGAATGCTCATCGGCGTGCTCGGCGCGATCGCGGCGTTGCTGTTCTCCGTCGCGCTGCACACCGGTACGGCCACCGCGGCGCCGGAACGCGGCTTCACCGACCAGTCGACCTCGGAGCTCGCGGACGTGCCGGGCAAGGACGGCGGGGCGTCGCTGAACGCCCAGTACTCGTGCTCGCGCAGAGTCCCCATCCCCGCGTACTACATCGACATCGACTGCTCGGTGTTCAGCGGGGCGATCAGGATCGTGGTGACCTGCTCCGACGGTTACACGTTCGCCAGCCCGATCATCTTCGCCGGTAACCGGTTCACCGGGCGCGGCACGTGCGGGCCGCCGTGGACCGTGCGCTCCGCCAACGTCCAGGAGGTCTGACCGGCCCGGTCCGTCCTGAGCCACCCGGGTGCGTCCCGGGTGGCTCGTCCGCGTACCGGCCTCAGGCGCGCAGGGTCTTCCTGAGCAGTTCGGCGAACTCGGCGGGATGCGTGGTCAGGCCCGTGTGCCCGCCGGGGAAGTGCACGAGCTCGGCGCCGAAGCGCTCGGCCAGGCAGGCGGCCGGGCGGTAGGGCAGCTCGCCGCGCGAGTCCTGGCCGGCGGCGAGCACGAGCCGGTCCGACAGCGCCGCCAGCCGGTCGACGTCCGGGACGTAGGACATGAAAGCGGGCACGATGCGGCCGACGAAGAACGGCAGGCCGGCCATGGTCTGCTCGGCCCGCGCCGCCGCCTGCGGCGGAAGCCGCGCCTCAGCCGGCTCGGGCGGCTCAACCGGCTCGGCCGACGGCTCGCCGTCCTTGCTCAGCCCGGCGGCGAACACGGCCATCGCGGGCATGAGCCCTTCCGTACGGAACGTCTCGCGTACGCGGGCGACGAGGGCGCGGTGGACCGCGGCGTCCGGAAGCACCTCCACCACCGGCGGCTCGTGCGCGACCACCCGTTCGAGGCGTTCCTGGTGGGCGGTGAGCAGGTGCAGGGCGACGATCGCGCCCGAGCTGGAGCCGAAGACGCGGGCCGGTTCGCCGGGCGCCACCAGGTCCAGCAGGCGCAGCGCGTCGTCGGCGTGCTCGGCCACCCGCTGCTCGGCCTCCGGGTCGTCGAGCGGGCTGCGGCCGAGGCCGCGCGGGTCGTAGGTCACGACCGTGTACTCGGCGGCCAGGTCCGCGGCGACGGCCTCCAGAGAGGCGGCGCCGCCTGTCCCGCCGGGGATCAGCAGCAGCGGCGGCCCCTCGCCGCACACCTCGTAGTGCAGGGTGGCACCGCGCACACGCAGGCTGTCGTTCATGCGAGCTCCTCTCGGCCGGTTGTCCAGGAGACCGCTCATGCGGGCTCTCCTTCCGGCCAGTTCTCCAGGAGGACGTGCAGGGCGTCGAGCGTGCGGGTCCAGGTCTGCTGCGGGGTGCGCGCGTGGGCGAACCCGCCCGCGGCCTCCAGGGCGACGAATCCGTGGAAGGTGCTGCGCAGCACCCGTACGGCGTCGGTCAGATCGGGCTCGCCCAGCCCGTACGCCCGCAGCATGCTGTATGTCAGCTCGACCGCGCGCCGCGGCCCCGTCGCCTTGGCGGCCAGCTCGGGATCGATCTTGATCGGCACCTGCGTCGCCATGTAGCGCCCAGGATGCTCGTGGGCGAACTCCCGCCACGCGTTCGCGTACGCGACCAGCGCCTCCTTGCCCGCCAGCCCGGCGGTCGCCTCCGCGATGCGCACGGTCTTCTCGTCGGCGGCCAGCAGCGCGATCCGCCCGCGCAGGTCCTCGACGTTGCGGACGTGCGTGTAGAGGCTGGCGTCCTTCACGCCGAGCCGCCGCGCGACCTCCGACATCGTCACCCGGTCGAGCCCGACCTCGTCGGCGAGATCGGCGCCCGCGACCGTCACCCGCTCCGCCGTCAGCCCGGCCCGCGCCATGCGCCCTCCTCATTTCCAAGACTTCCTAGGTATATCCTAGGACATCTCGGAAAGGAAGCCGCTAACAGGACTCGATCGTGTCCCAGTTGTCGTCGTAGTTGCCGTGGGACCAGCCGGTGCACGTGCCGCCCGGAGCGCTCGCCTGGGCGGGCGTCCCGCCCAGGGTGGCGCCGAGAAGGGCCATCGCGGCGACGGTGGTGCCCAGACGTACGATCGCCTGCCTCATGCTGTGCCTCTTTCCCTCGTCGTCCATCACTGGCGCGAATCGTCCGCCGGCGGAGGTCGAGGATCCGTTGAGAGGCCGTTGAGAGGGGCGCGGCAGGTCAGGCGGCCTCGACGCGCTGCTGGTCCTGGAGCAGGTCGACGACCGTCTCGATGTCGTTGGCGCTCACCGTCTGATGCAGGCCGCGGTGTATCTCGTCGTCATCCAGCCGGACACCGCGCCTGGTCGCGTACAGGACACCCTCGTCGCTGTAGAAGAAGGACCAGCCGGGGAACGCACTACGCAGCGCATCAATGTCGTAACCCAGAGTAGTCATACGGGTACTCTAACGAGCCATACGGCGACCGGTCCAGCCCTCGATGTCCTGACCTCGGCCCCAGCGGAAAACCCGCCGAGCAGAGGTTACGATAAAGCCATCTAGGACTAACTATATGTATTAATCTAGCGACCGTGAGTAACGGAGTCGCCGTCAGGGCGACCTTAATCCGCCGCGTCCTGCACCGCATCGGTCGGCGCGGCGCGTCGCTCGCCTTCGTCGGCCTGCTGGGGCAGGTGATCGCCGTCTCGCTGGCGTTCGCCCCGGCCTCCCAGCGGAACACCTCGGCCTACACCACGCTCACCGCCGTCGTCCCGCTGAACGTCTGGGCGCTGGCCTGGTTCCTCGTCGGCACCCTGTGCCTGGTGCAGATGTTCATGCGCTCCGACCGGATGGCGTTCGCCGCCGCCACCGCGCTGCTCCTGCTGTACGGGCTGGTGCACATGGTCTCCACCCTGACCGGGGCCAACCAGCGCGGCTGGGTCGCCGGGGCGGTCTGGCTGGCGTTCGGGAGCTGGATCGCGCTGATCGCCACCTGGCCGGAGGCGCCTCGGCCGCCCGGACGGCTGCCCGGCGCCCTGCAGCCGGCGGCGGCCGTGGTGGTCGCCGACGCCGCCGGGATCATCCAGTCGTGGAACCTCCAGGCGGCCGACCTGTTCGGCTGGAGCACCGAGGAGGCCGTGGGGCGGCCGCTGACGATGCTGATGCCGCGCCGCCTGCGCGAGCAGCACTCCGCCGGGCTGGTCCGGGTGAGCACGTCCGGCCGCTCCGAGCTGTCCGGGCGCATCATCCCTCTGGTGGGCCTGCGGCGCGACGGCACCGAGTTTCCGATCGCGCTGACCGTGAACGCCTGGCATCACGAGGACGGGATCGCCTACACGGGCGTGATCCGGCCCGTCGGAGGAGGTGGCGATGCCGAGCCTGACTGACATTCTCATTCAGATCGCCGTGGGCGCCGTCCCGCTCGGAGTGGCGTACATGGCCTTCCGGTCGGCCACCGACGCCAACAAGAAGACCCACGAGACCTCGCTGCTCCAGGTCGAGCGCCAGGCCGAGCTGGAGCGTTCCAAGGTGGACGCCGAGGCTTTCATCAGGGCCAAGACGATCTACGAGGACGCGCTCAGCCAGCTGGAGAAACAGCTGGTCCGGATGCAGACGCACACCTCCCAGGTGAGCACCGACCTGGCCACCGAGCAGAGTGCGTCCACCGCGATGCGCGACCAGATCAACCGGCTCCAGGCACAGATCAGGGCGCTGGAACGCACGGTCGTCACGTTGCGTGCGCAGCTCATCTCGGCGGGCCTGGCCCCGGCGCCCGCGTCCGAGACGACCGGGCCCTACCAGCGCCGGCACCCCCGGATGGAATGACCCGAGCGGCTCGCCGAAGCGAGGGGTGGTGGACAAGAGTTGCCAGCGTCTGTCACCATTTATCGCATGATCATGCGAAAGGAGGGCGCTTCCGCCCTCAACCGGTGAGCGTGCTCGTGCAGCGGGAAGCTGCCGCGATTCGCCACGAATGGCTGAGCCGGGCGCTGTCGACGCTCCCCACCGACCGCCCGGCCGTCGAAGCCGCCGTCTCCGCCCTCTACCGTCTGGCGGGGCTGTCCCCACCCCGGTTCCACTGGGTCGCCTCACCGCTGGCGGCCCTGGCGACCGTTCCCCCCGGCCTGTCGCATTCCATCGAGCATCCGGACAAGTGGCCGCTCCTGACCCGGTTCGCCAAGCTCAGGGACGAATGGTGCCGGTCCGTCGAGGCGGGCATGCGCAAGCAACACTGGGCGTTCGACCGGATCGTCCAGCAGGAGGTGTTCTTCCCGCTCCAGCGCTCGATCAGCAGTTGCCTGATCCCGCCGCTGCGGCGGGCGCACAGCTGGGGGCCGCCCGGCCGGATGCGCTGGGAGCAGGCCCAGTACGTCTCCTGGCTCGCCCGCTACGACGCGCTGCGCCGCATCGCCGGCCTGGCGCTCGACGCCCGGTTCGAGGTGTGGGCGACCGCGCTCGGCTCGTCCCACTGGTGGTGGCCTGACCGGCACGTGTGCGTCGTCTCCGAACGGCCGGTCGACCTGCGCACCGAGGTCATCGGCGACGACGACGAGGTCAGGCTGCACCACGCGCGCGGCCCGGCCGTCCGGTACGCGGACGGATGGACCGTGCACGCCTGGCACGGCACGCAGGTGCCGTCCTGGGTGATCGAGAACCCGACCGCCGAACGCATCGCCGACGAGGTCAACGTCGAGGTCAGGCGGTGCGCGATCGAGCATCTCGGCTGGGGCGCCTACATCGAGCAGGCCGGTCTGAGATTGGTCTCAGGGGCGCCCGACCCGGGCAATCCCGGCTCCGAGCTGCGGCTCTACGACGTGCGCCGGGGCACGAGGGTGCTCCTCGCGGTCAACGGCTCGGTCGAGCGCGACGGCCACCGACGCAGGTACGGGCTCACCGTGCCCGCCTATCTCAACGATCCGATCGAGGCCGCCGGATGGACGTACGGGCTGTCCGGCGAGCAGTACGCCACACTCCTCCGCAGAACCTAGGTGATGCCCATGACTGTCACACTCGCCTCTCTCACTCAGCGAACCGGACTCGCCGTGCTCGACCACCTTGAGCAGTCGGTCCGCATCCCCGTCGTCGACGGCCTCCAGGCCCAGGGCGACCTCATCGTCATCCCGCTCCCGCTCGTCGCCACGTCGGTGACCCTGATTCCAGAAGACCGATGGGAGCCGGTGCGGGCCGAAGGCGTCGAGCTGCTGCGCGGCGCGGCCGGCGGCAACCCGCACACCCTCGTCGCCGACCCCCGCACCTGCCGCTGGACCACGAACGTCATGGACTCCCACGGCCTGGCGATCGGCGTCTTCACCGCCTCGGCCCCGGTCTACCTGCTCCATCCTGAGCACGGGGGCTCGGGCTGCGCGCCGGGCACGTACGTGGTCAGACGCCAGCGCGAACACGAGGGCACCAGGGCCCGGCTGGTCGCGGACTGAACCTCAGTCCCCGTACGCCTGCGCCAGCAGCTCGGCCGACCGCATCCACGCCTTCCTGTCGGGCGCGGAGAAGGCCACGATGAGCTCGTCGGCGCGGGCGTGCTCGGCGAACCAGTCGACGTACGCCTTCACCTCGGCCGGGTCGCCGACGGCCGAGTACTTGGCCATCTGCACGAGCTGCTGACCCGCGGGCGATTGGAGGATCATGTCGGCCTCCTCGGTCGTGAACGTGCGCCCCCTGCCGAGGAACCTGGTGACCCGCAGCCGCTTGGAGTCGAGGAACTGCTCCTGCGCCTCCTCCGTCGTCTCGGCCGCGATCACGTTGAGCGCCGCGATGACGTGGGGGTGGTCGAGCTGTGCGGAGGGCTTGAACTCCTGGCGGTAGATGGCCACGGCCTCCTCAAGCGCGGCGGGCGCGAAGTGGGAGGCGAACGCGTACGGAAGGCCCAGCGCCGCGGCGAGTTGCGCGCCGAACAGCGAGGACCCGAGGATGTAGAGCGGCACGTTCGTGCCCTTGCCCGGGGTGGCGTCCACGCCGGGGATGCGGGACTCCCCCGTCAGGTAGCCCTGCAGCTCCAGCACGTCCTGCGGGAACGAGTCCGCCGAGGAGTGCGTGCGCCGCAGGGCCCGCATGGTCTGCTGGTCGCTGCCCGGCGCCCGGCCGAGCCCGAGGTCGATGCGTCCCGGGTGCAGCGTCTCCAGCGTGCCGAACTGCTCGGCGATGGTCAGCGGCGAGTGGTTGGGCAGCATGACGCCACCCGCCCCGAGGCGGATCGTGCTGGTGTGGGCGGCCACGTGGGCGATGAGGACGCTGGTCGCGGAGGAGGCGATGCTGGCCATGTTGTGGTGCTCGGCGTACCAGACCCGCTGATATCCGAGCTCTTCCGCCCGCTGTGCCAGGGCGACGCTGGCGGCGAAGCTGTCACCCGCCGTCTCGCCCTCGCCGATGTGCGCCAGATCGAGGATGGACAGCGGCAGAGCCATGAGTACGCGCCTTTCGCAGAGCGGTGTGACCAGCTCTATGCAACAGCATCTAATGCGGCGTTATTTCATGACTGATCCCCCACGGCGCGGCCGTGGGGGATCGGAAGGCGTTCAGGAGGCGGTGCAGGAGAGCGTGGCGGGGGTGCCGTTCTGTCCGGAGTGTCCGCCGAGGAAGCCGAACGTGGCCGTCGCGCCGGCGCCGACCGCGCCGTTCCAGTCGAGGTTGGTGACGGTGACGGAGCCGCCGCCCGTCGACAGGTTGCCGTTCCAGAGCTGGGAGATCGTCTGGTTGTTCGGGAACGTCCAGCCGACCCGCCAGCCGTTCAGCGGCGACGTGCCGGTGTTCCGCACGGTGACCTCGGCCTGGAAGCCGTTGTTCCACTGACTGGTCACGCTGTACGTCGCCGTACAGCCGCCGGGTCCGCCCGTCGGGGTCACAGTCGGGGTCACAGTGGGCGTCACCGTAGGAGTGGTGGGAGGCGGCGCGGCGATGGCCAGGTCGTACGCCCGCTGCGGCACGAACTGCCCCGCCTGCGCGATGCACCCGTCGGCCTCACCGGGCGGCTTGACCCACAGGTAGGCGTCGATCGCGGAGTCGCCCGTGTCCGTGGTGCTCCAGGTGCCCGTGGCGCGCCCGGCCGGGTCGCACCACTCGCTGCCGGCGGGGCCGTTGCCGTTGCGGCTGGTGTCGATGACCGCCTTGAGCCGGGAGACGCCGGTCGCCGCGATGATGTTCTTCGCGTACGACACCAGCCCCGCCGTGGCGCGGTAGTTCGAGGTGTTGACCGCGATGCCGTCGGCGCTGTTGGCCACGTCCGCCCCGGTCAGCCGGGAGGCGGCCTCCGAGGGTGACAGCCAGGCGTCGTGCCCGATGTCGAAGTACACCTTCACCTGCGGCGACGTCGCCCTGAACCGCTTGCCGGCGTAGGCCATGGAGGCTTTCACCTCGGCCTGCTCGGAGGAGTTCATGCAGTTGGTCATGATCGCCAGGGCGTCGGGTTCGAGGACGACGGTGGCCGGCCGGCCGCCGAGCCCGGCCGCGATCTGGTCGATCCAGGCCCGGTAGGCCGCGTGGTCGGGCGCGCCGCCCGCGCTGGGGCCGCCGCAGTCGCGGTTCGGCATGGCGTACACGGCCATGATCGGGATCTTGCCGGCCGCCGCGGCGGCGCCGACGTAGGCGTCCACCTGGCCGCGCACGGTCGCGGGGTTGTAGGTGGCGAACCACCGGCCCTGCGGCACCGCGGCGATCCTGTCCCTGATCACTCCGGTACGGCTGTCGTTCGGGTTGGCCGCCACCCACTTGGCGGCGTTCGTCTGGGGATCCACGTAGAAAGCGGAGTCGGCGGCCTGGGCGGTGGAGGAGGAGAGGACGACCGCCCCCACCACGGCCGAGGCGGCCGCCGCGAGGAGCACCGCCAGCACGGACCTGCTGCGAGACATGTGGATAACTCCGTCCGTCGTGTGGGAGCGCTCCCACCGGCACCCCGGATGCTAGGGAGCCGGGCTCGCCGGACAAAGACATCGGATCGATCCTTTAGCCGTCACCGCAGGTCAAACCCGAGGAAGCGGGTGAAACTTTCACTCCGTCAGGCAGGCCTCGAAGACGGCGGTCAGCCGGTCGACGTCGGCCGGCGTAGGTTGCTCGGGGCCGACCCTGCGGCGCATGACCCCGATGCCGAGGAAGACCGACGCGGCCATGCGGGCCCTTGACCGGGCGTCGGGCCCGGAGAGTTTGGCCTCCAGTGGGATCAGCACCGCCGAGATCAGCCGCTCCCTGGCCACTGCCTGCACCTCGGGGTGGCGGGCCGAGCGTTCGAGCGTGCGCAGGATCGGGCTGTCCGGCGGCTGCCGCATGCGCTCGGCCGCGTATTCGGCCAGCCGCCTGGGCAGCCCCCGCTCGTCGCCCTCGAACAGCGCGCTGAAGGCCGGCTCGCCCTCAAGGACTGCCGCGAAGAGGCCGGCCTTCGAGCCGAAATACCGGCCCACCAGGGCGATGTTGGCATCGGCCGCCGCCGCGATCATGCGTACGGTCACCTGCTCATAGCCCTGCTCGCCGAACAACATGCGGGCGGCCCGCAAAATCCGCTCCCGGGTGGCCTCGCGATCGCGTGGCCTGACCTCAGTCACCTGGGGACTCATGCCCGCACTCTACTCAACCCACACCCCACTAACCGCGCGGCTAGTAAACATGCGTATACTCAAGTGGTTTATGTCTGTAAGAAGGGGATGTGGGTGTCTTGGTAGCCCAGGCGCAGGCCGCATCTCCCGCGAAGCGGCACTATTCCCACCGCGAGATCCTCGAGATCATGTCCGGGCTCATGCTCGCGATGCTCACGTCGATGATCTCGACCTCTGTGGTGGGCACCGCGCTGCCGACGATCGTGGGGGAACTAGGCGGTCAGGACCAGTACTCATGGGTCGCGAGCGCGACCATGCTGACGATGACGGTGTCCACGCCGTTGTGGGGCAAGCTGTCCGACGTCTTCGGACGCAAGCTCCTGTTCCAGACCGCGCTGGGGCTGTTCGTCGCGGCCTCGCTGGTGGCCGGCCTGTCGCAGGACATCGGACAGCTCATCGCGGCGCGGGCCATCCAGGGCCTGGGTGTGGGCGGATTGTCGGCCTTGTCGCAGGTGATCCTGGGGGACATCGTCTCCCCCAGGGAGCGCGGCCGCTACTCCGGCTACATGGGCGCCGTCTTCGGCATCTCCACGGTCGCGGGCCCCTTGCTGGGCGGATTCATCGTGGACGCCGACTGGCTGGGCTGGCGCTGGTGCTTCTACGTGGTGGTGCCGTTCGCGGTGGTGGCCTTCGTGGTCATCCAGAAGGTGCTGAAGCTGGAGCGGATCAAGCGCAGCACGTCGATCGACATCTGGGGCGCCACCACGATCACGGCGAGCGCGAGCGCGCTCATGCTGCTGCTGACGCTCGGCGGCGTCGAGTTCGAGTGGAACTCGTTCTGGACCTACGCCCTGTCCGCGATCGCGCTGCTCAGTCTGGCTCTGGCGGTGCTGTCGGAGCGCACCGCGCGTAACCCGATCCTGCCGCCGCGGCTGTTCCGCAACCCGACGTTCGTGCTCACCAGCCTGGCCTCGCTGTTCGTCGGCATGGCGATGTTCGGCGCGATGATCTATCTGCCGCAGTACCTGCAGATCGTCAAGGGGCTCAGCCCGACCAACTCGGGCCTGATGACGCTGCCCATGGTGGTGGCGCTGTTCCTGTCGGGCGTGATCTCCGGCAAGATCGTCACCCAGACCGGCAGGTGGAAGATCTTCCCGGTCATGGGCCTGCTCATCGTGGCGGCCGGCCTGTTCCTGCTGTCCAGGCTGCACGTCGACTCCAGCGAGTGGCTCATCGGGGCCGACGTGGCGGTGCTGGGCACCGGTCTCGGCCTGTCCATGCAGATGCTCATCCTGGCCGCGCAGAACGGCTCCGAGCTGCGCGACATGGCCGCGACCACGTCGGGCGTGTCGTTCTTCAGGTCGCTGGGCGGCGCCGTCGGCGTCTCCGCGTTCGGCGCGATCCTGACCGGCCGGCTCAAGGACGAGATGGCCGAGATGCTGCAGGCCGCGCACATCTCGCTGCCGGGCGGCGGGGACGTCAAGCTCGGCAGCCCCGACGCCATCCAGCTGTTGCCCACGCCGATCAAGAACATCGTGCTGGAGTCGTTCACCCGCGGCCTGGAGACCGTGTTCCTGGTGGGCGTGCCCATCGCCCTGCTCGGGTTCCTGGCCACGCTCTTCCTCAAGGAACTGCCGCTGCGGGGCTCGAGCCTGCCGCCCGAGCCCGCAGCCAAGCCGCTCAGCAAGGACGACCTGGTCCTGGCGGGCCTCCTGCTCGAACTCATCTCCCAGCGCATCGAACGGGTGAACGGCGAGCGCTCGGCGCTGCTGAGCGCGGTCGCCAGGCTGGCGCCACCCGACGAGCGCTCCGAGCGCGAACGGGCCAGGGCGGTCGTGCACGACGTGCTGCGGCCCACCTCGCGCACCCTGATCGCGCAGGCCACGCCGCCACAGAAGGACCTCGTAACAGGAGGAATCTCGCAATGATTCGCAAGTTCGTGGGCGCCGTCGCCGCGGCCCTGGCCGTGCCGGCCGGGCTGTGGCTGATGATCGCGCCCTTCGCCCTCGGCGGCCAGCCGGAGGACGCCGACTGGACGAACGCCACCCAGTCCGAGTTCTTCACCGGGCTCGGCGTGGCGGTCGTGGGACTGATCGGCGCCATCGCCTTCGTGCTGGCCATCCGCGAGGAGCTCGTACTGCGCGGGCTGGTGGAGCCCAAGCCGCGCAAGGCCGAGCCTGAGCCCGAGCCGGTGCCGGTCCCCGCGCCGCAGGCGTCCTCCGCGGAGCTGGCCAGCCTGCTGGCGCCGCTCGTCGAGGCGCTGCGTGAGGACCTGAGCACCGGATCCCGTCCCGGCGGCGGCGAGCACCGCCACAACGGCAAGACGTCCCTCGTTGGAGTGGAGGAGAACCGATGACGGCGAAGCTGGGCGTGTCCGCCCTCGTCCTGCTGTTCCTCGGCGGTCTGTGGCTGGTCGCCGCGCCGTTCGCGGTCGGCTACCAGCCCCGCGGCGCCACCTACGCGGACGCGACGGTCAACGACCTGTGGCTCGGCGGCGGGATCGCCGCGGTGTCGTTCGTGACCCTCGTCGTCTACGCCGCCGATGCCCTGCGCGAGCTGGCCTCGCGCGGCAGGCACACCGAGTCCTGACGCGAGACATGCCGTGTTCGGCAATGGCGCGGACCCTCGGTGGGAGCCGCTGGAAGGCGAGCTCCCCGAAGGGCGCTTCGAGATCGGCAAGGACGGCGCCGGCCTGCTCGTCGTGGGCTTCGACGGATCGGGCCCGAGCCGCAACGCACTCGCGTACGCGGCCGGGCTCGCCCGCAGGGACGACGCCGCGCTGCTCATCGCCTTCGTCGAGGCGCTCTACGCCACCCCCCTCTGGTTCTGGGCCGGGTCGCCGATCATCCCCGACTCGGCCTGCGACCTGACCGAGGAACTCAGGGACGAGCTGCGCGGCGCCGGGGTGCCGTGGCAGTTCGTCAGCGTGCGGGGTGACGCGGCGCGCGAGCTGGAGACGCTGGCCAGCGCGTACCGGGCCGACGCGATCGTCGTGGGCCGCTCGCGCAGGTCGTGGCTGGGCTCGGTTTCCTCCGGGCTGGCGAAGCGGGCTCGCCGTACTGTGCTGATAGTGCCCTGACCAGGGCGGATGTCGCATATGGTGGCGAGATGAAACGTGCTGCCGCCATGGCGTTCGTGGTGCTCGCGTCCGTTTCGTGCGGCGCGGGAGAGCCGGTCGCCTCGCCCGCGACCTCGGATTCCGTCCACGAGACGCCCGAATCACCCATGTCCGTGCCCGCCTCCGCCGGGCAGAAGTCCACTCCGGCCCCCAGCCCGACCGGGCCGCCGCCGTTCAGCGCGAAGGTCTCCCGGGTCGCGCGCGACCAGCTCCCGTACTCCTGGCGTCCCGGCTGCCCGGTCCACTACCGGGACCTGCGGCTGGTCACGCTGACGTACTGGGGCTTCGACGACAAGGCGCACACCGGGCAGCTGGTCGTGCGTAAGACGGTGACCGGCGACATCGTGACGGTCTTCAAGAGGTTGTACGGATGGCGTTGGCCCATCAAGCAGATGAAGCTGGTGGACGCGTACAAGGGCGACGACTACGACTCGATCGACGCCGACAACACCTCGGCCTTCAACTGCCGCCCGGCGACCGGGTCGAGCAACTGGTCGAATCACGCCTATGGGGAAGCGATAGACATCAATCCCCGCGAGAACCCATATGTCACCGCAAGTGGCAGCACGGCACACCAGAATGCGAAAAAGTTCGCTAAACGGCCTGTAAGCGGTAAAGGTGTAGTAAACCCCGGTGACAAGGTCGTCAAGGCCTTCTCCCGCGTCGGCTGGGAGTGGGGCGGCTACTGGTCGGGCACCAAGGACTACCAGCATTTCTCCAAGAGCGGAGGCTGAGACAATCCCCTCATGGCAGCTAAGGACGGCGACGGCTGGACCGAGTGCGCGCAGGGCCATCGGCATTGGGGCGTCCATGGGGCCTCCGGGCTGCTGGTCGTCCACCACGACGAGCTCGGCGTGCCGTACGTGCTCATGCAGAAGCGCGCGTTGTGGAGTCACCACGGCGGCACCTGGGGGCTGCCTGGCGGCGCCCGCGACAGCCACGAGGACGCCGTCACCAGCGCGCTGCGCGAGGCCCGCGAGGAGGCGGCGCTCGGCGGCGAAGGGCTGCGCGTGCAGGGCGTCTACCTCGACGACCACGGCGGGTGGACGTTCGAGACGGTGATCGCCGCCTCGGCCGAGCTGCTGGCCGCCGCGCCGGCCAACGGCGAGAGCACCGAGCTGCGCTGGCTGGCGCTGCCCGAGATCGCCGACCGTGAGCTGCATCCCGGCTTCGCCGCCACGTGGAGCGACATCCAGGGCGCGATCCACCCCGAGACCCTGGTGCTCGACGTGGCCAACATCGTCGGGGCGCGGGCCGAGCGCGGCTGGTGGAACGACCGGCTGGGGGCGGCGACGCGGCTGCTGAACGACGTGTCGGGGCTGCGGCTGACTCATCCGGTGCTGGCGCAGTGGTATCCGCGGATGGTGGCGGTCGTGGAGGGGGCGGCCCGTGAGGCTCCTGCCGTACCGGGGATCCAGGTGGTCGCGGCTACGGGGAGCGGCGACGACGCCATCGTGGACGTCGTGCGTCAGGCCAAGCCGTGGGAGCGGGTGCTCGTCGTGACGGCGGACCGGGGGCTGAAGGAGCGGGTCGGGGAGCTGGGCGCGGAAACCGTGGGCCCCAAGTGGCTGCTCACGCAGCTCGGCGGCTGAGCTCGCGCCGGTCGGACGGGCTCGCGCGGTCTTCGCTTCGTGCGGTCTTCGCGCGGTCTTCGCTTCATGTGGTCTTCGTGCGGTCAGGTCTCCGGCGGGTCAGAGCTCTGCGGGGACCACGCGGTCGAAGGCGGCCTTGAGCCCTGTGACGTCGAGCACCCGCTGTAAGACGCCGTGCACGCCGACGAGGCCCAGGCTCCCGGCGTGCGCGGAGATCCTGCGCTGGTGCTCGACCAGCACCCACAGGCCGCTGGAGTCGCAGAACTCCAGCTCGGCCGCGTCGATCACGATCTCCACGCGCCCCTCGGTGAACAGCGTCACCAGGCAGTCCTTCAGCAGCGGAGCCGTGAGCTTGTCGAGGTCACCGCTCAGGCGCACGAGCGCTCGGCAGGCGCCGCGCTGCACCTCGACGTCGAGATCCGCCACCACCTGAACGTACACCCCTGCCACCACAGCCGCTATCGTGGTTTCCGCACGGGAGGGTTCGCATAGTGGACGAGTGCAGCCGCCTTGAAAGCGGCCAGGTCAGCGATGGCCTCGTGGGTTCGAATCCCACACCCTCCGCTCACTCGCGGGTCCCCGCGAAGGCATCGCCCACGCTGGCGGCGAGCTGCAGGTAGGCCTCCCTCGTCGCATCCTGGAGCCGGTCCAGGTCGATCTCCGCGCCCTCCTCCAGATGCGGGTCATAGGGCACCCTGATCACCGCACGACACCGTGCGGCGAAGTGGGCCTCCAGCTTCCTGATGTCGACGGCCGACTTCGACCTGGGCCTGACGCTGCAGAGCACCACGGTGGCGTTCTTGACCAGGTCGGCGTAGTGGTGGGCCTCCAGCCAGTCGAGCGTCGCCGAGGCCGCCCTGGCGCCGTCGACCGACGGGGAGCTGACCAGCACGATCTGGTCGGCCAGCCCGAGCACGCCGCCCATGGCGGAGTGGAGCAGGCCGGTGCCGCAGTCGGTGATGCAGATCGAGTAGAAGTTCTCCAGGACCTGGGAGACGTCCTGGTAGTCGGAGCCGCTGAACGCCTCGGAGACCGCGGGGTCACGGTCGGAGGCCAGCACCTCAAGCCGCGAGGGCGCCTGCGAGGTGAACGCCCTGATGTCGACGTACCGCTTGACCTGGTCGCGCTCGTTGAGCAGGTCGCGCACGGTGGCCGAGGTCTCCAGGGCCAGCTTGTCGGACAGCGTGCCCCGGTCGGGGTTGGCGTCGACGGCGATGACGCGGTCACCGCGTACGGAGGCCAGCGTGGCGCCGAGGCCGACCGTGGTCGTGGTCTTGCCCACGCCGCCCTTCAGGCTCAGCACGGCCACCCGGTGGTGCCCGGCCGTCACCGGGGTGCGGGCCCTGGTGAGCAGCTCGCGGCGGCGGCGCACCTCCGGGGGCTCGCCCGGCTTGATCCAGCCGCCGGACGCCTTGTAGACGACACGGCGCCAGCCCTTGGAGGGCGCGTTACGCCGTCCGCGTAGCAGGGACTCCGGGTCGAGGCTCTCCGCCGTCGGGCGTCCGGTGACCGGGGGCCTGGGCGGGGCGGTGAAGACGGGGATGGGGGCCGGGCGGCGGCGAGGCTGAGTCGGCGGCGGGATCTCGCGTTCGGCGGGCCGCCATTCCTGCTGGTCGGCCCACTGCGGCTGGTCGGCCCACTGGGGGCGCTCGGACGGCTCGCTCCTGGCCGGGTTGTCGGGCTGTTGCGCCCGTCGCGAACGGCGCGGCTCGTCCCGCTGGGAACCCTGCGGCTCCTCGCGCTGGGACCGCTGCGGGTCGTCCCATGGGGAACGTTGTGGCTCGTCCCACGGAGAGCGCTGGGGCTCCTCCTGCTGGGGTCGTGCCTCGTCGCCGGCGGAACGCTCGTCGTCCCGCTGCGGACGCTCGTCCTTGTGCGCCCGCTCGTCATCCTGCTGGGAACGATCCTGGGACCACGCGGGGTGTTCGCCGGACCACGCGGACGGCTCATCGGACCAGGTGAGCCGCTGCTCGTCGCCCCACTTGGCGGGCTGCTCCGTGCTCCACGACAGCCGCTCGGGCTCCGCGGCCTCGTCACGCGACGGCTCCTGGGACCCGTGGAGCGGCGTCCGCAACGACGGGGACGACTCCTGGGAGCGCGGCTCGGGCTCGCCCCACTGCGGGCGCTCGCTGCGCGGCAGCGTCTCGGACGGCTCGGCCCACGGCGGCCGCTCCGCGGACGACGGCGCCTCCGCCGTACCCGCTGCTGCGCCCGGCTCCTCGTCGCGTTGTTCCTGGGCCCATGACGGGGCCTCGTTGCGCGGCTGGGTGTCCGCCCACGGGGACTTGGTCTCCGTCACGGCCGGCTCGTCGCGTACGGACTCGACATGAGCGGGCTCGACAGAAGCGGCCTCGGCACCCGCCGACTCGGCACCCGCCGACTCGTCGTCCGCGGGCTCCTTGACGGCCTCGGGACGCCCCGTCTCCTCGCTCTCCGTGGACTCCCGCGCCCAGTCGGGGATGTGCGGCCACGGCTCGTCCTGCGCCGCCTCGGCCCTGCTCCCCGACGTCTCGGTGCCGCTCCCGGCCGCCTCGGGCTTGCTCGCGGCCGGCTGGGGCTTGCTCTCAGCCGGCTGGGGCGGCGTGAGCGGCAGCGAGAAGGCGTCGGTGTCGTCGGGGCGCGGCAGCGGCTTCAGCGGCGCGTGGAAGGGATCCTCGACGCTCGGGGCGGGCTTGTCCTGAAGAGCGGCCCGGTCGAGCCACTGGGTGGCCTCGCTCTCCGCCTGGGGAAGGTCCTCGGCGGCCTCGGGGCCGTACACGGAGTCGACCGCCGCGCGGAACAGCGGCGGCGTCGGCGTGTCGTGCTGCTGCGGCACGTGCAGCCAGGGGTCCTTGGGGTACGGCGAAGCGACCGGCTCGTCGGCGACGGCGGCCGAGGCGCTGACCGGAACGGGCGCCTCCTCCGTCTCCTTGATCGCGTCGAGCCAGGCCAGCTGTTCCTCGAGAGATTCTTCTCGATCGTGTCTTGCCACCGTGTTCCCCCTCGGGTGGGTCTAAAGGGGCAGCAAATACATTGCAGGTTAACGCCACATGCTCCGGCACAGCCCGGCAACCCAGAACTTCTTTGCCCGGCTACCGTGGTTCGCATGCGAGCCATTGAGATCGTCAAGCCGGGCGGACCCGAGGTCCTGGAGTGGCACGAGGTGCCGGAGCCGAGCGTCGAGCGGGGCGACGTGCTCATCGAGACGACCGCCTCGGCGGTGAATCGGGCCGATGTCCTGCAGCGGCAGGGATTCTACGACCCTCCTCCCGGCTCGTCACCGTACCTGGGGCTGGAGGTCTCGGGCGTGGTGGCCGAGGTCGGGGCGGACGTGGAGCAGTTCAAGCCGGGGGACGAGGTGTGCGCGCTGCTCGGGGGCGGCGGTTACGCCGAGCGCGTAGCCGTACCGTGGCAGCAGGTCATGCCCGTGCCCGAAGGGGTGCCGCTGCACGCGGCCGCCGGGCTGCCTGAGGTGGCGTGCACGGTCTGGTCGAACGTGTTCATGCTCGGACGGCTGCGCAGGGGCGAGACGCTGCTCGTGCACGGCGGCGCCAGCGGCATCGGCAGCTTCGCGATCCAGCTCGCCAAGGCGCTCGGCTCGTACGTCGTCACCACGGTCGGCTCGGAGGCCAAGGCCGAGCGCGTCAGGGAGCTCGGCGCCGACGAGGTGATCAACTACCGCGAGGAGGACTTCGCGGACAAGGTTCACGCCGACGTCATCCTCGACATCATGGGCGCGAAATACCTGGCCGGAAACGTGCGCGCGCTCAAGACCGGCGGCCGGCTGGTGATCATCGGGCTGCAGGGCGGGCGCAAGGCCGAGCTCGACCTCGGCATGCTGCTCGCCAAGCGCGCCTCCGTGCACGCCACGGCGCTGCGCTCGCGTCCCGTGGACGAGAAGGGCGTCATCGTCCGCAGCGTCGTCGACAACGTCTGGCCCCTGGTCGGGGCCGGTGCCGTACGTCCGGTGATCTACGCGGAGGTGCCCATGTCGGATGCCGCCGAAGCTCACCGAATGTTGGATTCAGGGGAGCACGTCGGCAAGATCCTGCTAGTACGGTGAGTGTTATGAATGCTGAGGACAACAACACCCCCCACATCGTGGTGGTGGGTCCTGACTTCCAAGGTCAGGGCGATAGCGGCGAGGACGACCGCTCGGTCACCAACCTGGTCGAGCAGCCCGCCAAGGTGATGCGCATCGGCAGCATGATCCGCCAGCTTCTCGAGGAGGTCCGCGCGGCTCCCCTCGACGAGGCCAGCCGCAAGCGCCTGAAGGAGATCCACGAGTCCTCCATCAAGGAGCTTGAGGACGGCCTCGCGCCCGAGCTGGTCGACGAGCTGGAGCGGCTGTCGCTCCCGTTCACCGACGAGAACGGCACGCCGCCGAGCGAGGCCGAGCTGCGCATCGCGCACGCCCAGCTGGTCGGATGGCTCGAAGGCCTGTTCCACGGCATCCAGACCACGCTGTTCGCGCAGCAGATGGCCGCGCGCGCCCAGCTGGAGCAGATGCGCAGAGCGCTGCCGGGCGTGCCGCAGGGCGACGACGGCGGCCCCCAGCGACCCCACGGCGGTTCCGGCCCCTACCTGTAGCCGCCGACCGCTGTGTAGCTGCCGTCCGCTTTGTAGCGGCCGGCTGTGTAGCGGCCGGGGGGCTACGCGTAGAGCTCCTCGATCACCTTCGCGACCCCGTCGTCGTCGTTGGTCGCGGTCACGTGATCGACCGCCGCCAGCACGGCCGGGTGCGCGTTGGCGACCGCGTACGACGTGCCTGCCCAGCTCAGCATGGGCAGGTCGTTCGGCATGTCACCGAAGGCCACGGTCTGCGAAGGCTTGATCTCGTGCTGCCCGGCGAGCGCCGCCAGGGCCGTCGCCTTCGTCACGCCCAGGGCGCTCATCTCGATCAGGCCCCTCCCGCTGGAGTGCGTGGCCGTCACCAGATGCCCCACCAGTTCCTCCACCGTGGCCTGAAGCTCGTCCGCGCCCATGACCGGATGCAGCGCCAGCAGCTTGGCGCACGGGCGCGAGGTCATCGAGGCGGCGCCGACGGCTCCCGGGCGCCTGTCCCGGTCACTCAGCAGGAAATCCGACTCATGCGCAAAACCCGCTTCATACTCGACCGAAAATACGAGATCCGACACGTTCGCTCTTAGCTGAGCGACGACTTCCTCGAGTACCTCGACCGTGATCAGGTGAGATTCCACTATCCGTTCGGTATGGAGATCGTAGATCAGCGCTCCGTTTGCACAGACGGCCAGCCCACGGTGACGTACCGCACTCGCCACACCGCCCATCCACCGGGGCGGACGCCCCGTCACGAACGCCAGCACGGCCCCGGATTCCTCGACTTTGGCGAAGGCGGCGACCGTGCGGGGAGACACGGTTCCGTCGGTGCGCAACGCGGTACCGTCGAGGTCGGTGGCCACTAGGCGCGGTGCGGGAAGGCTCTGCATAACAGGTTCCAGTTTGCCCGGTGATGCCGCCTGACAGAAATCTTCGTTGGGACGGGAACACCAACGCTCCAGAATGGTGTTAGATGTGATGGCGTTGTATTAGCTGATCCCGTAGTGAAAACCAGCATGACTTTGTCTGAGCCACCCCGGGTGCTTGCTGTACGACACACCGGGACCCACGAGGTGTGGGTCCCATAGATTCACATCCTGAGGGAGAGCTTTTATGGCTCAGGGAACCGTCAAGTGGTTCAACGCCGAGAAGGGCTTCGGCTTCATCGCCCCGGACGGCGGTGCGCCGGACGTGTTCGTGCACTTCTCCGAGATCGTCGGCAACGGCTACCGCAGCCTTGAAGACGGCCAGCGGGTCGAGTTCGAGATCACGCAGGGCCAGAAGGGGCCGCAGGCCTCACAGGTCCGAGCCCTCTAACCTGTAGCAGCGAGATAGACCGGAGTTCGCTTCCAGCGGGCTCCGGTCTTTTGCTTGTACGGGGCCTGCCCCGCCCGTGTGGGGCCGGCCCGCCCGTGTGGGGCCGGTTCCACGTGTATCCAGCCGGCCCCGCCTGCATCAGACAAGTCCGAGCGCATCCGTTGGTCCGCCCGTGTGGGGTCGGCTCCCGTGTGGGGTCGGCTCCCGTGTGGGGTCGGCTCCGGCCGTGTCGGTTCGATTCCGCCCTTGTGGGGTCGGTACCGCCCGGGTCGGGTTGGTTCCGCGTTCCGCCCGGGTCGGGTCGGTTCCGCCAGTGTCGGCCCGATCACGCCGATGTCGGGGGACCACGCTTGCGTCCGGCCGCGCCGCCGGCGGAGCGCCTGCGTCGGGGTGACCACGCGGGTGTCCGGCCAGTCCCACCTGCGTCGGGCCGATCACGCTGAGGTCGGGGCGATCACGCTTGCCTCAGACCGGTCCCGCTGGTGTAGTCGGGTCGGTCCCACTGGCATCGAGCCGGTTACGCCCGTGTCGGGTCAGCCTCGCCTGCGCCGAACCCCATCCCGCGTGCGTCGGACCCGGCCCCGCAGGTGCATCCGACTGGTTTCACCGACATCGGACCGGTCACGCTCACCCTCTGCGGGTACCCCGGCGGCGTCCACAAGTTCATCTGCCGGCCGGCCCGCTCCCTGGTTGTGCTGGTGTCGGGTTGGTCACGGCTGTGACTCGACTCACGTAACCCTTGAACCACCGGACGCCCGTAGCGGTCGTCCTGTTTATGAGGTACGCGTGGCTGTGTCACCCCGTGACCGTTGCCGGGGTGCTCGTGCTGTTGATCAACGACCACCTGCTCAAACACACCTGGCCGGGTTTCGTCACCGGCAAGCTCAGCGACGTCGCGGGGCTCGTCGTGGCGCCGGCCCTGCTGGCACCGCTGCTGCCGCGCCGGGCGGACCTGGCAGCGATCATGGTGACGGGGGTGGCCTTCGCGCTCGTGAAGACGACGGAGACGGGCGCTGAGCTCGCCTCCCAGGGTTGGACCCTCGTCGCGGGCCCTTCGCGCGTCCTGGCCGATCCTACGGACCTCCTGGCGCTGCCCGCCCTCGCCCTCGCCTGGTGGGTACGCGCCCGCAGCCTCAGACAGCCCTCCTCGTCCCGGTGGCGGATCATCGTGACGATGCCGCTGGCCCTGATCGCGGTCACCGCCACCTCCTCCGCGACGCCCCCGTTTTCGGCCGAGTCCGTCGAGGTGGATTCGGGCGGCCGGATCAGCGTGTTCACGTACGGCAGGACCACGTGGATCTCCGACGACGGAGGGCTCAGCTGGTCGCAGATCACCGGCGACCACGACCCCAGGCCGGGCCAGAGCGCCCAGTGCGTGCCCGGGCAGGCCACGAGGTGCTACCGGATCATCGGAAACCGGTTGGGCGTGGAGCAGTCGGACGACGGGGGACGTACGTGGCAGCCCTCCTGGGAGGTCACCGGCGACGCGCTGGAGCGCGTGTCCAGGCAGTACGGGGGCCTGCCCACCGACCTGCGTTCCAAGGCCCTGGCCGTCCAGGCGCGGCCCGGCGGGCACGTCGTCATCGTGGCGAACGGCATGGACGGGCTGGCGATCCGCGACACATCGGGCACCTGGCGCCGGATCGGCTGGCCGGGGCTCAGAACGGTCGAGGTGGACATGGATCCCGAATGGGGCGTGGCACTCTTCCTCGCCGCCTGCGTGCTGTTCGGCGGAGTGGGGGCTGGTCTGCGCCGGTACACCCACGCGTACACGGGCTCCGCGGTGGCCGCCTGTCTGGGCCTGCTGCTCCTGCTCAACGGCTGGCCGGTGGCATCCTCGGACGACTGGCTCCCGCTGCGGGTCCTCGGCTTCCTCGCCCTACTGACGGGCGGCGTGATCTGCGTCGTGCTGGCGGCGACGGGCCGGACACGACCCGCGGCGGCGGCCGTGGGGGTACTGGCGGCACCGCTGGTGTACGCGAGCGTCTACCTGCCGTTCGAGGGGTGGGCCCGGGGGACGCCCGAGTCGTACTCGGCCGCGGCCGCCCTCGCGACACTCCTGACCGCCGTCGTCGTCCTGACGAGCGCCGCCCTCATCAGACGCGACGCCCGCCACCCGAAGCACTTCCCGGACGAATAACCGCTTCCGGACCTACCGCCCACCTCGATCCGGTCCCCCAGATCCCGGTCTCACGCAGCCGGTCCCCGGAATCGGCCGCGCGAATCCGGTCTCCCGCAGTCTGCGACCGAAACCGGTGGCCGAAAGCAGTGCTCGGTGGTCAGCGGCCCGGCGGCCCGGAGCCGGCCACGCGCATACAGTCACCCTGTCCGGTCACTCGAAACTGAGTCACCCGTCACGCGAAGCCGGTCACGCGGCTCCGATCACTTGCCCGGGGTGAGCACGTCCAGCCCCACGTACGGGCGCAGCGCCTCAGGGACCATCACGGAGCCGTCAGCCTGCTGGTGGTTCTCCAGGATGGCGACGATCCAGCGGGTCGTGGCCAGCGTGCCGTTGAGGGTGGCCAGGTGCTGGGGCTTGCCGTCCTTGTCGCGATAGCGGACCGCCAGCCTGCGCGCCTGGAACTCGGTGCAGTTGGAGGTCGAGGTCAGCTCGCGGTAGCGGCCCTGGGTCGGGATCCACGCCTCGCAGTCGAACTTGCGCGCCGCCGACATGCCGAGGTCGCCCGCGGCCGTGTCGATGATCCGGTACGGCACCTCGATCTTGGCCAGCATCTCCTTCTCCCAGTCGAGCAGGCGCTTGTGCTCCTCCTGGGCGTCCTCAGGGCGCACGTAGGAGAACATCTCGACCTTGTCGAACTGGTGGACCCGGATGATGCCCCTGGTGTCCTTGCCGTACGAGCCGGCCTCGCGCCGGAAGCACGACGACCAGCCCGCGTAACGCAGCGGCAGCTCGTCGCCGCCGAGGATCTCCTGGGCGTGGTAGCCGGCCATCGACACCTCCGACGTGCCGACCAGGTAGAGGTCGTCCTCGGGGAGCCGGTAGATCTCCTTGTCGTGGGCGACGTGGAAGCCGGTGCCCTGCATGGTCTCCGGCTTGACCAGCACCGGAGTGATCATCGGGATGAACCCGGCCTCGATCGCCTGCTGCATGGCCATGTTGAGCAGGCCGAGCTGCAGCCGGGCGCCGACGCCCTTGAGGAAGAAGAACCGCGAGCCCGACACCTTGGCGCCGCGCTCCATGTCGATCGCGCCGAGCGCCTCGCCCAGCTCCAGATGGTCCTTCGGCTCGAAGTCGAACGTGCGGGGCTCGCCGTGGGTCTCAAGCACGACGTAGTCGTCCTCGCCGCCCTCCGGTGCGCCCTCCTCGACGATGTTGGGCACCGTCTGAAGCACGCCGTCCAGCTCGGCGGCCAGCTTCTCCGCCTCGGACTCGGCGGCCTTCACCTGACCCGCGAGCTCCTTGGCCCGCTGGAGCAGCGCGGCCTTCTCCTCACCCTGCGCCTTGGAGACCGACTTGCCCATACTCTTCTGCTCGGCACGCAGAGACTCGAACGAGGTCAGCGCGGATCGGCGGCGCTCATCGAGGTCGAGCAGCGTGTCGACGATCGAGTCGTCCTCACCGCGGGCACGCTGCGACGCCCGTAGCCGGTCGGGGTCCTCACGAAGGGTACGCAGGTCAATCACAAACAAAGGCTACCGGCGTACAGAGGCGTTCCGCCCCTGCTTTCCCACCCGCGCCACCGAACCACCCGATCCCGATCCCGCCATGGAACGACTCCCGGTGTTGGGGACTGGCTCTGGTCGGGAATGTGGTTCCGATTGCTGAGCTGGGCTCGTGGTGAGGAGTCTGTCTGACGGGCAGGTCGGACGAGGTCCGACGCGGCGGGCCGACGTCACTGAAGCAGCCTGGAGCCGGAAAGTCGTTCCGGCTGGCGGGTTGGTGAGTCGCTTGGTTGGCTGGGGGTCACGTCCCACGGGGTTGGTGAGCCGTTTGGTTGGCGGGTTGAATGCGGGCCAGCCGCCTTCCGCCCGAATCGCTCATGACCGGAGCCACGGGCCGGCATAAGGCATGTGCCGACGCGGAGCGCCGGCCCTGGCCCGAAGACCAGGCAGCCGACCGCCCTCGCTCAGACCTTGCCGGCTCGGATCCTGGTCAGCCAGTCGCCGGCCTCCGTGAACTCCAGGTTGGAGGTGCCCGGTTTGATCTGGGGTGCGATGCCGTCGGCGCGGGGGTAGCTGCCGAGGAAGCGGACCTCGCCGCAGATGCGGTGCAGGCCGGCGATGGCTTCCCCGACGCGGGCGTCGGCGACGTGGCCCTCGAAGTCGAAGTGGAAGAAGTAGCGCCCGATGCCGCCCCCGGTCGGTCGCGACTCGATGCGGGTCAGGTTGACCCCGCGCACCGAGAACTCGGTCAGCATCTCCAGCAGCGCGCCCGGGTGGTCGTCGGCCAGGAAGACCACGAGCGAGGTGCGGTCGGAGCCGGTCGGGTCGGGTAGCGCGCCTGGACGGCCGACTCGGACGAACCTCGTCACGGTGTCGGATCTGTCGCCGATGTCGGTGGCCAGCTCCACCAGCCCGTAGTGCTCGCCGGCGATGCGGGCGGCGATGGCGGCGTCATAGGGCGAGCCGGGCAGCGAGACCTCCTGCGCGGCGGCGGCGGTCGAGGGCGCGGCCACCACGACGGCGTCGGGCAGCTCACGCGCGAGGAAGGCGCGGGTCTGGGTGATGGCCGCGGGATGCGTGTAGACCCGTTTGATGTGCGGAATCTCGGTGCCCGGGGGCGCCAGCAGCGAGAACTGCACCGGCAGCAGCAGCTCGGCCGTGATCAGCAACGGCTCGCCCCAGGCGAACTCGTCGAGCGTCGTGGTGATCGCGCCCTCGATCGAGTTTTCCAGCGGCACCACCGCGCCGTCGGCGTCGCCCGCGCGGGCGGCGTTGAGCGCCGCGCTCACGGTGGCGCAGGGCAGCCGCTCGGCGGTGGGGTCGAGCAGGCGCAGGGCCTCTTCGGTGAAGGTCCCTTCCGGCCCGAGGTAGGCGAGTCTGGGCATGCGTCCAGGGTATCCGCAGGTGGAGAGCGCCTGCGGCCGTTTCTTCCCACGGCGTATCCGCAGGTCGAAGGCCCTGCGCAGGCGCTCTGCGGATCTGGGGAGGAGGTCGCTCGGCACCTCCAGGCGGCAACCTGCGCGGGCGTTCAGTAGGTCTCGGGAAGAGGCCGGTCGGCACTTCCAAGCGGCAACCTGCGCGGGTGGTCGACAGACCTCGGGAGGAGGTGTCGGTCGGCGTCGCCCGGCGGCAGCCTGGCCCGGCGGTCAGTAGGTCTCGGAAGGGCGGGGGGTGACGAAGGGGCCCAGGCCGAGTCGGGCGGCCCGTACCGCGTCCTCCTCCTCCGGCGACAGCGGCTGCTGCCCTCGCCCCCCGACCACAGGCCGTACGTACGTGCGCGTCTCGCTGCGTCCGTTGATGGACGTCAGCACGATCCCGTCGCCCAGCCCGTTGATCATCGCCACCGAGAACGACAGCCGCCCGGTCATCTCGGACAGCGCGTCGTACCGGCACACGGCCACGTCCCGAATGGCTCTGAGGTCGCCCGGGGCCTCGCTGCTCTGCCGGACGAGCATGCGCCGGCACTCCTCCATCGTGGCTCTGGCCTGCCGCAACGCCAGGAAGCCGATCGACACGCCGGTGACCCCGGCGACCACGCCCACGATCACCCAAGTGGTAACGAGCACGGCACAGAGGGTAATGGCTGTGTCAAGCCGGCTCACGGCGTTTCGGCAGCCAGGACACCAACAACCACACCAGGACCAGCGCTCCCAAGCCGAACCCGTTCTGCACGATCTTGCCCAGCACCAGGCTGACGCCCGGAATGTCGGCCGCCTTGAGCGAGACCCCCCACCACGGGACGGGCACCACGTAGTACAGCCACACCCCGGCGGCGACGCGCAGCCTGACCGGGTCGCGGCCGTCGCCCACGATCGCGGCCAGCACCACGACCACCCAGGCCAGGTGGTGGATCCACGCGACCGGCGACAGCAGCACGGCCATCAGCCCCACGAGCGCGACCGCCGTGAGCGAATCACCCGTCCGGTACGCCTCCCGCGCCCCCCTGAAGCCGTACCACCCGACGGCGGCCACGACCACCACCCAGATCACGGACGTGAGCAGGTCGGGCAGGTACAACCGGATCAACATGCCCCTGATCGACTGGTTGGTGGTGGCCGCGTTCGCGCCAAGCCGTTCGGGGTCGAGCAGCGCCGAGAACCAGAAGTCGGCCGCGTCCTGCGGAATCACCGCGAACGGCAGCAGCGTGAGCACCGCCGCCGCGAACGACGCCATGAAGAACGTCCGCCACTGCCTGGTGATCAGCAGGTAGATCAGGAAGACGCCGGGAGTCAGCTTGACCGCCGTGGCCAGCCCGATCAAGAACCCGCGCGGCCACCAGGGCCGCCTGGCCACGCAATCGGCCACGCACAGGGCGACCAGCAGGATGTCCACCTGCCCGAACCGCACCTGGTCCCTGATCGGCATCAGGTACGCGCACGCCACCATGAGCAGCCCGAACACCCACGGCGCGTACTTCCGCAGCCGCGGCCCCTCCAGCACCTGCCGGAACGAGAATCCGACCGTCACGGCCAGCGCCACGTAGATCCCGGCCGTCCACACCCACTGCGCCGTGACCCACGACATCCCGGCCAGCGCCACGGCCAGCATGGCCGCGACCGGCGGGTAGGTGAACGGCAGTAACTGCGGGGCGGGCGTGACGTAGTCGTACACCGGCCGGCCTTCGAGCAGCATCTGCCCGCCGGTACGGTAAACGTCCAGGTCGACCAGCCGTTGGTCGTCGGGATTGGTGAGCCAGGTGTGCACCAGAGGCGCCACGGCCGCCGCGACGGCGAGCGCCACGATCACCCACGCCCACCACTGCCGCTGCGTCACCCGCACCTCGCCACTTGTCACGGTGTGGCACGTTACCGTGGCTGTTGTTGATCGAGGGGCACACATGGGGAGTCCGTACATGCCGAACGCCACGCCGCACCCGCTCCAGGGCCGGCACGGAGCGCGCCACCACCCCGGCCCTCGCCTGCCTTCTCCCCTTCCTGGCCGCAGACTCGCCCGCTCCCTCACCACCGCCCTGCTCGCCCTCGCCCTCACCCCCCTCCTGGCCGCCCCCGCCGCAGCCACCCCGTCGTCCGACTCAGGCGCACATTCAGGCGCACATTCAGGCGCAGATTCCGGTACGCATTCAGGCGCGCACGCGGGCAACGCACCCAAATCCGCTGTCTCGGGCGCCCCTTCCATCTCCGACTCCTCCGCCGCCTCGGCTACCCCCTCCGGACTCGTCGCCTCCTCCGCCGCCTCGGCCGCCCTCATCGCTTCCGCTGCTGGCTCCTCCGCCGTCAGCTCCTCCGTTGTCAGCTCCTCCGTTGTCAGCTCCTCCGTTGTCGGCTCCTCCGTTGTCGGCTCCTCCGCGTCCGCCGCCTCAGTCGCGTCCCCCGGGCTTCCCGCCGTCGTCACTTCCTCTTCCGGCCCCCGTACGGCTCAGGCGCAGGCCGCGGTCGCCGGGCGGGTGGTCATCGTCGGCGTGCCGGGACTGGAGTGGAGCGACCTGGACGAGGCCAGGACCCCCAACCTGTGGCGTCTCGTCGACCAAGGCGCTTCGGCCTCGCTCTCGACCCGTGCCGTGCCGCCGCCTGACCGTGGCATCACCTGCCCCATCGCCGGGTGGCTGACCGTATCGGCAGGTCAGCGGGCCGGTACGGCGAGCAAGGGCTGCCCGGCACCTCCACAGCCCGAGCCCACCCCGCAGGGCGGCGCCACGGTGCCCGGCTGGAGTGCTCTGGCCGCGCACCAGGCGGAGACCGGTTACAACGCGCAGCTGGGCACGCTGGGGCAACTCGTGACGGACGGCGGCGGTAAGGTCGCCGCCATCGGCCCGGGTGCCGCACTGGCCGCAGCCGACAAGTCCGGAAATATCGCTAAATACGCCCCCACCCCTGCTGACCTCGGCGACCCCGCCCCGTACAACCTGATCGTCCTGGAAGCCGCCGACCTCGCGAACGCCTGGGCGAAGCAGCCGCTCGACGAGTACGGAGTCCCGGCCTCCCTCGCCCCCGCCGCTCGCCAGGAGGCGACGAAACGCGCGGACCAGCAGATCGGCGCCCTGCTCGGGCGGCTCCCCACCGACACCACCGTCCTGGTGGCCGGCATCTCCGACGTGACCCCGAACGCCCACCTCCACGTCGCCATCGCCACCGGCCCCGCCCCGGACGGCCTGCCGTACCCGCACGGCTTCCTCACCGCCACCTCCACCCGCCAGGACGGCCTCGTCGCCATCACCGACCTGACCGCCACCGCCATCGACCTCCTGGGCCTGCCCGCCCAGCGCGCGGTGGTCGGCCGCCCGTGGCGCCCCGGCGGCGCGGCTCCTGCGACGCCGTCCGGCACGGTGAGCGAGCTCGCCGACGAGGACCTCGCCAGCCAGGTCCTGCGTGAGGTACGCGGCCCGTTCTTCGCCGTCTTCGTCACGATCCAGCTCCTCTTCTACGCCTTCGCCGCCCTGGCCCTCCGCCGCCGCCGTACCACCGCTGACGGCGCCGCCCCCTCCAGCCCCGCCCACGCCTCATCACCCCTCGTCCAAGAAGCGGACTCCTCGCGAGCTTCAGCCGTACCGGCCTCCGAGCCCGTCCCGCGGACCCAGCCTGCGTCCACCCCGGATCGCGCGGCACAGGACGGAAGTGACGCGGACGGCACCGCCGCTCGGGCAGGGGATGATGACGTGGACGCCTCCGCGGGCGAGCTCGGGGGAGGTGGCCGGCCGCATGCGAGCACGTCCAAGCTTCTCGTCTCCGTGCAGATCGTCGCGGTCGTCAGCGGCGCCATCGCCGTCTCCACCTTCCTGGCCCAGCTCGTGCCCTGGTGGAGCCTGCCCGTGCCGATGGTGTCGGTGATCGTGACGATCCTGGCCATCGCCGGGCTCATCACCGCCGCCGCCTTCGCCGGTCCGTGGCGTGCGGACGTGCTCGGCCCGCTCACCGTCGTCTCCGCCGTCACCTCGGTCGCCCTCCTCCTCGATGTCATGACCGGCTCGAAACTGCAGGTCAATGCCGTGTCCGGTTACGAGCCTGTGACCGGGGGCCGCTTCTACGGCTTCAGCAACATCGCCTTCGCCATCTACGCCACGGGCACCGTTCTGGGGCTCGCGGGGGTGGCTCAGTGGTTGCTGCGCCGGGGGCTGCCCAGGGTCGTGGTCGTGGTTTTGTGTGGTCTGTACGGGGGATTCGCGGTGTTCGCGGACGGATGGCCCTCCTGGGGTGCGGACTTCGGTGGGGTGCCGGCGTTCGTGATCGGTCTGGCCGTCTTCCTGATCCTGCTGTCGGGCAAGCGAGTTTCCCTGCTCCGGCTCGCGCTCGTGGGCCTGGCCGGGGTGGCGTTGGTGGGCGCCCTTTCCGTGTTCGACTGGTTGCGGCCCGACGCGGAACGCACCCATCTGGGCACCTTCGTCCAGCAGGTCATCGACGGGCAGGCGTGGACCGTGGTCGGCCGCAAGTTCGGCGCCATGATCGGCGTAACCGTGGGGAACTGGTCACTGACTCTCCTTTCGCTGGTCGCTCTGGCCTTCCTGTTCCTGGTACTGGCCCGTCCTTCGCGCTGGGGAGCCCCCGCCCTCGGCCAGGCCTACCGCCTGGCCCCGACGCTCAGAGCCGGCCTCTTCGGGGCCCTGACGTCCGCCTTCGTCGGCTTCCTGATGAACGACTCGGGCATCGCCATCCCCGCTATGGCGTTGACCGTGGCCGTTCCGCTGACGCTGGCGGCGTGCGTTCGCGCCCTGCAACTCTCCAAGCCCACACCACCAGCGCCACGGTCAGAGCCAGCAGAGCCCAGGCGAGCTGAGGCCTGACCACCTCCCTGAGCCACAGCAGGTCGTCGGGCTGCCCGTCCACCCGCGCGGGGAGATAGGCCAGCGACAGGACCAGCAGGTGCGCGACCACGAACCCGTCGAGCGCCGAAACCCCGACCAGGGCCAGCAACCCGAAGGCCAGCCCGTCGTACCAGGGCAGGATGTACGGCGTCGCGAACAGGTAGGCCACCATCAGCCCGACCGCCACCACCGGCGCCTCCAGCCCCCCGCTGGGGGAAGGATGAGGGCCCTGCGCGAGGGAGCCCGTGCGGTAAGCGCCGGTGGGCGGGAGGGAGTCTGGGTGGGCGGGGGCGTGGTGGCGGAGGAGGGACCAGGCGATGAGGGCGAGCAGTAGGAGCGAGCCGATCTGGATCTCCCCCCGGTAGGCGCTGCCCAGGCCCACGATCGACTGCAACCACCCCTGGACGAGCTTCCAGAACGAGACGTGCGAGATGGACTTGCTCGTACGGGTCATCGGCTCGAACGCGTCCGGCCCGACGATCGCGTATCCCACCGCCACCACCGCGACCGCGCACCCCGCCATGACCGCCAGCCGGGCGGGGCGGCGCCGCAGCTCCCAGGCCGGGCCCAGCGCCACGAGGCCCGCGTTGACCTTGATCGCCACGCCTAGGCCGAGCAGGACGCCGGAGCCGACCGGCCGGGCCCTGGCCAGAAGTGCGGCGACCATGCAGGCGATGGCGAGGGTGTCGACGTGCATGCCCGCCACCAACTGGTAGAGCAGCAGCGGGTTGACAGTCCACAGCAGGGCTCCGCGCAGGCGTCTGGCCGGGTCGGCTCTGGTGAAGCGGTCGATGAGCAGGGCTGTCGCGATGAAGGCGGCGGCGTTGAACAGGGCCAGAACGAAGATCGTCAGCCGGAGCGAGTCGCCGCCGATCCAGCTCGCCACCGCTTGCAGGGCGGTGGCCACCGGGCCGTAGACGCTGGGCTCCTCTCGCCATGGATTTTCCACGGCGTCGGCGATCGGGTCGCCGGGCAGGTCGGCCGCTCCGTGGGTGTAGGGGCTGAGGCCCAGTGTCACCATGCGGCCGTACGCGGCGTAGTTGAGGTGGTCGCCGGAACCGGAGGGCGGCAGGAAGGCCAGGATCGCGGCGGCCGTGCAGCCGATGAGCACCAGTGTCTGGGCCCCACCGGAGAACAGCCCGATCCGTTGTCGGCCTGCGGTTTGGGACCCGACTTTCCCTTGTGGTTGGGAACGGCCTTTCCCTTGCGGCAGGGAGCGGGCCTTCCCTTGTGGTTGGGCACGGGGGGTCGGCAGGTGGGCGGGAGATCTTGTCGCGTACAGGGCTGTGAGGAGGCCGAGGCCGCCGAGGATGAGGGCGGCGGTCGCGAGGATGACCACCAGGTGGGGGTCAGGGGCGAGGGCGAGGGAGTAGGGCGGGTGCCAGGCCGGCCCTGGCAGGGCGGGGACCATCGGTGACGGGCCTATGAGGCCGATGATGATCGTCAGCAGGATCGAGACGCCGATCGCCGCCATGCCGATCGCCGCCATGGCCGGCCCGGCGAGCCGGTCTCTGACCCTTTCCTGCCACGTCTCCGAAGTCACCGGGAAATTCCAGCACACTCGCGGAAGGGTCACCGCCAGACCTGGCTCGCCTGTGGATAACGGCCCAACCTGTGGATGACTACGAGCGGGTTCCGTGCACTCCTGTGGATCCGTCGCCCATCTTCCGGTGGATCCGGCTCAGGCGCTCAAACAAAGAGTCCGATCCCGGACCCGGCGACCGGCACCGCCACGATGGCCGATTCCGTCAACGCGCGGGGCGAGATCACCGGATGGGCGTGGCCCCCGACGGTTCGCGGCGCGCTCTCGTGTGGCGGCCGGCGCCCGGGAACACGTGAGCCTCAGCAGGCCGGCTGTGGCGGGCCGCGTCCGGGAGTTCCTGAGCCTCACCCGGCCGGCGCGGCCGAGACCGGAGAGCAGGCCTCCTCCTGAACCCTCGGCCAGGTGGCCGAACCCTCGGAAGAGGCCGTCAACACCCGAAGAAGTCCGTCCGGGGCAGGAGGGGGCCGGCGGCCGGCTACTCGCCGACGAGCCCGTCCACCGACTCCCTGATGAGGTCGGCGTGGCCGTTGTGGCGCGCGTACTCCTCGATCATGTGCACCACGAGCCACCGCAGGCTCGGCGCCGTCCCGTCCGACCGGGTGCGCTGGGCGAGCTGGCCCATGCCGCCCCCGCCCGCCAGCGCCTCCTCCACGGCCGCCCGCGAGCGGGACACCGAATCGTCCCAGAGCGCGTAGATCTCCTCGGGGGAGTCGTCGGCGGCCGAGTGCCAGTCCCAGTCGACGTCGGCCTTCCAGTCGACCGTGCTCCACAGCGGCTGCCCCTCGCGATCGTGCAGCGTCCGGGAGAACCAGTAGTCCTCCACGTACGCCAGATGCTTGAGCATGCCGCCCAGCGTCATCGTCGACGCCCCGACGGTCGCCTTCAGGGCGGCCCGGTCCAGCCCGCCGCACTTCCATGCGAAGGTCGCGCGCTGGAATTCCAGGAAGCCCAGCAGGATCCCGGTCTCGTCGGCGGCGATGGGAGGTTCGGGACGGCCCTGCTCGTCCAGGTCTGTCATGGCCGGTGAGTCTAGATCACAGGGCCCTCGGCGCGACAGGGTCAGCGTTTGGGACGCAGCAGCTTGTCGAGGTTGTGGGCGACCAGATGCTCCCGTGCGGCCAGCGCCCGCGCCACGTCCCGCAACTGCTTGGCCCGGTGGAGCTGAGCCCGCCAGTCGGTGCCCGTCGCCCGATGGGCCATCTCCACCTCGACCTCGGTGATCCGGTATCCCCTGCGCAGCAGGTCGATCGTCAGCGCCGTCTCGACGCCGAACCCGTGGGCCAGCGGCCTGGCCGCCTCGAAGGCGGCCCTGGTGAGGCAGCGCTGCCCGTTGAGCGGCTGGGCGGCGTCGAAGCCGGTGGCCCGGCGGATGCCCTCTTTCGACAGGCGTACGACTAAGCCGTGGCCCCCGAGCTTCACCCGTGTGCTGAACACCGCGATCGTCATGTCGGCGGTGCCCGCGCGTACGGGCTCGATGAGCGGGGCCGCGGCCTGGGCGGTCTCGCCCAGGTCGGCGTCGAGGAAGAGGAGATGGCGCGGCTCGGCGTCCTCGTCGAGGAGGCGCACGGCCTCGGCTCCGGTCTCCATCGCCGCGGCCTTGCCCCGGTTTCGGCTGTGCCGCACCACCCGGGCTCCGGCCGCGCGCGCCACCCGTCCGGTCTGGTCGGACGAGCCGTCGTCGACGACCACGACGAGATCGACGCCGGGCAGGGCCGCGGCGGCCTTGACCGTCGAGGCGATGCGATCGGCCTCGTTGGCGGCCGGGATGACGACGGCGGTGTCGCCGCTCACGAGCCCTCACCTCCCTTGCACGAGATCTCGGAACGGACGCGCTCCGCACTCGCCGATCGCGGGACCCCGGAACGGCCGCGCTCCGACCGCGGGACCTCGGAACGACCGCGCTCCACGCCCGCCGACCGCGGGACCCTGGAGCGGCCGCGACCCGCGCCCGCCGATCCGGTCATGATCCCTCGGCGATGAGGAATTCCTGCGGCACCTCATCATGCACGGTGAACACCGAGTCGAGCCCGGTGACCTGCAGAATCTTGCGTACGGCAGGACGCGGCGCGGCGACTTCGAGCGACCCGCCCTGCTCTTTCATGCGTTTGAGTGCCGAAAGCAGCACGTTCATCCCCGTGGAGTCGCAGAAATCCACGGCGGACATGTCGATGACCACCCGGCTGGGCCCGTCCTGCAGCAGCCGAGTGAACTCGGACTGCAGGTGGGGCGCCGTATAGAGGTCGATTTCTCCGGTGATGGCGACGAGCGCGCACCCGGCATGTGATCGAGTCGAGACCTTGAGCTCCACATGGGCAGGCTAGCGGGGCGATGGCTTCCGGTCACGTTGTCACGCCGATAGGGGAACCACAGGTTTTTGTCCTCCGTTTGGGCTCCATGAAAACGGAGAGTACGCGAAGCTTGACAGCGTGACACCGGAAGCGGCACATCTTCGCGGCGAGGGAGGGGCTGGGGCGCGACCGACGGGCCCCGCATCGATGAACGCAGAGAAACCCGAAGATCCTCAGCGTCAGGGGCTCCGAGAACGTCTGGAAGCCATCCTCATCAACACAGAGAAGGCGACGCCATGGCATGACGAAGCCGACCGCCTGCGCGGCCTGGTGAACCACGAGGGCTACGTGCCGATCAGCACCCGGCTCGGGATCGAGGACCTCGACTTCCTCGGCGGGGCCCGCACCGAGCTGCTCAGGTTCTCCGAGCTCGGGCTCAGGCTGCTCGACCTGCACCAGCCGCGTGACGCGGGCGGGATCACGAGTGACACCGCGCATCCGATCCTGCGCTGCCGGAGCTGCATGTGGCGCTGGCCGTGCCCGACATTTCGCGCCATGTCGGAGTCGTTCGGTGCGACCCGCGACCTCCAGGAGAACGTCTGACCGGTGGTCAGCCGCCGATCTGGGGCAGCCGGATCTCGAACCGGCACCCCGGCCCGTCGTTGACCACGCCGATCATCCCGTCGTGCGCCTCCACGATCCCTTGCGCGATGGCGAGCCCCAGCCCGGCCCCGCCATCGGCGGTAGGGGTACGTGCGGCCTCCCCCCGGAAAGCCACCTCGAACACCCGGGGCAGGTCCTCCTCGGGAATGCCGCCGCAGCAGTCGGTGACCGACAGGCAGGCCATGCCCTCGTCGTCCACCCCGGCCCTGAGCACCACGCCGCGGTCGGACGGCGTGTGCCTGATGGCGTTGACCACCAGGTTCCCCAGGGCCCGCCCCAGGGCCCCCGCGTCGGCCTCCACGGGCACGGCCGCCGACGCCTCGGCGGTGAGGAGCACGCCCTTGGCCCTGGCGAGCGGCTCGGCGCCGGCCAGGGTGTCGGCGACGAGGTCGGCGAGCCCGATCCTGGCCCGCGAGAGCCGCAGCGCCCCCGCGTGGATCCTGGACAGCTCGAACAGGTCGTCCACCATGCCCGACAGCCGCTCGACCTCCAGCTTGATCTGCCCGTGGTAGCGGGCGACCGTCTCGGGGTCGGACACCACGCCGTCCTCCAGCGCCTCGGCCATGGCCCGCATCCCGGCCAGCGGCGTACGCAGGTCGTGGCTCACCCACGCCACCAGCTCCCGCCTGGCCTCCTCCAGGGCCCGCTCCCGCGCGTACGCCTCCTCAAGGGTGTTGGCGATCGTCTGGAGCTCGGCCGGCAGCCCCTGGGGCGCCACGAACGGCAGGTCGCGTACGGCGTCCATCAGCCTCTTGCTCTCCCCGACCACCCGCTTGGCCAGCACGAACGCCACCCCCAATCCCACGAGCCCGCCCACGGCGACGACGCTGAGCACGAAGTCCTTGATCTCCCCCTCGATGATCATCTTCTGGATGATCGCCACGACGCCTGCCAGTGTGGCCGCCACCGCGACCACCACGACCACGGCCAGCATCACCCCGATCGACCTGGTGCGCAGCCGCCACATCACCCAGATGCCGGCCAGCGCGATCAGCAGCCCGAACCCGGCGGTGACCGCCACGACCATCGGCAGCTCCCCGGCCGCCACGGCCGGGGCGACCGCCGCACGCGGACCGAGCATCAGGAGCCCTCCAACGGCTCGTACCGGTATCCGACCCCCCACACCGTGACGATCCTTCGCGGCTCGGTCGGATCGGGCTCGATCTTCTCCCGCAGCCGCCGCACGTGGACGGTCACGGTGGACGAGTCGCCGAACGACCAGCCCCACACCTGGTTGAGCAGCGCCGACCGGCTGAACGCCTGCCGGGGGTTGCGCATGAGGTAGGCGAGCAGATCGAACTCCCTGGCCGTCAGCATCACCTCGCCGCCCCGCAGCCGGGCCTCGTGGGCGCCCACGTCGACGACCAGGTCCCCGTCACGCAGCACGCCGGTGCCGCCGGTGACGGAGGCCCCGCGCGCCCGCCGCAGCACCGACTGCACCCGCAGCGCCAGCTCGCGCGGGCTGAACGGCTTGGTCACGTAGTCGTCGGCCCCGGTCTCCAGCCCGACCACCCGGTCGATCTCCTCGCCCAGCGCGGTCAGCATGATCACCGGCACGGGCCAGCGTTCCCTGAGCTTCCTGCACACCTGCAGCCCGTCGATCTTGGGCAGCATCAGGTCGAGCACCATGAGGTCCGGCGGGTGCGCCAGCGCCCTGCGCAGCGCCTCGGCGCCGTCGCCGACGCACTCGACCTCGTGCCCGTCGCGCTCCAGATAGCGCGCCACGACCTCGGAGACCGTGGGATCGTCGTCCACCACCAGGATGCGCGTGTTCACCACTTCACCGTACGGCCACAACCCAGGGAAGCCGCGTTCACGTCACCGGTTCGTAAGCCTCGCGAGGTCATCGGCGCGCGGGCCTCGCCGATCATCCGCGTCGTTGCTTCGTAAGCCTCGCAGATCATCCGCCGAGGACGTACGGTTGCCTCATGGGTAAAGTCGTCATGCTCGTCGTCGGGACTCTCCTGGGTCTCTTCGTGCTCTTCAACTTCCTCCTGCCGATGCTGGTAGGCCTGGTCAAGCTGGCCCTGATCGTCGGCGTGATCGCCCTCGTCGCCTTCATCGCGGTCACCGTCGTGAGCAAGTCCTCCCGCTCACACTGATGCAGTTCCTGTTCGATCCGTGGCTGGTCGGGATCACCATGATGGCGATCCTGCTGCTGGCCATGTGGGCGGCCACGCTGCTGCCCGTCCTCGGCGGAGAGCCACCGGGCTTCCCGCTGTCCTACGCGCGCCGCACCGCCTTCCAGCGGCAGCGCGATCCTGACGCGGCCGGTCGCTCGCGTCCACGAGCTCCTTAGGCGTGCCCCGCTTCCCGTCAAGCGGGGCTCCCTCGTACGGGTGAGCCCTCGACTCTGCACGAGTCCACGAGACACCTACGAGAAAACAGGGCTCATGATCGATTCTCTTGTCACGTTCGTCATCGGCATGTCCGGCGGCAGTGCCGCCCTCGGCATCGTGCTGTTCACTCTGGCCGTACGGCTGCTTCTGCTCCCGCTGAACGTGCGCCAGGCCCGCACGACGAAGATCCGTGAACGGCTCGCACCCAAGCAGCAGGAGCTGCGCAAGCGCTGGAGCCGCAATCCCGAGCGCCTGGCCAAGGAGCTCAACGCCCTCTACGCGAAGGAGGGCAGCTCACCGTTCGCCGGGATTCTGCCGATGCTGGCGCAGTTGCCGTTCATGTGGCTGATGTTCCGGGTCGCCACGCATCCGACCGCACTGGCCGGTCATTCGTTGCTGGGGGCTCCGCTGGGTCAGCAGGTGGCGGGCATTGTGGCCAATTACGGTCTGGTCAGCCTGCCGTTTTCGGTCTTCATACTGGTCATCGTGCTGGTCGCGGCGGTGGCATGGTGGTCTTCACGGCAGATCGCGGCGAACGCCGCCAGGCAAGGCGAGATCGCGGGCGGGCAGCCCGAGGTGATGCGGAAGATCATGCGGTTGATGCCGTACGGCTCCGTGCTGGCCGCGCTGGTGCTCCCCCTGGCCGCCGGGCTCTATCTGCTCGTCTCCACGGCGTGGGCCACAGGCGAGCGCGGGGTGCTCGCTAGCCGGCCTCTCTGAGTGCCGCCACCTGCCCGTTCACCGTCTGGCTGGGGGCGGGCAGGATGGCCCAGACCGTCGTCGTGTCACCGTCGTGCCTGACCCCCCAGCTCTCCGCCACGTATTCCACGATGCCGAGCCCCCGGCCCCCGAGCGATGACAGGGTCGGGCGGCCCGCGCGCGGCTCGGTCGCCGCACCTCCGTCGCTCACCGCCACCTCTACGTGTTCGTCGCTTCGCAGCCACGCCACTCTCACCATGCCGGACGGAAGCGGATGCGCGTGACGCAGCGCGTTGCTCAGCAACTCGCTCACCACGAGCACCGCGTCGTCGATCGCGGCGGTGAAGACCCCACTGTCCTGCAGATCTGTGCTCAGACGCTGGCGGGCGACGGCGACGCTGGACGGCGCGTACGGCAGCAGCACCACGCTTGACACACCCACCTCCCCGTTACCTGTGCCCCCCGCGGGAACACTCCCCGGTACGACCGAAATGCCCCGTTACTCGATCCCAGAAACCGCATTGCGATCACAGCTTGTACTCATTGGACGATAGATCAGCTCAACCGTGACCACCTCGTTACCGCATCGGTGTGTCGGATCCGATAGGGGAAGCGCATCGCAGCACGAGTCGCATCCTGGTGCCCCCTTCCCGTCGCGGATGAGCGCTCACATCTCCTCCCTGTGCGCGCGCGAGACTGCGGACGATGTAGAGACCGAGCCCCACTCCACCAAACCGTCTCCGGTCGCCGCTGTCCACCTGGACGAAGCGCTCAAAGATCCGCTCCCGGTCACCAGGGGCGATACCGACGCCCTCGTCGTCCACGACGACGACCACGTTCTCACCGTCCGGCCAGGCGGCCACGCTGATGAGCCCGCCCTTCGGCGAGTACTTGAAGGCGTTCTCCAAGAGCTGACCGAGAATGATGTCCGTGGCCAGGGGATCACCGAGCACGTGCGGCAACCCCCGGGCGATGTCCACCTCCACGCGGTGCTTGTCCGACAGCGCCGGCAGGCCCAGCGTGGCCGCGTCGATCCGCTCGGCCAGATCGACCTCCTCGATCCGCACCTTGAGCTCCTCGGCCCCCGCCCTGGCCCCCAGCAGCAGGTGGTCCATGAGCTCGCCCAGCGACCTGGAGCGCTCAGCGATCGTGTGCACGGCGGCGCGGCGCTCGGCGTCGGCCATCTTGTCCCAGCGCGCGTCCAGCGTGCTGGCGAAGCCCCGCACGATCGTGATCGGCGTCCGCAGCTCGTGGCTGGTCGTGGCCAGGAAGAGGTCCTTGGCCTCCTCCAGCTCCTTGGCCGAGGTGACGTCGCGGAAGTCGACGACCACCTCGCCCGTCTCCTCGATCTGCGCGCTCACCACGTCCAGCCACCTGCCGTTCTCCATCTGGAAGGTGACCTTCTCGCCGGGCTTGGGCAGCGGGAACGGGGGCGGCGCGCCGATGACGGACTCGGGGGCCAGCGCGGTCAGGCCGGCCGCGGCCGGGTTCCAGCGCACCACCAGGCCGTCCTGGTCGAGCACGGCGATGCCGTCGGCGCTGGCGTCGAACACGGCCCGCTCGTGCGCCCGCTGTCGCACCGCCTCCTGGTAGGCCACCGCGTTGCCGACGGCGATGCCCGCGTGCCCGGCCAGCAGTTCCAGCAGCTCCAGCTCCAGGTGGCCGGGGTTGCGCCGGGCGAACAGCGCGTACAGCGCGCCGTACGGCCGCCCGCCCACGGCGGCCAGTCCCAGCGCGACCGTGTGCAGGCCGCGCAGCCGGGCCCACACCAGGTCGTCGAGCCCGTCGGACTCCAGCATGACGGTCTTGCCGGTGCGTAAGAGCCGGTCCACCAGGCTCGTACGCAGGTCGGTGGTGGTGCCTCTGATCGAGTCGGGCAGCTGGTACGTGCTCACCAGCCGCAGCCGGTCACCCTCGATGAGCACGAACCCGCCGGCGTCCGCCCCGGTCAGCTCGGTGAGGTTGGCCGAGATCCGGTCGAGCACGGCCGACAGCTCCAGCTCGGAGTTGATGTCGCCGACCACGTCGGTGAGCCGGCGCACGAGCCTGGCCCGGCGCGCCATCCGGTTCCTGGCCAGCTCGTCGGCCTGCGCCGGGTGGTAGACGCACACGTAGCCGCCCACGGCGCTGCCCAGCCGCAGCGCGCTGATGTCGACGCGCAGGTCGAGCAGGGCGCCGTCGTTGTGCAGCCGCTTGGTGCGCAGCGACACCGGCTCCCCGGTGCGTACGCGCTCCAGCACGGCGTTGTGCTCCGCGGTCAGCTCGTCGGGCACGATCGGCGCCCTGCGCCCGAGCACCTCCTCGGCCGCCCAGCCGAACACGCGCTCGGCGGCGGCGTTCCACACCAGGACGCTCTGGTCCCTGTCGAGCGCCACGACGGCGTTGGGCGAGCTGTCAAGCGCCGCGCGAGCGATCTCATCGTCACTACCGGCCCATTCGTCCCCCACTCCTCCATAGTGCACGTGGCGCGGTGGGTGCGTCGGGCGATCCGTCCGATACGCTGCGGTCACGGTGATTCCGGCGGGTGGAGGTTGAGGGTATGTCGAGCAACGATCTCGATGCCCTGCTGCGTGTGACCTCTAGCACCTATCGAGGTGATACGCCGCCTGACATCGCTTTCGGCACCTATGACGGCGCCGTGGGCCGATTGGTGCTGGCCGTGACGGGCAAGGGTGTCGCGGCGTGCAGCTTCGAGGCGGAAAACGACGTCTTCGAGCTGGTCAACAGGCATGTGGGCAGCTTCATCGGGCCCGAGGCGAGGCGGCTGGACCCGGTACGCAGAGAGCTGGACGCCTACTTCTCCGGGCGGCTGCGCGCGTTCACGCTGCCGGTGGATCTGGCGCTGGCGACGCCGTTCGCGCGTACGGTGCTGCAGAAGACGATGGCCGTCCCCTACGGCACGACCACGACGCTGGAGGAGATCGGCCAGAGCATCGGCCGGCCGCGCGCGCTGCGCGCGATCGGCAACGCGCTGTCCTCCAACCCCGTCTGCGTGATCGTGCCCTGCCACCGGGTGGTGCGCGAGGACGGCGCGCTCGGCGACTACGCGGGTGGGCCCGTCGCCAAGCAGCACCTGCTCAACGTCGAACAGCGGGCCGGCGCAGCGCCAGGCCGATGAGCAGCGTGACGAGCGCGGCCACCAAGGCCCCGCCGAGCGCGCCGTTCATCCACGTCTGCCGGGTGAAGCCGATGGCCTCGCGCAGGCTCGCCCAGATCCCGTCCCACGCTTCGACCGTCGGCGTCGAGGTGGTCAGCCAGTAGGCCACGAAGCCGAGCGCCCACGGCACCACCATCGACCAGCGTGAGGGCGCGTCCTCCGCGGTGTTCCAGCCGGCGCCGCGGCGCAGCACGAAGTAGTCCACGGCCAGCACGGCGAACATCGGCACGAACACGGCCCCGATCACGCCCAGGAACGCGCCGTAGGACGTGACGTCCACCAGCAGCGCGATCACCACGGTGAGCACGCCGATGAGCACGGAGAAGACGCGCCGGTCCATCCGCGGCAGCAGGTTCTGCAGCGACATCGTGGTCGAGTAGACGTTGGCGAAGGACTGGTCGGTCTCGCGCAGGACCAGGATGCCGAAGAACAGCGCGCCCAGCGGCATCGCCACGAACGGGCCGAACACCGCGGTCCCGTCGGCCTGCACCGCGGCGACGCCCGCCAGCGCCACCGCGTAGACGCCGAGCCCGAGGCAGGCGACCTGGGCCAGGGTGTAGCCGCCGACCACGCCGGTGAAGGCGGCCCTGCTGGAGCGCGAGTGGCGGGCGAAGTCCGCGGCCATGGGCACCCAGGACACCGACAGCGCGATCACGTAGTCGACCGCGGCGGGGAAGGCGGTCCACGTCCCGCCGGTCTGCGGGGGCGCCTCACGCAGGAAGAACACCGTGAACCAGACCATCGCGATGATCACGCCGACGGTGACGTACCGGCGCAGCAGCCGGATCGAGCCGAGCGGCCAGATGGTCAGCGCGGTGGTCAGCACCCCGGCCACGATCACCCACGCCTGGTACGGCACCGAGCCGAAGATCGCCGTGGCACCCTTGGCGATCACCCAGAGCTCGAAGGCGCCCCAGCCGAGCATCTGGACGATGTTCAGCACCGTCGGCACGTAGGAGATCCTGGCGCCGAACAGGCCGCGCAGCAGCACCATGGCCGGCTGCCCCGTACGGGTGCCGGGAATGGCCGACAGGCCCACCATGGCGGTGCCGATCAGGCTGCCCACCACCGTGGCGACGAGCGCGGCGCCCAGGGTGAGCGGGGCATCGCCCAGCGGGTTGATCAGGAACAGGGCGCCGGAGAAGCCGAGGAGGCTCACTCCGAGATTCGCCCAGAGCGCACCCTGATCGAGCACGCCCAGAGTCTTCGGCGCTTCGCCTTCGAGGGTCAGGGGGACTTCTTCGACGCCGTGCGACATCGCACACTCCCTACGCCGGCATTATCCGGACAGGTTCCGGCGGTCGGCAGCAGATGTGGCTGCCCTCTCAGCCCGGCACCCCGAGCTCCCGCGACGATATGTAATTTGCGCCCTCATCATGCCTTAATGACGGCAGAACCGCCATAGTGGGGGCCTTGTTACCGATTCAGGCGACGAACGGCTGTTGTCCCGTCTCGCTCACCATCGGCCGGCGGGAGAACTCCCACGACTGCATGCCGCCGCCGACGTTGATCGCTTCGCGCCCGAGCTGGTTGAGCCAGGCCGCGACCTGCATCGACCGGCCGCCCACGCGGCAGACGACGTAGACGGTCGTGTCGGCGGGGACCTCGTCGACCCGGCCCTGAATCTGGGTCATGGGGATGTGGACGGCCTGCGGCGCGTGGCCCGCCACCCATTCGTCCTGCTCGCGGACGTCGAGCAGGTAGGCATCGGCGGGAACGGCGCCCGCCTCGATCTCGGGAACGGTCATGACTCCATCATCTCGCGCCGCGCGTCGTAGGCGGCACGCGCCGCGGCGATCTCCTGTTGATGCGCCTCGGTCCACGTGACCAGGGACTTGATGGTCTCGTGCAGCGTACGGCCGAGCGGCGTCAGCGCGTAGTCCACCCGGGGCGGCACCACGGGGTGAACCGTGCGGCTGACCAGGCCGTCGCGTTCGAGCTGGCGCAGGGTGACGCTGAGCATGCGCTGGCTGACGCCGTCGATCTCGCGGCGCAACTGGGTGAAGCGCAGGCTCTGGCAGTCGAGCAGGGCGATGACCAGCAGCGACCACTTGTCCGCGATGCGGTCGAGGATCTGCCTGACCTCGCAGTCCTCCCGGGTGTCCCACTGCCAAACGTCGTAGTCGTCCATGGTGCCTTCGCGGTAACCGAGTGATTCGAAAGTGCCGTCTTCCATCGTCTTTCATGCTGACCCATGATGAGGACGGTTACAAGAGATAACCGATATGCAGAAAAGTAACCGGGGGTCTTGCGATGTCTGTTCCTGCCCGATCGTGGGGCGTGCTGATCGTTCTGTGCGGCGCCATCTTCCTTGAGGGCATCGACGTGGCCATGCTGAACATCGCCCTGCCGGCCATCAGGGCCGATCTGGGGCTGTCCACGGGCATGCTGAGCGGGGTCGTGAGCGCGTACGTGCTCGGCTACGGCGGTTTCATGCTGCTCGGCGGCCGGGCAGCCGACCTGCTGGGACGGCGGCGGATGTTCCTGCTCTGGCTGGTGGTGTTCCTGGTCTTCTCGGGGCTCGGCGGTTTCGCGAACGAGGGGTGGGTGCTGCTGCTGGCCAGGTTCGTCACGGGGGTGGCCGCCGCGTTCCTGACGCCGGCCGGGCTCTCGCTGATCACCACGACCTTTCCCGAGGGCCGGCTGCGCAACAAGGCCCTGCTCATCTACGCGGGCACGGCGGCGGGCGGCTTCGCGCTCGGGCTCGTGGCCGGCGGGCTGCTGACCGCGATCGGCTGGCGCTGGGTGTTCTTCGCGCCCGTGCTGATGTCGCTGCTCATCCTGATCGCCGCCGTCCCCCTGATCAGGGAGCCGGCCAGGGAGCACCGGCCGGCGGCCGGCGGGTTCGACGTGCTGGGCGCGGTGACGATCACGGGCGCGATGATGCTGCTGGCGTACGGCGTCGTACGTCTTGAGCACCCGGCCGACGGCTGGCCGCTCACGGTGGCGGCCTTCGCCGGCGGGCTCGCGCTGGTGGCGGCGTTCACCGCCGTCGAGCGCCGGTCGGCCAGCCCGCTCGTCCGGCTCGGCCTGCTGCGCTCGGCGCCGCTGATCCGGGCCAACGTGATGGCCGCCCTGCTCACGGCCTCGTTCTTCGGCTTCCAGTTCCTGGTCACGCTCTACCTCCAGGAGCTGCGCGGGTGGTCGACCGTGCAGACCGGCCTGGCCCTGCTGGCGGCGGCCATCGACGTGGTGCTCGCCCCGGTGCTCACGCCCTGGCTGGTCAACCGGTACGGCAGCGCCAGGGTCGTGCTCGGCGGCCTGCTGTCGGGCCTGCTGGCCTACGCGTTGTTCCTCGGGGTGGGGCTCGACTGGACGTACGCGGCCATGCTGCCCTCCATGCTGCTCATCGGCCTGATGTTCGCCTTCGTCTACGGCCCGGTGACCATCGTGGCCACGGACGGCGTCGCCGAGCACGAGCAGGGGCTGGCGGGCGGGCTGATCAACTCCTCGTTCCAGTTCGGGGCGGCGCTGGGCCTGTCGATGGTGACCGCGGTCAACGTGGCCGCCCTGGGCGGAGCCACAGACCCCGAGGCCGGGCTGGCCGCGATGCGGACGGCGCTGCTGGTGCCCGTCACGGCCACGCTGCTGGGCGCGCTCGTCGCCGTGAGCGGCCTGCGTACGCGAACGAGAGACTGCGCCCTCAGCGCCGCGTGAAGCCATCGGGGCACGCGGCCAGGAGGGGCCGGTCCGAACCGGCTATTTGAGAAGTTTGGACAGGCGGCGGTCGGCCAGCGGCTTGCCGCCTGTCTGGCACGTGGGGCAGTACTGGAGCGAGGAGTCGGCGAACGAGACCTCCCTGATCGTGTCGCCGCACACGTCGCACGGCTGCCCCGCCCGGTTGTGCACGCGCAGCCCCGACTTCTTCTCCGCCTTCAGGTCCTTGGCCGCCAGCCCGTGGGCCCGCTCGACCGCGTCGGCCAGCGTGGTGACGATGGCCTCGTGCAGGTCGGCGATCTGGGCGTCCGTCAGGCTCGCGGCGATCTTGAACGGGGACATCTTGGCGGCGTGCAGCACCTCGTCGGAGTAGGCGTTGCCGATGCCGGCGATGACCTTCTGGTCGCGCAGCAGCCCCTTGATCTGGGTGCGGTTGCCGCTCACGATGCGCTTGAGCGCCTCGACCGTGAAGGAGTCGGCGAGGGGGTCGGGGCCGAGGGCGGCGACGCCGGGCACTTGGTCCGGATTTTTCGTGACATAGACGGCGAGACGCTTCTGCGTCCCCGCCTCGGTCAGCTCGAACCCCGGCGCCAGGCCCTCGTCGTCGGGCGCCAGCCGCACCCGCACGGCCAGCGGCCCCTTGCCCGGCCGCACCGGCTTGGCCCCCGACAGGTCGTCACGCCAGCGCAGCCACCCCGCGCGGGCGAGATGGATGACCAGATGCAGACCGTCGCAGTCGAGGTCGAGGAACTTGCCGTGCCTGGTCACGCCGGTGACGGTCAGCCCGCCGAGCGCACTGACCGGCGGATCGAACGTCTTGAGCGCCTGGAAGGCGACCACGTCGACCCCCAGGACCGTGCGGCCCACCGCCCGCTCGCGCAGGAAGTGGGTGAGCGACTCCACCTCGGGAAGTTCGGGCATGCCCCCAGACTACGACGCGCCACCGACTGTTCTACGGCACGTCCCAGAAGGCCAGTTCATGCGCCATTCCCGTCCTGAACAGGGCCTCCGCCCGCGCCGGGTCCGGATCCACTTCGTCGATCATGCTCGCGATGCGCTCGGTCAGCGTCACGAACCCCGGGTCCGCGTACGTGTCCACCCAGGCCCGATATCTCGGCTCAGCAGGCGGATTCTCCGCCAATATCCGCCCGAGACTCGAATATCCCCACATGCACGGATAAAGGGCCACCAGCCCCTCCCCGTACGACGCCGCCGACTCCAGCAGGAACGTCGTGTACGCCGCGCACGCGGGGCCCTTCACCGCCCCCTCCAGATCGGCCCCGAACCCCGCCGACATAGACCGGTGCAGGCTCAGCTCGTCGTGGTAGGTGGCGTGCGCCAGATCCACCAGGTCGCCGAGATGCCCGTCGGGCGCCTGCCAGGCCAGCCGGACGAAGACCCGTACATAGTCCAGCAGGAACAGGTAGTCCTGCTCCAGCCACGACCGGAACACCTGCTCCGGCAGGTCGCCACGCCCGATCCCGGCCACGGTCGGATGCGCGAGCTGGTCCTGGAGCAGGGGCCGCCCGATGGCATGAAGCTTGTCGGAAATGCTCATGGTCAGGAGGTTAGTCGCGAAGCGCGGGCCCCTGACGAGGGCTCATCCGGCGTCCACGATCTCCTTCGGCACCGGCTTGTCCTCCTTCAGCGCGTTGAACAGCGCCAGCGCCTTGGTGCGATCCCACTTGACGGCCGTGCCGCCGCTCGGGACCGTCTCGTTGCCGCCGAACGGCACCACCGTGGTGACCGGGCTGTCGCCCATGGCCAGCCCCAGGGAGAGCATGTTGAACGCTCCCGTGCTGGAGTCGACCTCGACCGCGTCGGTGGCGCTCAACGCCAGCGGGATCGAGGTGAACGGGTTGATCAGCACGCCGGGGCTGGCGGCCTTCTTCACGACCGCGCCGAGGAACTGCCGCTGCCGCTTGGTGCGCTCGAAGTCGGGCAGCGCGCCGCCCTTGCGGGTGCGCACGTAGCCGAGGGCCTGGGAGCCGGTGAGCACCTGGGGGCCCTTCTTCAGCTTGAGCCCCGCCTTGGGGTCGTTGACGGCCGCGCGTACGTTGATCTCGACGCCGCCGACGGCGTCCACGATGTCCACGAAGCCCGCGAAGCCGATCTCCATGTAGTTGTCGACGTGCACCCCCGTCACCGTCTCCACGGTGCGGACCAGCAGCTTGGGACCGCCCAGCGCGTACGCCGAGTTGAGCTTGTCGCGGCCCCTGCCCGGGATGGTGACGGCGGAGTCGCGCGGCAGGCTGACCAGCGTCGGCTTGTCGCTGCCCTCGGGGATGTGCAGCAACATCATCGAGTCGGTGCGCTGCCCGGCGGCCCGCCCGGTGGCGAGCTTCTTGCGCTGGGCCGCGCTCAGCCCCTTGCGGCTGTCGGAGCCCACCAGCAGCCAGTTGGTGCCGGGGGTGTCGGCCGGGCGCCCCTCGTAGTCGTCGAGCACGCCGTCGATGCCGGCCAGCCGGGAGTCGATGTAGAAGAACATGCCGATCGCGGCCACCAGCAGCAGAACCAGTAACCCGGCCACGCCTCCCACGATGAGCTTCCAGGAGATCTTCCTGCGCGGCCGTCTCGGAGCCTGCTCGTCGGACTCGCCGGATTCGCTCCGCGACCCGAACGGCTTGACCGGGCTCCGGCCGGACCGCGCACGCCCGTAGACCCGCGACCGCGACCCCGGCGCGGAAGGCTCCTGGGAGCCCGGCTGCGCCCCGGACTGGGCCCCGGACTGGGCCCCGGGGGAGCCGGCGACGGGAAGCTTGTGCGTGGGCGCCGCGGCACCTCCGGCAGGCCCTCCCACGGGCCCTCCCACGGGCCCTCCCACTGGGCCTGCTCCGGGCATGCGATGCGCGGGCGCGCCACCGGAACGCGGCACGTCACCGGGCCGTGGTGGCAGCGGGCGGCCGTCGCCTGGTGAGCGCATCGCCCGCGTACGGTCGTCCTCAGTCACTTCGCCTACTTCCCTTCGCTTTGTCATAAACGCTACGTCGAACCCCTCAGCAGTGAAGACGTTCCGGCAAGGTTTTCCCACGGAAAAGTACGCGGAACTAGCTGAGAGTCACTGCGGAAACATAGATGCCGACAGCGTCGTTACGGTTATGGACGACGTCTATCGAAGGGATGATCGTGTCCGATCCGGACCCGTGGGATCTTCGCCCGTGCTCAGGCACGGGTTCCCCTGAGGGCTCACTCCGGTGAGCGCCTATCTCGGGCTGCTGGCCCTCCTGCTCCTCACCGCGGCGACCGGCTATTTCGTCGCCCAGGAGTTCGCCTTCGTCGCCGCCGACCGCTCCCTGCTGCGTGAGCAGGCCGCCGCCGGCGACGCCGCCGCCGAGAAGGCGCTGCAAGTGACCTCCCGCTTGTCCTTCATGCTCTCCGGCGCCCAGCTGGGCATCACGGTGACGGCGCTGCTGGTCGGCTTCCTGGCCGAGCCGGCGATCGCCGTCATCGTACGGCCGTGGCTGACCGACGCGGGCCTGCCCGACGCCATGATCACGGGTGTCTCCGTGGCCGCCGGCGTCTTCGTGGCGACGGTCGTGCAGATGGTCTTCGGCGAGCTGGCCCCGAAGAACCTGGGCATCGCCAGGCCGGAGCCGGTGGCCAAGTTCCTGGCCGGATCGACGCTGGCGTATCTCGCCGTCGTGGGCCCGGTGGTCAAGCTGTTCGACTCCGCCGCCACGGGCCTGCTCAAGCGGGTCGGCATCGAGCCGGTGGAGGAGGTGGAGCACGGCGCCACCCCCGAGGAGCTCTCCCGCATCATCGCGGAGTCGACGCAGGCGGGCGAGCTGCCGCCGCGGCTGTCGGACCTGCTGGAGCGGGCTCTAAAGTTCGGTGACCGCACGGCCGAGGAGATCATGGTCCCCCGCCCCAGGGTGGTGGCCCTGCGCAGCTCACAGCCCATCTCCGACCTGCTCGACGCCATGCGCACCTGCGGCCACTCCCGCTATCCGGTGGTGAGCGAGGACGGCGACGTCGCGGGCGTGACGGGCGTACGCGAACTGCTGGCCTCCGGCCTGGAGACCGGCGACGTCGCCCGCATCACCCGGCCCGCCCTCATGGTGCCGGACTCCGTCCCGCTGCCCGCCGTCCTCGACCGGATGCGGGTGGCGAAGGACGACATCGCCCTCGTCATCGACGAGTACGGCGGCCTGGCCGGCGTCATCACGATCGAGGACCTGGCGGAGGAGCTGGTGGGCGAGCTGGTCGACGAGAACGACCCGGAGCCCGCCGGAGCGGTGGAGCAGCCGGGCGGCGTCTGGGAGGTGCCGGGCACCCTCAGGCTCGACGAGGTCGAACGCGCGACGGGCCTCTCGCTGCCCGAGAGCGACGACTACGACACCCTCGCCGGCCTGGTGCTGGCCCGCCTGGGCCGAATGCCGAACCCCGGCGACACGGTAACGGTGCCGGTCACGCCGGACAACACAGATCCGTTCGCGGAAGAGGATCAGGAGCACCAGGCCGAGCTGACGGTCATGTCGCTGAACCGCCGGGTGCCCGAATGGGTGCGCCTGACTCCCATCCAGCACGCGGAGGCGACCCGCCGATGACCATGATCGTTCTCAGCCTCGCGCTGCTGGCGCTCAACGCCCTGTTCGTGGCCGCGGAGTTCGCCTTCGTCTCCTCAAGACGCCACCGTCTGGAGGAGATGGCGACGGGCGGCAACCGCCTGGTCAGGCTGGCGGCCAAGTCGGCGGCGGGCGGCAGCCGCCAGCTGTCCCTCATGCTCGCCGGCGCCCAGCTGGGCATCACCCTCTGCACCCTGGGCCTCGGCCAGGTGACGGAGCCGGCGATCGAGCACTATCTGGAGCCGGTCTTCGCGGCGGTCGGCATCCCCGAGGCGATGAGGCTCCCCATCGCCCTCACCCTGGCCCTGGCCTTGGTCACCTTCCTCCACATGGTGGTAGGCGAGATGGCCCCGAAGAGCTGGGCCCTCACCCATCCCGAGCGCGCGGCCCTGATCCTCACCTTCCCGTTCAGAGCCTTCACCACGGCCATGCGCCCCCTGCTCTCAGCGCTGAACGCGGTGACCAACCTGATCCTCCACCTCTTCGGCGTCCAGCCAAAAAACGAACTGGCAACGACCAGAACCCCCCGCCAACTGGCCCTGCTGGTAGGCGAATCAGGCCGAATGGGCCTCCTGGACCGAGCCGAGCACGACCTCCTCACCAGAGCCCTACGCCTGGACGACGAGGGCATAGAACGCCTCATGGTCCCCATAGACAGGGCGATCAAGGTCAAGGCAACAGCGACAGCGGCGGAAATCAGAAAGACAGCAGCAGGCAGCGCCCACCTCCGCCTCCTGGTGGAGAGCCCCACAGGCATAGACCACGCACTCCACGTAAGAGACGCCCTGCTGACCCCGGCAAGCACGGCAGGAGAGCTAGCCAGACCATTGCCCAAACTGCCCTGCACAACCCAGGTCCCGGAGGCGGTGACCACCCTCCAGGAGCAGCGATCCCACCTGGCCTTGGTAACGAATCAGGAGGGAACCGTCATAGGAATGGTCAGCCTCACCGACCTGGTGGGCGAACTCCTGGACACCAGAGCCGCTTAATTGTGACCTAACCCACAAAATGCCCGGGTGGCAGCAAGCAACCAGAAACCACCTTGCAACCACCCGGGCTCAAGCTCCGAAGGCGCCCACAGCCGTTACCAACAGGTGCCAGAAAAGAAAGACGCACCCTCTTGCCACCCTCCCCAACCTTCGCCAAGGTGGTGAAGCCAGCAACCGGCACATAGACGAAGACGCCCAGACGGGGGGCCAGGCATTCAAGCCGCGAGAGCTCTCCCAAGACCAGAAGGAAAGAACCACCCAATCCGGAACCCGAACGGGGTTGTGATGGGGGTCTGGGGCCTCCGGCCCCAGGAGCAAAGCGAAAACACTGGGGGTCCGGGGGTCACCCCCCGGTCAGACATGACGAGGGGACCCGAGGAAAGCCGACCAAAGGTCGGCGACCAAGGATCCCCAGTCACCGAGTGGGCGAGGAGGGATTTGAACCCTCACGTCCTTTCGGACACACGGACCTGAACCGTGCGCGTCTGCCGTTCCGCCACCCGCCCTTGTGGGTGCGGAAAGAACAGTAGCACGGAACAGTCACTGGTACTGAACCCGGATACGATCGCATAAGACACGGGAGCGGAGGAGCTGGGCGCGACAGCCGATGAGCGTCTGGAAGGCCGTGACGTGGGAACGAGCGGAAACCGGGCGCCGGAGCGTTTGGGGGCCGCGATCATATGCACGGAGGAAGGGAGGTACCCGGTGGGAGTCCTTCAGCGCTTCGAGCGAAGGCTCGAAGGCTTGGTTGAGGGAGCCTTTGCGCGGGCGTTCAAATCTGACCTTCAGCCGGTCGAGGTCGCCAGCGCGGTTCAGCGGGAGATGGATGAGCGTGCGGCGATCGTCGCCCAAGGTCGCACGCTCGTGCCCAACGACTTCGTGGTTGAGTTGTCCACGACCGACAGCGAACGGCTTGAGGTCTACGCCGACAGCATCAGCCACGAGCTGGCCAACCTCGCCAGGGAGTACGCCAAAGAACAGGGCTACTCTTTCGTGGGACCGGTCCGGGTCCGTTTCGAAACCGCAGGCGATCTGGCTGTGGGCTTGTTCCGCATCCGGTCTGGGGTCATCCGTGGCGCAACGGTGGAGCAGGACGAGATTCGCCAGCCGGCGAGCGACCTGCCTCCGTCGAGGCCGCACGCGTTCAACGGGCGGCCTCGGCTGCTCGTGTCCACCCAGGACGATCCGCAGGGTGACCGCTCTTACGAGCTCACCACTCCGGTGACCTTGCTCGGCAGGGGCACGGACTGCGATCTTCGTCTAGTCGATCCGGGCGTCTCTCGGCATCACGCGGAGCTACGTGTCGAGGGCCAACTGGTGGCCCTCGTGGATCTCGGATCGACGAACGGCACTTTCGTCAATGGCCAGCCGGTACGCAGGATCGAGCTTCAGAACGGCACGCGAGTGACTCTGGGGCGTACGACTCTGGTGTTCCGGCGCGATTAGGGGTAGACAGACGGTCCATGTCCGAGCTCACGCTGCTGCTGATCCGGCTCGCATTCCTGGCGGTGCTGTGGTTCTTCGTCATTGCCGCAGTCGGCGTGATCCGGACTGACTTGTTCGGTTCACGCACGGCCACCGCAGGCGCACTCAAAGCCGCGAAACCCGCCAAACCCGTGGCGAAGCCCAAGAGCAAGAAGGGCGAGCCACGCCAGCTCATCGTCACCGGTGGCCCCCTCCAAGGCACCACCATCACTCTCACGGAGACGCCCATCACCATTGGCCGGGCGAATGACGCCACGCTGGTAGTCACCGACGACTACGCTTCCAGCCGGCATGCCCGGCTCTTCCCTCAGGACGGTCAATGGATCGTGGAAGATCTTGGGTCCACCAACGGCACGTATCTCGACCGCTCGAAAGTCACCCGCCCGACCCCGGTGCCGCTCGGTGTTCCGATCCGCGTCGGCAAGACAGTCATTGAATTGCGCAAATGACCATCGCACTCCGCTACGCCGCCCGCTCGGACGTCGGCCTCCTCCGCGAAGGAAACGAGGACTCGGCGTACGCTAGCGGCCGCCTGCTCGCCGTCGCCGACGGCATGGGCGGGCACGCACACGGCGAGGTGGCGAGCTCAGTCGCCATCGCCGCCATGGCCTCTCTTGACGAGGCCCAACAGGGGGGTGACCTGCTCAACGCCATCGAGGCCGCGGTACGCGACGCCAATCGCAAGCTGCACGAGATGGTGGGGCGGGATCCCAGCCTCAAAGGCATGGGCACGACTCTCACGGCCATGCTCTGGCACGGCACCCAGGTCGCTCTGGTCCACGTGGGCGACTCGCGCGCCTATCTGCTGAGACGTGGTGAGCTGTACCAGATCACCCATGACCACACGCTGGTGCAGCAGCTCGTGGACGACGGGCGCATCACGCCGGAAGAGGCGGCCACCCATCCGCAGCGCTCGATCCTGCTGCGCGCTCTCGACGGCAGTGGCGAGGTCGATCCGGACCTCACGCTGCGCGAGGCGCAGATAGGCGATCGTTACCTGCTGTGCTCCGACGGCCTTTCCGGGGTGGTGAGCGCGGAGACGATGCACGCCACGCTCACCAACATCGACGATCCTGAAGAGGTCGTCCGCCAGCTCATCGATCTGGCGAACCGGGGTGGCGGGCCTGACAACATCACCTGCGTTCTGGCCGACGTGCTGGAGATCACCGACGGGCAGCAGGTGCCCGTGGAGGCCGCTGTGGTCGGCGCCGCGGGCATGACCAGGCTGCACGGAAGTCCGCAGGAAACCTCGCCGGGGCGAGCCGGCGCGGTGACCGCACCCCAGCCGGTGCTCACCGATGACGCGTTCGAGGAGCCGGTCGCCGAGGCGGCGCCCCGGCGCACCCGCAAACGTCGTCGGGTTTGGCCCGTGCTGGTCACCGTGCTCGGTGTGGGCGTCGTCGCGGTGGGCGTCGGCGGTTACTTTGGATATCAGTGGACTCAGGACCAGTTCTTCGTCGGCGCTAGGGGCGACGAGGTGGTCGTGTTCCAGGGGATACAGAAGGAGCTGGGCCCCTTCCCGCTCTTTCACGTCACCAAGGCCACTGGCAGGAAGATCTCCCAGCTGTCAGAGGCGGATCAGGCACTGATCAAGGGTGGCATCCCCGTCACCACCGAGGCCGAAGGCATCACGAAGATCAACGGTTTGAAGTTCACCGAAGAGCAGAAGGACAACGAGGAACCCCCACCCGAGGCGAGTGAGAGCCCGACTCCCACCGCCTCCGCCACCAAGACGAAACAGCGATAGATGAGCGAAGTCGCCGCCACCCCCGTAGCGATGCCCGCCAAGCGGCGCGTGGCCCAGTTGGTCATGCTCGCCCTGGCGGTCGTGGTCATCATGGGCGCCTACGCCAACGTGGGCCTGGCCGTCGACGGCCAGATCCCCGCCGGCATGCTCGCCTACGGGCTCGGGCTCGGCGCCCTGATGCTGGCCGCCTATCTCGTCCTGGCCAAGTTCGCCCCGTGGGCCGATCCGCTGATCCTGCCGCTGGTGACGCTGATCAACGGGCTCGGCCTGGTGATGATCTACCGGCTGGAGGCGGCCAAGATGGGCGGCGCCTCCACCAACAGCCAGATCATGTGGACCGCGCTCGGCGTCGTCATGTTCTCGATCACGCTGGTCGTGCTGCGTGACCATCGCATGCTGCAGCGCCTGACGTACACCGCGGGCGCGGTCGGACTGGTGCTGCTGGCGATTCCCGCGCTGCTGCCGGCCAGCCTGAGCGAGGTGCAGGGCGCGAAGATCTGGATCAGGATCGGCGGCTTCTCCATTCAGCCGGGCGAGTTCGCCAAGCTGGCGCTGGTGGTCTTCTTCGCCGGTTACCTGGTGGCCAAGCGCGACGTGCTGGCGCTGGCCGGGCGGCGGCTGCTCTTCATCGACCTGCCGCGGGCCAGAGACCTCGGCCCGGTGCTCGCCACGTGGGTGCTGAGCCTGCTGGTCCTGGTGTTCGAGAAAGACCTGGGCACCTCGCTGCTGCTGTTCGGCACGTTCATCGCGATGCTCTACATCGCCACGCAGCGCACCTCGTGGGTGCTGATCGGCGTCCTGCTGTTCGTCGGCGGCGCGTTCCTCGCCGGGCAGGTCTTCGACCACGTGGGGGCCCGCTTCGACTCCTGGCTCGACCCGACGAACGACGTCTACTACGGCAACGCCGACATCTGCCAGACCAGCCCGCCCGGCGACTCGATGTGCGGCAAGAGCTTCCAGATCATGCAGGGGCTCTACGGCTTCGGCGCCGGCGGCATCCTCGGCACGGGGCTCGGCCAGGGACACCCCTACCTGATCCCGCTAAGCTTCTCCGACTTCATCTTCGCCGCGACCGGCGAGGAGCTGGGCCTGACCGGCCTGATGGCGCTGCTCATGCTCTACGCGCTGCTGGTGCAGCGGGGCCTGCGCACCTCGCTGGCGGCCCGCGACCCGTTCTCCAAGCTGCTGGCGGGCGGCCTGTCGTTCATCCTGGCCTGGCAGGTCTTCATCATCGTCGGCGGCGTGACGAACCTGATCCCCCTGACCGGCCTGGTGACGCCGTTCATGTCGCAGGGCGGCTCGGCGCTGCTGGCTAACTGGATCCTTATCGCGCTCCTGGTACGCATGTCAGACGCGGCGCGCAGGCCCCCGCCCCAGGCGATCCAGAACGAAGGACTGACGCAGGTGTTCCAGCGATGAACCGGACATTGAAGCGCGCGGCCGTGGCCTGTCTGGCCATGTTCGCGCTCCTGATGGTCAACGTGAACATCATCCAGGCCGTACGTGCGGAGAACCTGCAGAGCGACGCCCGTAACCGGCGCAACTTCTTCGAGCGGTACGCGATCGAGCGGGGCCGCATCACGGCCGGCGGCAAGGTGATCGCCCAGTCGGTCGACACCGGCAACAAGGAGTTCCGCTTCGTCAGGAAATATCCTGACGCGAAGCTCTACGCCCACGTGACCGGCTTCTTCTCCCCCGAGAGCGCCGACGCGATCGAGTCGACCGAGAACAAGCTGCTCGACGGCTCCAGCGCCGACCTGCTGCTGCGGCGGAGCATCGACCTGTTCACGGGCGAGCCCACCAGGGGCGCCAACGTCGACCTGACGATCAATCCGAAGGCGCAGAAGGCGGCCTACGACGCGCTGCGGCAGAGCGGCAAGCGCGGCGCGCTGGTCGCGCTCGACCCGAAGACCGGCGGCATCCTGGCGATGGTCTCCCTGCCCACCTACGACCCCACCGAGCTGTCGGGCACGGACAAGGGCAAGGTGTTCTCCCGCTACGACGAGCTGGCCAAGGACAAGAGCCAGCCGCTGCTCAACCGGACCATCGCCCAGACGTACGCGCCGGGCTCGACGTTCAAGGTGGTGACGACGGCGGCGTACCTGGAGGACGACTCCTCGCGCGGCCCGGACACCACCGTGGAAGCCCCGCAGCGGCTGCCGCTGCCCAACACGAACATCAGCCTGCCCAACTACGGCGGTGCGGCCTGCGGCAGCGGCCAGGTCACCCTGGTCTACGCGCTGGAGAAGTCCTGCAACACGCCGTTCGGCTCGATCGGCATGGAGCTGGGCTACGACAAGATGAAGGAGCAGACCGAGAAGTTCGGCATGGGCGAGCCGGTCGCCGTGCCGATGCCGGTGGCCAAGAGCGACTTCGGGCCGAAGGAAGACCAGGCGGCCGTGGCCATGGCCTCCATCGGGCAGCGCAGCAACCGGATGACGCCGCTGCAGATGGCCATGATCGCCGCGGGCATCGCCAACGACGGCACCGTGATGAAGCCGTACCTCGTCAACAAGATCACCGACTCCAAGGGCGACGAGCTCGACGCGGCCGACCCCAAGGAGCTGACCACCGCCGTCAGCTCCGAGACGGCGGGCAAGCTGCGCGACATGATGGTGAGCGTCGTCTCCAACGGCACGGCCAACCTGGCGCAGGTGCCGGGCGTCCAAGTAGCGGGCAAGACGGGCACCGCGGAGACCAGTGACGGAAAGCCTCCGCACGCCTGGTTCATCTCCTTCGCGCCCGCGGAGGACCCGAAGGTGGCTCTGGCCGTCATCGTCGAGTCCGGGGCCGCCTCGGTCGGCGCGGAGGCGACCGGCGGTCACACCGCCGCGCCGATCGCAAAGGCTGTGCTGGAGGCGGTGCTGAACAAGTGAGTGACGGTAACCTGCTGCATCATGCGGCTCCGTAACCGCTATCTGCTGATCTCCCGCATCGCCACCGGCGGTATGGGAGAGGTCTGGCGTGCCCGCGACGAGCTGCTGGGCCGCGAGGTGGCGGTGAAGATCCTGCGCAGCCACATCTACGCCGACCTCACCTTCCGCGAGCGCTTCCGCAACGAGGCGCGCATCACCGCGGCGCTGGCCGACCCGGGCGTGGCGCAGATCTTCGACTACGGCGAGCAGGACGACCTGGCCTACCTCGTGATGGAGCTGGTGCACGGGGAGCCGCTGTCGGCCATCCTGGCACGCAACGGCGCCATCGGGCCCGAGGTGACCCTCGACGTCGTGCACCAGACGGCCAAGGCGCTGCACGCGGCGCACTCGGCCGGGATCATCCACCGCGACATCAAGCCCGGCAACCTGCTGGTCACGCCCGAGGGCACGATCAAGGTGACCGACTTCGGCATCGCGCGCGCCCTGGAAGCGGCGCCGGTGACGCAGACGGGCACCGTGCTCGGCACGGCCCAGTACGTCAGCCCCGAGCAGGCGCAGGGCTTCGCGCTCACGCCGTCGACCGACCTCTACTCGCTGGGCGTGGTGGCCTACGAGTGCCTGGCGGGGCGCACGCCGTTCCGGGCCGACAGCCAGGTGGCGATCGCGCTGCAGCACCTCAACGAGCAGCCGCCGCCGCTCGGGGTCGACGTGCCGGCGCCGGTGCGCGAGCTGGTCATGTCGCTGCTGGCCAAGGATCCCGCGCAGCGTCCCGCGACCGCTCTGGAGCTGGCCGACCGCGCCTACGTGCTGCGCGAGTCGCTGGCCAGCGTGGCACACGGCGCCGAGCTCAGCATGCTCACCGACCCGGGGGGCTTCCGCGTACGCGAGCCGGCCCCTGAGGACGAGCGGGCGACCGACAACCTCGAACCGGCCGCGACGATGCAGGAGCGTCCTGGCGGCCGCAGGAGGGGCGCCAGGACGCTGGCACTGGTCGCCGCGGCGGGCTGCGCCGCGGCGGTGGGGCTGACGGCGATCTCCTTCGCCAACCGGCAACCACCGGCGCCGCCCGAGGTGGCCGAGCCGTCGGTGACGGCACGCGTGACGACGAAGGCACCCTCGCCCCAGCGGGTGAAACCGTCGAAGGCGAAGCCGCGCACACGCCGGCCCACGGTGGTTCCGACGAAGACGCAGAGGCCTATAGCCTCACCTTCGGCTACGGTAAGCAAGACGGCTCCTAGTACCAAGAAGCCGACGCCGAAACCGACCCGGACCACCCCTACCCCTAAGCCCACCCCGACCCCAACGCCCACAGATACACCGACAAGTCCGACACCCACCGCCTCGCCGGACCCGGGTGAAACAAACCCGCCCAAAGAGGAGACGTGATGCGCTACGGGGTCGATGATGGACACCGGCGGCCCCCCGAGCCGGCCGGTACCCAAGATGAACGGTAAGGGACAGTGCAGGAAATGACTCAGCCTCGGCTACTCGGAGGTCGCTACGAGCTCGACGGTGTCGTCGGGCGCGGCGGCATGGCCGAGGTGTATCGCGCCCGAGACATCCGGCTGGACCGCATAGTCGCGATCAAGACCCTCCGCTCCGACCTGGCGCGCGACCACACCTTCCAGGCCCGCTTCCGCCGTGAGGCGCAGTCGGCGGCCTCACTCAACCACCCGGCCGTCGTCGCGGTCTACGACACCGGCGAAGACTCCACCGACGGCAACCCCGTGCCGTACATCGTGATGGAGTACGTCGACGGCCGGACGCTGCGCGACCTGCTGCGCCAGGATCGGCGGTTGCTGCCCGAGCGCGCGGTCGAGCTGGTCGACGGCATCCTGCGCGCCCTCGACTACAGCCACCGCGGCGGCATCGTGCACCGCGACATCAAGCCGGCCAACGTCATGATCACGCGCGCCGGCGACGTCAAGGTGATGGACTTCGGCATCGCCCGCGCGATGGCCGACTCGGCGGCCACGATGACGCAGACGGCCCAGGTGATCGGCACCGCCCAATACCTGTCGCCCGAGCAGGCTCGCGGCGAGCGGGTCGACGCGCGCAGCGACATCTACTCCACCGGCTGCCTGCTGTACGAGCTGCTCACCGGCCAGCCGCCGTTCACCGGCGACTCCCCCGTGGCCATCGCCTACCAGCACGTGCGCGAGGAGCCCATCCCGCCGTCGCAGATCGACCCCGAGATCCCGGCGTGGGCCGACGCGATCGTGCTCAAGGCCATGGCCAAGGACCCGGCGCACCGCTACCAGAACGCCGGCGAGATGCGGGCCGACATCCAGCGGGCGATGTCCGGCATGCCGGTCGACGCCCAGACGATGGCGATGAGCAACTACCAGGGCACGCGGATGATGACCGCGACCCAGACGGCCGGCGGCCCGGCCACGCAGCGCACGGGCGCGATCCCCGACTACCAGTACGACGAGGGCGGCCGCGGCGGCCGGCGCCGGGCCAACAACGGCGGCGGCAACACCGTGCTCAAGACCGCGTTGTGGATCATCATTCCGCTGCTCATCATCGGTGGCTTCATCACGGTCGGCTACGTGGTGTTCGCCGGCAAGGACTCGCCGTCCGACACGATGGTCACGATTCCGTCGCTCGCCTCCCAGGAGGGCTCCTACGCCAAGGGCGAGCTGGAAAAACTCGGGCTGACCGTCACGCTGGAGCAGAAGTTCAGCTCGGAGGTCGAGAAGGGCGCCGTCATCGCCACGGAGCCCGCCGAGGGCACCAAGGTCGAGAAGGAGTCGGGCGTCAAGCTCATCGTGTCCAAGGGCACGGAGAAGGTGAAGGTCCCCGACGGTCTCATCGGCAAGTCCAAGGAGGACGCCGAGGCGATCCTCACCGAGGCCAAGCTGCGCGCCGTCATCAAGACGAGAAACTCGACCAGGCCACAGAACACGGTCATCGCCACCGACCCGAAGGCCGGAGCCTCGGTCGAGCTCAACGGCACGGTCACGCTCTTCATCCCGAAGGAGCTCGGCGAGGTGCCCAGCGTGATCGGCCTCACCCAGGCCGACGCCACCGCGCAGCTCAAGTCCTCGGGCTTCAAGGTCAAGGTCAACCCGCAGCCCAGCAACGACGTGCCGGAGGGCACGGTCGTGCAGCAGAACCCGGGTGAGGGCGCCAAGTATCCGGCGAACACGACGGTCACGATCGTGGTGTCCACCGGTCCCGAGGAGAGCGCGCCGCCGCCCACCGACGAGGTCCCGACGGACGAGGTCCCGACGGACGAGCAGCCGAGCGACGGTTTCCCGGACCAGGACGAGCCGCCCAGCGACGGTGACACCGGCGACGACGGCCTCGGCGGCGGCCTGAACGGCTGAGGTCCCGCGTACGCGCCAAGGGCCGCTCTTCCCCGGCGAGGGGGAGGGCGGCCCTTCGGCTGTGCCTGGCATGAAGGCAGAGGCATGAAAAAAAGCGCCCCCGCCGCTCGGGGGCAACGGCGGGGACGCTCACATGTACCTCGCTCCGGGCGAGAGGTTCGTTACACGATTCCGCACAGCCAATTCCGGAGCAGGCGGTGACCGTGCTCCGACAGCACGGACTCGGGGTGGAACTGGATGCCCTCTATCGGGGCCTCACGGTGCCGCAGGCCCATGATGACGCCGTCCTCCGTGCGCGCGGTCACGTCGAGCGCCGCGGGCACCGTGTCGGGCAGCACGGCCAGCGAGTGGTAGCGGGTCATCCGCACGGGTGAGGGCAGCGTCTCGAACACGCCCTGCCCGTCGTGGGCGATGGCGCTGGTCCGGCCGTGGAAGAGCTCGGGGGCGCGGGTCACGGTGGCGCCGTACGCGATGGCGATGGCCTGGTGGCCGAGGCAGACGCCGAGCAGCGGCAGGCGCCTGCCGGCCGCGTGGTGGACCAGGGGGACGCTCACGCCGGCCGCCTCGGGGGTGCCGGGGCCGGGGCTGATCAGCACGCCGTCGAAGCCGTCGGCGTCGTGGACGCGTACGTCGTCGCGCGGGCGCACGTCGCAGTCGGCGCCCAGCTCGCGCAGGTATTGCACGATGGTGTGCACGAAGCTGTCGTGGTTGTCCACGACCAGCACGCGGCTCATTTCTCTACGGTCACCTCGTCCAGCGTCACCACGGGCTCCAGAAGCGGGAACACGACATACCAGAGTACGGGCACCGCCACACCGGCCAGGACGAGGGCCGTCAGGACCCGGGTGCGCGGGCGGCCGGGCAGCTTGCGCCAGAGCCAGGCGTACATGTCACTCCTCGCGTGGTTCGCTGTCCTTGAGGACGCCGTAGACGATGAGCCGCTCGGCGGCCGAGTATTCGGGGTGGCAGGTGGACAGCGTGATGAAGGCGCGGATGGGCCGGATGTCGGGCTTGCCGGGCACGGGGGCCAGCACGTCGACCTCGTCGGGCCGCACGATGTCCTGGGAGGTCACACGGTAGGTGTGGCGGGCGTCACGGGTCTCCACGATGATCTCGTCGTCGCGTTCGAGCTCGTCGATCTCGTTGAACGGCGCCGCGTACGTGGTGCGGTGGCCCGACAGCACGAAGTTGCCGACCTGGCCCGGCATGGCGGTGTCGGGGTAGTGACCAGGGCCCTTCCTGAGCTGGTCGGCGCCGACGCCCTCGACCACGGCGTAGCGATAGTCGCGGCCCAGCTTGGGGATGCGCAGCAGCGCGACGGCCTGGCCCGGCTCGACCGGCCGCTCGGGCCTGGGCTGCCCGGCCTTCTTCTCCGCGAGCTGGCGCTGGAGCAGCAGCTGCTGGCTCTCGGTGTAGGCGCCGGTGCCCCAGAGCAGGTAGGCGCAGAACAGCATGAGGATCAGGCCCGCGGTGATGCACATCTCCCCCACGGCCCGCAGCATGGCCCGCATCCGGTCAGCGTATTCGGCGGCGAAGAGGCCCAGGGGGATCGCCATGTCATGCGCGTGGCGACTATCCTGGGGCACGCTTCAACTACGCTTATCGAAGAGCCTGTGGACGATCCGGAAGCCCAGGCCCTCAGCAGGAGTTATCCAGTGCCCAAGTCCAAGGCTCGCAAGAAGGCGGTCTACACCCCGCCGCAGAGATCACAGCAGGTCAAGGTCAGCCCGCGCTGGCTGGCGCCCACGATGGTCGTCGCATGGATCGTCGGCATCCTGTGGATCTCGATCTATTACGTCGCACCGCAGGCGCCCTTCTTCAGCGACCTCCAGAACTGGAACCTGCTGATCGGGTTCGTTTTCATCATCTTCGGAGTGGTGCTTTCCACCCGCTGGCGTTAGTTCTTTCCACAGTCTTTTCCACAGGCTGGGGAAGTCAGACCGCGCCCAGGATGGCCGAGGTCCTGACCACCACGAGCACGGCCAGCACGGCCAGCGCTCCCGCGATCGCCAGCACCTGCCAGAGGGTCCTGTTGTTCTTGGGGGCGTAGGCCAGTGCTCCCGACAGCAGCGCTCCGGTGATCAGGCCGCCGATGTGGCCGGTCCAGCTGATGCCGGCGACCAGGAACGTGATGGCCAGGTTGATCACGATGAGCACGGCGATGCCGCGCACGTCGAGGTTGAGCTTGCGGCCCACCACGAAGACGGCGGCGAAGAGGCCGAAGATGGCGCCGGACGCGCCGACCGTCGGCTGGGTGAGCGGGTCGAGCCAGAGGCCGAGCACCGAGCCGCCGAGCGCGCTGACCAGGTAGAGCGCCGTGTAGCGGACGTGGCCGAAGGCGCGCTCCAGGTAGGGGCCGACGACGTAGAGGGCCCAGCAGTTGAACAGGATGTGGAAGACGCCGCCGTGCACGAAGGCCGCGGTGATCAGCCGGTAGTACTGGTCGTAGACGGCCACGCCGGCGGGCCACATGGCCAGCTCGGCCGTGACCTGGTCGCCGGTCAGGTATTGGGCGCCGAAGACCAGGACGTTCAGCGCGAGGATGGCGTACGTGACGATCGGCGTGCGCACGACGTTGCCGCCGAAGGTGGACCTGGCCTGGCGCAGACCCTTGTTGCCCTCGGCCACGCACTCGGGGCACTGGAAGCCGACCGCGGCGTCGCGCATGCAGTCGGGACAGATCGGACGCTCACATCGCTGGCAGCGTACCCACGTCTCCTTGTCGGGGTGTCGGTAGCACGTGGGCACCGCCTGCTCGGGCTGCTCGGGCTGCGGGGGCGGGCTGGGCGGCTGGCTGGTCATGACCGAAGCCTAAGGCTTGCCGAAGCGTGCTGCGCGGGCCCTGAAGGGCAGCGCGGACTCCCCCGGCTCAGGCGAGCCGGGGGTCCGCGATCGGGACAGGTCAGGCAGGAACCTGCTCGATGGTGACCGACTCGACGACGACGTCCTCGGCCGGGCGGTCGCGGTGGTCGGTGCGGGTCTTGGCGATGGCGTCGACCACGTCCTGACCCTCGATGACCTCACCGAAGATCGAGTGCTTGCCGTTGAGATGCGGCGTCGGCACGACCGTGATGAAGAACTGCGAGCCGTTGGTGCCCTTGCCGCCACGGACTCCTGCGTTGGCCATGGCCAGCAGGTAAGGGCGGTTGAAGTAGAGATCCGGGTGGATCTCGTCGTCGAACTCGTAGCCGGGGCCGCCGATGCCCTGGCCGAGCGGGTCTCCGCCCTGGATCATGAAACCGGGGATGACCCGGTGGAAGATCGTGCCGTCGTAGTAGCGGCCGGTGCTCTTCTCACCGGTGCCCGGGTGGGTCCACTCGCGCTGGCCTTCGGCCAGTTCCACGAAGTTTCGCACCGTTTTCGGGGCCTTGGTGGGGAAGAGTTCTACCTTGATATTGCCGCGGTTGGTCTTCAGATTTGCGATCAGCTTCTCAGCCACGAGACAGCTGCCCCCCTCTATGTACAGGGTTGGTTTTGTGGTGTTTTGACATTTATGGCCGTCTGGCCTTCTGAGCCATCCTCCCATGGACGGCCATGATTGAGCCGCCTTGTCCAGGGAAGGTCAGGCTCGGGGCCCCGATAGACAGGGGAGGTTGTCGTGTCCCTGACAATGAAGAGACGCCGCGTGGTCATAGAGGTTCCCGCCACGTGGATGGGCCGAATGAAGGCTCAGGCCGTGCGAACCGGCCACCGGATGCAGCCCATGGCGGACCAGGCCAAGGTGGTCGCCGCCCAGCGCATCGAAGACGCCCGATACTGGGCGGCGCCGCGGCTGGAGTCCGCGGCGCACGGATTCGAGGACCAGGTCGCGCCCAGGGTCAGCGAGATGCTGACCACCGCGGCCAGGAAGATCGACCCCACGCCGTCGCGGTCGCGGCGCTGGCCGATGCTGATGTTGCTCACCGGTCTCGCGGTGGGGGCGATCGGCTACATGTTCTACCGCCGCAACGCACAGCAGTGGACCGAGCACATGAAGGACTCCGCCTCCGATGCCTCACGATGGGTCAATGAGAAGGCGGAGCAGACTTCCGAGTCCACGGACCGGATGGCGACCGACGTGTCGAACAAGGCGGACGAGACGTCTCGCAAGATGTCCTGATCTCGCTGGAAGCGCGCCCCCGAATGCGAACGGGGGCGCGCTTCCGTCGTTCGCGGGGCGCTTCCGTCGCGTACGGGAGCGTTGACGTACGACCAAGCGCTTGCTACAACCCCGCTATGGCGCTGTCACCCCTCGACGACTTCCCGGTGCATCAGGCGGCCCAGGTCATGCGGCACGTGACCACCGGCGACCGCAACTTCTACGACCGCTACTACTTCAACTGCCACGCCGCCTCCGACGAGCTGATGCTGATCGTCGGCCTCGGCCAGTACCCCAACCTGGGCGTCACCGACGCCTTCGCCTGCCTGCGCACCCGCGACCTGCACCGCGTCGTCCGGGCCTCGCGCGAGCTGGGCGCCGACCGGATGGACACGAGCGTCGGCCCTTTCCGTGTCGAGGTGATCGAAGGGCTCAAGCGGCTCAGGGTGGTCCTGGAGCCGAACGAGCACGGCCTGTCCTTCGACCTCACCTGGGAGGGGACGATCCCGGCCGTGCTGGAGCCCCGGCACTTCCTGCGCTGGCAGGAGCGGATCGTCTTCGACTCCGTACGCATGGCGCAGACCGGCCGCTGGTCAGGACACATCAGGATCGGGGCGGACGAGGAGATACCGGTCACCTCCGACCGCTGGATGGGCACCAGGGACCGGAGCTGGGGCATCAGGCCCGTCGGCGAACCCGAGCCGCCCGGCATCCAGGCCAAGAACTCCGGCACGTTCTACTGGCTCTACACGCCGATGCGCTTCGACGACCACGCCATCCTCTGCATCATCCAGGAGGACGAGCGGGGCCGCCGGCTGCTGGAGGAGGCCGTACGCGTCTGGTCCGACGGACGCGAGGAGGAATACCTCGGCAGGCCGGAGTACCGTCCGGTCTACGCCCCCGGCACCCGCGACGTCGTCGAGGCCACGATCACGTTCGCGCCGCCCGGCGGCAAGCCGTTCGACGTGCGCTGCACGCCGCTGCTCCCCGTCCACCTCATGGTCGGCACCGGCTACGGGCTTGAGCAGGAGTGGCGCCACGGGATGTACCAGGGGCCCGAGCCCGTCGTGCAGGGCGTGACGCATCGGCTGCCCGACGACGCGGCCAGGATGTGGGGCCTGGTCGACGCCGTCGGGCGCTTCGAGTACGACGGCCTGGTCGGCCATGGACTCTACGAGTACTGGGCCCTGGGGCCGCACCCGTCGTTCACGGACTGAGCCGTTATTCGGCCTTCTTGCAGTGGATCGAGACGGTCTTGGCCACACCGTCCTTCGGCGGCTGACCCGCCTCGGTGTGGCTCGGCTCGGCCGGCTCGGCCGCCACGGCGTGGCCCGCCTCCGCCTCCACCGGGAGCATGGCGCCCTTCTCCGGGACCTCACCCGGCGCGAGCTTCCTGGCCTTGATGACCATCTGCGGCTCGCCCTCGGCCCCGTCGCCCGGCTCCACCACCCGCAGGGCCACCCCCTCGGCTCCGGCGGGCACCGCCTTGCCGTCGGGTACGGTCAGGACGTCCTTGGCCGGCAGCGCCGGCGTGAGCTCGATGGTCTTGCCGTCGCTCGTCGTGCAGACCACTTTCGAGCCGGCCGTGGGCGCGGGGGTCTGGTCGGCCATCGCGGATCCGGCCACACCGGTGATGGCGAGCACGGCGACCGCACCGAGCACCGCGAGACGTCTCTTGAACATGGGGGCTCCTCACTGGGAATCGATCGAACGTCTCCGAGATTGACCTGCCGTACCTGAAGTGATCCTGAAGAGGGCTCAAATGATCTTCAGCTTGGCTTTAGGTCCCGTGAGGCACCCTGGACGATGTGCGAGTGTTACTGGTGGAGGACGAGGAGCGGCTGGCCGACCTGGTCAAGGGCGGGCTGGCGGGCGAGGGCTTCGCGGTCGACGTGGCCCACGACGGGCGCGACGGGCTGTGGATGGCCACCGAGAACACCTACGACGTGATCGTCCTGGACGTGATGCTGCCCAGGATGAACGGCTACGCCGTCTGCTCCAAGCTGCGCGAGGCGGGCGACTGGACGCCGATCATGATGCTCACGGCCAAGGACGGCATCTACGACGAGGCCGAGGCGCTCGACAACGGGGCCGACGACTACCTGGCCAAGCCGTTCTCGTACGTGGTGCTGCTGGCCAGGCTGCGCGCGCTGGTCCGGCGGGGCGGGCGCGAGCGGCCCGTGTCGATCAGCGTCGGCGACCTCGTGATCGATCCGGCCGGGCTGCGCTGCCGCAGAGGCGAGGTGCAGATCGGGCTGACGCCGAAGGAGTTCGCGGTGCTGCACGCGCTCGCGCGCCGGCCCGGCGAGGTGGTCTCCAAGAGCGAACTGCTCTCCCAGGCGTGGGACTTCTCCTACGACGGCGACCCGAACATCGTCGAGGTCTACATCAGCGCTCTGCGGCGGAAGATCGACGTGCCCTTCGGCAGGGCGACTCTCATGACGGTCCGCGGGGCCGGCTACCGGCTGGAGGCGGCGTGAGCGCGGCTCGGCGGTTCACCTGGCGCGCACCGCTCCGGCTGGTCACCTGGCCCGCCTGGATGCGACGGGAGCAGTCATCGGGCGGGCTGGCGAGCGGACCCGCAGGCGGGTTCTCGTCGGTGCGGGTGCGGGCGACCGTCGCGGCCACGCTGGTCGTGGCGCTCGCCCTGGGAGTGGCGGCCCTGGTACTGATCACGGCGCTGCGGGGCACGCTGGAGAACAGCGCCGACGCCGCGGCGGCCAGGAAGGTCTCGGCGGTGCTGCCGTACGCGGAGACGATCGAGCTCTACTCCGCGGAGGCGCCGCCCAGCGGGATCTTCGAGCGGACCACCGAACCGACAGACGGGCGGGCCGGCGCGCGGACCAAGGAGCCGACCTCCGGGCGGACCGACGAGCCGGCCCCTGGGCGAACCGAGGAGCGGACCGCGGAGCCCCTGAGCCCACCCGTCAGAACACAACCCACGGAGGCGGGGATGACCGCTCCGATCAGGGTCTACCAGGCGAATCCGAAGGACGGCACGGTGGCGCGGATCGCCGACCCCGACGTCCTGCTGACCAGGCGGGCCGACGCGGCGGAGGGCTGGGCGAAGCCCGGCCAGTACGCCGTCGCCAGGGCCCAGGTGGCCACCGCCGCAGGCCCCGCCGTGGTGATCGGCCGGGCCTCGCTGGAGAGCGCGGAGGAGGCGCTGAACACGCTGTACGGTGCGCTGCTGCCCGGCGTGCCCGCGCTGCTGCTGGTGGTGGCCGGCATGACCTGGCTCTCGGTGGGCCGCGCGCTCGGCCCCGTGGCCGCGATCAGGGCCAAGGTGGCCGACATCACGGCCCGCGATCTGCACCAGCGGGTGCCCGTACCGAGCTCGAAGGACGAGATCGCGGCGCTGGCGACCACCGTGAACGGCACCCTCGACCGGCTGGAGACGGCCGTGGAGCGGCACAAGCGCTTCGTCGCCGACGCCGCGCACGAGCTGCGCAGCCCCATCGCGACCCTGCGGGCCCGGCTGGAGCTGGCCGAGTCGAGCGAGCTGACCGTGGAGGCCCTGGCCGACGTCGAACGCCTGCAGTCGCTGGCCGCCGACCTGCTCATGCTGGCCAAGCTGGACGCGGGCGAGCCGCTGCGGGCCGCCGAGCTGGACCTGGGCCAGGTGGCGGCGGAGGCGTCGCTGCGGGCCAGGCGGCGGCCGGAGGTGCGGGTCGAGCTGGACGTCGAGCCCGACGTGGTGATGCGGGGATCGAGCGCGCATCTCGACCGTCTGGTGACGAACCTGGCCGACAACGCCGTACGGCACGCGGCCTCGACCGTACGGGTGCGCGTGGCCGCCGAGGCGGGCCAGGCGGTGCTGGAGGTGTGCGACGACGGCCCGGGGATCCCGCCGGAGCACCGGGAGGCGGTGTTCGACCGCTTCACCCGGCTGGACGAGGCGCGGGCCAGGGACGCGGGCGGCGCGGGGCTCGGGCTGCCGATCGCGCGGGACATCGCGCTCCTGCACGAGGGCTCACTCGTGTACGCCGGCTCCGGCTTCGTCGCGCGCTTCCCCCTGTACGACGGGTAGCGCGTAGGTGATGTGCCGCCTGGCGATCGCGAACCCGGCGCGCGCGTAGACGCCGACGGCCCCCGTGGGGTTGTCGACGTCGACGCCCAGCCCGGCGCTGTGATAGCCCTGACGAGAGAGGACGGCCAGGGCGTGCGCCATCAGCGCGCCCGCCACGCCCTTGCCGCGCCACTCCTTGAGCGTGCCGACGATCTGGATCCACGCCTGGCGCTCCTCGCGACGGGCGTTCTGGGTCTCGAAGACGTGCGTGATCAGCACGCCCACGGCCCGGTCACCGGCCAGCGCCAGGAACGACGACTCCGGCCGGAAGTTCACGGAGCCGGTGATCTGGCTCCTCCAGCTCTCCGGCGTGTGCGCCACGTAGCCCCAGTGGTCGCGGAACGACTCGTCGCGCACGCGGCGGGCCCCGTCGTCCAGCTCGGGCGTCCAGGCGGCGATGCGCACGCCTTCCGGGGTCCTGAGCGGGGGCAGCTCGCCCGGCAGGCGGCGTTCCATGTCGGCGAAGGTGCGGGCGACGGCGAACCCGGTCCGCTCGGCCAGCGCCCGCAGGCCGTGGTTGTCGTGGTGGGCGAGGAGATGGAGCTCCGCCTCCGCGCCGGGGAACGCCCTGGCGCTCAGCCCCGGCGCCGTACGGACGGCCCAGTCCACGATCCGGCGGCCGAACCCCTGCCTGCGGTAGGCGGGGTGCACCCCGCCGGAGAAGCGCAGATAGTGCTTTCCGCCCTCGGCGGACTGCCGGACCGGCAGGTAGCCGAACGCCACGATGCGGTCGCCGTCCCTGGCCGCGATCGTGCCCTCGGCCAGGTCGATCAGGGGGTGGGCGAGTCGCTCGGCGGCCTCGTCCACGCCGTGCAACTCACCGGTCCTGTCCTCGGCCTCCACCGCGGCGTAGAGCTCGGCCAGCCTTCCGGCGTCCCCTGGTTCCAGCGATCCCCACCTCATGCCGGGCAGCCTAGGCGAGCCGGGCGGAACATCTGAACCGATCACCGATACGGACGAGCCCGTCGGCCGCGACCACGCCGGAGACCTCGGTGATGAGCTTCTTCGTCATGGCCGGCTCACCCGCGTGTTCTGGAAGGAGGCGAAGCGCCAGCCCTCGGGGGTGCGCAGGGCGGTCAGCGTGATGACGGAGGCTCGGCTGGGGTCGGGCTCGCCGTTCAGGGTGGAGGTGCCGCCGATGACGAGCACGGCGACGTCGTCGGTGAGTTGCCTGATCCGCGGCTCCCGGTCGCCGCCCGCGAGCTTGATCGGGGTCTCGAACAGCTTCCTGTGCACCTCCTCGATGGCCTCGCGGCCCTCCAGGTGCAGCCCGAAGTAGGTGATGTAGTCGGCGTCCTCGGTGAACAGGCCGGCGTAGCCCGCGGCGTCCCCGGCGTTCCAGGTCTCGGTCATGCGCTCGGTCAGTCGGATGATCTCGGCGGACATGTCATGACTCCTTCTGCCGCGGCGCGGTCGATGAGACCACGCCAGGTCGTCAGGGCATGACGCTATAGCGCTACTTCCTATATTGCAAGTTGCACTATTGAGTGTGGCGGACCGTCTCAGGCGTCCAGTTGCATGAAGGCGCGCTCGATGACCTGCCTGGTGACGTCCTCGGGATAGGGGAAGAGCTTGATCAGGTCCCGCAACCCCTCCACATGGGCCCGCTTGGCCAGCTCGGCCACCTGCACCAGCTCGTCGTGCTGCTCCTGCGCGAACGCCCGGTCCACCACCGCGCCGTGCCCCGGCACGATCACCGGCTCGGGCATCTCCGCCAGCATCGCGGCCGTCGTCGCGGGCCAGTCCAGCGGGTACGAGTCGCTGAACGCCGGCGGCGCCCCCTCCTCCACCAGGTCCCCGGCGAACACCACGCCCGCGTCCGGCACCTGCGCCACGATGTCGTTGCTGCTGTGCCCGAGCCCGAAGTGCCGCAGATGCACGATGCGCCCGCCGATGTCGAGGCTGGCCGCGGCCGTGAACGTGTGGTCGGGCGGAACGATCGTGACCTCCTCCATCTCCTCGCGCCGCTCGGGGTGATGCTTGATCACGCCGGCCCGGTTCTCCTCGCCGTACCGCTCGATCTCCTCGGCGCACCTGGCGTGGCCCCAGATCTCGGCGGGACGGAAGAGCGCGTTGCCGAAGTAGTGGTCGAAGTGGGAGTGGCTGTTGACGACCGTCCACGGGGCGGCGGTGATTCGCCTGACCGCCTCGACCAGATCCGCCGCCTCCTGGTGGGAACTGCGCGTGTCGAGCACCAGGCAGTGCCCGTCGCCCACGATCAGCCCCGTGTTCAGGTCGAACGACCGATGACGCCGGACGTATACCCGGTCGCCGACCTCATGCCATTGCTCGTTCATGCCAAGGAACCCTACTTTTAGCCGCGGTGAATGGCATATGCCTTGGCGACCTACCCGCGTCAGCCGCGCAGGTACGCCAGCACGGCCAGCACCCGCCGGTGCCCGTCGGCGGCGGGCGGGAGGTCGAGCTTGGCGAAGATGCCGGCGATGTGCTTGGCCACGGCGGCCTCGGTGACGTAGAGCTCCTTGGCGATCGAGGCGTTGGACCGGCCCTCGGCGATCAGGCCCAGCACCTCGTGCTCGCGCGGGGTCAGCCGGGCCAGCGGGTCGCGCCGCCGCCGCAGGAGCTGGCGCACCACCTCGGGGTCCACCACCGTGCCGCCCGCGGCCACCCGGTCGAGGGCCTCGACGAACTCGCGTACGTCGCCGATGCGGTCTTTCAGCAGGTAACCGATACCCGCTCCTGTTTCGAGCAGTTCGCCGGCGTACGTCTGCTCGACGTACTGGCTGAGCACCAGCACCGCCAGCGCCGGATCCCGTCGGCGCAGCTCCAGCGCGGCCCGCAGCCCCTCGTCGGCGAAGCCGGGCGGCATCCGCACGTCGGTCACCACCACGTCGGGGCGGTGTGCGGCGACGGCCTCGATCAGGGCGGGGGCGTCGCCGACGGCGGCGGCGACGGTGTGGCCGAAGCGTTCGAGCAGCCCGGCCAGGCCCTCGCGGAGCAGGACGGCGTCCTCGGCGATCACCACGCGCACGTGCTCTTCCTTCCCTTCGCGGTCTGCGGGTTCGCGCTCATTGACAGTCCGTCTGGTACAGGTTCGCGCTCACGGACAGGAAAACTCTGCCCGGCACGGGTTCGCGCGCTCATGGGCAGGGGATCTCCGCGCGGACCAGGGTCGGGCCGCCGGGCGGGCTGGACAGGGACAGTCTTCCGCCCACCACCGCCAGCCGGTCGGCCAGCCCGGTCAGCCCCGTCCCCTTCGCCTGATCGGCGCCGCCGACGCCGTCGTCGCGTACCTCGACGACCAGCGTGCCCGCCTCGATTCGGCCGGTGACGTGCCCTCTGGTGGCCCGGCCGTGCCTGGCCAGGTTCGTCAGGGCCTCGCTGACGACGTAGTACGCGGTCACCTCGACCGGCGCGGGCAGCCGGCCCGGCAGGGACACGTCCACGTCCACGGGCACCGGCGAGCGCCCCGCCACGTCGTGCACCGCCGCCGCCAGCCCTCGGTCGGTGAGCACCCGGGAGTGCACGCCCCTGATCAGCTCGCGCAGCTCGGCCAGCACCTGCTTGGCCTCCGCCTGGGCCGCCCCGACCAGCCGGGCCGCCTCGGAGTCCCCGGGCAGGTCCAGCCCGGCCATCCCGAGCGTCATGGTCAGGGCGACCAGCCGTTGCTGCGCGCCGTCGTGCAGGTCCCGCTCGATCCTGCGGCGTTCCGTCTCGTACGCGTCCACCAGCCGCGCCCGCGACCGCAGCACCTCGTTCAGCTCGGAGCCCTGCGGCGCCAGCACCGCACGCACCATGGCCCCTCTCGCCCCGGCCCAGGCGGTGATCGTGTACGCGGCCACGGGCAGCAGCAGGACACCCGCGACGAAGGCCAGCACCCCGGTGACCGGCGTCGCCTCCGGCTGGACGAACCAGGTGAGCGCCACGACCAGGGGGCCGCCGACCGTGACCGCCAGCATGACCAGGTCGATCCACCACAGCGCGAGCAGCGTCATGACGACCAGCCCGGCCTCGCGCCCGCGCCTGTCCTGGGTCACCGGCAGCGGGACGGCGTCCACCAGGCGCAGCCGGGCGCGTTCGAAGGGGGCGACGATCGGGACCGCCCCGGCCAGGGCGGCCAGGCCCGTCACGACGCCCAGGGCCGGGGTGACCAGCGTGCCGCCGTAGGCCGCCGCGGCGACGAGCCCGGCGGCCGTCCCTGGAACGACTCCGGCCACCAGGTACGCCGCGCCACGCCACGGCCAGGCGGAGGCCAGGAACGGGAGGGGGCGCCGCGTCAGGGCTTCGAGGGCGGTCCTGTTGAGCACCTTGTGACCGTATCCGCTGGTGGGAGGGCAGACAGTAGTGCTGGGTAGAGCATTTCGCCCACCCGAGCCCGCTCACGACACCCCGTTCAGCACGCCCGATCGTCGCGTCCGTTCACCGGGTACGGACCGCGCGTCGTCAGGCGGTCACGGTGCCCCGGCGGCCGTACCGGTCCGCCACGGCGTCGAACAGCTCCACCGCGCGTCCCAGATCCCCGACCTCCGCCGCCGGCTGCCCGAGCTGCGGGTCGAAGCACTCGAACCCCGACTCGCTCGTCACCACGGCCGCCACCTCGTACAGCAGCCCGACCACCCGGCGGGCCTCCTCGCCATGGGTCCGGTAGGGGACGCTCATCTCCCAGCCGCCCTCCCAGTGATTGACCGAGATGCCGGTGTCCTCGTGGTCGAGCTCCCAGTTCGGCGGGTACTCGACGATGCGCACCTCGCCCAGCAGCTCGCGGGTACGGCCGACGATGTTCTCCCATGCCTCCAGGTCGGGCCGCAGCGGCTCCGCCCGCGCGTCGGCGGCCTCCAGCGCCTCGTCCCATGACTGGCCGGGGGCGCGGCGGGTGAAGTAAAGGTCGTAGCTCATGGGGGACGAAGGTACTAGGTGCCGGATCTTGGTGGTTACGTGCGGAACGTCAGGCCCTCGAACGCACCCGACGTCCGCCATCGGTCGATGAAGGCGAAGTACGCCACCGCCCCGTGCGGGTGGCCGACGTTGAGCCGGTCCTTCATGCCGAGGTCCCGTCCCTCGTTGTTGTAGTAGCCGGGGGTGCAGTCGGGGGAGCCGAGCATGCGGCCTGCGCCCGACAGCAGCAGCTCGACCCAGCCCTGCTCGGCCTCCGCCGACGCCTCGACCTGGGCGTACCCGTGCTCGACCGCGTGCTTGACGGTCGCGGCGATGGTTCTGCCCGCCTCCGTCAGGTTGTGCGGGATGTTGGAGATGAGGTTGGCGCCCTGCGTCGGCTGCACGAGGAAGGCGTTCGGGAAGCCGTGCGCGTGGATGCCGTGCAGCGTGCGCATGCCCCGCTCCCAGCGCTCCGACAGCAGGACCCCGTCGCGCCCGGTCAGGTCGTAGCCGGCCCGGCGGGTGTAGTCGGTGCCGACCTCGAAGCCGGAGGCGTAGATCACGCAGTCGACCTCGTACTCCTTCCCCGCCGCCAGCACACCCTTCTCGGTGATCCGGGTCACGCCCTTGCCGTCGGTGTCCACGAGGTGGGTGCCGGGTACGTTGAACGCCTGCAGATATTCGTCGTGGAAGCAGGGCCGCTTGCAGAGCTGGCGGTACCACGCCTTCAGCCGCCGCGCGGTCTCCGGGTCACGCACGATGCTGTCGACGCGGGCGCGGATCTCCTCCATCTTCTCGAAGTCGGAGTCCTCGAACGCGGCCAGCATGTTCTCCTGGGTGAGCTCACTTCGCGGGATGGCGCTGATCTTGGAGCGGTAGCGGCGGGCGATGTCGGTCCAGCCGTCCATCACCAGGTCCTCGTCGGCCGCGCCGCCGGTCTGGTTCGCGGTGAAGTTCTCCAGCCAGCGCTGCTGCCAGCCGGGCGTGGCGATCGTGGCGAACCAGCCGGGGTCGGTCGGCCGGTTGTCGCGTACGTCGACCGAGGAGGGCGTGCGCTGGAAGACGTACAGCTCGGCGCAGGCCCGCGCCAGGTGCGGGACGCACTGCACGGCCGTGGCGCCGGTGCCGATGACGGCGACCCGCTTGTCCGCCAGCCGGTCCATGAGCGCGCCCGTGGGGTCGCCGCCGGTGTAGTCGTAGTCCCAGCGGCTGGTGTGGAACGAGTGGCCGCCGAACTCCTCGATCCCCGGGATCCCGGGCAGTTTCGGCACGTGCAGCGGGCCGATGCCCATGGCGACGAACTGGGCGGTGAACGCGTCGCCGCGGTTGGTTCTGATGATCCAGCGGGAGCGGGCCTCGTCCCAGGTCAGGTCCAGGACTTCGGTGTGGAACAGGGCGTTGTCGTACAGGCCGAAGTGTTTGCCGATGCGGCGGCAGTGTTCGAGGATCTCGGGGGCGTGCGCGTACTTCTCGGTCGGCATGTGGCCGGTCTCTTCGAGCAGCGGCATGTAGACGAACGACGCCGTGTCGCACTGGGCGCCGGGGTAGCGGTTCCAGTACCAGGTGCCGCCGAAGTCGCCGCCCTTCTCGACGATGCGCACGTCGTCGATGCCGGCCTCCTTCAGCCTGGCTCCGGTGACGAGCCCGGCGAAGCCGCCGCCGATGAAGGCAACGGTCACGTGGTCGGTCTTGGGGTCGCGCTCGGTCATCGGGGTGTAGGGGTCGTCGAGGTAGTGGGCGAAGCGACCGGTGAGGCGGAGGTACTGGTCGTTGCCGTCCGGCCGGAGCCGCTTGTCGCGCTCTTCGCGGTATTTGCGGCGAAGGGCGTCCCTGTCGATGGTCGGGCGCTCTGTCATGCATCCCTCCGGAGGCGGGGACGGGGCGACAACAATTCCAGAATGTCATTCGGAAATGGCCTCCGACAAGCTCCGCGCCGCGATTGCACGCAGCCGGCCGCCCCGGCGGTCGTGGCGAGGCGCGGTGAACGGTCGCGGAGGGGCGCAGTGAAACGCCCGATTACCTGAGCGAGATGTCCACTATTGTGGTGGCTCGGACACACGGAGGAAGCGGATCATGCTGGCCCATCGCGCCCTGATGATCACCATGTTGCCGGCGATCGGGCTGCGCGTGCTGGCCGTGCTCGGTTTCCCTCCCGCCATCCTCTTCTACGGCGACTCCTTCGCGTTCCTGCGCGAGGAGCTGACGCCCGGGACGACGCGACCGTCCGGATACTCGCTGCTCCTCGCCGTGCTGCGGCCCGCGCACAGCCTCACCCTGGTCACGGTCCTGCAGCACCTGCTCGGGCTGGCGCTCGCGGTCACGGTGTACGCGCTGCTGCGCCGCCGCGGCCTGCCGGGCTGGGGCGCCGCGCTGCTGGTCACCCCGCTGCTGTACGACGAGTTCCTCCTGCTGCTCGAACACATGATCATGGCCGACGCGGTCTTCGTCGTGCTCGTCACGGCGGCCGTCGCACTCATCGTCTGGCGCGTCTCGCCGACCACGGCGGCCGTGGGCGGGCTGCTGCTCGGGCTGGCCGGGATCACCAGGACGGTCGGCCTGCCGCTGCTCATCCTGACCGCCGCCTACCTGCTGATCAGGCGGTACGGCTGGCGCCCCCTCGTCGCGCTGCTGGTCGCCGGGGTGATTCCGCTGGGCGCGTACGCCACCTGGATGAAGGTGGAGAAGGGCAAGTTCGGCCTGACCGAGGCCGACGGCAACTTCCTGTGGTCCAGGACCATGAGCTTCGCCGACTGCGCGGTGATCAAGCCGCCGGAACGACTGGCCGTGCTCTGCCCCGATATGCCGGTGGCGCAGCGGCCCTATCCGCCGCACTGGCTGTGGGAGAGCTTCTCGCCCCTGCTCAAGGTGCCGGGGGCGGCCAACCGCAACCAGTTGGCCGGCGAGTTCGCCAGGCAGGCCATTCTCGCCCAGCCCGGGGGCTACCTCGGGGCCGTCGCGACGGATCTCACCCAGCTGCTGCGCTGGGAGCGGACGGCCGTGGACGAGAAGACGCCGTACAAGCTGCCCACCTCGGAGCGGCCCATCAGCGAGTCCGTCCGCGGCGTGGCCGAGTCGTACGAGGCCGGGCCGGCCGCGACGCGGGTGGTGGAGCCGTTCGCCGGGTGGCTGCGGGCGTACCAGCGGTTCGGGTACGTGCCGTTCCCACTGCTCATGCTGGCCCTGGTCGGCGCGCTGGTGGCGGCGCCGCTCCGGCGACGGTGGGACGCGCTCCTGCCCGGGGTCGCCGCGCTCGCCCTGGCCGTCTCGCCGCCGTTCCTGGCCGCGTTCGACGTCCGGTACGTGATCCCGGCGATCCCACTCGTGTGCCTGGCGGTGGGGCTGACCTTCGCCGGCACCAGGACCCCGTTCATCGGCCGACGGGCGGAGGCCGAGCAGCGAGAACCGGCCGAGGTCGCGTAGCCACAACGCGAAACGGCGTGCTGGCAGGCGCACGGCGGCCGGTGTTACCGTTGCACCTGTAACAGCGCACTTACACGTGATGGGAAGCTATGACGGAGGCCGGGCCGACAGGTGACGACCTGGTCGAGATGCTGGCGGCGCTGGCCAACCCCCTGCGGCTGCGCATCGTCGCGCAACTGGCCGCCGGACGCGACTACGTGAGCCACCTGGCTCGCGTGATCGGCATCAGCCGCCCGCTCCTGCACATGCACCTGCGCCGGCTGGAGGCCGCCGGTCTCATCGCCGGCAGCCTGGAACTGTCGGACGACGGCAAGGCCATGAAGTACTACCAGGTCACCGACTTCAGCCTGCACCTGACCGCGTCGACACTGGCCGAGGCGGCCAAGACACTCACCACCCCCGACCCCGCCGAGGGTCCCGGACGCTAGGAGCCCTCCCGATGCCCATGACCTGGCCCGAGGTGATCTTCTTTCTCGGTGTGCTGATCCTCGTCACATTCCTCATCAGCGTGGTCATCGTGGGCTTGTTCGAGTCCCGCAAGTCCAAGCTTCAAGCCGCTCAGGCGGACGACCTGCGCCGGCTCGTGCAGCGCTTCGAGCAGTTGGCCGAGAACACCATGGACGCCCAGCAACGGGTAGCCGCCGACCTGGCGGAACTTCGCGCACGCACCACCACGATCGAGCAGATCTTACGAACGGTGGAGTAAGCCGAAGGTCGGCGGTCAGGGGTGGTCGGGCCGGCCCGCGTCGAAGCGGGCTACCAAGCGGCGCTGCCAGGGGGTCTCGACGGCGTGTTTCGCGTAGTGCTCGCGGACGTAGGCCACCGCCTGGTCAGAGGGCACGCCGTCGAGCACGGCCAGGCAGGCCAGGGCGGTGCCGGTGCGGCCGCGCCCGCCGCCGCAGGCGACCTCGACGCGCTCGGACCCGGCCCGCTCCCACGCCTCGCGCAGGGCCTCGACGGTGGCCGCCCGGTCGGCGGGAAGCCAGAAGTCGGGCCAGCGTAACCACCGGTGCTCCCACTCGACCGGTGGCGGCGGCTTGCCCAGCAGGTAGAGGGCGAAGGCCGGCAGCGGCCCCGATGGCAGCGGATATCGCAGACCCCTGCCCCGGACGAGACGCCCCGAGGGCAGCCTCAGCACTCCCTCGGCAGCGGGTTCCCACGTCATGATCCGAGGCTAACCCGCCCGCTCGGCCCGCCCCCGGCCGTTCATCCCAGAGCGGACAGCGGACGGTCCCGTTCATCCCAGAGCGGAACCGACCCGTCCCAACTCATCCCAAAGCGGACACCGCGCCGCTCCGGCCGGTCAGCGGGTTCGACCGGTTGAGCCGGGCCGGTCAGCGGGCCGATCAGTGGGTACGACCGGCCCGTCCTCGGTTGCGGCGGAAGATGCCGAACTCGGCGACGAGCCCCAGCAGGGCGCCGCCGCCGAAGGCGATCAGCTCGTCCGCACCGAGGGCGGGGTTCCGGTCCATCAGCAGCGTGACGAGCACGTTGCCGACGACGATCCCCGCGATGAGCAGGGCGATGAGCCGGACGGCCGGGACGACGGATGCCGTGTGCTGGTCATCACTCATCGGGATGCCCCTTTCCGGTGGGTCGAAGACGTCTATATGTAGACAGCCTACTCGTCTCAAGTCCGGGGCGAGCACCCTGCCGGGAAACCAGTCCTGCCCGCCCTGCTCAGCGGAGGTTTTACGTCAGCGCCGTCCGGCCCACGTGGCCAGCCGGCTCAGGAAGGTCCTGGTCGTGGGCAGGTGCTCGCCCTCGGCGACCAGTACGGCCGCGTGGAAGGCATGCGGCATCCCCTCGTACACGTCGAGGTCCACCGGCGTTCCCGCCGCCGACGCCGCCTCGGCGAAGCGGCGTACATCCGGCAACAGGATCTCGTCGCCCCCGACCGACAGCAGAAGCGGTGCGAGCCCGCGCAGATCGCCGTAAGCGGGCGACTGCGGCGCCTCGTCGGGGCGGGCGCCGGCGAGGTACTGGGCGGCGATCGGCTCCATGATGGACGGGTCGATCGAGTCGCGCCCGCCGCCCTCGCCCGGCGCGGGGAACGAGGTCGCGAAGTCGGTGATCGGCGAGACGGGGACGGCTCCGCCGGGCATGGGGTCCCCGGCGGCGGCGAGCAGCAGCAGGGCCGAGAGGATCAGCGTGGCGCCGGCCGACTCGCCGACCAGCAGGATCCGGCCGGCCGGCACCCCCTGCCCGAGCAGCCCCCGGTACGCGGCCAGCACGTCCTCGATCGCGGCCGGGTACGGATGGGCGGGCGCCAGGCGGTAGTCCACCGCGTAGACAGGGCGGCCGGTGGCCTTGGACAGGCGGTGAGCCATGATCCGTTCCATCGGCGGGTTGCTCATGGAGAAGCCGCCGCCGTGCACGTACAGGGTGACGCCGGCCTCCGGAGTGACTCCGCCGGCCGTGACCCAGGCGCCGGGCACGCCGCCGACGGACGGCAGCACGGGGTCGAGGCTCGCGTCGCCGCCGAGAGACGGCGGGGCGGAGAACAGCCCGCCCATCTGGGCACGGACGCCGTCCGCTTCCTGCGGGGTGGCGGGGATGTGGGTGATGTTCATGAGAAGGAGGTCCTTTGATCGCCCGAGGCACGCAGGGGCACACGGGCACGCTGAGATGACCGCGAAGATTCGCGGTGGGAAGGCCGAAGCCGCGAAGACGCGGCGAAAGCCGGGCACCGCGCGGGCGCGGCGAAACAGCCGGACGCCGCGAAGACGCGGTGAAAGAGCCGGTAACCGGGAAAGTGCGGTTATAGCCGGAAACGGCGCATCATCATCGCCCGGACAGCACGCACCAACCTGATCGGTACGTCGACAAGACCTGATCGGTACGCCGACAAGACCTGATCAGTGCATCGGCAAGGAGCCGGTCAGCCGGGGATGACGCGCGGGCGCTGAGCGCTCAGGCGCGACCTGTGACGTGTGAGTCCACGATGATCATCCCCTTGGTGAACGGTGCCGCCCACCCGCCGACGTCCTCCCGATCGGCGTCACACGACACGCCCGGCCATTGAAGCGGCGCCCGCCCCCGGCTGTCAACAATGCGCTCGACCGCGTACCAAGAAGATCGCTACGCTGTCGGCCATGCGGGACGGTGTCTATCGTTACAACGAAGAGCGCTGGCAGGCCCTGGTCGCGGCGGACGCCCTGTTCACCAGGCCCATGCTCGACCTCGACCAGCACAGCGCCCGCGCCTATCTCGGCCTCGAACGGCTCGGCCTGCCCGGCGACGTGGCGGGCGCGGAGGTGCTCTGCCTGGCGAGCGGAGGCGGCCAGCAGTCCGCCGCCTTCGCCCTGCTCGGCGCCGACGTGACCGTCTTCGACATCTCCTCGGGCCAGCTCGAACGCGACCGCCAGGCGGCCGACCACTACGACGTCGCCGTCCGTACCGTCCAGGGGGACATGCGGGACCTGTCGGCCCTCGGCGGCTCCGCGTTCGACCTGGTCTGGCATCCGTACTCGCTGACCTTCGTCCCCGACGCGCGGGTGGTCTTCCGCGAGGTGGCCGGGGTGGTCGCCGAGGGCGGCCACTACTACCTGATGTGCGCCAACCCGTTCTACTCCGGGCTCACCCACCACGCCTGGAACGGCGCCGGCTACCCGCTCGACCAGCCCTACACCGACGGGGCCGAGACGAGCTACCCCGACCAGGACTGGGTCTACGAGCGCGAGCCGGGCGGCCGGACCGTGCAGCGGCCCAGGGAATACCGGCAGACGCTGAGCCGCATCGTCAACAGCCTGGTCGCCGAGGGCTTCACCCTGCGCTTCCTGGCCGAGGTCGACGACGGCGACGCCGAGGCGGAGCCGGGGAGCTGGCACCATTTCATGGCGGTGGCACCGCCATGGCTGGAGTTCGTCTGGCGGCGTTGAGCACTACGACTCCTCCTCCGTGAAGACGACCTCGCGGCGCCGGCGGATCGCGGGCAGCATGGCGACGACGAGCGCCGCCACGGTCAGGGCCAGGAGCACCGCGGAGATCGGCCGGGTCAGGAAGACCGACGCGTCGCCGCGGGAGATGATCAGCGCCCGGCGCAGGTTCTCCTCCAGCAGCGGCCCGAGGACGAAGCCGAGCAGCAGCGGCGCCGGCTCGCAGCCGCACTTGATCAGCACGTAGCCCAGGAGCCCGAAGAAGACGATCGCGTAGACGTCGTAGGCGTTGAAGCTCAGCGAGTACGTGCCGATCGACGCGAACAGGATGATCATCGGGAACAGCACCTGGTACGGGATGTGCAGCATGCGCACCCAGATCCCGATCAGCGGCAGGTTCAGCAGCACGAGCAGCACGTTCCCGATCCACATCGACGCGATCAGGCCCCAGAACAGCGCGGGCTCGTCGGTGATGACGTTCGGTCCCGGGGTGATGCCGTGCACGATGAACGCGCCGACCATCAGCGCCATCACCGGGTGGGCGGGCAGGCCCAGGGTGAGCAGCGGGATGAACGAGGTCTGCGCGGCGGCGTTGTTGGCCGACTCGGGGCCTGCCACGCCTTCGATCGCGCCGCTGCCGAACTCGTGCCGCCGCTTCGAGATCCGCTTCTCGACGGCGTACGAGGTGAACGAGGCGAGCACGTGGCCGCCGCCGGGCAGGACGCCGAGCGCGGCGCCGAGTCCGGTGCCCCGCAGGATGGGGCCGATGATCCTGCGCCGGTCCTCGCGGGTGGGCCAGAGGTTCTTCACCCGGCCCACAATCGCCGTGCGGGTCTGCTCGTTCTCCAGGTTGCGCAGGATCTCGGCCAGCCCGAACATGCCGACGGCGACGGAGACGAAGTCGATGCCGCCGTACAGTTCGCGCTGGTCGAACACGAAGCGGGGGGTGCCGGTGTAGATGTCCTGGCCGACGGTGCCGAGCAGGACGCCGAGCGCGATCATGGCCAGCGCCTTGAGCGCCGTGCCGCGGGCCAGCGCGATCGAGACGATCAGGCCGAGCAGCACCAGCGCGAAATACTCGGCCGGCCCGAACTGCAGCGCGACGCGGGCCAGCGGCGGGGCGGCGACGGCGAGCGCGACGGTGGCGATCGTGCCCGCGACGAAGGACCCGACCGCGGCGGCGGCCAGCGCCGCGCCGGCCCGGCCCTGCTTGGCCATCTCGTGCCCGTCGAGCGCGGTGACCGCCGCCGACGACTCGCCGGGCAGGTTGATCAGGATGGCGGTCGTCGAGCCGCCGTACTGGGCGCCGTAGTAGATGCCGGCCAGCATGATCAGCGCGGTGACCGGCTCGAAGCTGAACGTGATCGGCAGCAGCATCGCCACCGTCGCCGTCGGGCCGATGCCGGGCAGTACGCCGACCGCCGTGCCGAGCAGCACTCCCACGAAGCAGTAGAGGACGTTCTGGACCAGGAGGGCGGTGGAGAAGCCCAGGGCGAGGTTGTCGAGGAGTTCCATGCCTCAATCCGGAAGCCGCGTCAGAATCCCAGCCACGGGCCCACGAGCGGGATCCGCAACTGGAGTCCGACGACGAAGATGAGCGTGCTGGCCGCGGTCAGCCCGGCCGCCACGGCCAGGGCCATGAGCGGACGTACGCGCGTGCTGGCCAGCGTGGTGAGCAGGGCCGTCACCGCCGACGTCGGCACGAACCCGAGGCCGCGTACGGTGAAGCCGAAGAACAGGACCGCGACCGTGATGGCGGCGACCGCCCGCCACGGGATCGGCCCGAACGTGATCACCTCGCCGGCGACGAGGCCCTTGACCACGATGGCCAGGCCCAGCCCGGCCACGATCAGGCCGACGAGCAGCGGGAAGGCTCCGGGGCCCATCCGCAGCGGGGTGCCCAGCTCGTAGCCGAGCGACCCCGCCACGAACGCGCCACCGATCAGGACGAAGATCCCCCCGGCGAGGACGTCGGGGAGAGACCGGCGGCGCTCCACTCAGGAGGCCTTCACGCCGGCGTCGGCGATGACCTTCGCCCAGGTGCCGAGCTGCTCCTGGAGCTTGGTCAGGTGCGCCTGCGGCGTCGCGTCCGCGGCCGGGACCGGGGCGGTGCCGAGCTTGGCCATCTGGTCGATGACCTTCTGGTCGGTCAGCGCCGCCTGCAACGCCTCGGACAGCTTCTGGACGACCTCCTTCGGCGTGCCCTTCGGCGCGTAGAGGCCGTGCCAGACACTGACCTTGAGGTCGGGCAGCCCGCCCTCGGTCGTGGTGGGCAGGTCGGGCAGGCTCTTCACCCGCTCAGGCGTGGTGACCGCGTACGCCTTCACCTCGCCCGCTGTGATCTGGCCGCTGGTGTTGGTGGTCTGGTCGCACATGAAGTCGACCTGGCCGCCGACGAGGTCGGTCAGCGCGGGTCCTGTGCCCTCGTACGGGACCTCCTGCAGTTTGACGCCGGTGGCGCTCTGGAAGAGCAGGCCACACAGGTGGGAGGCGGCGCCGATGCCGGCGTTGGCCAGCGTGACCTTGCCGGAGTTCGCCTTCACGTAGGTGACCAGCTCCTGCAGGGTCTTGGGCTCGAAGTCCTTGCGCGCGACGATCGTCATCGGCACCTCGGTGACGAGGCCGATCGTCTCGAAGCTCTCGACCGGCTTGTAGCCGAGGTTCTGGTAGAGCGCGGGCGCCGTGGACATGCCGATGTGGTGCATCAGCACGGTGTAGCCGTCGGGGTCCGCGCGCGAGACCTCGCCGGCGCCGACGGTGCCGCCCGCGCCCTCGACGTTCTGCACGACGATCTTGCCGCCGAGCTTGGCCGCCATCGGGGTGGCGATCAGGCGGGTGACGGTGTCGGTCGGGCCGCCCGCGCTGAACGGCACCACGAACGTGATGTTCTGCTCCGGATAGCCGGCGCCGGTCGAGGCCGTCGTGCCCCCACCCGTGCCGCCGTTGCCGGAGCAGGCCGCGACGAGCGTGACCACACCGATCGCGGTGATCATCCGCGTGGCGGTCCTGTACCTGCTGAACGTTCTCATGTCGCGGCCTCCTCGTCAGCGCATGCGCATTTGTCGGTGAGTGCGCCGACTCAGTGTCGAATGGCGGGGGCGCGGATGGTGTCAGAGGAATCCCAAGGAATGTGCGAGATGTCAGAGAAATCCCAAGAACTCGGGGGCTAACGCCGGTGGCGACGCTGGTCGTACAATCCGGTATGCGGATCACCATCATCGAGGATGACGACCGCGTGGCGCGGGGCCTGGTCACGGTCCTGGCTCAGGCGGGTTTCGAGGTCCATCGCCTGGCCACCGCGGCCGAGGCCGTGCGCGCCGCACCGTCCGACGTGGTCCTCGTCGACCTGGGCCTGCCCGACGGCGACGGGCTCGACGTGATCCGCAAGCTGCGCGACCGCCCCGAGACCGCCGTCATCGCCGTGACCGCCCGCTCGGAGGAGCACGAACGGGTCCGCGGCCTGCGCGCCGGCGCCGACGACTACATCGTCAAGCCGTTCGGCATCCCCGAGCTGCTGGCCAGGATCGACGCCGTCCTGCGGCGCACCCGGGTCGCCCGCGCCCTGAGCCATCCCGACGAGCCGCTCGTCCTCGGCCCGATGCGGATCGGCGTCGGCACGCGCGAGGTCACCGTCGAGGACACTCCCGTGACGCTGACCCGCAAGGAGTTCGAGCTGCTCCTGCTGCTGGCCCGCCGGGCGCCCAACGTGGTGAGCCGCGACGTCATCCTCGACCAGATCTGGGGCGCGACCTGGGAATCCTCCAGCCGCACCCTCGACACCCACATCGCCGCGTTACGCCACAAGGTCGGGCCCGCCGTCATCATCCGGACGATCCACGGGGTCGGATATCGGCTCCTGGCCGACCATCCGGAGCTGATCGGCTGATCTCCCGTGCATCGTCGCCTGCTGGTCGTCCTCGTGCCCCTCGCGGTGCTGCTCGTCGCCGCGCTCGGGCTGCCGCTCAGCGTCAGCGTGGCCGAGCGGGAGATCCAGGAGACGTACGTCGACCGGCTCAACGACGTCGGCAGGTTCGCCTCCCTGGCCGAGACCGCGCTCTCGACCGGCCGCACCGAGGCGCTGCACCGGGAGCTGGCCCGCTACCACGAGCTTTACGGCATCCCCGTCGCGGTCATCGACACCTCGGGCACGGTGCTGATCGGGCCGGTCGGCGCGTACCAGAAGGCGGCCAGGAACGAGCCCGCGCTGCCCCGCATCGTGACCGCGGCGCTGGCCGGGACGCGGCCGGAGCCGTCAGGCGACTGGACGCCGTGGGACGACTCCGCGCTCGTGGTCGCCGAGCCGGTGGGCCGCGACAGCGAGGTCGTCGGCGCCGTCGTGACCATCTCCGACCTGTCGAAGACCAGGCAGGGCATCCTCCTCCAGTGGGCCCAGCTCGCCGCGCTCGGCCTGCTCCCCCTGGTCGCGCTGACGGCCGTGGCCTGGCCGGTGTCGGCGTGGGTGCTGCGGCCTGTGCGCGAACTGGACGCGGCCAGCTCACGCATCTCCCAGGGCGACCTCACCACCAGAGCCGACGCCGAGGCGGGCCCGGTCGAGCTGCGGCGGCTGGCGGAGTCGTTCAACACCATGATGGACGCGGTCGAGAACGCCGTGCAGCGGCAGCGGGCGTTCGTCTCGGACGCCTCGCACCAGCTGCGCAACCCGCTGACCAGCCTCCGGCTGGCCGTCGAGAGCCTGGAGCCGCACCTGCGGCAGAACGGCGAAGGGCGTCTGGTGTACGACGTCGCCGTGGACGAGCTCAAGGCGATGCAGCGGATGCTGAACTCGCTGCAGGCCAGCGCCCGGATGGAGAGCATCAGAACGGCGTCGCCCGTGGATCTGGACGCGGTGCTGGCGACCCGGGTGGAGCGGTGGCGGGCGTTGACGGCGACGGCGGGGCAGACCTTGACCGTCGAGGTGCCGGCCGGGTTGCGGCTGCTGGAGCCGCCCGGGGGGCTGGGCAGCATCCTGGACGAGCTGATCAGCAACGCGTTGCGGCTGTCGGACGCGCGGCTGGTCGCGGTGAGCGCCCGCGTCGCCGGTGGAGCCGTTGAGATCGCCGTCCGTGACGACGGTCAGGGGATCGACGTGTCGGAACGGGCTCAGGCGGTGCGGCGGTTCTGGCGGTCGCCGCGGCATCAGAACGTGCCGGGGACCGGGCTGGGGCTGGCGATCTGTGCCGATCTGGTGGGGGCTGCCGGGGGTGAGCTGCGGCTGGAGGACGGCCTGCCTCGGCCCGGCGGGGACGGGCACGGGTTCGCGGCGGTCGTCGCGCTGCCGGTCGTGACCGAAACGGACTGAGGCTGGTGGCTGGTGGCTCGCGCCGAGCTGACCTCAGCGTTCGCGTTCAACGGTGACGGTCAGCGTTTGCGTTCAACACTGAACGGTCAGCGTTTGCGTTCTCTGAACCAGGCGGCCGCGCCAGGATGCAGCGGGGCCGAGGCGGTGGCGATCCCGGTGCGCACGTTGATCTGCCACGCCTCCGGAACGGCCTCGGCCTCGTCGCGGCTGGCCGAGGTGATCGTGCGGGTGTGCGTGAAGATGGTGTCGGTGATGGCGTACACCAGGTCGGCGGGCAGGTCGTCACGGGCGAGCAGCACGTTCGGCACCGCCACGGTACGGGTGGCAGGGACACCCGTGTAGGCGGTCGCCGGGATCATGGCGGGCGCGTACGGGCCGGGGAACGCCGTGAACAGCCCGTCAGCCTGCGCGTCCATCGGGATCAGCCGGATCGCGTGCTGCTGCGCCAGCTCCGTGATGGCCGGTGTCGGGACGCCGGTCAGGGAGAACATCGCGTCGATCGCGCCGTCGCGCAGCGCTGCCGCCGACTCGGCCTGACTGAGGTTGCGGCTCTCTGTCTCCACCCGGCCGAGCCGCAGCAGCCGCAGCGAGGTGAACTCCGTGCCCGAGTCGCGGGCGCCGAGAGAGATGCGCTTGCCCTGAAGGTCACGAAACTTCTCGATCTTCGATCCGGCCATGACCACCAGGTGCAGGTGGCTGTCGTACAGGCGGCAGATCGCCGAGAGCCCGCGCGGCGCGCTGCCGTCGGCCGTGATGAGGGCGTCGAGGCTGGTCAGGCCCAGGTGCACCTCGCCCGCCCGTAACATCTGGATGTTGTCGGTGGACGCCCCGCTCGGTACGGTGACCACCGTGGCGCCGGGCACCTGCTCGGAGATGTGCGCGGCCAGCGCCCCGCCGATGCGCCGGTACACCGCGCCCGCCGGTCCGGTGGCCAGGCGTATGTCGGTCACACCGGCGGCGGAGCGCGGGGAGGAGCAGCCCGCGAGCACGCCTCCGGCGGCCAGCAGCACCGCCCGCCGGCTGAGCCGCGATCCTTCGCCCGCCTTACGGACGGCCGCCTTCACGCTCGCTCCGCCTGTCCTGCGGACGGCCGCCTTCGCGCTCACTTCGCTTGACCTGCGGACGGCCGCCTTCGCGCTCACTTCGTGAACCCGCCGGTCCTGCTCCACCGCAACACGGACGATCCGCGTTTGAAGGTGATCTGGTTCCCGCCGTCGCCCGCCGAGATCCGTTCCCAGCCGTCGAAGCTCCGCGTGAGATGGTGCGCCCACGTGCGCAGGTCCCTCACGCCCACGGCGGCGATCGACTCCATCGGCGGCTCGCCGTCCGAGCAGTAGTCGCCGAAGTCCGCGATGGCCGCGACGGTCTTTCCGAAGGCCCGGAGCTCGATGCCCTGGCACGCCTCGGTCTTCGTGCCGTAGATCAGGCGCGGCCGCGTCCAGGTGCCGGTCGGGCCGCTGGAGTGCTGCTCATAGAGGCCCTTGCCACGTCGATAGTGCATGGCCACCCGCCGGCCGTCGTCCAGCTCGGCCATGGCGTTGTACGGATCGCCTTCGCCGTTCCAGCGAATGTCACTTTTGCGCAGCCCGACATCGGCGGGCGGTGCGGAGGTGGTCGGCGCAGAGGTGGTCGGCTCGCCGGGGCGCGTCGCGGCGGGCGTCGCCCGTACGCTCACAGGCTCCTGACCGCCACACCCCGCCGCCACCAGCAGAAGGACCCCGGCGAGCACCAGCGGCTCGATCCTGTTCATTCCCGATCACCTTCGCTCTGTTCAAGGACCGGACTCGCCGGGGCGGCGGCGTCGAGTGCCGGGGCGAGCGACGACAAGGCGGCCCGCATCAAGTCGGGCAGCGAGCCGGACGGCACCACCACCAGCCCGCCGGCCGACGCGCTCTCCAGCCCGCCCGCCGACGCTCCGAACGACGCCCCGACCGACGACAGCCACGATTGGAGCGCTAGCTTGGCCGCCGTGCCGACGCAGGCGGCCAGCACCTCGGCGGCGAGCCGGTCCATGCCGCCCGTGCGCTCGACCAGCGCCTCCGCGAGCGGCCCGGCCAGCGACCCGGCGGTCTCGGCGTAGGTCTCGCGCAGTGCGGGGCTGGTTGTGATCATCAGCAGCGCGTCCCGCGCCTCGTCGCCCGGATCCGTGAACTGCTCGACGACGGCGTCGATCACGGCCTCGGACAGGCTGACGCCGGCCGGCCGGGCGGTCACGGCCGCGGCGATGCGCGACTCCCTGTCCGCGGTGACGGCTGCGACGATCGCCTGCTCACGGCTGGAGAAGTAGTTGTTGTACGTCCTCGGGGACACGCCGGCGGCGTCGGCGATGTCGTCCACGCGGACGTTCTCCGGCCCCTGCTCCAGGGCGAGCCGCAGGGCGGCGACCCGCAGCGCCTCCCTCGTGGCCTGCTTCTTCCGCTCCCGCAGACCCGGACGGCGTGTAGTCACCCCTCCACCCTCCCAGGATCGCCTACTCCCGCGCAAATTTACGTACACGCAATTTTGCGCGCACGCATCTTTTTGCGGTACGGTCGATCCGCCATCATCCGTACGAAAGGACCCACCCCATGCGAGCCAGAGGCATCGCCTACGACACCGGCTTCATCGGCCTTCCCGGCCACCCCAGCTCCCGCGAGCCCTTCGACCCCGACGTGGTCCTGCGGGAGCTGACCATCATCCGCGACGACCTGCACTGCGACGCGGTCCACCTCGTCGGCGGCGACCCCGACCGGCTGGAGATCGCCGCGCGTCACGCCGCCCGGCTCGGGCTGGAGGTCTGGTTCTCGCCGTACCCGCTGGAGCTGACTCTCGGCGAGATCCGCACGTTGTTCGCCGACTGCGCGGAGCGGGCCGAGCGACTCAGGGCCGAGGGGGCGGAGGTCGTGTTCGTGGCCGGCGTCGAGCTGAGCATCATGAACCGCGGGTTCGTCGAAGGCGACACCATCGCCGAGCGGCTCGGCCACCTGCTGGCCGACCCGGACGGCAGGCCGGAACGGCTCGCCACCGTGAGCAGCCGGCTCAACGCCTTTTTCCGCGAGGTCGTGCCTTCCGTACGTGAGCGCTTCCACGGGAAGGTGACGTACGCCGCCATCCAGTTCGAACAGGTCGACTGGGACCTGTTCGACTTCGTCACGCTCGAACTCATCCGCTCCGCCGAGGTCGCCGACCGGTTCCGCGACGGCGTACGCGCCATCGTCACCGCGCGGCAGAAGCCCGTCGCGATCACCGGCTTCGCCTGCGCGACCTGGCGTGGGGCGGCCGACGTCGCCCCGCGCAGCATGGAGATCGCCCGCCACGACGAGGTCACCGGCCGCACCCGCATCGACGGCGCGTACGAGCGCGACGAGGCCGGACAAGCCGCGTACCTGACCGAACTGCTCGACATCTTCGACGAGGAGGGCGTCGACAGCGCTTTCCTGTACCTCTTCGCCCTCTACAACTACCCGCACCGCCCCGACGGCGACCCCCGTGACGACCTCGACCTCGCCAGCCCCGGCATCGTCAAGGTCTACGAACCGGGCCGCACCGGCGTCACCTATCCCGGCCTGCCGTGGGAGCCCAAGGAGGCGTTCACCGCGGTCGCCGCGCATTACGCCCGGCCCGCTGCTCCTTCGAGTCCCGCTCTCAGCTGAACGTCAGGCGAGGAGGTGGCGTGAGCGTTCGGCCGACTCCATGATGTCCAGGCAGACCCTTTCCAGGAACGCCCCGCCCTTGGCCAGCCGCTGCCCCACCGGGCTGTCGGGGTCGAACGTCTCCTTCGCCGCCAGCGCGGCCCGCACCGTATCCAGTGTCTGCCGGGCACTGATCATGACCGAGTGGTACCAGGTGTCGTCGTCGACCACGTAGATGTCGCGGCGCCGTCGCGGGTCGCGCTCGCGCCGGACGTACCCCTGCTCGACCAGGAAGTTGACGGCCACGGAGACGGACGCGGGGCTGACCTTCAGCCGGGTGGTCAGCTCGGCCGCGGTGCGTCTGCCGTCCTCGGACAGCAGCAGGTCGAAGTGGACGCGCGCCGTCAGCTTCGGCAGCCCCGTCTTGACCGCGAGCTCCAGGATCTCCGCCTCCACGACGCTGTCCGGCGATTCGTCCGCGCGCGGCGGCGCCGGCGTGCCCCGCCTGGCCCGCCGGACCGTCGCCTGGTGCGCCTGCTGGGGCCGGTAGTCGCCGGGGCCGCCGTTGCGGGCGATCTCGCGGCTGACCGTCGACGTCGGCCGGTCGAGCCGCCGGGCGATCTCGGCGTAGGAGAGCCCGCCGGCGAGTCCGGCGGCGATGTGCTGGCGTTCGCGCTGGGTCAACCGTCCTCCTGGCATGCCGTCAGTATTGCCTTCGCCGCCAGTCATTGCAACGCGGCATTGCGTTCACGGACAGGGTCATTGCATCAATTTATCGGCCTTTAGCTGGGCAAACTCCCTGTCGCCGATTGACCTCATTCCGAATGCAACGTAGCTTTCATGCTGAGCCGAACACGTACTATCGCGAAAGCAGGCACGGCCATGAGCGAAACCGTCCACACCGCGTCGGCGCTGCCGGCCGCGCGGCCGTCCGGCTGCCCCTTCGACCCGCCCAAGGAGCTGCTCCAGGCCCGCGAGCACGGCCCGATCAGCCGCTACCCCTTCCCCGGCGGGCACGAGGGCTGGCTGGTCACCGGCTACGACCTGGTCCGATCGGTGCTGGCCGACCCCCGGTTCAGCTCGCGCAAGGAGCTCATGCGCCACCACCCGCTGATCGACTACGGCGACATCGAGGTCCCTCCTGCGCCGCCCGGCGAGTTCCTGCTGATGGACGAACCCCAGCACAGCCGCTACCGCAAACCGCTGGTGGGCAAGTTCACCGTGCGGCGGATGCGGCTGCTCACCGAGCGGGTCGAGCAGGTCACCGCCGCGCACCTGGACGCGATGGAGCAGGCCGGGCCGCCGGCGGACCTGGTCACCGCGTTCGCCAAGCCCATCCCCGCCGTCGTCATCTGCGAGCTGCTCGGAGTCCCGTACGAGGACAGAGGCTCCTTCCAGGAGCACATCGACAAGTTCCTCGGCGGGGAGGCGGCCGACGAGGAGCTGTACGCGGCCTACCTCGCCACCCAGGAGTACCTCGCCGAACTGGTCGCCGCCAAGCGCGCCAACCCCACCGACGACGTGCTCAGCGACCTGCTCGACAGCGACCTCACCGACGAGGAGCTGCGCGGGATGGCGCTGATCCTGCTGTCGGCCGGCTTCGACACCACCGCGAACATGCTGGCCCTGGGCACCTTCGCGCTGCTGCGCAACCCGGAGCAGCTGGCCGCGCTGCGCGCCGATCCCACGCTCACCGAGCCGGCCGTGGAGGAGCTGCTGCGCTATCTGAGCGTGGCCAAGATGTTCACCAGGGTGACTTTGGAGGACGTCGAGCTGGGCGGGCAGAGCATCAAGGCCGGTACGACGCTTCTGCTGTCGTACAGCACCGCCAACCGCGACCCCGAGCGCTTCACCGACCCGCACGTGCTCGACCTCGGCCGGCAGGACGGCGGCCACCTGGCCTTCGGCCACGGCATCCACCAGTGCCTGGGCCAGCAGCTGGCCCGCGTCGAGATGCGGGTCGCCTTCCCCGCGCTGCTCAACCGCCTCCCCGGCCTGCGGCTGGCCGTACCCGCGGAAGAGATTCCGCTACGTCCCGAGACCGCCGACATCCACGGGCTCAAGAGCCTCCCCGTCACCTGGGACGCGTGATCCGGTCTATTCGCCCTGCCGCCTGCGGACGATCTCGTCGATCCAGATCGGCGCGAACGGAGACGTGCACCCCGGGGACGTCGGATAGTCCTTGAGCACCTCCAGGCGCTCGCCGATGTCGATGGCACGGGCGCGGTGCTGGGCGTGGTCGATGCCGATCTGGGCCAGACAGTGGTTCATCGCCCACTGCAGGCGATCCGGGGCGTCTCGCATCTCCGCCTCGATGACGTCGAGCAGCGCGGGCAGGTCGAGACCTTCCGGCTTCTTCGCCACCCGTTCGGTGGTCAGCGCCCAGCCGGCACTCGCGACCACCGGATCGGGATCGGCGAACCAGGCTCGACGCAGCTCCTCGGCGTGCGGGCTCTTCTTCACCACGTAGTTGACGAGCCAGTCGTGCACCTTGGGCGCGCGTGTCTGGCGGATCATGGTGTCCAGCTCGGCCTGCGAGAACGCCTTCGGGCGGCAGATGAGCAGCGCGAGCAGCCGGGCCGCGGTGTCGTCGGTCGCCCAGAGCAGGAGGGCGAGGTCGTGCTGCGTCTTCAGGCGTTTGGCGACGGCGCGGAGTTTGCCGAGGTTGACGCCGTGGTCGTCGCCGTGCCGCTCGTTCACCTCACGCGCCCGGGGGTCTTCGAGCCCGGCCAGCTCGGCCATCAGCTCAGCCACCGTCGCCTGAGCTTGGGCAGTCGTCTGGATTGGGGTCTTGGCCACCGTCGTCCGAGCCACGTCAGCCTCCTGTCCGTTCTGTCCCGTGTCGGCAGCCTACGACGGCGCTCACCGTCCTGCCGTACCGGCTGGAGCCTCGGGACCGCCCGCCAGCCCTTCAAGCTGCCCCACGACCTCGTCGATCGGCGCGGATGTGTCGATCTCAACCGTGCACGTCGCTCTGAGCAGCGGCTGCACGTCGGCCAGATCCCGCAGAATGGCCGCACGTTCCGCAGGACGCTTGCCGAAGGGGTTGTTGGTCCTGGTCGCGATGCGGGCCAGCATGATCTCAGCGGGGGCGCTGAGCAGGACGACCTGGTCGAACTGCGGATAGAACCGTCCTTGGTTGGATTTGCAGCCCACCACGAAGAGAGCACCGTCACGGTGGCCGGCGAGCAGTTCACTGATGGCCGGCTCCCGCCACACCCAGTCGGCCGTCCCGTCGGGCAGGGTCTCCCAGCGGCTCCACTGGTCGGTATCCGTGTCGACGGCGCGATGCCCCCTGGCCGCCAGCAGCTCCGACACCGTGGACTTGCCGGTGCCCGACATCCCCGTGATCAGGATCTTCACCATCCGCCGACCCTAAGCCCTGCCCCTCGGCCCCGTGTGCCGTGTCGTCCCCGGGGGCGCGTCGATGAAACTTTCAACCTTTACGCGGGCAATACGGCCGCGCGGGCCCGATTCCCGGCCTGGTGAGCACACCTCGCCCCGTCCGCCCAGGCTCCCTCGCAGCCCTTAGCGCCGGGCCGAATCAGCCGCCCGCGACCGGATCTCTGGACGGCCTGGGGTCCCGACCGTACTCTCCGGGCGGGCTTCACCGACATCATTGACGAGATGAGGTTGGAATTGACACGTTCGCCAGCACGTCGTGCGGCCGGCTCCGCCGCCATCGTCATCGCCACCCTCGTGGCGATCCTGATGCCCGTCACCCCCGCCCACGCCACCTACGGCGCGGACCTGCCCGTTTCCATCACGGTGACCTCGAACGCCGGTCCGCCCCTCATGCTCGCCCAGGTGACAGGCACGGTCGCGTTCGACGACGGGAACACGAAGTTCAGGTATTCGCTCCGGCTGTGCTGGGGCAGCGGGTCCTACCCCAGGCCGAACCTGTACGTCTCCGTCAACGGCAGCAGCACGTTCTATCCGGGCCAGACGAGCACCTCGCCAGCTCCGGCTGGCTGCCAGTTGTCGCTGTACCACCACGACGGTGAGTACACCCACCCCTCCACCATCGCCAACATCACCGTGTACGTGCAGGGCGGCTGGTTCTACCCCGGCCAGACGTACAACAGCCGGACCAAGTCCCTCACCTACGACAACCCGTACAACTGAGCGGTCCTTCGAGCCCGGGCGGGTGGCCGGAGCCCACCTGCCCGAGGCCTGCCTGCCCGAGGACCACCGCGACAGACCCCCCGATGCGTCGGCCGGCCGCTCACCGTGCCTCGGGCACCCATGATCCGCCGATCGGGATGCCGGCCGCCGCCGCGATGCGTTCACGCGACTCCAGGAGCCGGCCGCGCAGCGCCGGCAGATCCACGCCGAGCAACCGCCCACCCCGCTTGACCGCCTTGCCCGCGACGAAGACACTGTCCACCAGCCCCGGATGACCGGCGGCGACGATGGTGCCCACGGGGTTGCCGACAGGAAAGATCGACGGGTCCTCGGCGTCGAGGAGGACCAAATCGGCATCCTTGCCGACGGTGATGCTGCCGGTCCTCGCATCGAGCCCGCACGCCCGCGCGCCCTCCACCGTGGCGAACCCGAGGACGTCCCGCGCCGTAAGACCACCCCCTGTCACCAGGCCGCGCTGCACGGAGAAGGCCGTACGCATGGTGGAGAACATGTCACCCCCCACGGACGGGCAGTCGTCGATCGACAACGACGGGCGGATCCCGGCGGCCAGCATGCGTCCGGTCTCCGGCCAGCCGAGGCCCATCTTCAGCTCGACGTCCGGGCTGATCGACACCGAACAGCCCGCGTCGGCCAGCATCGCCACCTGGTCGTCGGACAGGCCGTTGGCGTGCACGAAGGTCGTACGGTCGTCGAGCAGCCCTCGATCACGCATGCCGGCGACCGGACGGCGGCCGCTGGGCCAGCCGGTGGCGCCGTGCACGTGCACGCTCACCCGCAGCCCGAGCTCGCGCGCCAGGGCGACGTCGGCGGCGGTGTCGTCCATGGTGCTGAGCTGCGGCCCGCGCAGGCCCAGCGCCATGCCGTCGTCCGGCAGCTGTGCCCGTACGCGCGTGATCTCCGGCGTGATGTCCGGCCCGATGGCGCCGTAGCAGAACACCGAGCGGCCGGGCGCCTCGCGCAGCGCCTGGATCGCGGCGTCGGCGTTCTCGGGACGGTCGGAGCAGTGAAACCAGTCGAGCATGGTCGTGACACCCGAGCTCAGCGCCTCGATCCGGCCGAGCAGGTTGCCCAGGTAGACGTCCTCAGGACGGTAGTGGGGCTTGAGTGTGCCGTGCACGGCGACGCGGTACTGGTCGAACGTCCAGTCCGCGCCGATGCCACGGAACGCGGTCTGCCAGGTGTGCCGGTGGGTGTCCACGAACCCCGGCATCACGATCTTGCCCGTGGCGTCCACCACCTCGGCGCCGGCCGCGTCCACGGTCGCACCGACCGCGGCGATCCGCCCGTCCTCGATGAGCACGTCCCCCCGCGGCAGATCCCCCACCTCCGGATCCACGCTGACCACCATGCCACCACGCACCAATGTCCTCACGGCCATGCGCGTTCCTCCCCTTGAAGTTGATGCATCAACTCTAGGAGGACGAAGTTGTCGCGTCAACTGCAGCTCACCAGGTACGATTCCGCCATGCCGGAGACGCTGGAACCCGACGAGTGGAACCTCTGGGACACCTGGATGCGCGCCCAGCGCCTGCTCGTCCGCGAACTCGACCGCGGCCTGCAGCGCGACCACGGCATCTCGAAGGCGGAGTTCAGCGTGCTGGTGACGCTGTCGCGGGCGTCAGGCGGGGAGATGCGCGTCGGCGAACTCGTCGATTCCCTCGAATGGGAGAAGAGCCGCGTCTCCCACCAGCTCACCCGCATGGAGAACCGCGGCTTCGTGGCGCGCACCGAGGGCGGTCCCAGCGGCCGCCGCACCCGGATCGGCCTGACCGCCCAGGGACGCCGCCTCATCCAGGACGCCGTACGCGGGCACGCCGGCAACATCCGCCGCTACTTCCTCGACTCACTCACCCCTGAGCAGGCCACGACCATCCGCGCGTGGAGCGAGCAGCTCATCGACCGCATCGAGTCACCCTCCTGATGGTTCTTCAGTGGCCTGGGGGATCCCCGCGAGCGACATGCTGTTGCCGTCCGGATCGAGAACTTCGACGTGCCGCACCCCGTTGGAGTAGGTCTCCACAGGCTCGTGCTCGATACCGTGCGCGGCCAGCCGGGCCAGGAAGTCATCGAGGTCGGTGACCCCGAACGTGATCATGGTGCCGCCGACGCGTGCGGCCCGGACGTCCCGATCGTCGATGACCAGGTACGCGTTCTCACCCACCTGCCACAGGTACTCCTCGCCGATGACCTCGTCCGCCGGCCGCCCGAAGAACACCTCGTACCACTTCAGCGACACCGCCCGATCACGTACGCACACGACGCTGTGCATGTCCACGAAACCGCTCCTTTCGAATCACTCCGCACTCGAAAAGGAGACTCCTCACGCGCCCAAAACTCATCACCAACCGACCGGCCTCGGAACGGGCCGGCATGCGACCGGGGCGGTTTCTACTCGTCTTCTCCTTCGGCCTTCTCGTTCGTCGCGAGCGCGTACGAGAGGGCGATTCCGAGGCACACGGCCATCGACGTGCCGAGGATGAAGTTGTCCAACGCGACACCCAGGGCCATCCCCATCGCGATGCCCGGCCAGATGCCGACCTTCCCATTGAAGGATTTCTTGCCGCTCGTCATGGTTCCATCTTCGTGCAGAAGCGCGTAACGGCGTAGACGTCGCAGTCATGAGGACGACATGACAGTTGTCACGCGACGGCGGCGACCAATACCGGCTGACGACCTCATTGAGGCGGCCAGTACGCCAGGGGGAAATTCGATCGACAGAACAGCCGCGGTTCATGCACGGTGATGCTCCAACCGCCCGCTCGTATGGCGCGGGCCGATCGCAGGAGTTGCTCTTGGCGACCGCGAGAACCGCGAACGACCGCCCCACGATCACTGCCGCACTGGTCAGAAAGCTGGTCGACACGCAGTTCCCGCAGTGGGCCGCATTGCCTCTCGAACTGCTCGATCCGGCCGGCTCGGACCATGTGATCTACCGGCTGGGCGAGCAGCTGTCCGTCCGGCTGCCCCGCCACGGCGGCGCCATCCGCCAGGCCCAGAAGGAGTTCGAGTGGCTACCCCGCCTGGCCCCGCACCTTCCCCTGGCCATCCCCGTACCGGTAGGAGTGGGTGAGCCCGACTTCGGCTATCCGTGGCGGTGGGCGGTGTCCCGCTGGCTGGAGGGCGAGGTGGCCACGGTCGAGGCCCTGGCCGACTCGTCCACGGCCGCCGTCCAGTTGGCGGAATTCCTCACCGCCCTGCAGCGCTTCGGCCCCGAATACGCCAGGGAACCCCACGCGGACCTCACCACCCAGCCGCTGGCCGCCAGAGACCGTGCCACCCGGGCCGCCATCACAGCGGTCAGCGACATATTCGACCCCACCGCCATGACGGCCCTGTGGAACGAAGCCCTGAACGCCCCAGAATGGGATCGACGCCCGGTCTGGTTCCACGGCGACTTCCACACCGGCAACCTGCTGACCATCGACGGCCGTCTCGGCGCGGTCATCGACTTCGGCGGCCTCGGCATCGGCGATCCGGCCTGCGACCTCATGATCGCCTTCACCCTGATGTCACCCATCAGCCGAGCCGCCTTCCGCACCACCCTCGACCTCGACGACGCCACCTGGACCAGGGGCCGCGGCTGGGCCCTCGCCACCGGCCTGAACGCCTACACCACCTACGCCGCCACCAACCCCAGAATCGCCACCCAAACCACCCGCCAGATCACCCAAGCCCTCGTCGGTTAATAGGACCCTTTAAAGGGATATTCGTCCCATTCCGCGAACGCGTCACTCGCCATTACAGCGACAGGTGGTGGAGGTGAAACCATAGGTACGGCGGAGCCGTTCACGACAGGCTCCGCCGTACCCCCCGAAAACCGAAGGTGGCCCTCCCGACATGCCCCTGTCCTTGAAGTTCGCCCGGAACCTGATCTGGCTCCAGGCGACGATCGCCCTGATCAGCGTCGTCATGCTCATCCTGGCGCTGGCCGCCGGCTTCGACGAGAACCTTGAGCACCTGCTCTACGCCCCCTCCTACGCCCTGTCACTCGCGACCGGTCTGCTGGCGAACCGGTGGCGCACCCGGCACCCCCGAGTCCGGCTCGTCACCATCGCCGTCCAGCTCGCGATCCCCTTGTTCGACCTCGTCTACTTCCTGATCGAGGGCACCCTTGACTGGATCATCACCGCCCCCTGGTCCGCGCTCATCGCGACTCTGCTCCTGCTTCCTCCGGCACGAACCTGGTTCACCCCCGCGGTCCAGGAAGCGCAGCCGGCGCCGCCCGCCGCCGTCTGACGGGTTCGCGGGCGTCGAGAGCACCCGCGCCCTCAGCCCGATGCCGGCCGGAACAGCGTGCGCCAAGAATTATTTATGTGAATTGCAACCGCGAAGTGTTTATCGTTGACATGTGCGGGTTCGGGCCGGGGCTCTCGATGGCTGGGCGCCGGAGCCCGATTTCGCATGGCAGGACGGCCGTCGCGGGGACGGCCGCGCGCGGATACGCCGGTTTCTCCCTTTTGTGAAGGAATCCGGTTCTGACGGCGGCTCGGCTCTTCCGCCGATCATTTACGCTTTTCGGCCCTCATAAGGGACATCGGAGGAGTTCGTGTCTGGTAAGGGAGCGGGTATCGCGGTCGCTCTCATCGGGGCGGGGGCGGTCATCACCGCGGCGCTCATCACGTCGCGCGCGCCGATCTGCCCCGATTTCATCTGCGGCACCGACAAGGGGACCGCTGAGGAGCGCCCCCGTGGCGGAGGCGACAAGCAAATCATCCAGGTGCCCGGCGGCAAGGCGGGCGTGGAGGTCACCCCGGGTGAGATCACCTGCACCGCCGAGGGCGGCTGCGACAGCGAGGTGCACATCGAAAGCGTCGGCGACGCCACGCTGAAGGTCACCTACATGGAGATCAAGGGCGACGGCAAGGCGTACTTCAGCCACGACGCCACCTGCGAGCGCAAGAATCTGGCCGCCGGCGTGTCCTGCTCGTTCGGCGTGAGCTTCAGTGCGCCGGCCGAGGGTGGCACGACGCAGGCCACGCTGGTCATCCACCACAACGTCGGCGCTCACCCGTCCCTCGTCACCCTTCGCGGCGAAGGTGCGGCTCAGCCGCCGACCGACACTCCCACGACGACCCTCCCGTCCAACGGATAGCCCTGCCGCGCGAGGAGGGTGCGGACGCGGCCGGGGGTGTGTCCCAGTTCGTCGCGCATGACGCGGGTCAGGTGGGCCTGGTCGTTGAAGCCGAGCCTGACCGCGAGCGCGGCCAGGTCGGTTTCGCCCTGTTCAGGGAGGTCAGTGCCCGGCTGACGCGTACGCGATTGCGGTAACGGCTCAACGGCATGCCCGCGTGATGGCGGAACGTACGGCTCAGATGGGACGGCGAAGTCCGCAGCAGGCGGGCCAGGGCGACGAGGCCGGTGCCGGCGGGCTCGTCGGCGAGGATCGCCTCTTTGGCCCGGTTCGCCAGGTCTCCCCGGCCGGGCGCGGGTGTGGCCTGGAACCGGCCGCGCAGGGACAGCCGTAAGAGGTCGAGGACCGCCTCAACCGCGGCGACGTCCGCGCCTCGGGGGCGGCGCGCAGGAGCAGGCTGTGGGCGAGTTCGAGCCGGGCGTCCACGTGGATCGCGAGAGAAGGGGCGGCATCGAGGCCAGTCGTCAGCTCGTCGTCGACGAAGGTGACCGCAATGCACACGTCGCCTCCCGCGGGATGGGCGAAACGCAGCTCTTCCCCCGCTCGGTGCAGGTAACCCGTGGCGGGCTCCACGGTCACGCGCCGCCCTCGGGACTCCACCTGGAAGCGGCCCCGCCGGACCAGCACGATCTGGGCCGGCATGCGATGATTCGGGCTCCGACCAGCGGACCCGGTCGTCCGTGCACCGAACGCTCCTGATCACGACGTGCGGGTTTTCGATCACCCTCTTCGCGGTACGCACTCCACGACCCTACGTACCGGCACCGACAATTCCGTTCCGCATATTTCTTCAAGACCGAGCGCGTACGTACCCCCATGCTGGGCGAATGACTACATTCGCCTCCACATCGGCGACGGCCGCCCGCCGGGGCCGGATGCTGGCCCTGCTGCTCACCGGCGAGGTCATGGCGACCATGGACAGCTCGATCGTGTCGGTGGCGGCGCAGACGATTCGTGACGACCTGCACGCCGGCGGCGCCGCGATCCAGTTGATCGTGTCGGGCTACCTGCTGACCACCGGCGTGCTCTTCGTCACATGCGCGCGGATCGGTGACGTCGTCGGGCAGCGGCGGGCGTTCCTGCTCGGGATGGGCTGGTTCACCTGCGCGTCGCTGCTGTGCGGGCTGGCCCCTGACGCGGCCACGATGGTGCTCGCCCGGGTCGGGCAGGGCGTGGGGGCGGCGCTGCTCACTCCGCAGATCTTCGCGCTCATCCAGCTGCACTGGGACGGGGCCGCCCGCCGCCGGGCGATCGGCCTCTACAGCATGGTGCTCGCCCTCGGGGTCGCGCTGGGGCAGGTCGTCGGCGGGCTGGTGGTCGGTGCCGACCTCTTCGGCCTGTCCTGGCGGCCCGTATTGTTGCTGAACGTCCCAATTGGGGTGCTGCTGCTGGTGCTCGGTCCGCGGCTGCTGCCTGACTCCCGTACGGACGGGCGGGCGCGCCTCGATCCGGGCGGAGTGGCCGTCCTGACCGTGGCCATGGCCGCGGTGACCGTGCCGCTCATCTTCGGCCCTGACCAGGGCTGGCCCGCCTGGGCCTGGGGCTCGCTGGGGTGCGGCGGGGTGCTGCTGGCGGGGTTCTTCCGTCATGAGGCGCGCGCACGGCATCCGTTGCTGGACCCGGCGGTGCTGCGTCCGAACGAATTGAATGCCGTCCACAACCGGTTGGAGCGTTGGGACGGGCCGCCACCTGCGGACGACTGGGAAGAGTTGTGGACGGGCCGGCTCTCACTGAAATCCGAACTGATCGGCGTCGAAGCCTGGGGAGCAGCCGGTTATTCCCACGATATGGAGTTCGACCTGGGAAAACGCGGCCAGGCCTGGTCCACCCGGGTAGCCACCAAGGTTCTGCAGACCGAGCAGGAGCCGGATTTTCCCCATGTGGTCGCTCGGATCGAGCTGAACAAGATCCAGTTTGGACTCGCTGATCATCCCGCTCCGACGCCGGCCTCAAGACACGCATGGGACCGTGGAGCACTTGCCCCGCGCATGCTAATGGCACGAACATCCCGTCACCTGCTCAATCGCAGAGCGTTTTTGACGGGTAGAGCCCAGAAGGCACCGACTTTACTCACCACTGCACAAAATCTTTCCCGGCCTTGTCCGAAAGCGGCGACCAAGCCAGAATCAGTTTCGCCTTCAACTACTTGGTTGGAGCGTCACCGCACGGATGAGGAGAGGTATGAAGCGCACCATCCCCATTCTCGTCGCCGCCGGCGTCCTCGGCGCCACGCTCACCGGCAACGGCCCCGCCTCCGCGGCCACTTCCCCCATCGACTGCACCGCAGGCGGCTACACCCGGGTCGTGAACAGCTACGTCCCCACCAACGTCGAAAGGCCCGCGATCGACGGCCGCACCTACAACATCGGCGGCCCGTCGGCGTACACGTACGAAATCTGCCTCGACATCCCCGACAACGAGCGATTCACCATCGAAGTACGGAGCTGGACCAACACGGTGCCGAGCACGTTCGTGGACGATCGGCCCGGAGACAAGATCTTCCGCTTCTCACTCCCACCCGACAGCTTCTGGCAGGTCTACGGCACACTGACCGGGCCCGGCAGCACCTACATCTACTACACCTGGCACGAGAAGCGGCTCCAGAACTGACGTTGAACGGGCCGGCCACCCCACTCAGCAACGTGGCCGGCCCGCCCAGGCACCTGGGCCCCGATACGTCAGAGTTCTTTCGTGAGCACAGCGTTCATCGCGGAGAACCAGGCGTCCGCGTGCGGACAGGTGCTCCTGATGGTGTCGATGCCGATCTCGGCTATGACGAGCGGGCCGTCAGAGGTCTTGCGATATCGCGGATATAGACGAAGCAGACGCTTGGAAGGCGCTGTGCTGACCCCGTCGTTGACCAATTCGGCGCCTCTGGCCTGCGTCACCATGGCTCGCACGGCCTGGGCGAGCGCGTCGTCGCCAGTGAGTTCGCCAAGCGCCTCATGACCCACCAGAACCCATGCCTCCAGTTCGTGGAGCACCAGGTGTGGCAGAAAGCGAGAATGACCAATGGTGTCAGCCATGGCACGCTCGACATGAGTCACCCGGTCGTACGGCGACCCCGAGGGACGTGTCGCCATGCCGGGCGCGTCGGCCGGGAGTCCGTAGTAATCCAGCATGGTCGTCAGAACGGTGATGACCCATCCCGTCGGGTCAGGCAGGCCCGTTCTCGTGTGCGTGCGCGTCGAGAAGGTGTGCGACCGCTTCGGTCACCTGTGTGGCGAACGGGATGTTCAGCCATTCGTCCGGTACGTGCGCGTTCGAGTCCGCACCGAGCGCCCCCGTGACGACGAACTGCGCCTGCGGGTACCGCCTGCCGAGCATCTCCATGAACGGGATCCCGCCGCCGATGCCCAGGTTCTGGCACGGCTTGCCGAACACGCGATCACCGACCTGCTGCAACGCCGTGGCCAGCCAGGGGGCCGTCGCCGGCAGGTGCCAGCCGTTCATGACCATGAAGTCGCCGACCTCGACCCGCGCCCCGTACGGCACGTCGGTCGTGAGGATCTTCTCCAGTGCGGCGCGCGCCGCCTCGGCGTCGGCCGAGGGAGGCAGGCGGAAGCTGAGCCGGAGGGAGGTCCAGGGTCGCAGCACGGCGCCCGCCACCGCGGGGTCCGGGAGTCCGGCGGCGCCGGTCAGGGACAGGGTCGGCCGCCAGGTGTTGTTGAGGACGAGTTCGACGTCGTCGTCGGAGACGCGCCTCATTCCGGGTAGCAGTGGGAGCCGGGGCACGGCGACCTCCGGGTGATGCGCGACGAGTTCCGCCGCCTCCGCGCGCCGTTCGTCCGGAATGGGCACCACCATCTCGGGCACCTTGACCTCGCCGGTCTCCGGGTCCTCCACCCGATCGAGCAGCTGGCGCATGACACGGAACGAGCTCGGCGCGATGCCGCTCGCGAGCCCTGAGTGGACGCCCGACTCGAGGACGCGCACTGTGACGGTCGCCTGCACCGCGCCGCGCAGGCTGGAGGTCAGCCACAGCCGTTCGTAGTCTCCGCCGCCGCCGTCCAGGCAGACCACCAGCGACACCTCGCCGAGCCGGTCGCCGAGATGCTCCAGGTACGCGGGCAGGTCCGGGCTGCCGGACTCCTCACCGGTCTCCAGCAGCATGACGGCACGGGCGTGTTCGCCACCTGCCCCGCGTACGGCCTCCAGCGCGGTCGTGGCGGCGTAACCCGAGTACCCGTCGTCGGCGGCGCCGCGGCCGTAGAGCCGGCCATCGCGGATCACCGCCTGCCACGGGCCCAGCCCCTCCGACCAGTCGCCGAGCGGCGGCTGCTTGTCGAGGTGCCCGTACAGCAGCACGGTCCCGGTCGCCGCCGCGCCCGGCGTCGCGGGCACGTCCACGAGCAGGAGCGGCGCGCGGCCGTCGAGCTGCACGACGTCGCACCGCGCGCCGGACAGGCCGCGCGACTCCACCCAGTTCCGTACGTGCTCTACGGCGGTCCGCAGGTGGCCGTTCTCCTCCCAGGCGGCGTCGTAGGCGGGCGACACGGCGGGAATCTCCACCAAACCGGAGAGGCTGGGCAGCACGTCCGTCGCCCAGGCCTGGGTGATGGATTCGCGAAGTTTCTGAAGGTCCATGCGGTAATACTGGCCCAACCTTCGCTCTGCTCACGCCCTGCCCGTCCCGGAAACTGTCGGTCCCGTACGCCATGATCGGCCCTCGAAGACAGCTCCCCGACGTCCTGCGAGGAGGGGTCATGGTCGTCACCGATGGGCCCGGATGGTCCGGAATCGGGTGGGATTCTTGGAAAGATCTGAGCCTGATCCGCGCCCGGCTCGACGCGGGCGCCGATCCCAACACGGGTGTGAGCTTCCACGTACGGCCGCTGCACGCCGCCGCCGGAGTGGGTTCGCCCGAGGTGGTCGCGGAATTATCCCGGCGGGTGGACGATGTCGATGCCGAGCACGAGGGCCGTACCGCCCTCTGGGCCGCCGTCTTCAACAACCGCCCGGACAACGCCCGCGTCCTGGTCGAGGCCGGGGCGGACCCGTGGCGGCCGATGATGAACGGCTGGTCGCCCGGACGGCTCAGTCTGGCCACTCCGACCCCTGATCTGTTCACGCTGCCGGCCGGGAAAGCCGGTTTGTCCGCCGACGAGGCCGCCGCCGTGGTCGACGCCCGGCAGTTGATCGCCGCGTTGGACCACTTGGTGGACGACGGGTTCAGCCTCGCCTGCGCGGGTGGCATCACCGCGGCCGAGGTGGCGCGGCGGCTGGAAGCCGTACCGGCTGACGAGGACGACATCGAGGAGGTCATGGACGATCCGTTCGCGGATCTCGACGACAGCCTGGGCCTCATCGGCGTCACGGACGTGCCCGGGGGATGCGTCGTCTTCCAGCCATGGGGATACAACGCGTACGTTCCCGGCGTCGTGCGGCGTTTGTCGGTCGGCTCTGTCTGCTACGGAATGTTCGCCAACGCCAAGAGCGGCAAGCAGGGAGTCGTCGCCCGCGACGGCTCCACCGAAGGATGGGACACCCATCCGGGCGGGGGCGCCGTCTCCGCCGACGAACCCGCGGAGGAGATCCTCGCCACCTACCTTTACCAGGGCGAAGCGGTGGCGTACTGCTTCGCCGGCGCGGGCCTGCGGCCGACCGATGCCCGATCCATCTCATTCGAGCCTGATGTGTGGCTCAGGCTTCCTGACCGGGACTGGTGGAGGTGATCAGATCGGTGGCGACGGTCCGCGATCGACCGCTGCCTTGTACGGCCTCGATGGCACGATGACCATGGCGTGGTCCGGGCCGAGAGCTCCACCCAGGAAGGGCGATGATGACGGGTTCGATCAAGCGGGTGCCGTTCGACGTGGAAAGCTACAGCCGTCGTTCGCAGACGAGACCGTGCTTCATCTGCGCGATGGTCAACGGAGTTTCCGACCAGCCGGAGGAAATCGTCTACGACGACGGGGAGCACATCGCGTTTCTGCCCCGTTTTTTCGTACTGCCGGGGTACGTCCTCGTGGCGCCCAAGGCCCATGTCGAGCACGTCGTCCGAGACCTTCCCGAGGATCAGTTCGTCGCGGTGATGAGAGTAGTGCGTCGAATCGCGCTGGCCGTGGAGGCATGCGTGCCGTGCGAGCGGACGTATCTGTTGTCCTTGGGCAGCCAGCAGGGGAACGCCCACCTGCACTGGCACATCGCGGGCCTGCCGCCTGGGGTGCCGTACGAGCAGCAGCAGTACCACGCTCTCATGTCGGAGAACGGGGTCATCGAGCGCACCCCTGAGGAGACCGCTGCCCTGGCCGCCAGAATACGGAGTGCCTTGGACACGTAGCTTCAGCTTGACCGCCCTTGCAGGCACGCCATCATACGTCCGCCGGCCTCCCATCCGCTGACTTCTGGAGGGGCTAGGTCGGCGAGGATTTTGCAAACTGACTCCCGTTAATTGCTCTCTAATGGCACAGCGATTTAATGGCACGGCGATCACGACTGCCATCTGGTCGCTTCCGCACGCCTGGCCATAGCTAGCGGTCGTCGTTACCCCAGACAAGATTGAGATGCTCCGCTAAATCCTCAGCCGTGCCCCCTTTATCGAGGAGAGCCCGTACTGCCTGGGCCTGCCTGATCGTGGGCAGGTGCCCGTCGAGGAGGAAGGGGAGCAAGAGCCGCCGTGCCAATACCTCACGCCACGAAATTCCGGACGGCCTGCGCACCACCGACACATTGACCCGTAGCGCGTGCTCGTTGCCTGGCGGAACGCCGGGCCGGTCGATCTCGACGGCGACGTACCGGAACCCGTTCGCCAGGTCACAGGCGGTGCAGCCGGCCGGCCCCCGGCTCAGCCTGCTGCCGCACTCGGTGCAGGTGAGCCGGTCGTAGGCGGCGTCCACCACACGCCACAGACGCCTGTTGGGCTCGTCGATCATCATCTCGGCCACGTCGGCGATTCCAGCCAACTGGACCGAGCCCTTACACGTTCCGCTGCCTGGAAGCGGCGGCCGAACCTTGCGCCTGCCTCATCTGATCGATCTTGCTCATGACCTCGCAGAGCGTCCACGTACAGACCGACGACGGAGTCCAGCATGCAAAGCATGACGACCTTCCGCTTCGGGCAGACCGACTGCCCTGGTCCGTGACGTCGTCCAAGGTCAGCGGTGATGTGCGGCCGTCGCGTGCCGCCCTGCGGTGGCAGACACCCTCCTCACTGTGGTCGCCAGGTCTCGCTTTACCTCTCCTACTAGGAGCTGGGGGTCAGGTTCTGGAGGCCGACGACCCGCAGTAGTTCGAGCCGCTGGTATGTCTCGGTGCCCGGCCGCGCCGAGTGCACGATGAGTTGCTGGCTGTGGCCGTCGCTGACCAGTACCTCGCAGTCGAGGTCGAGGACACCGACCACGGGGTGCAGGAAACGCTTCGGCGACGGGCGGCGTACCACGACGTCATGCGACTCCCAGAGTTTCTCGAACTCGTTCGACGCGGCGCGGAGTTCGGCCACGAGGGCGGCGGGGCCGGGGTCGTGAGGGCGTGCCGCAGTGACCGCACGCAGGGTCGCTACGTGTGCGCGGGCATGCTCCTCGTGTTTCTCGGGCGGGGCCAGGTCCCGTGCGCCCGGCACCATGAACCAGCGGCGGATCAGATTCGTCCCTACATGGTCGCCGGTCAGGGCCACTGACATGGTGTTCTGTGCGAGCATCTGGCCCCAGTCGCTCAGCACCGACGCAGGGAGGTCGTGCAGCCGGTCCAGGATCAGCTGCAGCCCCGGGCGGACGTGGTCCGAGGAGTCGCCGGGCCGGGGCGGCTCCTGGCCCGCCAGGTGGAACAGGTGGTCGCGCTCCGCGTCCGTGAGCCGCAGGGCGCGGGCGAGAGCGGTGAGCATCTGCCGCGACGGGTGGGAGCCGCGGCGCTGTTCCAGCCGCGTGTAGTAGTCGGTGGACATCCCGGTGAGCTGCGCCACCTCCTCGCGGCGCAGGCCCGGGGTACGGCGCCGCGGACCCGCGTTCAGGCCCACGTCGGAGGGGGCCAGCCGGGTGCGGGCCCGGCGCAGGAAGTCGGCGAGTTCGGTACGGTCCACTGTTCGAGGATGCCCTGCTCCCGGCCATGTATCCAGGGAGCGCCGATCCCTGGATGACCGCGTCTCTCCCGCCGATCCCGTCCTTCCCACACGCTTCAAAGGTGGCTACGACAACGAGGAGGCGGCCATGCTGACTTTGGTGACAGGAGCGACGGGCCAGGTCGGGCGGCGGTTCGTGCCGCGGCTGTTGCAGAGCGCGGCGCCCGACGACCAGGTACGGGTCCTGGTGCGGGACGCGGCGCGCGGCGAGCGGTTCGCGGAACTCGGCGCCCAGGTGCTGATCGGCGATCTACGTGACACGGAGGCGCTCGGCAAAGCGACGGCCGGCGTGGACGCGGTGGTGAACGTCGCCGCCGCGTTCCGCGGGGTACCGGACGAGGAGGCGCGGGCGGTCAACAGGGACGCGGCCATCGAGCTCGGCCGGGCCGCGGTGGCTTCAGGCGTACGGCGGTTCGTACAGGTCAGCACCGGTCTCGTGTACGGCAAGGGGCGGGGCAGGGCGCTGGTCGAGAGCGACGAGACGATGCCGGGCGGTCAACTGTGGGGCGCCTACCCCGAGTCCAAACGGGAAGCCGAGCGTGCGCTCATGGCGTTGGACGGCCTCGATGACCTCCGCATCGGACGGTTGCCGTTCGTGTACGGCGACGGGGACCCGCATCTGGCCGATGTGATGGAGTGGGTGCTGAAGTGGCCCGCCATGCAGCGCCTGCACATGGGCCACCACATTGATGTGGCGCAAGGCCTGCGGCGGCTGCTGCACGCGCCCGGGGCACACGGTATCTACAACATCGCCGACGACGCCCCGGTCACCATGGTCGACCTCATCCTGTTCCAGGGGCTGCCGGTGCCGCAGGAAGCCTACGACAAGGATGCCCCGGATCCGTGGCACGGCGTGATGTCGACGACTCGCATCCGTCACGAACTGGGCTACCGCCCTCTAATCCCATCGGTATGGACAGCGCGGGACGCGGGAGTGCTGTAACCGGCCCGCAGCTGAGCGCGCCGGCGCTACTCCTTACCCCACACCGTGACGATCTCGCCCTCGCCCGCCACGGCGGTGATGTTGCGCGGTGCCAGAATGACGTCGTCCGAGCTGAGCAGGTCGTTGTTCGCGCGGAAGTCGTCAAGATCAGCATAGGTTCGCCGGTGGCGTCGATCAGTTTCCCGTTGGCCACGAAGAGCGTCAACAGTTCAAGAGATCCGTCCGGGTGCTTGACCAGCACGACCCGCCCGTGGATTGCGCTGACGTTGCCACCGGCGCTCTGTACGGCGGCGCGGACCTTTTCGTTCAGGTCGCAGCTCGTGTTGAAACGATCAGCGGCCTGAGAGGTATTCGGGCCTGTGGTGCAGGGAAAGCGGACAGCAGCCGAGACTTCAGTTCCTCGACCATGTAGTAGGCGGCGAAGTTGGCCATGTGGTCTTCACTGGTGCCGCCAGCCCGAGTATCTCTTGACCGCATCGGGACCCGTCCCGAGTGAGCACGGCCCGCTCATCGCCCGCCTCCACCGCCTCCACCGAGGCGTTCCAGGCGAAGGCCGCCGAGCACATTCGCGCCTGATCCGGGCACGGGAAGGCCCGCCGAGTATCGTCGCGCCGGCGGGCCTTCTTTGTGCAACGGGTACTCAACCTGCAACGAGTACTCGACGGCCGCCCCGGCGTTGTCGGCGGCGGCCTGGAGAACCGTCTGAACGGCTGACGGGCACGCAACGGGCACGTCTGTTCGCTGAGGTTCATCGTGATTCGTTTGCCAGGCCCAGGCTGCTGGCGAAATGCTTCGAGAAACCTACGATGACCTCATCGGTGCCCACCCAAACGCGATGAGCGTTCTTGTCGTGCTTGGAGTACGCAAATACCGCCCTCGCGGTCCTCTTGGTGCTTCTCCCGATCCCATTGCCGCCTTCGTGGCGATCTCAGCGGCCGCTGGAGCGGGATGTTCAGAGCAAGCGGTTGTCAGTCACTGCCTTCGCATCTCAGGCTGTCGGCCGGCGAGTGTCTGGTCATACGATCACGCAGTGGCGAAAAGACCAACAGACATCTGGCGCGAGCACGTCGCCGAGGAACTCGCTGAGCGTGCCGCCGGCCTTAGGAGTGTCGAGGACTCGAACTTCGCCGCGCTGTATCCAGAGCCCTTGGTAGTGGCGACCGAGCACGTCCTCACAGCCTTCGAGCATGAGGTACGGGGCTTTGACACGCCTTCCGATGGAGAGGTCTTCGCAGCGATCCAACGGGTGGTCGAAGGGCTCAACGACGTCGACGGCGCCCATGACGATCACGACTACGACACGATCGAAAGAGAAGAGCTGTGCGAGTTCATCGACGGCGTGCTCAGCGAGGCTGGGATCGATCTCGACGGACTCGCTGCCCGTCGAGGAATCGAGCGCTCGGAGATCACCGACCAATGGCGCGAGTGGTGATCCACTCCACGAGTCCCCGCCCGATCACCCGTCTGCCATCGACCTACTCGAAGGGGAACCGGGTCAGAGCCAGGCGATCAAACCCTCGATGCGGTTGACTGCCACGGAGGCATTACATGGACCGGCCGAGAGACCTGGTCGAACTGGAGGACCGCTGGTTGACGCCGTACCGTGGCATGCAGGTGATCCAGATCCGTGTGAGCTATCAACTGACGCTGCTATTGGACGGCGGAGCCCAAGTGGATGGGGAAACCGAAGCGGAGTTAACCACCCGACGGGACGTAACCGGCGCGCATAGGAGCAGCCTGTGCCTGTCGAGAAGGGCTGAGCGGAGCGAAGGCCTACAGGGGTCGAGGCTTGGCTCAACTGGGAGTAGCGGCTGAGCCTCCATGCGCGAAAGCACGCTGATGGCCCGCACGACCACGCCTCGACATGCCTCTTCGCACGGGGCCCATGCCTGGCGTCCAGCACACCCGAGCTACGGGTTCGCCCGCCCTCGACCACCTATGACAACTCGCCGCAGACCGGGTGATAAGGACGAGGCGCCAACCGCCGACGGTTTCACAGCGCGTCGGCAATTAAGACCCCGACGGGCCGCTGAGCTGGCCTTACAGCCTTCGCCATGGTTTCTGCCTACGGCATCATCCGCGCATATCCCGGATCTTGATCCGACTCCCACGTACGGGCGGCCTGCGCTCACAGGTAGTCTCGCCAGAACGGGACCGTGGCGTGTGGCTGCCATTCCCCGTCACGTTCGGGGCGTGGCTCCTGGAACTCTTGGGTGATGTAGTCGGCCAAGTCAGTGCCGTAGTAGATAATGTCCCAGCCCCACATGGACAGGACGGGATGCCCGTGCGTTCCACGGCCGGCCGGTAGGAACCGGTGTGCATGGACCGGAACCATTCTGGGGACGCCCGCCAGCAGGAGCCGGGCCGTTTCGACGGCTTCCGACAGATCACTCGGCCGCTCGCCCCAACTCGATCGCCAGTGGCCGTGCTCGACATCCCGCAAGAGACAGTCGATCGGCCAGGCGACGTGCTTTCGCAGAGCCTCGGGATCACCGTTCCGCCAATCGGGCCAGGGGTTCTTCCACGTCTGCCCCTCCTCCCAAGGCTGACGCACCGGCAGCCCTGCCGTCAGGAAAGCCCGATGATCGTCGGCGAACGCGAATCCGTACTCCTTCTCAATCCGCGCCAGCTCCGCCTCGGAGAGTCCTTCCTCGATCTCGCAGCAGTCCAACTCCACCAGTCGACGCGCGGCCTGCACACCGAGCCGGAGACCTTCTTCACTGATCACCGCGCTGCCCCCTCCTCGCCTGATGGATGGCCCACGAATGGCGTGGCGATCACGTGTACAGCCTACGGAGGTTGCCATGCGCGTCCTGCATTCCTTCCGCCCACATGTGCCTCAGCTCAGTGGGAGGCGGAATCTTGTGTAGTGCTCGAAATCAGCAGCAGGGCTGAACCTCAGGCGCTCAAGGACAGCGACGCTCTTTGAATTGCCATGCGTTACCCCGGCGAAGACATCTGTTGCGCCAAGGGTGGTGCGCGCAAAATCGATCAACGCACTGCAAGCGGCCGTCATGTAGCCCTGGCCGGTCGCGGCTTCGTCGAGCCAGTAGCCGATTGAGTACCGGGGCGGATTCACTGGGTTGAGATCCACTCTGCCGACAAGCCGATCGCACTCCCACACGCCGTACTTGATGGTGCGGTCAGGCGGGCTCATGAAGTACTCCGTGACAGACTCGCGCGTGGCGGTCTTGACCTCCTCATAGTCACCGTTGCGAGTCAGGTGCTCACGGTTCTTCGCGATGAGGTCGTAGTAGGTCCCGGCGTCAGCCACGGTGAGCGGGCTCAGGGTAAGGCATGGCAAGGGTGTCCGAAGGACGGGCAACTTACGCGGGCATGTCGAATCGTCGACCACGATCAGGAACCGTATCTGGCGCGACCGTACGGTCGGCACCCCGGCAGTGAGCGTTTCGGCGCTCTCCGAACTTCTCGCGTCTGAACGAGGACCCGATGTACCCGGCCTGCGTCCTGGTGCTCGTCCTCGGCTTGCGCCTGGGCGAAGCCCAACTAGATGGCCCGGCCCATGGGCAGGGAAGCGAAGTCGAGCCGTCCCGCGCCGCTCCAGCACACGGCTTCACCGCGTCCGCTGTGGACCAGCGCCCGCTTGGCCAGGTGCCCCAGACAGCGAGCGGCCAGGCCCAGATCGTGCTGTGGTCGTGGACGACCAGGGCGGTCAAGGTGCGTGATCGGCGCTATGACTTACACTCTTCGAAGAACCACATTTGGCTCTGCCCCGCCCATCTTCCCCACACCGCTATCCGCGTTCCCGGGCCGGAGGACCCGTGGTTCGTAACTTCGAGATCTTTCTTGCAGTGGGGGACACACAAGCGGCAGGACTGCGTGACCGCATCATCCTCCCACACAAGCCACTCGAACGGGGATTCCTGCAGAAGAGCGCCGTCGTCATTCCTCGGCTCAAGATTGGTGCTGAGGTATGTACCTGTTCCGACGTTCCGCAGGGTCCACCCCGGTCCGATCCGGTTGAGCTGCCACATCTGGGTGTCGCTGTCATTCAAAGGATTTCCGACGGCATGGACTGTGCCGCCGTCCTCAGTGATATCGATATAAGTGCCGGACTTAGCGTTCCGTATTCTGTACACTTTTTCCGATTCGATGTCAGTCATGTTGCGCGCCCTTTCCCGGTGCTGGCAACGGCTCCGAACCGCCTTGATCCTTGAGTTATCTTGCCGCATACGTTCTTTCCCAACCACTTACCAGGCGGCAACGTTTGACAGGTGACCCCTACGGATCCCGAGCCCGCTTGACGGCGGATCGCGTGGAATCGCCCTCCCTCGCGATCCGGCACCTGGCCGCCCCCCAACCGGCCAACGGGCCGCCTCGGAGCTGATCGCGGAATCGAGCGAAGACCAGAGCCGCGCTGACGCGCTGGGCCAGCTCGACGGGACGACGGTCGAGCGTGTGCAGGTGACCTGCTTCGAGTGTTCCGGAGTCGGCGAAAGGCAGGCCATGTAGTGGAGATCATCACGGACTGCATCAGCCCACATGTCAGCGAGGCACAGGAGGGGCGCATGCAGCTGGTCTGGCGCCAGCCGGCGAGGGCCGAAGACCGTGCCCGGGTGGTGGACTGGTCGTGCGACTGCCGGTAACCCGTGTACGGACTGCGTCGCCTGGGCGGCCAGTCCTACATCCGCCGGACGGAGTACGGCGATGACGGCGGCAAGACGATCTACGAGACGTATCGGTGGTCCTACAACAAGGCCACCGAGATCTGGGTCGCCGTGCTGGAAGGTCAGATGGTGTAGGTGGTGGTGGACGGCGCGGTCCCCCTGGATGGAGGGGCCGCACCCTTGCCGGTGCCCGGGGATGCACCCACAAGCCGGGGACCTACACATGAAAGTGGATCTTTCCTTGGGCGGCACGACGGCCGCGAGACCTGACCAGCTCACCGGGGGCGCAAGCGAAGCCTGCGCCCCCCACGAAGGGCGGCTGAGCGGAGCGAAGGCCTACAGGGGCCGAGGCTTGACTCGACTGGGAGTAGCGGGCTGAGCCTCCGTGCGCGAAAGCGCCCCATCGCGTTGACCTTGCACGTTGCTGTATCCGGGTGCCGTACAGCACCACGCAGGAACGCCAGCGCCGTCTGACGACGGCGGGCGCCGAGCGGTCCGGATCAGATGACGCCGCTCTGCCCGACGCAGCTCGTGACACCCTTCCTACCGGCCAGCTTCACGAAGACCCGATGCGCCATCGGCCGGGTCGCCGAGATCGCCCTGCTGCCGGAGTTGCCCGTGATCACGGTCGCCAGGAACTCGGCGTCCGGACGGCCGCCCCGATCCTGGACGAGGCTGACCTTGACCGTGGTGCGGCCTCCGGAGGCCGTCCAGTGGACACGGCTGAAGCGGTGCCCAAATGTCGTGTTGATGTAGGTGACGGTCACCTTCAGCCTGTAGGACCCCTTCGAACAGGTCGCGACGAGGGCCTTGGCTGCCGACGTGGTCACCGACGCCGCCGGCGCGGACGCCGAGGCGGACGCAGTCACCGACGCCGACGCGGGCGCGCCCATCATGGCCACGGCCCCCATGGCCCCGACGACGACCGCGGTACGCATGATCTTCATATGGTTCCCTCCGTTGATTTCCCCGTCGAGGTGAGACCATACGGAGACGCGGTATGGCGGAGGTATGTCCCAATCAGACCACTCGGAGCGCGCTAGTGAAGCCATCCCCGGTGGCTCCCGGTTCCTTGCAACGGACTGGCCGCTCATGGCGTCGAGAGGATTCGTCTGGTTGCCCAGCGGTCAGCTCCCGACCGACAACTGGGACGACCAGTACAGGCACCTTATTGGTCCTTGGTACGGGTGGAAGGGATGGGATGGCGTTTGAAGGGACCATCTCCCAGAACCTTCGCCCGCGGTGGAACGCTGCCTATCGCTTCATGGCTCGATAGCGCTTGACGAAGTCCGTGAATTGTCGCAACCGCGCGCACAAGACCGATTCGGCCCCGTCTGCGGGCATGTGCGGGTTCTCCTTGCGCCCTTGGGCTCTCGGTAACTAAACGCTCACGGATCGGAGTTATCCCGTCAAGGGATAGTGCTGATCCCACCTGAGGATTCCGGCGCGGGATGGGTTGCCTTGCCCCAGGTGAACACCCTTGTCCCATGACTCGGAGCGATCAACTGACAAGCGAGAGGTGCCGGGCCTGCCGGGCCAAGAGATGGCGGTGGATGCGCAAGAGCCGTGCCGGCGCGCTGTGCTGGCTCGACGGGACGGGGGTCGAGCGTGTGCAGGTGACCTGCTTCGAGTGTTCCGGAGTCGGTAGAAAGCAGGCGACCTAGTGGAGATCATCACCGGCTGCATCAGTCCGCACGTCAACCAGGCTCAGGAGGGGCACATGAAACTGGTCTGGCACAAGCCGTCGAGGGCCGACGACCATGCTCGGGTGGTGGCCTGGTCGTGCGATTGCCGTTCACCTGTGTACGAGCTGCGTCATCTGGGCGGCAAGTCCTACATCCGCAAGACCGAATACGGCGGTGACGGCGGCAAGACGATCTACGAGACGCATCGGTGGTCCTGCGACGAGGCCGCCGAGATCTGGGCCACCGTGCTGGCAAGTCAGAAGGTGTAGGCGGCACTGAGACGGCGCGGCTCCCTTGCGTGCGGGGGCGGCGCCGTCGTGGATCCCGTGGATACACCCATAACCCGGGACCTACAAAAAGAATGGATCTTGCTTGTCGTAGCGTGACGCGCCGTCAGACTTGACTGAGACGCAGGCGTAGCCTGCGCCTGTCAAGAGAAGAAACGGCTGAGCGGAGCGAAGGCTTGCAGGGGTCGAGGCTGGGCTCGACTGGGAGCGACGGTTGAGCCCCCGTGCGCGAAGCGCTCCCATCGCGAAGACATTGCGGGCCGGAGGCGCGCCCCAGGCGAGACAGCCCGAGCGGAGCGAGGACCGATCGGGGTGGGGTCCCGGCAGGCAACCACGAAAACGGGCAACGGGTGGGTGGCCATGGACCACCTACCCGTTCGCCTCCGAAGTGCAGTGGAGCCTAGGAGATTCGAACTCCTGACTTCCTGCTTGCAAACGGGAGCCGGTTACCACGTGGTGGCTTGCTCGCCCTGCTCAAGCGGTAGTAGGAGACTGGCGACATCTGATCCGGCTAGGTGGTGTTGCTGTATCTGGATGCTGTACAGCACCATGGGGGCACGGCAGCATTCACGCCAGCAATATCAGTGCTCAGCCTTCGTGCTCCGATGGCAAGTGGAGCCGTACCGCAGGGCCGCCAGGCCCGAGGAACGGAAGCCGCGCGGCAGCATAACCGTCCGCTTGGGGCCGCTGTGGGAGCCGATGGCCTTCACGGGAACGTGTGATCACTCGGCCAGACCGTCCCTCAGCGACGTGGAGTCCTGTGCCAACGCCACGTCCACACCGGAGTAACGCGAAAATCAGGGCGGGTCGTTGATAGGCGAGGTTCCGTTCGCTTCGATGCTATCCGACCTAAGAGAAACCGCACTATCAAGGGTCGCCGCAGAAAGTTGCGTAGCGAGATCGCCTCGGTCGTAATTTCGGAAGACCATGCCCAGCTGCTGAAGAAGCAGCCATCGGGAATCAGTATCTAGCTCACTCAAAAATTGATCGACAAGCTTGGTGATGACCACTTCATCTGGCCGTGATACATTCGCCTTTTCAACAGGGGCTACAAGTGCAACAGCTCGTTCGATGTCGTCAGCGTGCTTCGCCAGGTCGGCCAGGCGATTCCGGTCGGCGCCAAGCCACCACAGCCGGGCAGTTGGAGCATCGCGGAGTACCGTATCCCGCAGAACCAACAGGCGTCCGACCTCTGCCTGCTGCCGCAGGACCTCCAAATCTCTCATCCGTTGCTGCTGAGCAAACTCCACGTCCTCCGGCTCAACGGCCAACGTCACTTGTATGCTAGAGGGGGCAGGATCTATCCGTATCCTGCGCAGTTTCATGTTGAGTGCGCTCTCGGCTTCTTCCCGATGTAAGACAGAAAACGATCGCGTAGTTTCTGCCGCTACTTTCGCTAGTAGATCGCCCGCTGCAACAAGAGCCTCGCTAGAAACTTCCGCTCCTACCGGCAGACGCCAGGTAATGACGATTCTGGCTCGAAACGGCAAGTCCTTCCCGTGCGCGGCGAGCCCTGCGGTGAAGAGGCTGGGCAACACAAAATTGAACACACGAGAATCATGGGTGAAATCATACGGACTCGAACTGTATAGGAGTCTTGTTAGCCATCCTCGATGTCCCACGTCGGCACCTCCTGACGGCTATATTCGCTCAATGGTGTGATGCCAGGGGTAAGCGGGTCACGCTGACCGATCTGTCGTGATAGTTCGACGCAAAAACCCTCACGGTCCAAGTCGTCACGAGAAGTCGAATATGCCCAGTGCCAGACAAGCCGGACGAACATACCCGTATCCACACTGCTCCGGCATGCCGCAAGCAGTACCGCCCGGACGACATCAGCATCCGCCGTACCGCGGATAGCATCCTCCAGCCAGACAACGACCGCATTCTTAGCTTCGCTGGCGATTTCGGGGTCACGAAGGCTTAACCGCCAGCCGGAGGCGATAAGATCGATTAACGTCTCATCTCTGGTTGATGCGGGCAGAAGCAGCAGTCGACCGTCATCAAGGCGAGTTCCTGCCAAAGCTACAAAGGTCCGCAAGCCAGTGGTACGGGCCGGTTCTACACCTGCGACCCACTCACCAATCTCCGACAGCACGCGGGCACGCAGACGTGGGCGACCAGCGAGCTTTAGCATCGCCGTGACGACCGCAGCCCGGACGCGCTCTGTTCCGAATCGCACAAGGTTTCGCAGACGGGTCAGCGCGACTCGGTCAAACTCGTCAGCCATGTGCCCGCCACATACTTCCGCTACGACCAGTTGCAGAGCTTCCTGGCCGGTCTGGCGCGCCCAAGCGTACATCTTGCCGCGTACCGCCGGCCCAAGCTTGTCGCTCATGGCGGCAGCTGTGAGTAGCAGAGCAGAGCGATCCACTGAGTCAGCGGCCCATTTCTGTACGGTATCCAGCACCAGCTCGGGCTGACCGTAACGCACAGCGAGATCAAAGATGACCTCGGCTGGACGCGCCTCAGGAAGGTCGCTGATCCATGTCACCAACTGTTTTTGGAAGAACGGACGATCCTTCCACACATGGTCCAAAACGGCAGTGCCGTATCGGTGACGAGTGAAATGCACCAATCCTTCCTCATCCCGTCTAGCACCGACGTCATCAAGATGCTGGGCAATGCCTGGGCCGACCAGGCCACGTCCGGGAAGATATGGGGTCCCGGTGGCTTCGCACAGCTGATCTGCTGCATCGAAGACCTCCGCTGGAGGTGCGCCTTCCAGCGCCGCAACTGAGAGCAGCAGTGCGCGTTTGTAACCGTCCTCCGGCTTAACTGTGCTGCTGAACCAATCCTTTAACTGCTTCTCCCAGTTCCAGAAGGCGGCAAGGACCTCCTCAACTGCACTGTCCTCTGGCTCCCGATGTCCCGACTCGTGAACGTCCTCGGCGAGAGACACAGCGCTCGCCGGGGAGGTGCTGATCAACACGTCAGCAATCCGATTGTGCGTCTCCCACTGCTCGGCATGTTCCTGCGGATATCCATGTCTCTTAGTGAGATAGGCTGTGAACACTTGCCGTGGATCGCTAGCCTCGAGCTTCACAATGGCGAGATCGGACACAAGGTCGAGGGCTTTCCGCTCCTCAACCGTCGCGAGGACGATGAGATACGAGCCAGCCTCTCGCAGTCTTGCTACGTAATCGGGCACCTCCTTTCCCACGAGTGGGATCAAATTTGACCCGGTGTCACGCAAGTTGAGCAGATAGGCTCGCCGCTGCTCGACATACAGGGAAGCGTGGACGTTCTCCTCGTCGAGCGTTAGCCACTCCGGAGTCGCGTCCAGTTCTATTGCCACGTTCACCGCGGTGATTCGCCGTCCGGTCCCCGGCTCAGCGCATAATACGACCGCCCCAGTTTCGCGAGCCGCTGCAACAGCGCGCGAGAAGATGTTCTCCTGAGGCTTTACATAGACCGCTCGCATCCGTTTGATGTCCTGCTGACTCAATCTCCGCGGCTGGATCCACTTCCCGGTGAACACGAATTGGCCGTGGAAGGTGCTGTTTACGAAGGCCGCCTGAGGTGAACCATAGATCCTGACGTCGGGTTCCATCGTTCACCGCCCCTTGAAATGGAAGTCGCCGTGGAAGGTTCCATCGGTGAACGCTTGCTCAACCTTCTTGTTGAACACGGGGCTACCTCGCTCATGACGAGCATGGCCCTCGGGGGTCTGACTGGCCGCATCAGCAGGCTGAGATGCCGCATCGCGGAAGGTAAGGCATGGGACGTAAATCCAAGCCTCCTCCCGAAACCCCTTCCCCGGAACCTCGGCTGTCACCCTCCGAAACTGGCTTTCATGAATGCCTGTGTAACCGCCGACCACCGCATCTTGGAAAACTCGCTGAGAGACAATAGCACCGACGAACGTCACGTCCGCATCGGTATCGGCCATGGTCTGCCTCAACTGTTCGGAGTCAAGTAGCCGGAAGGCGTCATTAGTGGCCTTAGCAATCCGATCCCGCGCAGGGTCTCCTTGATCTGGCACAGGCCCCAGGTTGATACTCGCCCGCAGTCTCATGTTCAGCGTGCGATCTGACGAGCGAAGAGCAGGGGCGCTGTCTGCTAGCGTCGCCTGGAGGCTGTCCAGGAATGGATAAATGAGGAAGGGCAGGTGCTCTGGGGCGGTACCGAAGACGTATCCATCACCGGGCTTGTCAGGGAAGCGCTTCTCCTGCCAGATACGCTCATGCCCACAGTTTATGAACGCCTGCTCCAGTATATCGGGGATCTTCGCGCTCAGTTCCGGAAGGTACCTGTCTCTGTTGCCCGTGAATCTGACGATGTCCACGGCGAGCAGCCCACGGTAGGGCGGCAGTAGATGGCTCTGTGCAACGGACACTGCGGCACTCCCTCCTAGAACAAGACTTCGGCTTCTGATGCTCGGACTTCATGCCAGCTGATCGCTCAGAAGCAGATCTTGAAAGACCCCGTCTCAGAGTGGGCCTCAGCCCTCAACCATCAACCATCAACCCACCGTTGCCAGGCCACGATGCTCCATCGGGCACCGTAGCTCATTAGCCCGCCGCCTAGCGTCATCCTCGGCAGCTCTGTAGCGATTGCCACCTCTGACGGAGACAGCCCCTTCTGAGGCTATGTCGTCAGCGGGATGCTTATACATGCGTCGAGAGCCGGCTGCTCTGCGAAGAGGGGGACCCATGGTCCATGCCTACGCCAAGGGGAGAGCTTTGGCAATCAGAGACTTCGTCACTATCTCCTGAGCTTGCAGACTCGACGTGCATGTGACACTCGTCTGCGATGCCTATCGCTGGCTCGTATCACGGTTGAGTTCGACCTGAAGGCCGAGCCTGCGGGTCGGTGACTGGGAGTGACACCAGGAGGGGCGGGATCAGAGATGTGGGACGTGCTACCGGCTAAGACGGCTTCTCAAAAGAGTTGAACTCCATAAAGTCTAAGAGCGCGAATCGCGCAGCCGAGACCTACTTCTTGCTTCGTTCAATAACCACTATTATGGCAAAGCGCCAGCGCGGAGCCTGTCTCACACACTAATCAGGCATAATGTAGGATATATCTAGATCTCTGGCATAGAAGTTAGACATCCCATATGATGATGCTAGCCAACCCCATTACTGTGGACGGGATTAAGCATGAGTCTCAGATGGTTCACGAGTAGAATGTCTCCCGAAGAATCGCCCACACCGGTAGAGCCGCCTCCGAATGCCGAGCAAGCATGGAAAGCTCTCGGCCTCATCGTTGATTGGATAAAACATGCGGAGACGAAGGCGGCAGCTACTATTGCTGGAGCTGCCGCTGACGGGGTGGCTTTGTACAACCTTGTGAAAGATGCAGACTATGCGTCGACATATTTTATAGTGGCGACCACTATTTGTGGGACGCTTGCATTATGCGCCGGCCTCTGCGCTGGCATCGCCCTCTGGCCCCGGCTCCGATCAAATGAGCCACCCACAAGCCTTCTCTACTTTCAGCATATCGCTCGGGCTCATCCGACGGCTGATGGCTATGTGACCTCTATGATCTCATTGACCAAAGACATAGAAGCACTAGTCACCGAAATCGCTCGACAAGGATGGGCTAATTCGCGAGTGGCTCACCGAAAATACATCTGGGGAGCACGAGCGATAGCCTGCCTGCTGTTGAGCTTGGCAGCCCTAGCGACTGCAGCAGCTATCCGGCTTGCTAGTCCAATCCTATTGAGTCTCAACATAGTTGTCTGAGGCTCAGCGCAACCTGGAAATCTGCCTTTTGCGCTCATAGTCCTCATGCATCTTCCACCGGAGTGACATGGCTCTTTCTGCCCTGTCAACCGACGCCCGCAAGTCGGCTGTTTCCGGCCTACGCTTGCTTCCATCTAGGATTGCACGGCAGTACTCTTGCCCGTGCGTTTGGCACCAGGAGGACCGCAAAAGCTTCCCCTCTCGATCGACCTGCCCTTCCGGGATTTTATCGATCACCATGTCCGTCCAGATCTTGGCACTCGGCCCATCTCCACAAGTACAAGAATAGGCTAGATAATCGATACCAAGCGCCCAAGCCCATATTGATCCTGTTACAAGCAGCTCATGGCGATCTATCTGCTGCGCAGCCTTCGCAGCATAGTTGACTGCCTTTCCAGCCCAGATCGGCTCCTGGTAAGCAGTTCGTGGTACTCCGACTCGCTTGACAAGCAGAGGACTGTTGGCAATTCCTACTTTCAGCCCTGTCGCCGGTAGCTCTTCCCATTTCTTCTCTAGTCGCGGTGTGAGAATTCTTTGACTGAATGTCTTGATGGTGATTCCTGCACACAAGGCACGTTCACGCCGGCGTTCTCCCCAGAACATCCCGAAAGCACCGTCGCCCTGAATAGCAATGAAGTCGGCATCGAATTCGTTCAGAATGTTCACGACTGAACCTGTTGAAGCCTCATAGATGCTCGCCGTGGATGCAGAGTGCTTATTCAGACCCATTTGCGTTGAACCCTTAAGATCAGCCACGACGGCGACGCCATCCTTCAGGCGGTGCCACTTGCGCGCAACTATGGGCAGTTTGTTCAGGTCGAGGTCATGCCCTACATCTACGACTGTCGGCTTCGAGGCCAATTCGTTAGCTACTGTCTCATCAACTACATCTAGAAGATCGTTGAGATCGATCTCGGTCACGTTTCCTCCTCGGACACTAGATCTTAAAGCGTAGCTCAAAGCACTGACCTTTTGGTGCTGAGTCATCGCCCGCTAGCCTTCAAGCCCATTAACTCGAGATGATCTCTGAGCCCGCAACAGGTTGCGCGTAGAGCAGAAAACGCGCCATGGAGCGTTTTTGGGCATAATGGCCTCTTTGTCCTCCGGCGGCGAGTGCTGATCACAGCGTAATACCGCATCCGGGGTTCGTCTGATGACGTAGCAGAGCCCGAACTTATTTGTGGATCTTCTGCGTGGGCGGCGCCGGCCGCGACCGGCCGGAGAGCCGCAGCGCGGCCAGCGACCGCCCGACGCGTGGCAGGCCGCCGCAGGCGGGCTGCCCTTGAAGGCGTAGAGAAAGTTCTCATCCAGGCAGTGCTGCTGATTAAATGATCTTGATGAGTATCAGCGCACCTGGCCTTGGAGAAGTGCCTGCCACAGGGCGTTACCGTCTCGGATGAGCATGCGGTGGGTCTCGAAGACTTCGTCAGCGGCACAGTCGGTGCGGCGGAGGAAGGACTGCCCGCCTGCGGCGCACAGCTCGTGGATGACGTTCTGGCAATGGCAGGTCCAGGCGAGCGTCCGCCGTCGTGACTCCTTGCACGCCTTGAACCAAATCAACCGCTTGTGGTTCGGCTCCGGCTCGGGAAGGTGTGGGGATAGACAGTCGCTCATGTGGTCTGGTCGAGCGGGATGAGCGCCCATACGGTGCGTCCGGCTTCGTCGCCGTGGACGCCCCACCGTGTTGTCAGGCTGTCCACCAAGTGCAGGCCTCGGCCGCTCTGGTCCGTGCTGTCGGCCTGGCGGAGGTGTGGGGTGGAGGGGCCGCCTTCGTCGTGGACGGCGACGATCAGCAGGGCGGTGCCTGCGTGGAGGGTGACGCCGAATCGGCCGGCGGCCTGGCCGCTGCGGGTATGGCGGATGGCGTTGGTGGCGAGTTCGGAGATGACGAGTTCGGCGGTGTAGGTCTCGGGGTGGTCGCCGAGGTAGCCGGCGACGAACCGGCGTGCTGCGCTGATCTGGGCCTTGGTGCCGGGGAAGTTGCGACACCAGCGGTGGATTTCTTGGCCGCTGTTCAGCGTCAGAGACATCGCCGTTTCCTTGCGTTCATGCAGGTCAACGCCCTGCGATCCGCTATCAATACTTAAAGTACTAGTGCTATACTTCAAGTACAAGCGACTTGATGTACTTGCGCCGCACAATAAGTACTGGTCGAGTGAAGACATCCCGACCCCAGCCCGTCACGGCGACCCAGGAGGCGCGCATGTTCGGACTAATGGTGCGATTCACCTGCAAGGACGAGGAGAGCGCGGCGGCGTTCGACACCCTCGTCGGTGAGACAATCGAGGCGATCCGCCGGCACGAGCCGGGAACGATCGTGTACGCCTCACACCGGGTGGACGGTCAGCCGCTCCAGCGGATCTTCTACGAGCTGTACCAGGACCGCGACGCCTTCGACGCCCACGAGCAGACCGAGCACACCAGGCACTTCCTGGCGGCTCGCGAAGAGCTGCTGGCCTCGGTCGAGGTCGATTGGCTGGATCTGCTGAGCGGGAAGGGCACGACGTCGTGAGCATGGAGTATCAGCGGGCGCTCGGACGGCGCATCGCTCAGGAACGCAAACGGCGCGGCCTGTCGCAGGTGGAGCTGGCTCGGCTGGTGGACCGGTCGGTCGCATGGATCTCGCAGGTAGAGCGGGGCGTGCGCAAGGTCGATCGCATGTCCGTGCTGGAGAAGGTCGCCGAGACTCTGGACGTGCCGCTGTCTGAGCTGGCCGCAGAGGCGCCGGTGGTGGCGGCCACGACCGAGGAGGTGCCGGGGACGGCCGGGCTGCGCCTGGTGCTGTCCGGAGCGCACTCGCTGTACGCCATGTTGCACGCCACACCGGTGCCCCCGACCGACCAGCTCAGGCAACGCGTGGAGCACGCCTGGGAGCTGACGCACCAGAGCCGCTACGTCGAGCTGACGGAGCTGCTGCGTGGGCTCGTCCCGACGCTGGAGAACGCGGTACGGTCCGCGCCTGCTGAGCGGCAGGCCGAGTTGTTCGAGCTGCTGGCGGTCACCTACCAGGCGTGTTCGGCGTCGCTGGCCAAGCTGGGTGAGCCGGAGGCGGCGTGGATCGCGGCCGATCGGGCCATCAGCGCGGCCGAGCGTGCCGGGAACCCGTTGATGATGGCGGCCGGGGCGTTCCGGCTGGGGTTTGTGTTCCTGGGGGCGCGTCATTTCGATCAGGTGGAGGAGACTGCGCGGACCGCTGCTGAGGCGCTGTGGTTCCTGACCGATCAGGGCAACGTGGAAGCGATGTCACTGTGGGGCGGACTGACGTTGCAGCGGGCGGTGGCGGCCTCACGGCTGAACCAGGCCGATGTCGCCTACGAGCATCTCTCGCGAGCCCGCGAGATGGCCACGCGGGTCGGTGAGGGGCGCAACGACTACAACACCGAGTTCGGGCCGGCCAACGTGGCGCTGCATGAGGTGGCGGTAGCGGTGGAGGTGGGTGACGCCGGGCACGCGTTGCGGGTTGGGACGGCGGTGGACGCCTCGACTCTGTCGGCCGAACGACGGGCGCGACTGGCTGTCGATCTCGCGCGGGCGCATGCGCAGCGTCGCCAAGTGGACGAAGCGGTCGCGCGACTCCTGGAGGCCGAGAACGTCACGCCGGAGCAGATTCGCAACCACCGGGTCGTACGGCAACTCGTCTCTGACCTGGTGTCGATGCAGGATCCGGCGTCCTCTGAGCTGCGGGAGCTGGCCGAGCGAGTGGGGGCGTAGAAAAAGTACGTGTCCACGTACTCTAAGTACTAGCGATTACTCTCAGTATCAGGTAGCGTTCGTGTTGTAGCTGGAACTCTCCGTAGTCGGAGGGTGGCAGCCCAGCACGAACGCTCTTCGCGTTTCAGGGGTGGATCAAGGGGGTCCGCTCACGAAAGGCGGAGAGAGGGCCACACATGAAAGTGGCCTGAGCGGGAGACCCGCCCAGGCCGGATGCGATAAGCACCCTAGTTGGCGCTTCGATGCTATCGCCTCCGAGCTGACGGCACGGCCTCCCTCGTCCTGAAACGCCTGATCAACAGGCCGACGAGAGGTCATACAGCCATGCGTACCGTCCCTATCCCTGTGGACGTCAGCAAGCTCACCATCACCTGCGTGAAGGCCCCGCGCCCTCGCGTGCTCAACAAGGACACCGGCGAGATCAAGACCGACAAGCACGGCAACACCGTCTACGAGGTCACCGTCTCGGTGGAGGACGAGTTCGGCCGGATCGAACTCGTCAAGATCGGTATCACCGGCGAACCGCCCATCAAGGCCGGCGACGCCGTCAACGCGGTCGGACTGCTCGGCTACGTCTGGGAAATCGCCGGCCGCTGGGGCATCTCCTACCGCGCGACCGCCCTGCTCCCGCTGCAGGAGACCGCCGATGTCTGACCAGCTCTACCCGCTGCTCGCAGTCCTGGCCGCCTCGGCGGCCGGGCTGTGGGCCTGGCGCCGCTGGCACTACCGCTCCTTCTGGCTCGTCATCGGCTTCCCGATCACAGCCATCACCATCCGAGCGACCTGGCGCAAGGTCGCCCTCGGCTGCAACCTCACCAAGAAGCGGCAACGCTTCTGGTTCACCACCGTCCCCGGACTGGTCGCCTCCACCGGCGTCGTCCGCGTCCGGCGCAAGTGGCAACGCATCGCCGTGGACACCAAACCGTTCATGTGGCTGCCGCTGCCGACCCGGCACGGCTGGCGGGTCACCCTGCACACCCTGGAAGGACAGATCCCCGCCGACTACGCCGAGGCCGCAGAACGCCTCGCCCACTCCTGGGGCGTACACGCCGTGCGCGTCTCCTCCGACAAGCCCGGCCGGGTACGCCTCGCCGCGACGATCCGCGATCCACTCGTCCGCGTCGAAGAGCTGCCAGCCTCGACTGAACTGCTCAAGGTCACCGTGGGACGGCTGGAGACAGGTACGCCTTGGGTCATCGACTTCCGGACCGTGCCGCACTGGATCAACGCGGGTGCCACACAGTCGGGCAAGTCCAACCTGGCGAACGCCCTGATCGTCGGCCTCGCGCCGCAACCGGTCGCCCTGGTCGGCTTCGACCTCAAGGGCGGCGTCGAGTTCACCCCGTACACGCCGCGACTGTCCGCGCTGGCCACCTCGCGCGCCGAGTGCGGCGGGCTGCTGGACGACCTGGTGGCGCTCATGACCGACCGGATGGGCGTGTGCCGGATGGCTGGCGCCCGCAACATCTGGCAGCTCCCGCCGCACCTGCGGCCGGTGCCGATCGTGGTCTTGGTGGACGAGCTGGCCGAGCTGTACCTGATGGCCGACAAGTCGGAGAAGGAGGAGATCGCCAAGACCTCGACAGCGCTGCTGCGGATCGCGCAGCTCGGCCGGGCCTTCGGCATCTACCTGTTCTGCTGCGGCCAGCGCATCGGCTCCGACCTCGGCCCCGGCGTCACCGCGCTCCGGGCCCAGTGCTCGGGACGGATCTGCCACCGGGTCAACGATCCCGAGACCGCCACCATGACCCTCGGCGACCTCGACCCGGCCGCACTCGACTCAGCCCGCGCCATCGCCGCCGAGACACCCGGCGTCGCCATCGTCGCCTCACAGGACGGCCAGTGGTACCGCGCCCGCTCCTTCTACGTCAGCGAACAGGCCGCGGAACGCGCTGCACAGGCCTACGCACACCTGGCACCGCCTTGGGCCGAAGTGATGACAGCTCAACCCGTCCCAACGCCCGATCAGCAGACCGCCTGACCCGGTCCGCTGCCAGGAGGAGTGGAGATGCGCCGCATCACCGCCTGGCTCCTCGACACCGGCCCCGTCCTTGTCCTGGCACTCATCGCGGGAGCAGGCTCGTTCACCCACATCCGCGACACCGCCAGCGAACACGGACAGACCGGCTGGATGTCCTGGGCCATCGCCATCTGCATCGACCTGACCTGCGTCATGGCCGCCCGCGAACGCCAACGCGACAAGAAGACCCACCGGGCCCGGCGCGGCCCGATCTCATGGCCCGTCCTCGTCCTGACCGGAGGAATCATCCTGTCCCTGGCCGCCAACCTCGCCCAAGCCACACCAACCGTCTGGGGCTGGATCACCGCCGCCACCCCGGCCGGCGCCTTCCTCGTCGCGGTCTCCATGCTCGAACGCCGCGCCACGACCGTCAGCACCGACGCACCACAGGACGTCCCGCAGACGTCCTCACCGTCCGCACAAACGTCCTCAGCCGTCCTCGCGGAGCCCCGTGACGTCCCGGCCCGCCATGACGGCCCGACACCAGACCCGGCCCTCGTGGACTACGCCCGCCGCGTCGCCGACGAGCACCACGCCAAGCACGGCGAACCGATCTCCGCAGACCTCATCCGTGCCCGCCTGGGCGTCTCCGAACAACTCGCCGCCAGCCTGCTCCACATCCTGCAACCCGCCCAAGCCCACTGAAAGGAACGCCATCGATGTCCACCACGCACTCACGGCCCGCGTTCATCACCGGGCTGCGCGCCCTGGCCGACTTGCTGGAAACGCGTCCCGACATCCCGATCCCAGGAAGCACCGTCGTATATCACTTCGTGCGGGACGCCCACGACGCCGACATGCACGCCGAGCTTCAACGCCTGGCCACACTGCTCGGCAGCCACGTCGATGGAGACAGCGGCCACTACACGGCCTCGCTGTCCCTCGGCCCGATCGAGTACCGCGCCGTGGCGATCCTCGCCGAGTCCCGCGCCCGCTATGAGGCCCACGACAGCTACCGCGGCTGCATCACGCCCTACGGCCCGAGCGAAGACCGATGAACACCGACACCGACACTCGCTATCGCTGCTGCACCTGCAACGGCACCGGACTTTACGACGACCAGACCTGCGCCGACTGCCACGGCATCGGCATCGACAACCACGGCGCATAGCCGCCGTAGCGCCCCCCGCCTGGCCACACATCCGCCAAGATCCGCGCCAGGCCGGGGGCCATCCACACCAGAGTGACTGGATAGGACAGGACCCATCTTGCCCCACCTTGCTCACAGCCACGCCGTGGCTGGAATGATCCACCGGCTCAACCAACCCGACTACGACCGCTGGGCCAACCAGATCAAGCGCACCGGCGGCTGCCGACAGCCCATCCATCTGCGCGGCAAGGTCGAACACTACGACCAGGCCACCGGCCACCTCCTGCACCGCTACAGCACCACCCAGGAGCCGAACGGCGTCCTGCGCGTCCCGTGCAAGACCCGCCGCGCCTCCCGCTGCCCGGCCTGCGCCGAGGTCTACCGTGCCGACACCTACCAACTCGTCCGCGCCGGCCTCGTCGGAGGCAAGGGCGTGCCGGAGACCGTCAGCAGCCACCCGTGCCTGTTCATCACTCTCACCGCACCGTCCTTCGGGGCTGTCCACGTGCGGCGGGAGAAGAACGGCAAGGTCCTGCCCTGCCACGCCCGCCGCGATGCCCAGCCCTGCCCGCACGGCATCGTCCGGTCCTGCACCGAGCGGCACAGCGCCGACCATCCGCGCCTCGGCGAACCGCTGTGCCCTGACTGCTACGACTACGACGGCTCAGTCCTCTTCAACGCCATCAGCCCCGAGCTGTGGCGCCGCTTCACCCTCGCCCTACGCCGCCGCTTCGCCAAGCTCAACGGCCTGACCGTCAAGGCCCTGCGCGAGCACGTCAGCATCGCCTTCGCCAAAGTCGCCGAATACCAGCGCCGTGGCATCGTCCACTTCCACGCCGTCATCCGCCTCGACGGACCCGACGGCCCGCACTCACCACCACCCGCCTGGGCCACCACTGATGCCCTGACCCAAGCCGTCCAGCACGCCGCAGCAGTCGTGACAGCGGAGGTGAAACCGCTCAACCGCGCCTTCCGGTGGGGCACACAGCTCGACGTCCGCCCCATCACCATGAACGGCGACCTCACCGAACAAGCCGTCGCCGCCTACATCGCCAAGTACGCCACCAAAGCGGCCGAATGCGTCGGCACCCTCGACCGCCGCATCCAACCGCTCGACAACCTCGGCGCCCTACCGATCCGCGAGCACGCTCGACACCTGATCGCCGCCTGCATGCGCCTGGGCGAGCACCCCGACCTGGCCGAACTGCGGCTCACCCACTGGGCCCACATGCTCGGCTTCCGCGGCCACTTCTCCACCAAGAGCCGCCACTACTCCACCACCCTCGGCGAACTCCGCACGGCCCGCGAGGAACACATGCGCGCCCAGGAGATCACCACAGGCCGCCTGCCCCTGTTCGACGAGGACGCCGTCCTGGTCGTCGCCCACTGGGCCTACGCCGGACAAGGGCTTTCGGCCGGCGAACAGCTCCTCGCCGCCGCCATCACCGGCCAGCAAACGCCACACCTCGGGGGACCAGATGACCGCTGAACTGCTCACCGTCCCGGAAGCGATGGCCGCCCTGAAGGTCAGCCGCTGGACGCTCTACAACCTCATCCGCTCCGGCGAACTCCAGTCCATCGTCGTCGGCACCCGATGCCGCCGCATCCCCGCCTCCTCGCTGGAGGCATACGTCACCCAGCTCTGTGAGGAGGCCGCCTGATGCCCGCCAAAACCACCACGGCAACCCCGGACGAGCCCGAACGCGGCCCTCGCAAGAGCCGGCGAACCCGGGCCAACAACGAAGGCTCGATCTTCCCGTACAAGAACGGCTGGGCAGGCTACGTCTGGGTCACCACGCCCGAGGGGAAGCGCACCCGCAAGTGGGCCTACGGCAAGACCCGCGAGGAGACCCACGAGAAGTGGCTCAAGCTCCACGAGCTGGCCCGTAGGGGGCCGGTAGTCACGAAGTCGCCGAAGCTCTCGGACTACCTGTCGTACTGGATCACCAACATCGTGGAACCCAACCTCGCGCCCAAGACAGTGGCGAACTACGAGATGTTCGCACGGCTCTACATCACGCCAGCACTCGGCTCCAAGCGGCTCGACAAGCTGACCGTCCGGGACGTCCAAACCTGGCTGAACAAGCTGCGCCGCGTCTGCCTCTGCTGCGACCAGGGCAAAGACGCCGCACGTCCCGAGCATCACAGCAATCCGAAGCGGCGCCGGCACTGCTGCGCCATCGGCAAGTGCTGCCGGTCGCTGCCCTCGGAGTGGACGGTCCACGACGCCTACATGACGCTGCGGGCCGCCCTGAGCAACGCCGTACGGGAGGAGACGCTGACCCGCAACGTCGCCGCCAACGTCAAGATGTCGGTGCCGCGCAAGCGCAAGGTCAAGCCCTGGTCCGTCGAAGAGGCACGGGCCTTCCTGGAGTCGGCACGCAAGAACAACGACCCGATGTACCCGGCTTACGTCCTGGTGCTCGTCCTCGGGCTGCGTCTGGGTGAAACGCTGGGGCTGCGCTGGGAAGACGTCGATCTCGACCGGGCCGAGATGACGATCGGCTGGCAGCTCCAGCGCGTTGGGGGCAAGCTGCTACACCGCCAGACGAAAACCGACGCGTCCGACGCCACACTGCCCTTCCCAGAGGTCGTCACGACGGCCCTCCGCGCTCGTCAACGGGCACGCGACACCGCCCGGGAAGCGGCTGGAGACGACTGGCAGGACACGGGACTCGTCTTCACCACCGCCAGTGGCCGGCCTATCGAGCCATCCAACTTCCGCCGCAGCTTCGCGAACGCCTGCGCCAAGGCAGGAGTCCGGAAGGTTCACGTCCACGCGACTCGCAAGACCTGCGCATCCTTGCTCGTCGCCCTCGACGTCCACCCTCGCGTCGCCATGCAGATCCTTCGCCACTCACAGATCGCGGTGACCATGAATATCTACAGCGAAGTGTCCTCGGAGGAGACGCGCAAGGCGCTCAAGCGCCTCGGGGATCATCTAGACCGTTAGGACCGAAGATCGTTGCTGAGGCCATCCCTCTCGGGGTGGCCTTCGCGCGTATTGGGCCCCTCGCCACAGCCGAATCTCAACCCTCCTGTTGCCCAGCGCTCGTAAGGTCAGTGGCCATGGCGCATGTCGTGATTTGGGTGAAGCCCTACGAGCGAAAGAACCATAACGAGGACACAGAGGGATACAAAGGCCTCTGTGGCTGGCACGGGACGACTGAGGGACGGGGTCCGTGTCGGAACAAGCCGTACGCGAGCGTGAAGCTCCGGTACGCGGACTACCAGCCGGTGCAGTCGGCGTGCATCAAGGCCCTTGAGGAGATCTCACAGCGCTACGGCTTCCCGATCCCACAGGAGCAGAGCGAGCGTGCCAAGGGAAGTTGATGCTGTAGCTGTATTTTGCAGCTGTACAAGATCGAAAAGGCCACTACCCGATCATGGGAAGTGGCCTTTTACCTGGAGTGGAGCCTAGGAGATTCGAACTCCTGACTTCCTGCTTGCAAAGCAGGCGCTCTGCCAACTGAGCTAAGGCCCCTTCGACGAAGATAGCTTACCGGGCGGAGGAAGCTACCTGCGTCGTACCAAGGTCATCGCTCAGGACCAGATTCGGGAAGTCGGCGATCGAGTCGAGGATGTGGGTTGCGCCGCCCTTGAGCAGGCGTTCCTTGCTGTGTACGCCTGTCATCACCCCCGCCACGATGGAGGCGCCCGCGCGTTTGCCGCAGAGCATGTCGCTTTCCGAGTCGCCGATGACGGCCACCTGTCGGACGTCGGGGACTCCTGAGCGGAGGACCGCGTGGAGGACCATGTCGGGCCAGGGGCGGCCGCGGCCGCCGGCGTCTTCCGGGGAGATGGCCAGGTCGATCTTGTCGTGCCAGCCCAGGACGCTCAGGATGCGGCTCAGGGTGGTGCGGCTGAAGCCCGTGATCAGGGCTAGTTTGATGCCGTTGCCACGGAGTTTGTCGAGGACCTCCATGACTCCGGGCATGGGTACGAGACCCGCCCGCTCCAGCGCTCCCTCGTAGGAGCGTTCGAACGTCAGGTTCGCGGCCTGTGCCTGGGCCTCGTTGCCGGGGAAGATCCCACGGAAGACATCGATCTTGGGGCAGCCCCGGGACCGGTGCACGTGAACCATGGCTCGCGCGTACGCTCCGGTCCCGGGCACTATGCCCTGGGTCGCGATCGCCTCGGCAAAGGCGCGCTCGACCATGGCGATGTCACCGACTGTGGTGCCTGCCAGGTCCAGGCACACCAGCTTGATGGGGACGACGTCACTCATCGCCTCGCCGTCGGTTAGTTCTCGCTGCCGGTCGCCTCGGTCCAGAGATCGAGCTCTGCGCGGTCGGCCTGCACCTTACGCCAGATCAGCAACCCCCCAAGGGCGATCAGCGCCAGAACGAGCAGCTTCTTCACGGTGTGACCCCACTTCTTCGACGGCCTCACCTGCCGGGGTGAGACCCAACGGTTGACAAGCAGCCTAGCAAGGGATGGCCGGGCTCCCTGTGTTGCGCACGGACCAGATGTGTGGAATGTGCGAAGGGCGGGTGTTCAGCCCCTGGTGGGGCCGTACTACCCGTCCCATCTTGGACAACATCCCAGTGACGATGGTTCGAGCGTTGCAGGTCAAGATTCTCCATGCGCCGTGGTTCATGCTCCACGGTTCATGGTTCATGGATGGACAACAGCTCGATCATGCCAAAATTCCCAGCTTGATGCGCAGGCGCGGGGACGGGGTATCCGGTGGCCCACTCTTGTGCTGGTCCGGTGGGGGTTGGGTGCGGGAGGTGAGGGGGGCTCGGGAAGTCGGTACGGATCTGCCCGTCCGTAGTGGGTGCTTCCGCCGTATCTGAAGTCGAGAAGAAGGTGATGTGGGTCCCTGAAGTCGGCGGCTCGCTGTTCATCCCCAGGGGGTACGGTGCCAGGTTTCACGTGGAACTGCAGGGTGGGGCGGTCATGAAGGCGGCGGCCAGGTTCGGTCCGTACGGTCTGGTGTTGGTTGTGGTGTTCGGTGGTGCTGTGGGGGCGGGGGCCATGGTCGGTCCGCCGGCTCCCCGCCCAAGTGCGAGTGTGACGGTAGGGGAACATGCTGGACATGAAGCCAGGGCCAACTCCGGTACGGTGCCCGGTGGGCTGCAGGTTTCCCAGGATGGTTACACGCTCAACCCGATCACCTCGATCACGACCGGCGGCGCCCCGGCGGAGTTCAGGTTCACCGTGATCGGCCCCGACGGCACCCCGGTCACCGACTACCAGGTCGCGCACGACAAGAAGATGCACTTCATCGTCGCCTCCCGTGACCTCACGAGCTTTCAGCACGTGCACCCGAGCATGGCCCCCGACGGCACCTGGGCGGTCGGCCTTTCAGTGCCGAAGGCGGGGTCGTACCGGGCGTTCGCCGACTTCGTCCCCAAAGGTAAGCAGAAGCTCACGCTGGGGGTGGATCTGCAGGCCGCGGGCGACTACCGGCCCGAGCCGCTGCCGCACGTCAGTCGTACGGCCGCCGTCGACGACTACACCGTGAACCTCGCGGGGAACCTCGTTCCCGGCCAGGCGAGCAAGCTCGTGCTCACCGTCAGCAAGGACGGCGAGCCGGTCGACGATCTGGAGCCCTACCTGGGCGCGTACGGCCATCTGGTCGCCCTGCGCGCCGGCGATCTCGCGTACCTGCACGTGCATCCGGAGGAGAGCGACGAGGCGGGGCCTGAGATCACGTTCGTCGCCGAGGCGCCCAGCCGGGGCGACTACCGGCTGTTCCTCGACTTCAAGCACGAGGGGAAGGTGCGGACGGCGAGTTTCACGGCGACGGCGACGTTGTCCGATGGGCACGCCCCTTCCGCCACGCATGACCACACCCATTGAACGTCAGGCGCGGGTTCGCGGGGCGCGGTTGAACGTCAGGCACGGGTTCGCCGGGCGCGGTTGACGGCCGGGGTCATGGAAGCGCCGGCCAGGACGAACATGGCGCCGACCAGGAGCCATCCCAGCGTGCCCGCGCCCAGGACGACCGTCGTGAGCACGACCGGGCCGAGCATCCTGGCCACGGCCACGCCGCTGCCGAAGAAGCCCTGGTACTGGCCCTGCCGGTCGTCGGGGGCGAGGCCGAAGCCGATCTCCCACGAGCCCGAGGCGAGCTGCATCTCGCCGGCCACCAGCAGCGCCGTCGCCACGAGCAGGAACCCCCACCAGTACGGGCTCAGCGCGAACACCGCACACGCCGCGAACATCGTCACCCCCGCCCGCCGCACCGCCACCGAGGCGTCCCGCAGACTCTTGACCCGCTTGGCCACCCGTACCTGGAACAGCAGCACGCCACCCGTGTTGAGCAGCAGCAGCACGGCGACCACCCACGTGGGCGCGCTGGTACGCCCGGCGATCCACAGCGGCACCACCAGGCTGAGCAGCGGCATGTAGAAGAGCATCACCGCGTTCACCAGCGTGACGAGCGCGTACGGCCGGTCCTTGAGCACCGCGAGACGGGGGCCGGCGGAGGGGGCGGTGATCCGTACGGAAGGCAGCCGGAGCAGGACGGCGGCGGCGAGGAGGAAGCCGAGGGCGTCCACCGCGAACGCGGCCAGGTAGCCCTCGCGGGTCCCGAGGTGCAGCGCGAGCCCGCCGAGCCCGGCGCCGACGGCCAGGCCGCCGTTGAGCGTGGCCTGCAGCGTCGCCCGTACGGTGGTCCGCTCGGCAGGCTCGACCAGGGCGGCGAGCAGGGCCTGGCGGGCGGCCGACAGGCCGGTCTGGGCGGTGCCGTACAGGCAGGCCACGAGGACGAACGGCACGAACGAGCCGACGAACAGGAACGAGCCCACCGCCACGGCGGTGGTGAGCGCGAGCAGGACGGCGACGCCGCGGGGGCCGCGCCGGTCGGCGAGGTGGCCCAGGGGTACACCGGCCACCAGGCCGACCGCCCAGCCCAGGGTGAGCCCTAGGCCGATCTGGGCCGCCGACAGGCCGATGATCTGGGAGAAGTAGAACGCCGAGGTGACGAGGTAGAGGCCGTCACCGATGGAGTTCGCAAGCTGCGCTTGTGCCAGGATGCGGCGATATTTCGGGACTTGAGGGCCCACGCCCCCAGGGCTCAAGTCCCCGCGGCTCAAGTCCCCAGAGCCCACCTCCTCAGGACCGGCGCCGGCGCTCGGCGACCCGGCCACAACGAGAGAAGCGGTAGAGGACGTGGCGAGGGAGTCGGAAGCGAGGGTCGCAACGGCCGGAGCTGGTGTCATACGCTCATCCTGGCCCCACACTTGTCCCGAGATAAGCTCCAATTATCCCCCAAATGATTGGGCCAAGATGGACGTCCACATCACCCTCCAAGGCCGCGGTGACCTGGCCGCACAGGTCTACCGCCAGCTTCTCGACGCCATCCTCGACGGCCGCCTCAGATCGGGCGAACGCCTCCCCCCGACCAGAGACCTGGCCCGCAGCCTGGAGATCTCCAGGAACACGGTCGCCCTCGCCTACGACCGCCTGGTGGCCGACGGCTTCCTCGTCGGTCGCGCGGGCGCGGGCACGTTCGTCTCGGCGGAGCCGGTCAGGGGCCGGGCCGCCCCGAAAGGCGTCGTACGCCCGCGTCCGGTGTGGAATGACCTGCCCCTCCCGCAGCCCATGACCCCCGCCCGGTACGACTTCCGCGCCGGCGTCCCCGACCCGCGCCTGTTCCCCATGGAGACGTGGCGCCGCCTGGTGGCCCGCGAGCTGCGGGTGAGCGCCGCCGGCTACGGCGATCCTGCCGGTCACGAGCCGCTGCGCGCGGCGATCTCCCGTCACATCGGCCTCAGCCGCTCGGTGCACGCGGGCCCCGGCGACGTGCTGATCACGAACGGCGCCCAGCAGGCGCTCGACCTGATCGGCCGCGTCCTGATCGAGCCGGGCGCGGTCGTCGCCGTCGAGGAGCCCGGCTATCCCCCGGCCCGCCTGCTGTTCCGCTCGCTGGGCGCCCGCGTGGCCGGCGTTCCCGTGGACGGTGAGGGCATCGACGTCACGGCGATCCCGGGTGAGGCCCGCGTCGTGTACGTCACGCCGTCGCACCAGTTCCCGCTGGGCACGCCCATGTCGCTGGCCCGCCGCGCCGCCCTGCTGGCCTGGGCCGAGCGCCGCAGGGCGGTGGTGATCGAGGACGACTACGACAGCGAGTTCCGCTTCGGCGAGCGGCCGCTGGAGCCGCTGCAGAGTCTCGACCGGGCGGGCCGCGTCATCTACGTGGGCTCGTTCTCCAAGACACTGCTGCCCATGCTCAGGCTCGGCTTCCTGGTCGCGCCCGCCTCGCTCGCGCCGGCCCTGCGCGCGGCCAGGCAGTTGTCCGACTGGCACGGGGAGCTGCCCACGCAGGCGGCGCTGGCCCGTTTCATCGACGAGGGGCTGCTGGCCAGGCACATCAGGAAGGCGACCCGCGAGTACGCCGCCAGGCACGCTCTGATCGCCGAGGCGCTGGCGGGAGACGACCGGCTGCTGCCGGTGCCGTCAACGGCGGGGCTGCACCTGTGCGCCCGGTTCGCGCCGGGTGTGATGATGCGTCCGGTGCCGGAGCTGGCGGTGGAGTCGCTGGCGGCGTACTACGACGGGAGCACGCCCGAGCCGGGCCTGGTGCTGGGGTACGGCGGGATCGGCACCGAAGCCATCCCGGAGGGACTGCGCCTGCTCAGGTCGACGATTCGCTAGAGGCCCTGGTCAGGGATGTCGGCGGGTCCAGAATCTGCGGTTGCGCTCCCCCGACATCTCGGGGTCGTCGGGCGGGGAGGGCTGCTGCACGATCACGACCGTCGTACGAGCGTGCCGTGCGCAGTACATGCTGGTCGAGGGCAGGAAGATGCGGCTGAGCACGCCGCGTCTCCCCCGTCCGAGCACCAGCAGGTCGCCTTCGCGGGCCAGGTCGACGAGGTGATAGCCGGGGTCGCCGACGCGGCCGACCATGAAGGTGGCCAGGTCGTCGGGCACCCCGCCCGCCACGTCCTCGAACACGCCCGCGATCACCTCGGTGCAGCGCGCCTCCTCACCCGCCCGGACGGCGTGCTGCACGGGCAGCGCCTCGGGGAAGGGGTGGACGGGCGCGCGGCTGACGTGCACGGCCACGAGAGCCATCCGGTGCAGCCTCGCCGCGCCGATGGCCCAGGCCAGGGCCCAGCGCGCCGCCGGGGATTCGTCCACCCCGACGATCAGCCGCGCACCGCCGGGCAGATCCTGTTCCACGGTGCCTCCTGTCGAAGTACGACCATAGTGCGCCTGCCCGCTGGTTACCGGGAGGTGGCACTTTGCGAACTCTGGAGTCCCCCGGCGAGGCCGGGCGTAGCATGCGGGGGTGGAACGAGGGTGGGTGCGGCCTCGTCCCGCCCTCGACCGGCGGCTCGACGGCGCACTCGTACACCGGCTCACCTCGCTCGTGGCGACGACAGGCTACGGGAAGTCGACCGTTCTGGCTGGTTGGAGCCAGGCTGTGGGTGCGGTGCTGCACCGGCTGGGGAGCGCCGATCGTGACCTGCCCACGCTGGCCGCGGCGGTGGCCTCGGCGGTGGCGGCCAAGGTGCCCGATCTGCCCGCCGAGCTGGTGACCGCGGCGGGGGCGCCGCTCGGGCCCGGCGCCGACGAGGCGTCCAGGGCGGCGGCGCTCGCGGGTGCGCTGGCCGAGGCTCTGTCGCGGCGGCTGCGGCGCGGGCTGGTCCTGGTCTTCGACGGTGTCGAGGTGATCGCGGGCGCGCCGGGTCCCGTCCGGTACGTGGAGACGCTCGTACGTGCCGCGCCCCGCCACCTTCACCTGGTCACCGCGTCGCGGGCGCCGCTGCCGTTCCCGACGGCCCGGTTGCGGCAGGACCACGAGGTGCTCGACCTGGACGCCACCGATCTCGCGCTGACGCCGGAGGAGACGGCCGCCTGGGCGCGGGCGCTGCTGGGCGAGGCGGGCGCGGACATCGCGGCCGAGTTGCACCGTACGTGCGCCGGCTGGCCCGCGGCGGTGCAGGCGGCGCTCGACGCGCTGGCCCGCGAGGACCCCGCCGCCTGGCGCGGCACCGTAGCCGGGCTGACGGCGAACTCGGCCACGCTCGACCGGCTCACGGTGGCCGCGTTCGAGGACCTGCCGGCCGCCATGCGTGAGCTGCTGCGGGCCGCCACGGTGCTGCCGGTGCTGACGCCGGACCTGGCCGGGGCGCTGGGCGCACCGCCCGACACGCTGGACGCGCTGGCCGGCCGCGGCCTGTTCCTCGAATTCCTGGAGCCGGGCCGCGAGAGCTGCCGGCTGACCTCCCAGGGCGGCCAAGTGCTGGCGAAACACGCCCCGCTCGACCGGCACGAGGCGCACGACGTGGCGGCGGTCGCGGCCCGCTGGTACGTCGAGCACGACCGGCCCGAGCTGGCCCTGCGCGCGGCGATCTCGACCGCCCACTCCGTGCTCGCCGCCTCGCTGCTCGACGCGCACGGCCCGCGCCTGGCCGAACGCGGCGACGTGCCGGCCGCGCTGGAGCTGCTGCCCGAGCCCGCCAGGCGCTCTCCCCCGATGCTCAAGCTGGCCGGCTTCGCCGAGCAGAACCGCGGCCACTGGACCAGGGCCCGCGAGCTGCTCGCCCAGGCCGCCGATGGGCCGGCCTTCGACGCCTCCGTGGCCAGGCGGCTGGCCTTCATCGACCACCTGCGCGGCGAGCTGGACCGGGCGCTGGCCATGTACGAGCAGGGTCACGCCTTCGGCCTGCCGCCCGCCGACGCGGCCATGTGCACCGCCTCGATGGCCTCGGTGCACTGGCTGAAGGGCGACCGGGTGTCCTGCGCCGAGCTGGCGGACAAGGCGCTGGAGCAGGCCAGGAGCCTGGGCGATCCGGGCGCGCTGGCCATGGCCAACACGGTCCTCGCGATGCTGGCCGCGCTCGACGGCGACCGCCGCGCCAACGACGCCTACTACGTGCGGGCGCTGGCCTACGCCGAGCGGGCCGGCGACCTGGTCCAGCTGATCCGCATCCACGCGAACCGGGCCTCACGCCACCTGGACGAGGCCGCGTACGAGGACGCGCTGGCCGAGACGGAGATCGCCGGCCGGCTGTCGGATCTGGTGGCCTTCGCCCCCTTCGCCGCCCTGAACGTGGCCAACCGCGCCCAGGCCCTGACCCGGCTGGGCCGCCTGGAGGAGGCACTGACCGAGGCCGCCGACGCGGTGGCCAGGTGGGAGGCGATGGGCTCCAGGCTGACCGGCACCGGCATGAACCAGCTCGCCACCGTGCACGCGCTGCGCGGCGACCGAGGGGCCGCGGCGGCGCTCTACCGGCGGGTGATCGCCCAAGCGGAGCCGTCGGGGGAGGTGCAGGCGCTGTCGCACGCGCTCAACGGGCTGGCCGAGCTGCTCGCGTACGAGGATCCCGACGAGGCCGCGCGCGTCGCCCGGCAGGCGCTCCGGTACGCCGACGGGATCGCCGGGGTGGCGGCCAGGATAGCCGCCGTACGGGTGGCGCTGGCGGCCGGGCGGCGCGAGGAGGCCAGGGCGCTGCTGGAGCAGGTCGAGCCGGTCGCGGCCGGCCGCAGGGACCACGCCGCGCTGGCGGCCGTCGCGGAGGTGCGCGCGGAGCTGGACGGCGACGTCGCCTCCGCCGACGAGGCGGTGCGCCGGTGGACGATGCTCGGCGACCCCATCGGCCGAGCCAGGGCCGAGCTGGTCAGGGCCGCGCTGGCCGACCCCGCGACCGGCGTCGAGGTGGCCGTGGCGGTGCGCGAACGGGTGCACGCGATCGGCTGCCGGGCGCTCGACGACCGCATCGACGCGCTGGTGGCCCGCGCCGCTCCTCCACGCCAGGCGAAGGTGGTCGTGGAGACGATGGGAACGTTCCGCGTGCTCAGGGGCGCGGTGCCCGTACCGCGTACGGCCTGGCAGTCGCGCAAGGCCCGTGACCTGCTGAAGATCCTGGTCAGCCGCCGGGGCGGCGCGATCGGCAGGGAGCGGCTGGTCGAGATCATCTGGCCGGAGCAGGAGGACCAGGCGGTGGGGCTGCGGCGGCTGAACGTGATGGTGTCCACGCTGCGCGCCGTGCTGGATCCGGGGCACGAATGGCCGGCGGACGAGATCGTGGTCTCGGAGGAGGGGGCGTTGCGGCTGGAGCTGGCCAACGTACAGGTCGATGTAGAGATATTTCTGGATCTGGTGGCTGAGGCCGTACGGCTCGATCAGGCCGGACGTACGGCGGAGGCGCTGGAACGGTGGGCGGCGGCCGAGAACGCGTACGGCGGGGAGTTCTGCGAGGAGGACCCCTACGCCGACTGGGCCGTGGGGCTGCGTGAGCAGGCCCGGCTGGCGTACGTGCAGGCGGCGGCCAGGCTCGCCACCGAGCGGGCCGGCACGCACCGCTACGACGAGTCGGCCCGCTACTGGCTGCGGCTGCTCGAACGCGACCGCTACGACGAGCGCGCCCACCTGGGCCTGGTACGGGTGCTCGACCTGGCGGGCCGGCGCGGCGACGCCCGCAGGCGCTACCAGTTCTACGCGGAGCTGATGCGCGAGCTGGAGGTCGAGCCCGCACCGTACCCTGGCTAGCATCCCGACCTGAACCAGACCTGAACCGCCTGGCGAGATCGTGCACAGATGAGAACGGTCATCGTCCGGCTGGTCGAGCCCGAGCAGTCCGGCGGCCAGCTCCGTGGGCTGCTCGAAGAGGTCGGAGGCGAACCGGTGCCGTTCAGCGGCCCGGAAGCCGTCATCGAGATGCTGATGGTGGCCGCGGGACTACGCAGAGATTCGACCTGAACCTCCCGCGAACACCTCTCGCCACGATGGGTGACGAGAGGAGGCACGATGAGCGAGCACGGGAGCTGTTGGCCGTTCGTCGGGCGAGGGGGGTCACTCACGACCGTACGGGAGGCGTTGCGGTCGGGAGCGGGCATGATGATCGCCGGGGCGGCAGGGGTGGGCAAGAGCAGGCTGGCGGCGCAGGCCGTGGCTGGGCTGCCGGGATACGCGGTGGTGCACGCGCTGGGGACGGAGACCGCGGCCGCGATCCCGTTCGGCGCGTTCGCGCACGTGCTGACGGGGCCGCCGCGCAGCGGCGAGAACCTGCTGCGCTGGGCGGCGCGGCACCTGCGCGGACAGGCGGGGCGGCGGGGGCTGCTGGTGAGCGTGGACGACGCGCAGCGGCTGGACCAGGCGTCGGCTGCGCTGGTGCACTACCTGGCCGAGAGCGGGGAGGCGCAACTGCTGGTGACGGTCAGGTCGGAGGAGCCGCAGCCGGCTCCGGTCACCGCCCTGTGGAAGGACGAGCTGCTGCGGCGGATCGAGCTGCCGCCGCTGACGGTGGCGGAGGTCGGTCAGGTGCTCGAAGCGGCGCTCGGCGGGGAGGTCTCGGCGCGGACCGTACGGCAGCTCGCGGGGGTGAGCAGAGGGAACGTGCTCTACCTGCGCGAGCTCGTGCACGCGGGGCGCGACTCGGGCTGCCTGGCCGAACGCGGGGGCACGTGGCGGTGGAGCGGCGAGCCGGCCATGACCACCCGGCTACGCGAGCTGGTCGGCGACCGGATCGGCCATCTCGACCAGGACGAGCGCGAGGTGCTTGAGCTGGTGGCGTTCGGTGAGCCGGTGGGCATCGAGCTGCTGACGGCGCTCACCTCGGCGCGGGCGGTCGAGCGGGTCGAGGCGCGCGGCCTGGTCGTGACCGTGACCGACGGCCGGCGCGAGAACCTGCGGCTCGGCCACCCGCTCTACGGTGAGGTGATCCGCGGCGACTGCGGCACCCTGCGGACGCGGCGGCGGCTGCGGACACTGGCCGAAGGGCTGGAGGCGGCGGGGCTGCGGCGGCGCGAGGACGAGCTGCGGGCTGCGGTGTGGCGGCTGGACAGCGGCTCGCCCACCGACCCCGGGCTGCTCACGTCGGCGGCGCGGCAGGCGTGGAGCCGGCAGGATCCTCGGCTCGCGGCTCGGCTGGCGAGGGCTGCGATCGAGGCGGGGGCGGGTGTGGGGGCGGTGGCGGTGCTCGGCGAGGTCCTCACGGTGCTGGGCGAGACCGGCCCGGCACTGTCGGCCCTGTCGTCGGCGCTGTCGTCGGTGTCGGCGCTGTCGTCGGGAACGTCGGTGTCGGAGTCAGGGGCAGGGGCGTCGGGGACGCTGTCGGCGTCGGGCGTTTCGGGAATTTCGGGAACGTCGGCGGCGCAGGGGACTGCTGGGCCGCAGAGGGCTGCCGGGGCTCGGGATGCGATGACCGAGGGCGAGCGGGCGCAGCACGCCTGCAGCCTGGGGATGAACCTGGCGTGGGCGGGTGCGGACGCCGAGGCGTGCCGGGTGCTCGACACGGCGGTCGCGACGCTGACGGAGCCGGGGTGGCGGCAGGAGGCGTATGTCTACCGCGCCGTCGCCGACTGCTTCGCCGGCCGGCTGAGCGACGCGGCCGAGTCGCTGGCCGGAGCCCGTTCCTGCGTGCCCGCCACCGCCCGCGGCCGCGCCCACGCGGCGGCACTGGAGACCTGGGTGGACGCCTACGCGGGCCGCCAAGAACGCACCCTCGCCCGAGCCGGCCGAACGGCGGACACCGGAGCAAACCGGCCCAATACTCCGACGCCGCTGCACCGGGCAGATGCTCGGGCGTCGCTGGACCGGCCGCACGCTCCCGCGTCGCTGGACGCACGGGAGTCCGCGCACGCGCTGTTGGCTGTGCCGGACGTGCTGGAGTCCGCGCACGCGTTGCCGACGTTGCTCGACGCGTTGTGTGTGGCGCACCTGTTCTCCGGGCGGCTGGAGGAGGCGGCACGTGCTGCGGAGCGGGGCATGGAGTTGCCGGCCGCCGAGTTGCCGGTGACCGGGTTCGCGGCGCATCTGGCGATGGCGGCCAGGCTGAGGGGCGACGCGGCGGAGGCGGTGCGGCGGTGCGGGGACGATCTGGCCAGGCTGCCGGAACACGAGCCGTACCTGGGGCGGTGCCTGGCCGAGCAGGCGCACGCGTTCGCGCTGCTCGGCAGGCTGGGCGAGGCCACGCGGGCGCTGGCCGAGGCCGAAGAGGCGGCGTCCCGGTGGGCTTTCACCCGTCAGCACGTGCTCCACGCCTCCGTCTGGGTGACGGCGGCGGGCGGTGACGTGGCCGACGCCGTACGGCGGTGCCTGGCGGCGGCCGAGCACGCGGAGCGGCACGAGCTGCGCGGTCACCTGATGTTCGCGCTGCACGACCTGGTTCGGCTCGGGGCCGCTCCTGCCGCCGTGGAGCGGCTGCGGGAGCTGGCGTCCCTGGTGGAAGGGCCGCTGGTGAAGCTGCTCGCCCGGCACGCGCGGGCGCTGGGGGATCCGGGCGCGCTGCGGGAGGTGGCCGGGGAGTTCGAGCGCCGGGGCCTGCTGCTGTACGCGGCCGAGGCCACGGCGCACGAGGCGGTGGCGTACCGGGAGACGGGGCGCGGCACCCTGGCCAGGGGTGCGCGGACGCGGGCATGGGCATTGGCCAGGCGCTGCTCGGGGATCAGCACACCGGCGCTGGTCGAGCTGGCCACGCCCGAACTCACGCCACGGCAGCGGGAGATCGTCCAGCTCGCGGCGGCCGGGCTGACCAACCGGCAGATCGCCGACCGGCTGACGCTCTCCACCCGGACAGCGGCCAACCACCTCCAGGCCGCCTACGACAAGCTCGGCGTGAACGACCGCACACAGGTAGCCCGCCTGCTGACCGCCCTGTGAGCAGACATCCAGATCGACCTGCGCAGGCCGTCTCAGGTCGGGACGGCTTGCGCGGGGCGGTCAGATGAGTTTGAGGAGGATGTCGTACAGGGTGTCGCGTTCCGTCTCGGACAGTGCCCCGTACGGTGCCGACGCGCGCCGGTTTGTCTCGGCCTCGATTGCGGTGCGTTCGGGGCCGTCCCGCAGGTCGACGATCTCGGACGCGGACAGGCCCACCGAACGCCATGCCGCCGCATGCGCGTCGGCGCGGTGGTAGCGGAGGGCGGCGAGGCGGTTGAACAGGCGCAACCCCGGCCCCGTGCCCTCCGGCTCGTACGGCGGTGCCACCAGCTCCAGCGCCCCGCCCGGCAGCCGTTCGGCGGCGGCGAGCACCCGGCCCACCAGCTCGGCGGGCCCGGCCAGGTCGTGGCCCACCCAGACGCGGGCCACAGCGGCGGCGTGCAGGTCGTAGACGTGGTGGACGAAATCCAGGCCCTTGTCCGTCAGCCGCAGCAGCCCGTCGCCGTCCTCGGTCAAGGTGCCTTCGTCGAGGTGCTGAAGGAGGGTTCGTTCCTGGTCGGAGGCGTACCGGTAGAGGACGGCCAGGCCGGTGCGGGGCAGCGGACGGAGGGGGAGGGTGAAGCGCAGGTCGTACAGGTACGCGGGGGTCAGGCCCGAGGCGGCGGCCAGGTCGGCGAGGGGTTGGGCGGCCGAGGCGTGCACATTGACGTGGGCGACGTTGATGACCGGGGCGATTTCCGCCGCATACTCCGACAAGTCCCGAAATTTAGGCATCAGACTCGATTATCCGGGTCTTGGTGGCGAGGGCGATGGTTTCACGTGAATCGGGATCGACGCCCGGACCGCCGGGCCGGCGTGGAATGCTAGATCCATGGCGCTGTCGCTCCGTCTCGCCCGCACCGCGGTGTTCGCCGTCGTGTGCCTCGGGCTCGGCGTGGCGGCTCACGTGCTCGGCGGCTCGTCCGTGCCCGCCCCCGCCATGGTGGTGGCGTTAGGACTGGCGTTCGGGGCCGCGTACCCACTGGCGGGGCGTGAGCGCTCGCTCGCGCTGATCCTGCCGCTGCTCGCCGGCCTCCAGGTGCTGCTGCACCTGCTGTTCAGCCTGTCCCACACGGTCTCGCCCGCGGCGCCGGCCATCCACCTGCACTCGGGGCTGGTGCCGGGCCTGGGCATGCTCGCCGCCCACGGCTGGGCGGTCGGGCTGACCGCGCTCTGGCTGGCGCGCGGCGAGGCCGCGCTCTGGGCGCTGCTGCGCCGCCTGGCCGTGCGGTTGCTGGTCGTCGTCCGGCTGCCGCTGCTCGTCACTCCTTTCTCCGCATCCCTGGGTACGCCCGAGCCGCGCGTGCTGCGCTCGGCCGTGCTGCGGCACGTCGTCAGCAGAAGGGGCCCGCCGCGGGCCGTCGCCGCCTGACCTCCGGGTCCGGCAAGACGTTCTCCCCTCTATGACGACCCCCGCCGCCCGGCAGGGTCTGCTTCGGCATGCCGGGCGGAGAAAGGCCTTTTGCCATGTTCGTTCGACATGCCCTCGTACTCGCCGCCACCGCCGTGGCGCTGACCGCCTGCGCCGACGCCTACGAGCCCGCCGCACAGGCCACCACCTCGGCCCAGGCCACCGCTCCGGCCACCGCCCCGGCCGCCGGACTGAGCATCACCGACCCCTGGGTGAAGACCACGAAGGAAGGGATGACCGCGGCGTTCGGGACGCTGGTCAACAGCGGCGCCGCGCCCGTCACGATCGTCTCCGGCGCCTCCCCGCTGTCGCCCAAGATCGAGCTGCACGAGGTGGTGGAATCCGGCGGCAAGATGGTCATGCAGCCCAAGGAGGGCGGGTTCGTCGTGCCTGCGGGCGGCACCCACGAGCTCAAGCCCGGCGGTGACCACATCATGCTGATGGGCGTCACCGAGGAGGTGCGGCCGGGGGCGAGGATCTCGTTCACGCTGCAGGTTCAGGGCGGCGCGCCGCTGGAGTTCACCGCCGTGGGCAAGGACTTCGCCGGCGGCGAGGAGGACTACCAGCCGGGGCACAAGTGATCAGCCGCAGAGGGCTGATCACCGGCGGCGCCGTCACCGCCGCCGGCGTGCTCGGGCCGCACCGGGCCGAGCGGCAGGTGATCTGGCTCACCTCCACCGAGGTGACGCCGTTCCACGGGACGCACCAGGCGGGCGTGGCCACACCGCCGCAGGCGCACGCGGTGTTCCTCGGCTTCGACCTGCTGCCGCGCACCCGTAAGGAGGCGATCGTGCGGCTGCTCCAGCTCCTGACCGACGACGCGGCCCGCCTCACCCAGGGGCGGCCCGCGCTGGCGGACACCGAGCCCGAACTGGCCATGACCCCGGGCGGGCTCACGTGCACGTTCGGGTTCGGGCCGGGGCTGTTCGCGGCGGCCGGGGTGGACTCGCCGGTGGCCGCGCTGCCCGCGTTCAAGACGGACCGGCTGGACAAGCGCTGGAGCGGTGGCGATCTCCTGGTCCAGGTGTGCGCGGACGACAGCGTGAGCGTGGCGCACGCCGTACGGATGATCGTGAAGGACGCACGCTCCTTCGCCCGCGTACGGTGGACGCAGCGCGGCTTCCACAGCCCCACCAGGCGCAACCTGATGGGCCAGATCGAGGGCACGGGCAACGCCACCGACCTCGACAAGGCCGTCTGGATCGGCCAGGGCCCGATGCGCGGCGGCACCACGATGGTGTTGCGCAGGATCCGGATGAAACTGGAGACCTGGGACGCCGCCGACCGGGTGGCCAGGGAGTTCACCATCGGGCGGCGGCTGAGCGACGGCGCGCCGCTCACCGGCGCGGCCGAGCGCGACGCGCCCGACTACGCGCGCAAGAACGCCCTCGGGTTCCCGGTCATCTCCGAGTTCGCCCACATCCGGCGGGCGCACGTGGCCGATCCCGCGTCGCGACTGCTCCGGCGGCCCTACAACTACGACGAGGGGCTGAGCGTCGAGGGCGAGTCGGACTCGGGGCTGCTGTTCGCCTCCTTCCAGGCGGACATCGGCCGGCAGTTCGTCCCGGTGCAGCGCATGCTGGCCGAGGGTGACCTGCTGAACGAGTGGATCAGCGCGATCGGGTCGGCCGTGTTCGCCATCCCGCCGGGGTGCGCGCCCGGCGGGTGGATCGGGGAAACCCTGCTCTCCTGATCATCAGGCTGGCCGCCGTCCTAGCCGTACCTGCCCGTCGAGGCAGGGCGCAGGGCGGCGGCCAGGTCGTCGGCCAGCGGCTCGATCTCCTCCTGGGTCAGGGTGGAGACGGTCAGGCGCAGCGCGGGCGGCGAGCCGATGCGGTTGCGCGCGCCGGGCGCGCACGCCCAGCCGCGCGTCAGCAGCCGGGTGATCGCGGTGCTCTCGTCCGCGACGGGGATCCACACGTTCAGCCCGCTGCGTCCGTACGCGGTGACGCCGCGCGCCGCCAGCGCCGCCACCAGGCCGTTCCTGCGCAGCCCGTACGCCGCCGCGACCGCCGCGGAGTCCACCGCCTCCGTCCGCCAGAGGTGGGCGACGACGCGTTGCAGCAGATGACTAACCCAGCCCGCGGCCAGCCGCTGCCGCCCGCGCAGCCGGTCGAGCGTGACCGGGTCGCCGGCGATCAGGGCGAGGCGCAGGTCGGGGCCGAACGCCTTGGCGGTGGAGCGGGTGTGGATCCAGCGCGCGGTGGCCCCGGCCAGCGGATACGGCGGCAGGTCCACGAAGCCGGAGCCGTGGTCGTCCTCGATCAGCAGCACCTCAGGACTGGCCGCGAGCAGCGCCCGCAACTCCCGTGCCCGCGCGGCGGACAGGGCCGCTCCCGTCGGGTTCTGCGCGCGAGCGGTGATCACCACGGCGCGCACCCCTGCCCGCAGTGCCCGCGCGAGCTCGTCCGGCAGTGGGCCCTCCTCGTCCAGCCGCATCGGCACCGGGCGCAGCCCGAGAACGGCGACCAGGTCGAGCAGGGCCGTCCAGCCCGGGTCCTCGACGGCGACCGGGTCACCGGGACGCAGGTGGGCGGTGAGCACGCGTTCGACGGCGTCGAGGGTGCCGGAGGTGATCGCCAGCGCCTCGGCAGGTACGCCGTCGGCCCGCAGCCGGGCTCTGGCCAGGGTGATGAGCTCCTCGTCGTCGCCGGTGCCGTACATGGCGGGGCTCTCCTCGTGCGCCCGCGCGGCGGCGGCGAGTGCCTCGTGCAGCGGCGGGAGCAGGGCGGGATCGGGGTTGCCCCGGGACAGGTCGCGCACGCCCGGCGGCGCCTCGATGCGGATCTCCTCGCGGAACGTGCTGGCGGGTCGCGGCCTGACCCGCGTGCCGCGCCGGCCCGCGGTCTCCACGACGCCGCGCTCGCGCAGCAGCCGGTACGCGGCCGCCGCCGTGCCGGGGCTGACCCCCGCCCGCTCGGCCACCTCGCGCACCGGCGGCAGCACCGCCCCTGGCGGCAGCCGACCCTCGGACACGGCGACCTCGACGCCGGACGCGATCTCGCTGGCCGTTCCGCCGGTGAACGGATATGTTTCTAGCACAATGCTAAGTATGTACTAATACAAAGAGGTTCGCCATGCTCATCAACCCATGGGACGCCGCCAGGAACGAGGACGAGTGGCGTGAGTGGCTGCGTACGCGCGACTTCGGCCAGATCGCGGTCAACGGCGTGGGCGGCGCGGCCCCCGTGGTGGTGCCGACCCACTTCCTGTTCGACGGGGAGGAGATCGTGCTGCACCTGGCCCGGCCCAACCCGATCTGGGCGGCGCTGGAGGCGAACCCCGCGGCGGTGGTGAGCGTGTACGACGACTACGCCTTCATCCCGAGCGGCTGGCGTGGCGACTCTCCCGAGACGGGCGTGCCGACCAGCTACTACGCCTCCGTCCAGCTCGTCTGCCAGGCCGAGATCGTGGACGACAGGGAGGGCAAGGCGGAGATCGTGCGCCGCCAGCTGGCCCACCACCAGCCGGACGGCGATCACGGCGAGATGGCCGCCGGCGCGGGGCCGTACCACAAGCTGCTGTCGGCGCTGCGCGGGCTGCGGCTGCGGGTGGTGGACGTGCGGGCCAAGTTCAAGTTCGACGACCATCGGCCGGAGGTGCGCGAGCGGGTCTCGGCCGGGCTGGCCGAGCGCGGCCTGCCCACGGACGCCGGCGCGCGGGCCCGGCAACTCAGGCGCGCGGCCGGCGGCTGAAGAGGGGCTCGGCGGGGCTCTTTTCCACACGATGCACAGTCTGTGGATAACTGGCCTCTCCTGTGGATAACGTCGTTTCGGCCTCCGCGCCGGACGGCTCCCGCGGCCGCCCGTCCGCCGGTGACGGCCGCGACTTCGGGCGACCCCATGGCCCCACCTCGGCAAGAAGTGTGTTCTCCCAGGTCAGGGCCATGCTTTCGGCGGGCAACGAGTGTCCGTACCACACCTCAAAAGCTGCCTGAAACGGCGGCGAGGAAGGGGCCCGTACCTGTATGGGGACGGGTACGCGCCCCTCCCCAGCCCGCACCCCACACCCTGTGGACGAACGACCCGGTGGAGCGGCCTCCGTCACCAGTTCCAGTACGACCGCGCCTCGGACTTCCACTCCTTCGGGAAGTACTGGTGAATCTTGAACGCCATGCCCTGGCCCCGCGCGATGTACTGATCGCGTTCGAGCTTCCTGACGATCGGCTTGCCCGGGTTGCCCCGGTTGTCCCACCAGGACTCCCACTGCTTGACGCAGGTCTGAGCCCCCAGGTACTGGTTCGAGCAGGAGGCCGGCGGCGACCAGATCTGGGTGTGCCCGAAGTCGATGGTCTTGCCCGACGACTGCTCGGTGATCGTCCCCCACGCCTTCATGCAGTAGCCCTGTGCGGGAATCGCCCATTTGACGTAGTGCTGCCGCCCCGAGGTGGCGATAGTCGTGAGATTTCCGCACTTGGCGTCACCGATCTGCTCCTTGGTGACCCGTACGGTGTAGTAGGTGCCGTTGTCGCGCCAGCCGTCCAGCATCAGCCAGCCGCCGGTGCGGACGAACTTCTCGGCGGACGCGGGCGGCCACTTCTTCGGATCGCCCCAGCTGATCTCCGACGTCGTGGACGACAGGGGCTTCCAGGTCCACTGCCCCGCCGCCTGCCCGTCGGCCCAGTGCTGGCCGGCGCTGCGCGCGCCGAACATGGAGTACTGGCCGTAGTTCTCCGCCGCCTGGGCCGGGGCGCTCATGCCGGCGAGCACGGCGACCGCGCCCACGACGGCGCCGGTCCGTACGCTCATCTTCTGGATCATCACCGGCCGGATGGTATCGGCGGACCCGCGCGTCACCCCGTCGGATCAAAATTTCTCGAACTGATCAGTGGTGGTCGGCGGGGCCCCGGTGCGAAGGACCGGGGCCCCGCCCCGGGTCAGCCGGACCGCCTCATGAGGGCGAAGATGCCCCAGCCGAGGTATTCACGCTGGTAGCGGACATGCCGCACCGGCGACTCGTCCAGCTCCGCGCGCAGCTCGGCCGCCAGCTCGTCATCGGGGTTCGAGTCGAGCCAGCGCCGCAGGTTGAGCCACTGCGGAGCCACGTACCTGTCCCAGCTGTCCTGGTCGGCCAGGACCATCTCGACGACGTCCCAGCCGAGCTCGCCGAACTGCCCGACCAGCCCCGGCAGGGAGCGCAGGTCGCCCTTGTCGCGCATGTGGCAGCCCTCGACGGTGGCCTGGTCGGGCGGGTCGAGCCGCCAGTACGGCTCCCCGATCAGCATCAGGCCGCCGGGACGCAGGCTGCGTTCGAGCAGCTCGACGGTGCCCCGCAGGCCGCCGCCGATCCAGGTCGCGCCAATGCAGGACACGACGTCGACCGGCTCGTCGGCGACGTAGGTGGAGGCGTCGCCGTGCACGAACGTGACGGCCGCTCCGACGCCCAGCTCGGCGGCCCGAGCGCGCGCCGCCGCGGTGAACACGGTGCTGACGTCGACTCCGGTGCCGCGTACGCCGTGGTCGCGGGCCCAGGTGCACAACATCTCGCCCTTGCCGCTGGCCAGGTCGAGCAGCCGGCTGCCGGCCGGCAGGTCGAGCGCCCGGCCCAGGGTGGCGAGTTTGCCGGCGGTGACGGGGTTGAGGATGCGGTGGCTGTGCTCGCGGATGGTGATGCTACGTGGAAGATCCACTTCTGAGGTTCCTTCGGGTCGTAGACGCGATTCGTACGTGACTGGACCGGTTCGCACCGGCCGAACGCGCCTGGACCTTCATACAAAGCACCTCATCGCGTGGCTCGAGAGTCGTCCGGGCGAGGCTAGAACAGCCTGTCCGCCGACGTCCACCGGTTATTTCCCGGCCTCCAGGTCCGTGGCGATCCGGCCGCGCATCATGGCCTCCATGACCTTCATGAACCGCTGCGTCCGCGCCCGTCCGAGGACGAACGGGTTCGCCGCCGCCCCCGCGCGCAGTTCCTCCATGCGCGCCAGGCCGTGATCGGCGGACCCGTGGTTGTTCAGCTCCACCTCCACCCCCGCCTTGCGCATCCGGGAGGCGAAGGCGAGCACGGAGGCGAGGTAGACCCGCTTGTCGGCGACGGCCGCAGGCGGGTTGGTGCCGCCCCACAACATCGCGGTGTGCCGCCGTCCCTTCCACCGCGCCGGGAAGATCATCGAGACGGTGCCCGGCGTGTGGCCGGGGGTGTGGTGGAAGGAGATCGTCGTGTCGCCGAGGGTCAGGCGGCGGCCGTCGGCGATGTCGAGGTCACGCTTGGGGGCGTGCTGCGGCTTCTCCGCGGCGAGGAGATCCCAGTCCTTCGGGCTCATCATGACGCGGGCGCCGTAGCGGTCGGCGAGGTACTGGGCGCCGCCGAAGTGGTCGGCGTGCCCGTGGGCGGCCACCACGTACTTGATCGCCGACGGCTCGACGCCCAGCGACTTCAGCTGGGGGACGATGACCTTCGCGGCCTCGTCAGGCGATCCCAGCGCGTCGATCAGGATGACGCCGCCCGAGGTGAGCAGGGCCGTGACCGAGACGAATCCGGTGCTCACCACGGCCACGTTGTCGAAGATCCGCAGCGGCTCCGGCGCCTTCGGATTGGGCGCTGTCACGCCCGGAGTGAGCGCCTTGACCAGGGACTTGAGCACCGGATCGCGGCCGGCCAGCTTCGCCGCCCTGGCGTAGTGGTCGCGCGCGCTCCCCGGCGCGGCGGCCTGCGCGGTGGTGGCCTGCGCGGGGGTGCCGCCCGCCAGCGGCAGCAGGGCCGCGGCCGACAGCAGGGCCCGGCGGGACGTGGTGGACTGCGCAAGGGACATTCGCCTCGTACCTGCTTTCACTCGCCCGGATGCGACGTCGCTCCAGCAGAGCAGAGCCGATCAAGGGGCGTCCAATATTGAGATCCCCCGCGCGTCGATAGCGGAGCCGATATCAAAGCTGGTCAATGCCCCGGCAAACGTGTGTGCGCGGCCGGGCGGGTGAGCCGGGTCCGCCGCCACTGCTTTGCCTACTGTGAGCCCCCGATTGATCGGGAAAGGCGGGACTCATGCCGGTCGGGAGCATCCGTCGTGATCCGGCCCTCGTCGAACCCGCGCCGGGCGCGCTGGGCAGGTGGGGGTCCGCGATGGCCCGCCGCGGGCGGCTGGTGATCGCGTTGTGGCTGGTCCTGGCCGCCGGCGCGGCGGCGCTGCTGCCCGGGCTGCCGGCGCGGCTGGCGCCGCCCTCGCTGGAGGTGCCTGGCTCGGAGTCGGCCGTCGCGGCGGCCGTGATCGCGCGCGGCTTCCCCGAGCAGGGCACCGAGCAGGTGGTGCTGGCCTTCACCTCGGCCACGCTGCGTGCCGCCGAGCCGGGGTACCAGCGCGTGATGGCCGCCGTGATGAACGCGATGGCCGCCCGTCAGGACGTCGGGGCGCTGCTGCCGCTGCCCGAGGTCGCCGGCCAGCATCCCGGGCACGCGTACGTGCTGACCGGGGTGCACGGAGACGAGCGGGCCCGGCAGCGCAACCTGCCCGCCCAGCTCGCGACCGCTCAGGAGGCGGCGAGACAGGCGTCGGGGGGAGCCGTCTCGGTCACGATCCTGGGCGCCGGCCGCGCGTTCGCCCAGCTCGCCCACACCGACATGGCCGATCTGCGGGCGATGGAGACCATGACCGTCCCGGTGGCCGTGCTGCTGCTGGTGCTCGGGCTCGGCGCGGTGGGCGCGGCCCTGGTGCCGCTGCTGGTGGGCGGTGCGGCGATCCTGACCGCGATGGGCGCGCTCGCCCTGGCCGGTACGTACGGACACGCCGACTCGACCATGCTCACCTACACCGTCACCATGACCCTGGGCCTCGGCCTGGACTACAGCCTGCTCATCCTGCTGCGGTACCGCCAGGCGCGGGCCGGCGGCCGGTCCCCCGAGTCCGCGGCCGGGCATGCCGTCGCCACGGCGGGCAGCACGGTGACCTGGTGCGCCCTGGCCATCATGATCACCTCTTGTGCGTTGTTCCTGGCCGGGGTGCCATGGGCGGGTTCGATGGCGCTGGCCGGTCTGCTGTCCGCCCTGGTCACGCTCTCGGCGGCGCTGACCCTGGCGCCGGCGCTGCTCCCCCGGCTGGACGGCCTGCTCGCGTGGGGCACACTCCCCTGGCGGCGACGCGACCGGGAACGCGAGCCCGCGTGGGCGCGGGGTGAGCGGGAGCCCAGGTGGGTGCGGGGCGCGCGGCAGCTGATGCGTCATCCGGTGCCGTACGCGGCGGCGGCCGTCGCGGTGCTGCTCCTGCTCGCCCTGCCGGCCCTGCACCTGCGTACCGGGCTGCACTACGACCGCGCCACGCTGGCCGGCACCGACATGGGCACCGGGCTGGAGCAGTTGGAAGCCGACAAGGTGGCCAGCCTGACCAGCCTGGCCCTGCCGCATCCGCCCGGCTCGGGCCCGGTGGACACGAGCGCGCTGAGCGCCGCGCTGCGGGCCGACCCCAGGGTGTCCGTGGTCAGCGAGTTCGACAACGGCAGGGACCTGACGCTGATGCTGGTCGCCGACCGGTCCGCCCCGGACAGCGCGGCCGCCGTCGCCTTCCTGCGGGACGTGCACGAACGGGCCGCGCGCCTGCTGCCCGCCGGTCAGCGGGTGCTCGCCGTCGGGCCGGCGACGCGGCTGCGCGACCTGACGGCGGGGGCGCTCGACGGGCTGTGGCGGGTGCTCCTCGTCGTCCTGCTGGCCTCGTTCGCGCTGCTGCTGATCACGTTCCGCAGCCTGCTGATCCCGCTGAAGGCGGTCGCGATGAACCTGCTCTGCGTGTGCGCCACGTTCGGCCTGCTCACGCTGACCTTCCAGGATCCGGCGACGGACGTCAACGCGCTGCTCCCCCTGATCGTCTTCACCATCGTGTTCGGCCTGTCCATGGACTACGAGGTCTTCCTCGTCCACCGCGTCCACGAGCACTACCGCCGTACCGGTGACAACACGGCCGCCGTGCTGCACGGGCTGCGGCACACCGCGCGCCCGATCACGCTGGCCGCCGCGATCATGGCCGTCACCTTCTCCGGGCTGATGTTCACCCGGCGGCTCGACTTCCAGCAGGGCGGCTTCGCCGTGGCCGTCGCGATCGTGCTCGACGCCACTCTCATCAGGATGGTGCTGGTCCCGGCGCTGATGCGGCTGCTCGGCCGGCACAACTGGTGGCTGCCGGGTCAGCGCCGCAGGAACGCCTCGATGGCGGGGACGAGCCGTTCGTACGCGTCCTCCAGCACGTAGTGGCCCGCGTCGGGAAAGGCGTGCACTTCGGCGCCGGGGAAGCGGCGCCGCCACTCGGTCAGCATGAGCGGGTCGAAGACCGGGTCTCGCAGCCCCCAGCCGATCAGCACGGGCCGGTCGGCGAACTCCCCCAGGCTCTCCCCCGTCCGCGTCAGCAACGGCCACGCCTGGTCGCCGGGACCGAGCGGGATGTCCCCCACGAACCGCCGCACCGCCACCCGGTGCCCCCGTCCGTCGTCAGGGGCGAGGAAGGCGTCGCGCACCTCCCTGGGCAGGCGGCGCCGCACCCCGAACGGCGGCAGCGTGGCCAGCCTGGCGAAGGCGTGGTGGCGCAGGAACAGCCGGGCGCCCATCCGGGTCTCGCGCAGCAGCCACAGCGGCAGACGGAGCGCGGGGCGTACTCGTGCGCCGTGCGGGTTGGGGAAGGCGGCCGTGTTGAGCACCACGAGGCGGGCCACCCGCTCGGGGTGTCGGCTCGCCCAGGCCATGCCGATCGGGCCGCCCCAGTCGTGCATCACCACCGTCCACCCGCGCTCCGGGGCGCCCTGCGCGGCGATGAGGTGATCGGTGAGCGCGTCCAGGTCGTCCACGCGGGAGGCGAGCGTGTACGCGTAGCGGTCCTCGTCCGGCTTGTCCGACAGGCCCATGCCGATGTGGTCGGGGGCGACGCAGCGGTGCTCGGCCCGCAGCGCCACGATGAGGCGGCGCCACAGGTAGCTCCACGACGGGTTGCCGTGCAGCATGAGGACGGGCGCGCCGTCGCCCTCGTCCACGTAGTGCTGGGTCAGGCCGGCGCGGGTGAGGAAGTGCGAGGCGAACGGGTAACCGGGCAGGGTCATGACGCTCTTAACTCCGGTGGCCGTTGAGGTGGGCGGTCAGCCGTGACAGGCCCTCCGCCGTGCTGACCAGGGGTTCGTAGCCGAGGTCGCGGCGGGCGGCGGTGAGGTCGAACCAGTGCGACGTGGTGGCCTGCACGACGGTGAGCCGGGTCAGCGGCGGCTGCGACCGTACGCGGGCGAGCCGGTAGGCGTGCTCGACGACGCCGCCCGCCAGCCGGGCCACGCGGGCCGGCACCCGGGGCGTGACCGGGGCGAGCCCCGCCGCCGCGAGCAGGCCGTTGATCCAGTCCGCGATCGGCGCCGGCTCGTCCTGCGCGACGAAGTAGGCCCGGCCGGCGGCCGGCGAGCCGGGGGAGAGCGCCTCCAGCGCCAGCACGTGTGCTCGTGCGGCGTTGTCGATGTAGACGGTGTCGACGCGTTTGCCCGGCACGCGCGGCAGCACCAGCCGGCCGCGCCGCGCCCGTTCCACGAACCTGGGCAGGAAGTGCGGGTCCCCCGGCCCCCAGATCAGGTGCGGACGCAGGGCCACGGTGGCCAGCCGCCCGCCATCGGCCGCCAGCACCAGCCGCTCGGCCTTGGCCTTCGTCGCCGGGTAGGGGGCGAGGAAGCGGCGGGCGTACGGGGCCGACTCGTCCACGCCCTCCAGATCCCGCCCGTCGTGGACGACGCTGGGCGAGGAGGTGTGCACCAGGCGGGGGACACCGGCCCGCAGGCAGGCGTGGATCACGTTGGCCGTGCCGCCGACGTTGACCTCGCGGTAGTCGCGGGCCGGGCCCCAGACACCGGCCAGGGCGGCACAGTGCACCACGGCATCGCGGCCCTGGACGGCGGCGTACACGGCATCCGGGTCACGGACATCACCGGCGAAATGGACGATGTCCCGTATGGCCGGGTCGAGGACTCGGCGCTGGAAGGTGGCGACCTCGTGACCGTGTTCGGCGAGGAGCCGGGAGACGGCGCGGCCGAGGAAGCCTCCGCCGCCGGTCACCAGGACCCTCATCGGCCGCACCGGCCCAGCTCGCGGGCCGCCCACCGGGCCAGCAGCGGGCGGCGGATCTTGCTGGCGTGCCTGACGTCCATCGGGAAACCTCGGTGCGGCAGCACCTCGCCCAGGTCGGGGCCGTGTGCGCGGACCCGTTCCGCGATCTCGCGCCGTTCGCGCCGCGACGTGCCCGGCTCGCACTCCACGCAGAGCACGGGAATCTGGCCTCCCGCCGGGCCTACGCCGACCAGCGCGGTGCGGCGCACGCCCGGCAGCGCGTTGAAGACGGGTTCGACCTGGTCGGTGTAGAGATCGCCGTCCGGCGTACGCACCCGCTCGCTCTTGCGGCCGGCGAACCACAGCCGTCCCTGCTCGTCCAACCGGCCCAGATCCCCCATGCGGTGCACGGGCCCGTCCTCGCCGGCGATGCGCGCGAGTGCCGTGTCATGGGGACGGCCGAGGTACGGGTCGCTCACCGCCGGGCCCGCCACGGTGATCTCCCCCACCGTTCCCGGCGGGACCAGCAGATCGTCCGACCACTCGGAGATGGCCTCGTCGGTGACGGCGATGACGCGTACCCGGTTGCCCGGCAGCGGCCTGCCCAGGCAGGTGCCCGCGCCGTGCGCGGTCGCGGGGGCCGTCGCGGTCAGCTCGGCCGCGTCCGCCGCGCTCACCAGCAGACACTCGGTGGAGCCATACACCGAGCACACCTCGGCGTGGGTGGGCAGGCACCGCTGGGCGCGCTGGAGCACGGAGAAGGGCAGCGGCGCGCCCGCGGTGAGCACGGTCTCGACGGTGGCGAGCCGCGGGTCGCATTCGACGCAGTGACGGGCGAGCCGATCCAGCAACGCGGGCGCGGCGAACAGCCCGGTGACGCCATGGGCCGCGATGGAGCCGGCCATCGCGGCCGGGTCACCGCGCTCGGGATGACGCGGGTCGAGCCGGGGGATGACCGATCCGCAGCCCATCGACGGCGCGGCCAGCGCGAACGGCAGAAAGGTCGAGTAGACGACCGCGCCGGGCGTCAGTGCACCGAGCCGGGCCAGCAACTCCGTCTGCCCGGCCAGATGCCGACGCCGGAAAGGCACCCCTTTGGGCGGACCGGTGGACCCGGAGGTGAAGGCGATCAACGCCAAGTCCTCGGCACCACCCGTCCCGGACTCCACCGCTTGCCTGGTTGCCGGCCGGCGGCCATGCGAGCGCACCGTGACCGTCGTACGTACGCTGCCCCGCCCCCACCCCAGCAGGACCCGCGCCAGGTGGGCGCGCGGCACCCCGACGAACGCCTCGGGAGCCGCCTCCGCGAAGCACGCACCCATGGCGCGCGCCCCGAGCCCGGGATCGACCAGAATCGGCACCGCCCGCAGCCGGAACAGCGCCATGACCACCGCCACCAGTTCCCGCCCCGGCGGCACCAGCACCGCCGTCCTCGTCCCCGCGCCCACCCCCGCGCCCACCAGGGTCCGCGCGGTGCGGTCGATGAGGTCGTTCAGCTCCGTGTACGTGAGCGTCTCGGCGTGACGGCGGCCGTCGATGTGGCAGGCGACGGCGTCGGGACGGGTGTGCACCCATCGCTCGGTCATCGCCACGACGTCGAAAAGCCCTGAACCCACCGATGCCACCTCCTCCAAGCGTTTTGGATGATCCACCATTGGTAACGATCTGTAGCGAAATATAACTAAGAGTGATAGGAGTAGCCATGCACCGATTTGCCGCCGCCATCGTCACGGGAGCCGCCGGAGCCGTGCTGTCACTGGCCGCCGCGGGCCAGGCCCAGGCCGCCGCCGCGCCCGTGCCGGGCACCGTGACCGCGATCGACTGCGTGCTGGGGGCCGGCGTGGTCCTCCCCAGCGCTGCCAGCTCCAGCCGCCTGATCTGCGTCGGCGGCCTCTACAACAACTCGCCGATAGGCGGCCTCGCCTAGCAGGGCACGGCCTCGAGGATGGTCAGGTCCCGCGGCAGGCCCGTATCCAGGAGAAGCCGCTCCATCAGCGGAACGCCCGCGAGCGACTGCGTACCGGCGAGCGAGGCGTTCACCGGAGCCGGAGCGGGGACCGCAGACTGGACCCCGGCTTGTGCTGCGGTCACCGTCCCGCCACCCGTGCCGGCCAGGCCGAAGAAGGCGGCGAAGGTCTGGGCGAGCGTGTTCACGGGAACGCTGATGCAGAACTTGCCCAGCACATCCCCACCGACCGGCACCGGCTCCACGGGAACCAAGGAGTCCTCGGAATCAGCGACCGCCGGGACAGCCGGCAAGAGGGCGGCACAGAGGGCGACACAGCAGGCGGCGGTGTAAGCGCGCATGAAAGCTCTCCTCAGACCGGCGCGAAGATCAGAGTGGCATTGTGACCACCGAACCCGAACGAATTGGACATCACCGGCCCAGCCGCCATCGGCCGCACCTGCCCGACGACATCCACAGCACACTCCGGATCGATCGAATGGAGATTGGCCGTGGGCGGAATCGTCCGTTCGTTCAGCGCCAGCACGGCGGCCACGGCCTCGATCGCCCCGGCGGCCCCGATGGCGTGCCCGGTGATGCCCTTGGTGGAAGTCACCGGCACCGCGCCGGCCCCGAACACGGCGCTGATCGCCTGAGCCTCGGCCAGGTCGTTCAGCGGCGTGCCGCTGCCGTGCGCGTTGACGTGCGTGATCTCCTCCGGGCCGAGCCCGGCGTCGGCGAGCGCGGCACGCATGCAGCGGGCGGCCCCGTCGCCCTGCGCGGGCGGCGCGGTGATGTGGTGGGCGTCGGAGGTGAGCCCGCAGCCGGTCAGCTCGGCGTAGACGTGGGCGTCGCGGGCCAGCGCGTGCTCAAGGTTCTCCAGGACGAGGAACGCGGCGCCCTCGGCCAGCACGAACCCGTCGCGGTCGCGGTCGAAGGGCCTGCTGGCCAGCTCAGGGGCCTCGTTGCGTTCGGACAGGGCGCGGCAGCGGTGGAAGGCCAGCAGCACGGTCGGCGTGACGCACGCCTCCGCGCCCCCGGCGACGACCACGTCCGCGGTGCCGTCGCGCAGCAGCCGGGCCGCCTCGACCACGGCATGGGCGCCGGACGCGCACGCGGTGGCCACCGACAGGCTGGGGCCCAGGATCCGGTGGCGGATGCTGATCGCGGCGGCCAGGGCGTTCGGCATGACCATCGGCACGTGCAGCGGCCCGGGGTTTCCGCGCCCCGGAGCCTTGGCGTCCAGCAGGCAGTCCTCGTACGTCAGGGTGCCGCCGAAGCCGCTGCCGGTCACGACCGCCTGCCGCTCGGCCGGCACCCGGAAGGCGCCCGCGTCGCCCAGCGCGTCGGCCGCCGCGCACACCCCGAGCTGGGTCACGCGGTCCATCCGGGCGGCCTGTTTGGGCGTCAGGTAGTCCGTGATGTCCAGGTCGTGGATCTGGCAGGCGAACTCGGTGCCGATGCCGGTGGTGTCGAAGGAGGTGATGCGCCGGGCGGTGGACTGCCCGGACAGCAGCGCGTTCCACAGTTCCTTGAGCCGTGAGCCGGCGGGCGTGCGCACGCCCATGCCGGTGACGGCGATCCGTTGGTGCGGCCTCATCCCGTGCGCTCCGCGACCAACTCGCGGGCGCGCACCATGACGTCGCCCACGGTCCGCACGTCGGCGAGCGCCTCGCGCGGCATCGACCCCCACTCCTCCTCCATGACGACATGGAGCTCGGCCAGGTCGAGGCTGTCGGCCTCCAGGTCCTCGCGCAGCCGCGCGTCCTCGGTGACCCTGCTCGGGTGGACCTTCAGGATGCTCGCGCAGCGCTCGCGTACCAACGTCATGATCTCCTCGTCGCTCATGTCCGCTTCCTTCCGCCGGGCGTGCTGACCGTTGTGTCGCCCAGCCTCGCCGATGGCGGGAAAGATGATCACTTGTGACGCGACGCCACCCGTTAAGGAATTGATCAAGTTTGCCGGTGCGGCGATTCGCGCACCGGCCGCGATCCCGCCCCCTCCCTATCGTGGCCGCACGGGGACACGAGGGGGATGAGCATGAACTACGCGCACGTGGCCGGGGTGGCCGTGCACCTGCCCGAGCGGAGCATGACCACCGCCGAGCTGGAGGAGCGGCTGGCCGAGAGCAGCCCCGGCGTGCGCATCCCGCGCGGCCTCATCGAGCAGGCCACCGGCGTGCAGCGGCGGCACCTGGCCGGCCCCGGCCAGACGGCCGCCACGATGGCCGTCGCCGCCGCCCGCCAGGTGATGGAGGAGACCGGCCTGGCCGCGCCGTCCCTCGATCTGATCATCTTCGCCGGGGTGAGCTGCGACGCCGTCGAGCCCGCCACCGCGCACATGGTCGCCGCCGAGCTGGGCGCCGGCTGCCCGGTGTTCGACGTGCGCAACGCCTGCAACAGCGTGCTCAACGCGATCGAGCTGGCCGACGCGCTCATCGCGGCCGGCCTGTACCGGACGATCCTCATCGCCTGCGGCGAGATCGCGACCTCCTCCATCCGCTGGCGGGTGGAGTCGCCCGACGACTTCGTCGCCGCCATCCCCTCCTACACCGTCTCCGACTCGGGCACGGCCCTGCTGCTGCAGGCCGCCGCCGCGCCCGGCGTCGTCGCCCACCGCTTCTGCGCGAACTCCAGCCACTGGCCGGCCGCCGTCATGCCGATCACGCCGGCCCCCGAGGGCGGCTTCGAGGTGGCCCCCTTCCGGGTCGACTTCGTGGACCTGGCCGTCGGCGTGCGCAAACTCGACCGCGCCGCGCTGACCGGGCCGCTGACCGAGCGCGGGCTCGAATGGGACGACCTGGCCGCGATCTGCGTGCACCAGGCGTCGCTGGCGTCGCTGAACCTGATCTGCGAGCTGGCCGGGATCCCGCTCGACAAGGTCGAGGTGACGATCGTCGAGCACGGCAACCTGGTCGCCTCCAGCCTGCCGGCGCAGCTGCACCAGGCGATCCGAGCCGGGCGTGTGCAGCGCGGCGACCTGGTCGCCCTGGTGGGGCTGGCCAGCGGGGTGAGCGCCGGAACCGTACTGCTGCGCTGGTAGCCCGTACCGAGGGAGCACGAACATGTCCAAGATTCTTTTCGCCGCCGTCGCCTGCATGGCCGCGGCTGCGCCGCCGGTGTCCACGCGCGGGTCCACGCACGCCGCGCAGACCGTCCTGACCTGCCGGATCAGCACCGCGGCCGGGCAGCCGGTGACGTTCACGCCGGCCGTGGGCTTCCTCCCGCGTACGGTCACCGCCCAGGGCACGCTCGTTCTCACCGGCTGCTCCGGCACCGCTCCGTCCGCGGCGAACCTGCGCTCCGGCCGCCTGACCGTCCACGGAACCGGCCGCGCCTTCTGCACCGGTGTGCAGAACATCCGCGGCAAGGGCCAGATCACCTGGTACGGCGCGGACGGCCGGGAGGCGGGCGTGTCCACCCTGCGCCCGGAGGCCGGCCAGGTACGCAGCCACAACCCCGGCGACATGCTGCTCAGCGGCAAGATCGTCAGGGGTCCGCTGGCGGGTGCCCGTACCGCCGGCACCGCGACCCCGACCTCGAACGTGAGCACCTGCGCCACCCGGGGGATCACCGGCGTCCACGGCGCGGGCACGATGACGTTCTCTCTCTGAGCCCTTCGCTGAGCAGCTCGCGGAGGGCGAAACCAAGCGAGCAGGATTCGAGAAGCGCCACCCCTCGCCCCGCCCCTAGCGTGAAGGTCACGAACAGCCCGGAGCACCGTCTCCGGGCTGGTGAACCCACGAATCCAGGAGCGAGCATGACCTCCAACCAGGGCATCAAGACCGTGCTGCACCCCGTGTCCGACATCCAGGCCGCCAAGGCGGTCTACGCCGCGCTGCTCGGCTTCCAGCCGCAGACCGACGACCCCTACTACGTCGGCTTCGAGTGCGAGAACGAGCAGATCGGGCTGGTGCCCGGCGGCAAGACCGAGGACCTGTCCTCGCCCACGGTCTACTGGCAGGTCGACGACATCGACGCCAAACTGGCGGAGGTGACCGCGGCCGGCGCCACCGTGAAGTCAGCCCCGCGCAAGGTGGGCGGCACTCGCGTGGTGGCCACGTTCACCGACCCCGACGGCAACGTTCTCGGGCTGCTGCAGGACAAGTGAGCGGCCCGCTTCCGCTCCCGCTTCGCGGCGGGAGCGGAAGGCAAACGGACATATCGCTCATAGCTGGTTAAATTCGAGTCAACACCGGCGGAGACCGCCCAGGCAGCCCCCGACACGATGGAGAAACGATGAGCACGCCCCCTCAGCAGTCGTCCGAGCAGCACGTCGCCGACAGCCACGGCCTGATCCGCGTGCACGGCGCCCGCGTCAACAACCTCAAGGACGTCAGCGTCGAGCTGCCCAAGCGCCGCCTCACGGTGTTCACCGGCGTCTCGGGGTCGGGCAAGAGCTCCCTGGTGTTCGGCACGATCGCGGCCGAGTCGCAGCGGCTGATCAACGAGACCTACAGCGCGTTCGTCCAGGGCTTCATGCCGACAATGGCGCGGCCGGAGGTCGACGTGCTCGACGGGCTGACCACCGCCATCCTCGTCGACCAGCAGCGGATGGGCTCCGACCCCCGCTCCACGGTCGGCACCGCCACCGACGCCAACGCGATGCTGCGCATCCTGTTCAGCCGGATCGGGCAACCGCACATCGGCTCGCCCCAGGCGTTCTCCTTCAACGTGCCCACCGTACGCGCGAAGGGCGCGATCACCGTCGAACGCGGCAACCGCAAGACCGAGAAGGCGAGCTTCACCCGCATCGGCGGCATGTGCCCGACCTGCGAGGGCCGCGGCGCGGTCACCGACCTCGACCTCACCCAGCTCTACGACGACTCCAAGTCGCTCGCCGAGGGCGCGTTCACGATCCCCGGCTGGAAGTCCGACAGCTTCTGGACCGTGCGCGTCTACGCCGAGTCCGGCTTCGTCGACCCGGACAAACCGATCCGCGACTACACCAAGCAGGAGCTCCAGGACTTCCTCTACCGGGACCCGGTGAAGGTGAAGGTCGACGGCGTCAACCTCACCTACGAGGGGCTGATCCCGAAGATCAGGAAGACGTTCCTCGCCAAGGACCGCGAGTCGATGCAGCCGCACATCCGGGCCTTCGTGGACCAGGCGGTCACGTTCACCACCTGCCCCGGCTGCGACGGCACCCGGCTCAGCGAGGAGGCCCGCTCCTCCCGGATCGGCGGCGTCAACATCGCCGAGGCGTGCGCCATGCAGATCACCGACCTCGCCACGTGGATCCGCGGCCTGGCCGAACCGTCGGTCGCGCCGCTGCTCGGCAAGCTGCTGCACACCCTCGACTCGTTCGTGGAGATCGGGCTCGGCTACCTCTCCCTCGACCGCGCCTCCGGCACGCTGTCGGGCGGCGAGGCGCAGCGCGTCAAGATGATCCGCCACCTCGGCTCCTCGCTCACCGACACCACGTACGTCTTCGACGAGCCCACCATCGGGCTGCATCCCCACGACATCCAGCGGATGAACGACCTGCTGCTGCGGCTGCGCGACAAGGGCAACACGGTGCTGGTCGTGGAGCACAAGCCGGAGACGATCGCCATCGCCGACCACGTCGTCGACCTCGGCCCCGGCGCCGGCACGGCGGGCGGCACCGTCTGCTTCGAAGGCACCGTCGAAGGGCTACGGGCCAGCGACACCATCACCGGCCACCACCTCGACGACCGCGCCACGCTCAAGGAGAAGACGCGCAAGCCCACCGGGGCGCTGGAGATCCGCGGCGCGACCACGCACAACCTGCAGAACGTCGACGTGGACATCCCGCTCGGCGTGCTCGTCGTGGTCACCGGCGTGGCCGGGTCCGGCAAGAGCTCGCTCATCCACGGGTCCATCCCGGCGGGCGCGGGCGTGGTGTCGATCGACCAGAGCGCGATCCGCGGCTCGCGGCGCAGCAACCCGGCCACCTACACCGGGCTGCTCGACCCGATCCGCAAAGCGTTCGCCAAGGCCAACGGCGTCAAGCCGGCGCTCTTCAGCGCCAACTCCGAGGGCGCCTGCCCCGGCTGCAACGGCGCCGGCGTCATCTACACCGACCTCGGCATGATGGCCGGCATGACCACCACCTGCGAGGACTGCGAGGGCAAGCGGTTCGACCCGTCGGTGCTCGACCACCGCCTCGGCGGGCGCGACATCAGCCAGGTGCTGGCCATGTCGGTCGAGGAGGCCGCGGAGTTCTTCGGCGCGGGGGAGGCGCGCACCCCGGCCGCGCACGCCATCCTCGGCCGGCTCGCCGACGTCGGGCTCGGCTACCTCAGCCTCGGCCAGCCGCTCACCACGCTGTCCGGCGGCGAGCGGCAGCGGCTCAAGCTGGCCACCCACATGGCCGAACGCGGCGGCGTCTACATCCTCGACGAGCCCACCGCCGGCCTCCACCTCGCCGACGTCGAACAACTGCTCCGCCTGCTCGACCGGCTGGTGGACGCGGGCAAGTCGGTGATCGTGATCGAGCATCACCAGGCGGTCATGGCCCACGCCGACTGGATCATCGACCTCGGGCCGGGGGCGGGGCACGACGGCGGGCGGATCGTGTTCGAAGGCACTCCGGCCGACCTCGTCGCGGCCCGTTCCACCCTCACGGGCGAACACCTCGCCGAGTACGTCGGCGCCTGAGCCGCCCGATGCCGTTTACCCCCACCCGCACCCCCGGTGCCTGAGCCGCCGATGCCCCTGATCCGCGTTCCCTCCGCCTACCGTCCGGTGCTGGCCAACCGCTTGTTCCGGCGGCTCACCCTCGGCTTCGGCGTCTCCTACCTCGGCGACGGCATGAGCTTCGTCGCCGTCGCCTGGCTCGCCATCGAGCTGGCGCCGCCGGGGAGCGTGGGCCTGTGGGTGGGCGCCGCGGTGGCCGCGTCCACGCTGCCGGGGGTGGTCGGGGCGCTGGCGTTCGGCCGCCTGCTGCGCCGCGTGCCCGCCAAGCGGCTGCTGCTCGCCGACAACGCGCTGCGCTGCGTGCTCCTCGGCGCCGTGCCACTGTGCTGGCTGGCCGGTCTGCTCTCTTTGCCCCTGTACGTGACACTGCTCGCCCTCTCGTCCCTGCTGCACGCGTGGGGCAGTGCGGGCAAGTTCACCTTGCTGGCCGAGCTGCTGCCGGGGGAGCAGCGGCTCGCCGCCAACACCCTCCTCAGCTCGCTCGCCTTCGCCGCCACGATCGCCGGTCCCGCCATCGCCGGGGTGCTGGTCACGTACGTGGACGCGGCCCTCGTCCTCGGCCTGGACGCCCTGACGTACGCGTTCCTCGCCGTGCTCGTCGTACGGACCCGGCTGCCAGAACGGGACCCCAACGCGCACGTGTCACCCGCCGACCCGCTGCCCGAACCGGACCCCGACGCGCAGGTGTCACCCGTCGATCGGACGGCCGCCCGCGGCGGCCTCGCGTTGCTGCGCTCCCACCCCGAACTGTTCGGCCTGCTCGCCCTCACCTGGTTCTTCAACTTCCTGTACGGCCCCGTCGAGGTGGCCCTGCCGCTGCACGTGACCGGCGACCTGCACGCGCCCGGCACCCTGCTGGGCCTGTACTGGATGCTGTTCGGCATCGGCGCGATGCTCGGCGGGCTCGCGACCGGCGCGCTGCGGCAACTGCCGCTCTGGCCCGTGACGATCGGCGTGGTGATCGGCTGGGGGCTGTGCCTGCTGCCGTTCTGGTTCGACGTGCCGGTGCCCGTCACCGTCGCGGGCTTCGCGCTCGGCGGCATGATCTACGGCCCGTTCGTGGCGCTCTCGGTGACGCTCATGCAGACGAAGGCGCCGCCGCAGCACCTGACCGCGATGCTCGCCGCCCGCAGCGCGGTACTGCTCACCGCGTCACCCATCGGCACGGCCCTCGGCGGACCACTCACCTCGGCCCTCGGCCCGCGCCCGACCCTCGGCAGCTCGGGCCTGGCCACCGTGGCACTCGGCCTCGTCGCCGGCACACTCCTCCTGTTGTCCCGCCACCGCAAGAGGCCGGCCCCAGTAACACCGCCGCAGTGGAGACCAGATTCACCTACCGGCCCATGAACCTTCGACAGCACCGCCACGGTGGAGACCGGCTTGACCTGACACCCGGCCCGACAGCGCCACCACGGGGATACTGGATAGGCCGTCCGCAGCCCCATGAAAGCCCTGCCTCATCACCCCGGCCGCCGCCGAGATCGCTTGCCCTGAAGACCATCTCACCCTTGAATGGGGATTCATGCCCCTCCGCAGCCTCAAACCCGCCACCTCACGCCCCACCGAGCTCCTGATCGGCATCGGCTTCTTCGTGGCGGTCGCGGCCTGCGCGATCACCGCGGTGCTGATCCCGGCCGCCCAGTTCGAGCTGCGGTTCTTCGTGATGGGCCTGGCCGGATGCGCGTACGCACTGGCCGCCGCCGACCTGTGGGCCGCCGCGGTGACGGGCGTCTCGGCCTGGGCGCTGGCCACCGGCTTCCTCATCCCGCCCACCGGCGAACTCGCCGTAACCGGCGGCCCCGACGTGATCCGGCTCATCGCGATCGTGGGCCTCTCCCTGGCCGGCGGCCTCTACGGCATCTTCCGCCGCCGCACGGATTGAGCCCGCCGTCAGCCGGTCGGTCCTGGAAGATCCGCGTGCCGGTACGGCGTCGGCTCCATCCCGCCCTGCACCACCAGCACCGTCCCTGACGACTCGTCCCGGAACAGCCCGTCCACGGCCTCCGCCACCTCGTCGGCGGTCATCATCGGCAGCCCGGCCGCCAGCAGGAAGTCCTTGGCAGGCGCGATCAACGGCGTATCGGTGAAACCAGGACAGACAGCACCGATCCTGACCCCCGCCCCCGCCAGCGGCTCCACGAGCGCCCTGACCAGCCCGATCACGGCGTGCTTGCTCATCGAGTAGATCGGGTCAGGGCCGAACCCGACCAGCCCCGCCATCGACGACGTGACCACGATCGAGCCACCGCCGGAGCTCTTGAGCAGCGGAAGCGCCGCCGCGACGCCGTAGACGACGGAGTCGGCGTTGATCCCCATCACCGTGCGGTACCGCTCGGCGTCGAACGCGGAGAAGTCGACGCCACCATTGGTGCCGGCGTTCAGATGCACGAGATCCAGGCGGCCGTAACGTTCACCGGCGAGCGCCACAGCTCGTACCGACGTCTCCTCGGAGCTGACGTCACCCACCACCCACACACCGCCGACCTCCTTGCCGACCCGCTCGACGCCCTCGGCGTCCCGATCGACCAGCACACAGTCGGCCCCGCCTGCGGCCAGCCGCCGCGCCACGGCGGCCCCGATGCCACTCGCCGCGCCGGTGATCAAAGCAACGCTGCTCATGAACGCTCCTAGGGGAGGCACGGATTGGGCGTCACCCGTGGATTGTGCGCCCCCATCGTCACCTGAGCAACAGCCGAGATCACTGGTTCTGGGAGACCCAGACCTCTCTCACCGGCGCGACAACCTCCCGAACGGACAACCGCGTCGTATCCACCCGAATATCACCCGCCGTCCGCACGTCCCCACCCCCATTCGTGATCTCCATGATGATCGAAACCAGCTACCCTGCCGGACGTGCGGCGATTAACGACTTCCCGGGCAGCCCGGCTCACCCTCGCAGCGGCCTTAGCGACAGCCGTGGCACTCGTGGCGGCACTCCTGGCAGCACGACGCCGCCCCCGAGACACCATCACCCAACCACCGCCCACCATCCCCATCACCCGCGCCACCCTTGGCCCCGAGCCCCCAGTCGAACGGCCGGCCCCCGTCCCGATCCTCGGCACCCCCACAGCCGCGGACCTCAAGCGCTTCACCCCCAAGCCTTCCGTCCTGGACCGCCCACCGGCCGCGCCCCGCCCCCCACGCGAGCCCCTGACGAGGGCGACCCGCCGCCGCCTCACCCGCTGGGCCGTGTTCGCGGGCACCCTGCTCCTCCTGGCCTTGTCCACCCAGGCGCTCGAAAACACGGTCTTCGACAGAGGCCCATCGACGGAGTACGTGGACGAGGTCGTCATCTCGATCCCGGACGGATCGCCGCTACCCGGGGCAGACAACCGCGAAGAGAAGTGGATCTTCCTCGACGTCGGCCCCTGAGCCCTACCGCGGACGACGCAGGGTCAACGACTGGAACCGCGTCTCATCCGCTCCGACAACATGAAAGTCCACGATCTCGAACACCCGCCCGGCGAACTCCTGCAACTCCTCGTCCCCACGGAAGGAGAAGAACCGGGGCGGCTCGTGATCGTCCCCCTCGAAGATCCCCTCTCCGTGCAGGGCGCCGCCGCCGTACACACCGAGGAAGAACAGCCCACCAGGCCGCAGCACCGTACGAACGGTCTCCAGCACCGCCGGCAGATCAGCGTTGGGCACGTGCAGCAGACAGTTGAGCGCGTACGCCGCGTCGAACGACCCCGGCTCGAAGTCGAGCCCCAGGAAATCCATGACGTGAGCGTCGAGGCCCTTCTCCCGGCACAACGCCACCATCACGGGCGACAGATCGACGGCGACGACGTCCAGCCCGCCGTCCCGGAAGAACACACTGTCCTGACCCGTCCCGGCACCGACCTCCAGCAACCGCCCGCCACCGTCGTCCAGAACCCGGCCCAGGAACGCCTCCCGCTCCGCCAGCTTCCACCGCTGCTTACCCGCGCCGTCCCGACGCTCAGCGCCCCCGTCGTAAGCTGCCCGCAGGGCCCCGATCACCTCGTCATAACGTTCGCTCATTTGTCGCGCTGCCCGTAAATGGCAAGAGCGACCGCACCGACCATGAACCCGATGCCGATCAGGGCACAGGAGATCGCGAATCCCGGCTCTCTCGCCACGTTGCCGAAAACCACGCCGAGAATGGCGACGGCGAGCGCGAAAGCACCGGCTAACCACACATAGACAAACAGATCACGATCACTCATGGGCCATCCCCAACATCGAAGCAGTACAAGATCGAAGAAGGCCCAGAATAACCACCCACCACCCGCACGTCCCGCCCCATGCCCGACGAACCGCACAGCGACCGGCACGACCCGCCAGGCCGACGAGCCCACGACGGCCCGGCGGAAATCAGCTCAGGAAGTCAGGCCAAAAAGTCCCGGAGGTGGTCCAGAAGAACCTCCGGCCGCTCCTCAGGAATGAAATGGCCGCATTCCGGGATCTGAGCCCCGGTCACGTCATCGGCGTACTCACGCCAGATCTCCAACGTAGGCAGCCGAGCAGGCAGCCCCACGGACCCCCACAGCGCCAGCACCGGCATCGTCAGCCGCCGGCCGGCGGCGGCGTCCTCGTCGTCCAGCGCGAGGTCCTGCTCGTGAGCGCGGTAGTCGTCGAACCCGGCCCGCAGCGCACCGGGCCTGGAGAACGCCCGCACGTAGGCGTCCACCGCCTCCGGAGTCAGCCCGTCCCGGTTGTAACTCCAACGCTCGAAGAAGTACTCCAAATACCCACGAACATCATTCCCGACCAGCCGCTCAGGCAGGTCCGGCTGCAGGTGGAACAGCCAGTGCCAGTAGCCCGCCGCGACGAACCCGTCCATCCGGCGGAACATCTCACGAGTGGGAACCACGTCGAGCACGGCGAGCCGCTCGACCTGCTCGGGCCGGTCGAGCGCCCAGCGATGCGCGACCCGCGCGCCCCGATCGTGCCCCACCACCGACGCCCGGTCGAAGCCGAGCGACCTCACCAGCCCGGCCATGTCCATCGCCATCCGCCGCTTGTCGTAGCCACTCGCGGGCTTGTCGCTGTGCCCGTACCCACGCAGGTCCGGGGCGACGACCGTGTGATCGGCAGCCAGTCGCCCGAGCACGGGCTCCCAACACAGACTGGTCTGCGGCCACCCATGCAACAGCACCACCAGCGGCCCGGACCCGGCCCGCGTGTAGTGCAGCCGAACACCATCGACAAGGGCCGTACCGGCCTTCACTTCCATGAACGCGCTCCTTCTTCATCTAACCTTTTCATAGGGTTAGAGACGTTAGCACGCGCTTTCGAGACGACAATGGAAGACATGGCACCGACCGACGAGTGGATCCGGGACGGCGGCCGGGTGTGTCTCGACCTGGCGAACACCCTCCGCGACCGCTGGAGCGTGCCCCACGAAACCCTCGTCGACCCTTCAGACCTGACGCGCTGGCTCCACGGCGCCGGCCTGCTGGCAACGGAAGGTCTCCCCAGCCCAAGCGACGCCACACTGCACCAGGCCCGACTCCTGCGAGAGGCCATCGACCGCGCCGTCCTGACCACAGCCGAAGGACGCCTCCCCACCCAGGACGACATCAACCTGATCAACGAAACGGTCGCGGCCGCACCCCGCCCCCTCCTCCAACTCACGATCACCGACGACCACCTCACAACGAGCAGCACCGACACCCCGGTGAACGACGCGACCGCCGCCCTGGGCCTCATCGCCCGCGACGCCATCGACCTCCTGGTCTCTCCAGAAGTGACCCGCGTACGCGTCTGCGCCTCCGACCGCTGCGGCCTGCGCTTCGTGGACCGCTCACAAGGAGGCAGACGCCGCTGGTGCTCGATGAGCCGCTGCGGCAACCGCACCAAGGCCCAGCGCCACCACCTCCGCCTCCGCACCCCTGACACCAACGACAGCGCCGCAGGAATGGAAGACAAGCCGTATCCCTGAAATCCGCACACACAAATCCACAGCGCGAACACACAAAGACCACATGTATGCCGACCGCTATTGTTAGCTCCTGTTTGCTCCAGAGTCAGGACGGCACTCATGGTGGGACCGTCCGCCCGGATCAGCGAATATGTCGAAGGGCCAGGCTTTCCGATCAACTGCTTCAGGCCGATAGTTGGGGGTGCCACTCTTCCCGATCATCGATTCCTGGAAGCAGGGGGAAGCACATTCATGCCCAATTTCGAATGGACCAAAGCCAAGATCGACTCAGAGACCGAAGCCTTGACATCGGCCACGCAGGCAGCGAAAGATCTCCAGGCCCACTGCAACGAGAACGGCTGGAACGAGAGCATCGCCACCACGGCCACCGACTACTACGAGGGTCTTCAGGCACTCCAGGCAAAGCTGTCGCACCTGCGGGGCCTGGTGGAGCAGCAGGAGACCGAAGAGGCGCGTCGGGTGATTACTGGCGCTGATCTCACACTGCTCCGCGAGGACGTCGGACGCATGGTAGCCACCCAAGAAGAACTGGCGAAACGCATAACCACTTCCCACGAAGAGATCGCTGAACATCAGCGGATCAAACACGAACAGATCGCGATCAGCGCGGATGCCGCCTACCAAGCGAGCGCACGCCTCTTCCAGAGCCTGACCGATCTCACCCAGGGGAGCGCAGCGACACCCGAGCCGGAGGTGCACTCCACTCCCGTCGTCGAGGAAGCCCCGCCTCAGCCGCCCTCTTCGGAAACAGAAGAGCCGCCGGAGGAACCGAGCTCTTCAAGCAAAAGCTAGGCCGAACCGCCGCTCCCTGCTCCAATGGCTGAAGACGCTCTTCTCTTGGCGGGGCGCAAGGGCCGGTGAAGGCGATCAAGGCTGAGCAGGAGACGCCCTGAGCAACGCAGAAGCCCCAGCGCATATGTCCTGACCCTCTCAGAGCACGTCGACGCCAGAGAGGCCCTCAGCGTTTCTGCCCTCACCGAGGACATCGGGGACAGCCCATTTCCGGCTCCACCCCGGTGTCCTACGGCACACCGCCGTCGACTCGTAGGGCGTGATCCCGCCAGCCGGTGCCAGACTGGGTCACGCACTCAGCAAAAGGGCCACTCTGCGAATACCGGACAGTGGCTTCGTCGTTGGTCAACTAGGTGCACTACCAGGACTTCAGCCTGAGGCATCTTCCTGATCGGATGCTTCAGTCGAAACGCCTGATCTCCACGATCAAGGAACGGACTGCTGCTCCTGGTACTCGCGATCGGCGCGCCCGCGTTCCTGCTCGGGGTGCTGAAGGCGGGTCGGCGAGACGAGACCGGGCGGTGCAAGTTCCCCTTCGAGGTGCGGCAGGCACCCGCTGAGCAGCCTTTCTACGGCATCGTCGTACTCCTCGGCCATGACGCGGTGGGCCGGCAGGCGAGCCCCGGCGGTGAGCGTGCCGGAGCGGATCTTCTCCCGCAGATCATCTGCAACCCGCACATAGGCGTGTGCCCGTTCCGCCACAGCGAACGGTGTGCCGCTCACGGACGTCACTCGGTGAGCGACAACCCCATAGGCACTCAGAAGATCAAAAAGCCACTTCCGATTTACGGAAATGGCTTGTGGACTATGTGGGGCTACCAGGACTTGAACCTGGGACCTCTTCCTTATCAGGGAAGCGCTCTAACCGTCTGAGCTATAGCCCCGCTCGCACACCGAACGTTATCGCATTCGCCCCAGTGAGGCGAACCGGTTGTTCGGACGAGAAGAGCTTACCGCGTCCGGCAGGCTGCTCGCGCCGCGCGATCCGTGCGCGCGGCGCGAGCCTCCATGCCTATTCGGCCTCGCTGAACGTCACTTCAACGCCGCCCACCAGGTCGGAGGCGATGTTGTAGATGACCGCGCCCAAGGTGGCCAGGGCCGTGATCAGGACGACGTTCACGGCCCCGATCAGGGCCGTGTAGCCGAGGATGCGTACCGGCTCAAACCACGTGGCGATGTCGATCGGGATCGAGCTCTGGCCCTGCTCGCCCTTTCCGAGCTGGTTGACCAGGTCGACGATGGAGTCGAAGACGCCCAGTGCCGACAGCACGCCGTACAGGACGGCCACGGCCACGAACAGCACCACGAAGCAGACGAGGGAGACCACGAAGCTGAACTTCATGGCCGACCACGGCTCGACGCGGCGCAGGACCAGGTGTGCCTTGCGGGGGAGCCGGCCCCCCGCGGAGTTGGACGACTTCTTCTTGGGCAGTTCGAGGGCCGGCGGGGCCTCGGTGGCCAGTGACGGACGCAACCGGACGGTCTCGTTGCCCTCCGGCGGCTGCGCCCCACCAGGCCCACCAGGCCCACCAGGCCCGCCAGGCCCACCGGGACCATTGGGCCCGCCACCGGGCGGAGGACCGGGCTGAGGAGGCGCGGGCTTGCCGGCCTCCTGCCCGGGCAGGGGCCGGCCCTGCGCGGGCGAGGTGTCCTTGCCTTCCTCGACCGGCGTGAATATTTCGGTCTCTGCGGGTTTCTTCGGTTGCTGACCGTTACCCGCAGCCGCCTTTGTCCTGGCGGTGCCACCCTGGGCGCTCATGATTTACTCTCCTCCCCCGTCTTCCTCACTCTCCATCGGAGTCTCCATGGACTCCGCGTTCCGGGCGAGGGCTACCACGCTGTCGCCTTCGGCGAGATTCATCAATCGCACTCCCATGGTCTGGCGGCCGGACTGCTTGATCTCGCCGGCACTCGTCCGGATCACCCCGCCGGCGGACGTGATCGCGAAGACCTCGTCCTCTGGGTTGACCATGACGGCTCCGACCAGCTTGCCACGGGAAGATACGATTTTCGCAGTCAGCACACCCCTACCGCCACGTCCTTGAACCGGATACTGATCCACTGGCGTCCGTTTTGCGTACCCAGCCTTCGTGGCGATAAGCACATCTTGACCGTCGGCGATGCGATTCATGGCCAGAAGTTCGTCACCCTCGAGGAACCTCATGCCGATGACACCGCTGGTCGCCCGCCCCATGGGCCGCAGAGCCTCGTCGGAGGCGGTGAACCGGATCGACTGCGCGCCCTTGGAGACGAGCAGCAGATCGTCGGACTCGGAGACCAGGCGGGCTCCGATGACCTCGTCGTCGTCCCGCAGGTTGATCGCGATCAGACCGCCGGACCTGGGGGAGTCGTACTCGGACAGGCGCGTCTTCTTGACCAGCCCGCTGCGGGTGGCGAGGACGAGATAGGGGGCGACGTTGTAGTCGCGTAGGTCGAGAACCTCCATGACTGTTTCGTCGGGCTGCATGGCGAGAAGGTTCGCCAGATGCATGCCCCGCGCGTCGCGACCCGCGTCGGGCAGCTCGTACGCCTTGACGCGGTAGACCCGGCCCTTGTTCGTGAAGAACAGCAACCAATGGTGCGTCGTGGTGACGAAGAAGTGGTCGACGATGTCGTCCTGGCGCAGTTGCGCGCCGCGCACGCCCTTGCCGCCGCGCTTCTGCGCCCGGTAGAGGTCGGTCCGGGTGCGCTTGGCGTAGCCGCCCCTGGTGATCGTGACGACGATCTCTTCCTCGGCGATGAGGTCCTCGATCGACATGTCGCCGTCGTACGCGATGATCTCGGTCTTGCGCTCGTCGCCGTAGCGGCCGACGATCTCGGCGAGCTCGTCGTTGACGATCTCCCGCTGGCGGCTCTCACTGGCCAGGATCGCGTTGTACTCGGCGATCTGGGTCATCAGCGCGTCGTGCTCGTCCTGGATGGCCTGCCGCTCCAGGGCGGCCAGCTTGCGCAGCTGCATGTCGAGGATGGCCTGCGCCTGGATCTCGTCGATGTCCAGCAGCCCCATCAGGCCCTGCTGGGCGTGCGAGGCGGACTCGGAGGCCCGGATCAGGGCGATGACCTCGTCGAGCCGCTCCAGGGCCTTCAGCAGGCCGCTCAGGACGTGGGCCCGCTCCTCGGCCTTGCGCAGCAGGTAGCGGGTCCTGCGGACGATGACCTCGATCTGGTGCGCCACGTAGTGGCGGATGAACTGGTCGAGCCGCAGGGTCCGCGGCACGCCGTCCACCAGCGCCAGCATGTTGGCGCCGAAGGTGTCCTGGAGCTGGGTGTGCTTGTAGAGGTTGTTGAGGACGACCTTGGCGACCGCGTCGCGCTTGAGCACGATGACCAGGCGCTGCCCGACCCGCGACGAGCTCTCGTCGCGGACGTCGGCGATGCCGGTCAGCTTGCCCTCGCGCACCAGCTCAGCGATCTTCAGCGCGAGGTTGTCGGGATTGACCTGGTACGGGAGCTCGGTGACGACCAGAGCCTGCCGGCCCTTGTCCTCCTCGACCTCGACCACGGCCCGCATGGTGATCGAGCCGCGCCCGGTGCGGTAGGCGTCCTCGATCCCGCGCCGGCCCACGATGAGCGCCTTGGTCGGGAAGTCGGGCCCCTTGACCAGCCTCATGGCCGCTTCGAGCAGCTCTTCCTCGCTGGCCTCCGGGTTTTCCAGGGCCCACTTGACCGCGCTGGCGACCTCGCGCAGGTTGTGCGGCGGGATGTTGGTGGCCATGCCGACGGCGATGCCGCCCGAGCCGTTGACCAGCAACTGCGGGATGCGCGCCGGCAGGACGTCGGGCTCCTGCGACTTGCCGTCGTAGTTGGGGCGGAAGTCGACGGTCTCCTTGTCGATGTCCCGCAGCATCTCCATGGCGATGGGCGCGAGCTTGCACTCGGTGTAACGCATCGCCGCCGCCGGGTCGTTGCCGGGCGAGCCGAAGTTGCCCTGCCCGTCGACCAGCGGATATCGCAGCGACCACGACTGCGCCAGGCGGACCAGCGCGTCGTAGATCGAGGTGTCGCCGTGTGGGTGGTAGGTGCCCATCACGTCGCCGACGACGCGGGCGCACTTGAAGTAGCCGCGGTCGGGACGGTAGCCACCGTCGTACATCGCGTAGAGCACCCGCCGGTGCACCGGTTTGAGCCCGTCGCGCACGTCAGGCAGCGCCCTGGACACGATGACGGACATCGCGTAGTCCATGTAACTGCGCTGCATCTCGGACTGGATGTCCACAGGCTCGATGCGGTCAGCCGGGGGAGTGGTGTTCACGTCCGTCACAGGTAAAGGTCCTTCTTGTGGCTAAACGTCGAGGAAGCGCACGTCGCGCGCGTTGCGGATGATGAAGTCGCGCCGCGCCTCCACGTCTTCCCCCATCAGCACGCTGAACAGGTCGTCGGCCTGGGCCGCGTCGTCGAGCGTGACCAGGCGCAGCAGCCGGGTCTCCGGGTTCATCGTGGTCTCCCAGAGCTGGCCGGCGTTCATCTCGCCCAGTCCCTTGAAGCGCTGTACGTTGTCGCGGGGCCGCGGGTCGGGCTTGCCGTTGGCGATGCCTTCGGCGATGACCGCGTCGCGTTCGCTGTCGGAGTAGGCGTAGGAGGCGTCCTCGCCCTTCCGGTCCCACTTGATCTTGTACAGCGGCGGGCACGACAGGTAGACGTGACCTGCCTCGATCAGCGGTCTCATGAACCTGAACAGCAGCGTCAGCAGCAGCGTGTTGATGTGCTGGCCGTCGACGTCGGCGTCGGCCATGAGGATGACCTTGTGATAGCGCAGCTTGGTGATGTCGAACTCGTCGTGCACACCGGTGCCCAGGGCGGTGATCAGCGCCTGGACCTCGTTGTTCTTCAGGACCTTGTCGATCCGCGCCTTCTCGACGTTGAGGATCTTGCCGCGGATGGGCAGGATCGCCTGGAAACGCGAGTCGCGGCCGCCCTTGGCCGAGCCGCCGGCCGAGTCGCCCTCGACGATGAACAGCTCGCACTTCTCCGGGTCGTTCCACTGGCAGTCGGCCAGCTTGCCCGGCAGCCCGCTGCCCGCTTCGAGCAGCGACTTGCGCCTGGTCAGGTCGCGCGCCTGGCGGGCCGCGATGCGGGCGCGTGAGGCCTGCAAGGACTTGTTGATGATGTCCTTGGCCTCGCCGGGGTTGCGCTCGAACCAGTCACGCAGGTGGTCGTTGCAGGCCTTCTGGACGAACGACTTCGCCTCGGTGTTGCCGAGCTTGGTCTTGGTCTGCCCCTCGAACTGCGGGTCGGACAGCTTGACCGAGATGATCGCGGTCAGCCCCTCGCGGACGTCCTCGCCGGAGAGGTTGTCGTCCTTGCCCTCCTTGAGGAACTTCTGCTCGCGCGCGTAGCGGTTGACGATGGACGTCAGCGCCGCGCGGAAGCCCTCCTCGTGGGTGCCGCCCTCGGCGGTGTTGATGACGTTGGCGAAGCTGTAGACCGACTCCGAGTAGGAGTTGTTCCACTGCATGGCGATATCGACCGCGAGGCCGTCGCTCTCCTCCTCGAAGGAGATGATCGACGCGTGCGCCGGCTCCTTCTTGGCGTTGAGGTGCTGCACGAAGTCGGCCAGGCCGCCCTCGTAGTGGTAGGAGACGGAGTGCGGCTCGCCGTTGATGTGGTCGGGGCGCTCGTCGACCAGCGAGATCGTCAGGCCCTTGTTGAGGAAGGCCATCTCCTGGAAGCGTCGCGAAAGCGTCTCGTAGTTCCAGGTGGTGGTCTCGAAGACGTCGGGGTCGGGCCAGAACGTGATCGTGGTGCCGGTCTCGTCGGTCTCCTCGCCCTTGGCCAGGGGGGCCGTGGGCTTGGACATCTCGTAGCGCTGGCGCCAGTAGTGGCCCTTCTGCTTGACCTCCACCTCCATGGCGGTGGACAGCGCGTTGACGACGGCCGAGCCGACGCCGTGCAGGCCGCCGGAGACCGCGTACGACTGGCTGTCGAACTTGCCGCCCGCATGCAATGTGGTCAGCACCACCTCGACCGCGGAGATCTTCTCCACCGGGTGGATGCCGGTGGGGATGCCTCGGCCGTCGTCGACCACGCGGACGCCGTTGTCGGCGAGCAGCGTGACGTCGATCTTGGTCGCGTAACCTGCCAGGGCCTCGTCCACCGCGTTGTCCACGATCTCTTGGACGAGATGGTGAAGGCCGCGCTCGCCGGTGGAGCCGATATACATACCCGGGCGCTTGCGAACCGCCTCAAGCCCCTCGAGTACGGTGATTGAGCTAGCGTCGTAGGACAACTGCGAAATCCTCCTGCCGCGGACACGCGGCTGGGTAGGCGTTCAACGTTCGAAAGCTGCCCCTGCCGTGCCCGTCACCGTCGTGAGTGCCCCGATGCGCGGTCACCCGGGGGAGTCGGCTTGCTGCCGGGGTGACACGCAAGCGGACGTGTCCGGAATCCTTTTTCATTCTACCGCTTCCGGAGGGTCAAGGTGGCAATGAACGCGCCTGTGATGCCCTCTAGCTCGTTTTGCCCCCTGCCGAGCATCCCCCCTCCGGAAAGGGGGCTTATCGCGTCTGCGGCGGTCTGATCGCCCTTGACAGGCTAGCCGTAGGTGTCGCCGGGACCCCGGCTTCCGGTCACCCGCAACCCGCCTGACGGCCGGGGCGCGTTCTGCGGGCCTCTGACCTTGACCTTCGTCACGGTGCCGTCGCCGAGCTCCTCGTTGAGCCTGCGCACGAGGGTGCGCGCGAGCAGCCGCACCTGCGTCGCCCAGGCCGTCGAGTCGGCCGCGATCAGCACCTCGCCGTCGTCGAAGGACTCGGGTCTGGTGTGCATGGCCAGGTCAGGGCCGACGATGGTGGCCCACCGGCCGAACACCGCGCCGACCGCCGCCGAGCGCTCCCAGCCGCGGTCGGCCAGCAGGTCGGCGATGGCGCGGCCGAAGAGCTGGGGATCGCCGCTGTCTCTGCGCGGCCCCGTCGCCTTGCGTCTGGGCTCGCGCCGGGGGAGCTGACCGCGTTTGGCGGCGTCGGCCTTGGCCTGGGCCAGCTTCTCCCGCGCCAGCGCCACGCCCCTGGCCGCCGTGCCGTTGTCCCCAGCCTGTGGACGACCGGCCCCGGATCCGGCGGCTCCGTTCCCGACAGCTCCGTCACTGACGGCCCCGGATCCGCTCGTGCCGCCCGCGTCGGCGCCCGCCTGCGGGCCGGCGCCGACGCCGGGCTTGTCGTCATCGGACACGGGTCACGCTCCCTTCCGCGACGTCGTACCTGCCTCCCACCAGCTCCCCCGGCACGTCGTCCGCCACGGCCGCGGTGATCAGCACCTGCTCGGCCGGCGCGACGATCTCGGCCAGCCGGCGCCGCCGCTGGCTGTCGAGCTCGGCGAACACGTCGTCGAGGATCAGCACGGGGTCTCCGCCGTCGGCCCGCAGCAGGTCGTAGGCGGCCAGCCGGAGCGCCAGCGCGAACGACCACGACTCGCCGTGGCTGGCATAGCCCCTGGCGGGCAGGTCGCCGAGGCCGAGGATCAGGTCGTCGCGGTGCGGCCCGACGAGGGTGACGCCTCGGTCGAGCTCCGACTGGCGGACCTCCAATAGCCGCTCCCGCAGACGTTCTTCAAGGGTTTTCCCCAAGTCTGTGGATAACGTCTGTATATCGAAAGATCCCCGCTCACCGGGGACTTCGCCCTCCTGATCACCCTCAGCCTGGTCCCCACCTGTGGACAACGTGCTGCGGTAGGCGAGGGTCGCCGGAGCGCTCGACGGGGCCAGCGCGGCATAGGACCCGGCCACCAGCGGACGCAGCGCCTCGATGAGCTCAAGGCGGGCCCGCAGCAACTCGGCGCCGTACCGGGCGAGGTGGGCGTCCCAGACCTCCAGAGTGCTCAGCACGTCGCCCGCGCCCGCCGCCGCGAACCCGCTGTCGCCCTCCTGCCGCCGGGCGCTCCTGCTGCCCCTGCGGGCCTGCGCGGCCGTGCGCAGCAGGGCGCCGCGCTGCTTCAGCACGCGGTCGTAGTCGGCGCGGACCCCGGCGAACCTCGGGGCCCTGGCCACCAGCAGGTCGTCGAGGAAGCGGCGGCGCTCGGACGGGTCGCCCTTGGACAACGACAGGTCCTCGGGGGCGAACAGGACGGTGCGCAGCAGGCCGATGGCGTCGCGGGCCCTGGACACGGGGGAGCGGTTGAGCCGGGCGCGGTTGGCCCGGCCCGGGTTGATCTCCAGCTCGATGAGCGCCCGCCGGTCGTCCCGCTGGACGGCACAGCGCACGATCGCCCTGGCGGCGCCCTGCCGTACGAGCGGCGCGTCGCCCGCCACCCGGTGACTGGAGTGCGTCGCGACGTAGCCGAGGGCCTCGACCAGGTTGGTCTTGCCCTGGCCGTTGGGCCCCACGAAGGCCGTGACGCCCGGCTCCAGGCCGAGCTCCACGGACGCGTAGGACCGGAAGTCGGTCAGCGAGAGGTGGGCGACATGCACCCCACGAAGGTTAGTGGGCCTCGCGGGTCACCGGGGTCACCGGCATGCGTTCTTGTGGAAAACCCTGGCCGTTGTGGAAAACCTCGCTGTCGGACGCCGGCGGCGCGGGGTTCCGGACCGGAGAGCGGCCGGAACGGTCAGGACGGCCCGCACGGTCAGCGCTCGGCCTCGCGCGGCGGTTTCACGTCGGCGCCGGGGGAGTCCGCGCCCTTCTCGGTGCCGCCCTCGGCCGAGGTGATGGCGTGGCCGCCGAACTGGTTGCGCAACGCCGCCACGACCTTCATCGCGGGGGAGTCGTCCTGCCGCGAGGCGAACCTGGCGTAGAGCGCGGCGGTGATCACGGGCAGCGGGACCGCGTGGTCGACCGCCGCCTGCACCGTCCACCGGCCCTCGCCGGAGTCTTGGGCGTAGCCGCGCAGCTGTTCGAGGTGCTCGTCGTCGTCGAGCGCCCGGACCATCAGGTCGAGCAGCCAGGAGCGGATCACGGTGCCGGTGCGCCAGCTGCTGAAGGAGCCCCTGACGTCCTTCACCACGTCGGAGGCTTCGAGCAGCTCCCAGCCCTCGGCGAAGGCCTGCATCATGCCGTATTCGATGCCATTGTGGACCATCTTCGCGAAGTGCCCCGCGCCGACGTCGCCGGCGTGGACGAAGCCGTCCTCGCCCTCAGGCTTGAGCGTGTTGAAGATCGGCATGAGGCGGTCGACGTCGGGCTTGTCGCCGCCGCACATGAGCGCGTAGCCGTTCTGCAGGCCCCAGACGCCGCCGCTCACGCCGCAGTCGACGAAGCCGATGCCCTTCTTGGACAGCTCGGCGGCGTGCTTCTGATCATCCACATAGTGGGAGTTTCCGCCGTCGACCACGAGGTCGCCCTCGCTGAGGAGCTCGCCGAGATCGTCGATGGTGCTCTGGGTGGCCTTGCCCGCCGGGACCATGACCCAGACCGCACGCGGCGTCTCGAGGCGCTCGGCCAGCTCCTTGAGGCTGCCGACGTCGCTGACCGCCGGGTCGCGATCGTAGCCGATCACCTCGTGACCGCCGCGGCGCAGCCTCTCGGCCATGTTGCCGCCCATCTTGCCCAGTCCCACCATGCCGATCTGCATGACTGTCCTCTACCCCCTTGTCAGGCTTCCATCATTCCCGACGACCGGTTCAGCCTGACAGGCGGATGGGCATGATCAGATAACGGTAGTCCGTGGTGGCTTGGTCCTCCACAGGCTTGCCACCGGTGAGGATAGCGGGCTTCGTGGACGTGGTCATCTGCAGCCGCGCGACGTCGGAGTCGATGGCCCCGAGACCTTCCAGCAGGAACTGGTGGTTGAAGGCGATGTTCATCTCATCTCCCTCGTAATCCACCGGAAGCGCCTCAACGGCCTGCGCCTCGTCGCCGCTGCCGGCCTCCAGCACGACCTCGCCGCTCTTGAACGCCAGCCGTACGGGGGTGTTGCGCTCGGCGACCAGGGCCACGCGCTTGACCGCCTCGACGAACGGGCCTGTGGACAGGTCGGCCCGGGCGGAGAACTCGGTCGGCAGCAGCGAGCGGTACTTCGGGAACTCGGGGTCGAGCAGGCGCGTCGTCGTACGGCGTCCGGCGCTGGAGAAGCCGATCATGCCCTCGCCGGTGCCTCCTGCGGAGCTCAGTGCGATCTCGACCTCCGCGCCGGTCGCGCCGAGCGCCTTGGCCGTGTCGGCGAGGGTCTTGCCGGGGATCATCGCGATGGCGGAGAAGTCGGGCTGGTCCGGCTGCCACTTGAGCTCGCGCACGGCCAGGCGGTAGCGGTCGGTCGCGGCGAGGGTCACCGTGTCACCCTCGATCTCCATCCGTACGCCGGTGAGCATCGGCAGCGTGTCGTCGCGGCCCGCGGCGACGGCGACCTGACCGACGGCGGAGGCGAACACGTCGCTGCCGACGCGGCCGGCGGCCGGGGGCATGGCCGGCAGGGACGGGTAGTCCTCCACAGGCATGGTCAGCAGGGTGAAGCGGGCGCTGCCGCACGTGACGACGGCCTTGGCTCCGTCCACCACGAAGTCCACAGGCTGTGCGGGAAGGGCGCGGGTGATCTCGGCGAGCAGCTTGCCCGAGACCAGCACGACGCCCGGCTCGCCCGTGTGGACCTCCAGCGTCACCTCGGCGGAGACCTCGTAGTCGAATCCGGAGAGCTTGAGCTGAGTCCCCTCCGTGACCTCCAGGCGCATGCCGGCGAGAACGGGCACCGACGGACGCGCCGGGAGGCTGCGTGCCGTCCATGCCACCGCCTCAGCGAGGACGTCTCGCTCGATTCGGAACATCACGGTCATCAGCCTCCTGGGTCGTCGTTGATTCAAGGATCTCAAGGATCCACCCTCCCGGACTCGCGCTCCGGGAGAACCCCTCTATGGGTCTTTGAGTTTCCTAGTTAGAGATATAGAGGTCATCACACTAGGGGCTGTGGGAACTGTGGACAACCGGCGTCTTGGCTGGTCAGCGGCCATATTTTCATCCACTGGGGATGTGGGTGACGCCTGGGGAGAACTTCCGCGCCTGGGGATGACGATTCTTCGCCCACAGGCCGTCCCCAGATCATGGTGCCTTCATCCACCGTCAGACCGGGGTTATCCACGAGGTTTCCACAGGTTGTCCACGGGGTAAAACGGGCCCTTCTGGAGCCCCAGATCCGTTGTTCACAGTCTGTCCACACACTGTCCACTGGTAGTCCCCAGGTTCTCCCCAGGATGTCCCCACCCTTGTCCCCAACCAATGTGGACGGATTTTTCCCACCATTGCCGGGCGAACGGCGAGTGAATTTTTGCGTTTGCGCTGGTCCACAGCGTTTTCCACAGGCTGTGTATGAACTCAAGATCCACGCTGTGTCTGCTTGATCCGCATTGTCAGCTCGTTGACCTGGTTGTACATCGACCTGCGCTCCGCGATCAGCGAGCGGATCTTGCGCTCGGCGTGCATCACGGTGGTGTGGTCGCGGCCGCCGAACTGCTGGCCGATCTTCGGCAGCGACAGCTCGGTCAGCTCGCGGGCGAGGTACATCGCGATCTGCCTGGCGTTGACGAGCGCCCTGCTGCGGGAGGTGCCGCACAGGTCGTCGATGCTGATGCCGAAGTATTGAGCGGTCTGGTTCATGATCGCCGCGATGGTGATCTCGGTGTCGGACTCCGAGGTGATGAGGTCCTTCAGCACCACCTCGGCCAGCTGCAGGTCGACGCCCTGCCGGTTGAGGCTGGCGAACGCGGTGACCCTGATCAGCGCGCCCTCCAGCTCACGGATGTTGGTGGAGATGCGGCTGGCGATGTATTCGAGCACCTCGGGCGGCGCGGCCAGGCCCTCCTGGATGGCCTTCTTGCGCAGGATGGCGATCCGGGTCTCCAGCTCGGGCGGCTGGACGTCGGTGATCAGGCCCCACTCGAACCGGTTGCGCAGCCGGTCCTCCAGCGTGATGAGCTGCTTGGGCGCCCGGTCGCTGGAGATGACGATCTGCTTGTTGGCGTTGTGCAGCGTGTTGAAGGTGTGGAAGAACTCCTCCTGCGTCTGCTCCTTGCCCTCCAGGAACTGGATGTCGTCCACGAGCAGGATGTCGATCGCCCGGTAGCGGCCGCGGAAGCCGTCGGCCTTGTGGTCGCGGATGCTGTTGATGAAGTCGTTGGTGAACTCCTCGGAGCTCACGTATCTGACCCGGGCGCCGTCGTACAGGCTCTGGGCGTAATGCCCGATGGCGTGCAGCAGGTGCGTCTTGCCCAGCCCGGAGTCTCCATAGATGAACAGCGGGTTGTACGCCTTCGCCGGCGACTCGGCCACCGCCACCGCCGCCGCGTGCGCGAAGCGATTGCTGGCACCGATGACGAATGTCTCAAATGTGTACTTCTGATTGAGCCTGGCCGGTTCGCTGGGCTTGTTGCTCTTCGCCTCCCACCGATTGGGCGCCGGTTCCGGCGTCTTCTCCACAGGCGGTGTGTACGGCTGCGCCTGTTCAAAAGAGAAGCCCTGCTGTGGATATTCGGTGGATATCTGCGGCGGCTCGGGCTGTGGAGAATAGAACTGAGGGGGCTCGGAAGCCGGGTTGTGCTGCGGTTGCGCGGGCTGTGCATAACGCAGCTGACTCTCCACACCCTGGGGATAACTCTGAGTCACAGGCTGTTGATGAGAGTCGACCGTCGGCTGTTCGGGGGCCGTGGTGTCGATCATCACGGCCAGGCGCATGGTCCGGCCGAGCTCCTGGGAGAGCGCGTGCGCGACCAGCGGGCGCAGTTTGCCCTCGATGAGGTCCTTGAGGAAGTCGTTGGGGACGCCGAGCACGATCGTGTCGTTGGCCAGGGCGATCGGACGCACCATCGACAGCCAGGTGCGCTGCTGGATGGGCACGTTCTCGTTGAGGAAGTTGCTCAGGGCGCTCGCCCATACCGTGCCGAGGTCGACACCGTTCATGGTGCGGTTCCCCTCCTCCATCTCGCGGCCCCCCGCGATCGTTTATCCACATGGCACGACCGCCCGCTGATGATCGACGGCCCTTCGTCCACACGTGGCGGCCGGGCATCCCGCCCACGCTCTCCACAGGAGATCCACAGACTGTCCACAGCGCTTGAGCGGGCCTGGAAGGGCCGACAGTATCCATGTGCACAGCTGTGTTCAAGACGTTGTCCACAGCCTAGTGGTAGCTGGGTACACATACTGTGGACGTGGGGCCGGCGGTGGACAAGTGGCCTGTGGATTAGTGGATAACCGGTCCGGTTTGACCTGGACGGTGCTTGCCCCGTAACGTACGACGGTCGGCTTGTCACGCGACGGCTATTTGCCGTGCCCTCGCTTCCTTGGCAGGCCATCCATGAGTGTTAGGCGCCTTCGTGGCGCACCATCAAGCCTGGAGCCCACCCGTGAGCAAGCGTACTTTCCAGCCGAACAACCGTCGCCGCGCGAAGACCCACGGCTTCCGGCTGCGGATGCGCACCCGGGCCGGTCGCGCCATCCTCGCCGCTCGCCGCCGTAAGGGCCGCGAGAAGCTGTCGGCCTGATCGTCCCTCGCGTTAGCAGCCCGCCGGTGCCTCATACCGGCGGGCGTTAGACGTATACGGTGCTGTCCCGTCAATCCCGCATGCGCCGCGGGGAGGAGTTCGATGCGGCGGTCAAGCGCGGCAAACGCGCCGGCCGCCCGACTCTCGTGGTGCATTTCACCATTTCCGGGGAAGAGCCACCCCGGGTCGGTTTCGTCGTGAGCAAGGCCGTCGGTGGCGCAGTGACCCGGAACAAGGTCAAGCGGCGGCTTCGACACCTCATGCGGGACCGTCTCGACGCGCTGCCACGAGGTAGCCTGCTTGTGGTACGCGCCAATCCACCGGCCGCGTCCGCGGGATTCGAGCAACTGGCCGCCGAACTCGATCTCGCGCTGGCTCGTTTGCTCAGGCGGCGCGAGTCCTCGACGGGTGGACAGAGATGACGGAGCAACCGCAAGGGGCGGCGCCGGGCCTGGCGGCCCGGGCGCTGATCGTCCCCATCCGGTTCTATCGGGCGTTCATCAGCCCCATGCTCGGTCCACGCTGCCGGTTCTACCCGTCCTGCAGCGCGTACGGACTCGAAGCGATCGCCGTACATGGAGCATTGCGCGGCATTTGGCTGACTGTCCGGCGCATCGGGCGGTGCCACCCATTCCATCCCGGAGGTATTGACCCGGTGCCCCCACGCCCGGTCCGGTCCCACGAAACGCAAGGGAGATAGCTCGGTGGAGCTGTCCTGGCTGAGCTGGCTGTACCAAGCCGTAGCCCAAGTCATCATCTGGATCCATACTGCATACAGCACGGTCCTCAACCCGGACAGCGGGCTGACCTGGGCGTTGACGATCATCACGCTGACCGTGTTCATGCGGATCCTGATCTTCCCGCTCTTCCTGAAGCAGATGCGCTCGTCGCGGAAGATGCAGGAACTCGCCCCCAAGGTTCAGGAGCTGCGCAAGCGTTACAAGAACGACAAGCAGCGGATGAACCAGGAGGTCATGGCGCTCTACCAGGGCGCCGGCGCCAACCCGCTCGGCGGCTGCCTCCCGGTCGTGGCCCAGTTCCCGATCTTCATCTCCATGTTCACCGTGCTGCACAACATGGCCGACGGGCACGCCAAGTACGGGATGACGCAGGAGCTGGTCGACAGCGCCCGGGCGGCGCACATCTTCGGCGCGCCGCTGCCCGCCAACTTCTTCATGTCGGAGGCGCAGCTCCAGACGTTCGGGGCCGGCAACATCCAGACCAAGATCGTCCTGGGGATCTTCGTCGCGGTCAGCTCGCTGACCACGTTCCTCACCGTCCGGCAGAGCGTCACCCGCTCCATGGCGCAGATGCCGGACAACCCCATGGCGCAGCAGCAGAAGATCCTCATGTACATCTCGCCGCTGTTCGCCTTCTTCAGCCTGAACTTCCCCCTCGGTCTGATCATGTACTGGGTCACCACCAACCTGTGGACCCTCGGTCAGCAGCACTGGTTCTACAGCCGCCACCCGATGCCGCAGTACGACGCCAAGGGCAACGTGATCCCGGTCGAGCCGAAGGCCGGTCTGATCGCCAAGCTCCGCAAGACCACTCCGGAAGAACAGGCCCCTCCGCCCCCTCCGGAGCCTAAGATCATCAGACAGCAGCCGAGCAGGCAGAGCCGCAGCAAGCGCACCGGCAGCAAGAAGTCGTGAACACGAAGGAGAGGCCGGCCATGACCGAGGCCGAGCAGGAGAAGGCTCCTGATCTCAATGCGCTGGAGCAGGAAGGCGAAATCGCTGCCGACTACGTCGAAGGGCTTCTCGACATCGCCGACATCGACGGCGACATCGACATGGACGTCGAAGGCGATCGCGCCCTGGTCTCCGTCGTCGGGCTGAAAGGCACGGAGCTGGTTGGGCCGGCCGGAGAGGTCCTCGAGGCGCTGCAGGAGCTGACCCGTCTGGCCGTGCACCGGCAGACGGGGGAGCGCTCTCGGCTGATGCTCGACGTGGCGGGCTACCGCGAGCGGCGCCGGGCCGAGCTCACCAAGCTCGGCACCGAGATCGCCAACCAGGTCAAGGAGCGCGGCGAGCCCAAGTCGCTGCAGCCGATGACCCCGTTCGAGCGCAAGATCGTCCACGACGCGGTGGCCGCCGCCGGGCTCCGCAGCGAGTCCGAAGGCGAGGAGCCGCAGCGGTACGTGGTGGTCCTGCCCGCCTGAGGCGCGTCCCGCCATCCGATCCGGCCGTCTGCCCGCCGTCGCGCGCGGCAGACGGCCGTTTCGCGTTCCTGCCCTTCTGTTTTGGTACGTAGCCTTTGTCCCGGTACGGAGGAGCGGCCGGCAGTCGGCGCCGCGGATCACCCACTCGGGAAGCCGCTCAGATCGGGTGTCCACCCTCAGCGGGGCCGGTCGCACACCGGAGGGTCGGCAGCACCGAGGAGCTCACCCGGACCGAGGGGTCGGCCGCACCTGGAAGGGGTACCGGGACCAGGAGCACCCGCACACCCAGGGTTGGCTGACGGCGTGCTCACAGGCCACCTTCATCCGGGCCCGATAGTCTTCCCTTGTGATCTCACCCTTAGCCTTGGGTGAAGACCGGACTCTCAGACACCGTCGCCTTACCGTGTTGACCCCGCTTCTTTCGCGTCGGGGGTCACGAGACCGGGCGGCGAACCCCGTTCCAGCGAAACACCGAGCATGGGCGACCAGCCCCAGAAAGGCCACCGACCAGTGAGCGATGAGCTTCCGGAGCCTCCGGAAATAGCGCGGGACGTCTTCGTCGGGGAGGCTTGGGATCGCGCACGCGCGTTCGCCGAGCTGCTCGCGGGACCCGGCGTGGTCCGCGGGCTGCTGGGTCCGCGGGAGGTGCCCCGGATCTGGGATCGCCACCTGCTCAACTGCGCCGTCGTGGCCGAGGCCGTACCGGAGGAGGTGCGGCTGGTGGACATCGGCTCCGGCGCCGGGCTGCCCGGGCTGGTGCTGGCGATCGTCCGGCAGGACATCACGGTTACGCTGCTGGAGCCGCTGCTGCGTCGTACCGTGTTCCTGGAGGAATGTGTCGAGGCGCTCAAGCTCGACAACGTCGAGGTGCTGCGCGGCCGGGCGGAGGAGCTGGCCGGGCAGCGCGAGTTCGACGTGGCCAGCGCTCGTGCGGTCGCGCCGCTCGACCGCCTCCTCACGTGGGCGATGCCGCTGCTGCGTGAGGGCGGCGAGCTGATCGCCATGAAGGGGGAGCGGGCCGCCGGCGAACTCGCCGAGGCACAGTCGCAATTGCAGGCCAGCGGAGCACGAACGGCCGAGCTTGTGACCGTCGGGCACGGTAAGGTCGAGCCGCCTGCAACATTGGTTCGGGTGGTAGCGGGTCGCGCGCCGGAGCGTGCCAGGCGGCGACGAAGGAGGTGACGGTTGTGCCAGTCGCGTCAAGTGGTCTTGGCTGGCCGGACAACCGTCCGTCTGAGAGCCCAACCGGAGTTGGCTGGCCCGAAATGGGCGTGTCGCGACAGCAAATTCCCGGCACCGGCACACCACTGGTTGAAAGGATGGCGAACGTGACCCAGACCCCCCTGAACCCCGGTGATTCGCCGTTGGTACGAGAGGCGCTCAGCTCAGTGGTTTCACGTGAAACATCTGCAACCCAGACGGCCGCCCAGACCGGCGAAACCTCCGGCGATGGCGACGGCACCTGGCCGCGCCCGTCCAAGACCAGAGTGGTCGCCGTGGCCAACCAGAAGGGTGGCGTGGGCAAGACGACCACTTCGGTCAACATCGCCGCCGCCCTGTCGATGCACGGCCAGCGAGTCCTCGTGGTGGACCTCGACCCCCAGGGCAACGCTTCCACCGCCCTGGCGACCGAGCATCGTGGCGATGTGCCCGACGTGTACCAGGTGCTCGTGGACGATCTCCCCATGGCGGACATCGTCAAGCAGGTGCCGGAGATGCCGAACCTCTTTTGCGCTCCCGCCACCATTGATCTTGCTGGTGCTGAGATCGAGCTGGTCTCGTTGGTGGCCAGAGAGGCGCGACTGCGGCGGGCGCTGGCGGCGTACGAGGCGATGGAGCTCGACTACATCATCATCGACTGCCCGCCGTCCCTCGGCCTGCTGACCGTCAACGCGCTGGTGGCCGCGGACGAGGTGATGATCCCGATCCAGTGCGAGTACTACGCCCTTGAGGGCCTCGGGCAGCTGCTCAGGAACGTGGACCTGATCAAGGCTCACCTCAACCCGACGCTGCGCCTGTCGACGATCGTGCTGACGATGTACGACGGCCGCACCCGGCTCGCGTCGCAGGTGGCCGACGAAGTACGGGCGCATTTCGGGGACACGGTGCTCAACACGGTGATCCCGCGGAGCGTGCGGCTGTCGGAGGCGCCCAGTTATGGGCAGTCGGTGATGACGTACGATCCGGGGTCGAGTGGGGCGATGGCGTACATGGACGCGGCCCGCGAGATAGCCCACCGCGCCACCGTCGCCTGACCTTCACCGCTCGGCTGCTTGAGCGGTGGCGCCGCTGAGAACGCCTGGGCGTCCGAGCTTGCCGGCCTCCCGAGGCCGGCTGATCTGGGCGGGGGACGGGCGGGTTCGCGGGTGTCGCGACGCGCCATCCCGACGAAACGATCTCGTCAGCCCTTCGCCCTGGCCATGGGGCATCCAGGTGCCTGCTCCCACGGCACCGAGGCCCGGCATCGTCATGGGTGCATAGCGTCGTGGACGGCGTCGTCATGCGCGCTTTGGGGGAGCCATGTGCTGGGTCGTGCTCTACCGCGCCAGCCGTGCAGTGCTGCGCCAGCCGTGCAGTGCTGCGTCGGCCGTGCAGTGCTGCGCTGGGCATGCTCTGCCGCGCCGACGGTGCTGTGCCGCGTCGGCCATGCTCCGCCGTGCGAGCGGTGTCTCCCGACAGCCCTCTGAGCGTTGCGCATGAATGGAAACGTCCCCGGATGGCGCGCATGAGCACCGCTTGCGAGTACCCCGCTCGGGCCCTGGACGAGGGTCACGTCACGCCCCATGCGGTGGCCGGTCATCGTCACCTTCATCACCGACGGCCCGCACTGCGACTCTTGCGCAAACCCGTGCAGGCATCCCCGTGTGAGAGCTGCCCCGCGAGCACCCGCATGCAGGCACCCACGTGTGAGAACTGCCCTGCAGGCGCCCGCGTGCAGGCACCTCCGTGTGAGCACTCTCGCGCGGGCATATCCGTGCGGACATCCACGCACGGGCACCAGCAGGCGGCATCTCCGGCGGACACCAACGCGCGGGGAGCTGCGTTCGGCACCTTCGTGGGGGCACCGGCGTGCGGGCATCGGCGTGCGGCAACCCCGTGCGGATACCGGCGTGCAGGCACTCTCATGCGGGCACGGGCTGAAACGGGGTGCATCCACTGGATCCGCATCTTGGGGCTCGGTCACGAGTTGGGCAGGTTTGTGACCGTGTCGGTGTAAATCCAACTGGGCGGTGTGTGGCGAGGGGGCACTACGTCGGGCCCGCGACGGTAACCTCTCCTGGAGTGACCGGAATCGACCGGCTGGATGAGGAGACGCAGTGAGTCAGCAGCGGCGGGGATTGGGCAAGGGGCTCGGGGCGCTCATCCCGACCGGTCCCATCGTTGACGGCACGGGGACGGCGCCGTCCCCTGCTAACGGTTCAACGGGGGAGACGGGGCCGAAGCCGATCGCCGGGGCGTACTTCAAAGAGGTCGCCTTGTCCGCGATCGTCCCCAATCCACGTCAGCCACGTGACGTCTTCGACGTGGAGCGCTTGGAGGAGTTGGCGGCGTCCATCCGCGAAGTCGGTCTGTTGCAGCCGATCGTGGTCCGTTCGGTGGGCGGCGGTCAGTACGAGCTGATCATGGGGGAGCGGCGTTGGCGGGCCTGCCAGCAGGTCGGCTTGGATCCGGTGCCGGCGATCGTGCGCAACACCCAGGACACCGATCTCTTGCGGGACGCGCTGATCGAAAACCTGCAGCGCGAGCAACTGAACGCTCTTGAAGAGGCGGCGGCCTATCAGCAATTGCTTGACGACTTCCAGGCGACGCATGACCAGCTCGCCAAGAAGGTCGGCCGCTCCCGTTCTCACATCACGAACACTCTCCGCCTGCTGGGCCTCCCGCCCGAAGTCCAGCGTACGGTGGCGGCTGGCGTCATCAGCGCCGGCCACGCCCGCGCCCTCCTCGGGCTCAAAAGCCCCGAAGCGCAACTGAAGCTCGCCAAGCGCATCGTCGCCGAGCTCCTCTCGGTACGTGCAGTGGAGGAGATCGTCGCCACGGGCAGCGCCACGGGCAGCCCGGCGGGGACCGAGAAGACACCCCGGGAGCGCCAGCCCGCCAAGCCCACCGCCCCCGGCCTCACCCATCTGGCCGACCGCCTCTCGGATCACTTCGAGACCAAGGTGAAGGTGGACCTGGGGCGGCGGAAGGGGCGGATCGTCGTGGAGTTCGCCACGATCGACGACCTTGAGCGCATCATCGGGACGATGGCTCCGGAGGCTGTGCGGGCGATGCGGGATTCTGAGGAGTGAGCGTTCGAGGGTAGGGCGGGCGTGTGTTTCACGTGAAACACACGCCCTTCGTCTTGTCGGCCACCCTCCGCGCCCCCGACCTCCCACGGCCGCCACACCCCTCCTAGACCCATGTCTCTCCCGCCGTCACCAAGCTCTCCCTCGACCGCACGCCCTTTCCACCGTCGCCACGCCTCTCCCCAGACCGCACACCCCCCTCTGCCCTCGCCACCCTTTCCACTTGACCGCCCACCCCCTTCCGCCGTCGTGATGCCTCTCGCCAGTTCGCCCTTGCTTCAACCGCTGCCACGCACCTCCGGACCCCACAACCCCTCCCGCCGTCGCGACGCCTCTCCCCAAATTGCCCTCCCTTCCGCCCTCGCCACCCTCTCTTCTTGACCGCAAACCCCTTCTGCCGCCGTGATGCCTCTCGCCGGTGCGCCCTCCCTTCCACCGTCGCCACACACCTCCGAACCCCACAACCCCTCCCGCGGTGTCCGCCTCCCGCGGTGTCCGCCTCCCGCGGTGTCCGCCTCCCGCGGTGTCCGCCGTCCGGCGCGTCCGCCATCTCCGCCCCTTCTGGCGTCTCGCTCGTCCGGGTGCTCGGCCGTTCACCGTCTCCCTCGCCTACCTCGTTGAAGGCAGCGCCGTCTTCGCCACGCTTCTGATCGTCGTCTGCCGTCTGTTGTCTCGGCTCCCTGACTTCCCGCCGCAGCCACTCATCTCGTCTCCGGACTCCGAGATCTCCCGCCTCGCAGCGCCTTCACCCCTCGGCCTTCGCCCCTCGGCCTTCGCCCCTCGGCCTTCGCCCCTCGGCCTTCGCCCCTCGGCCTTCGCCCCTCGGCCTTCGCCCCTCGGCCTTCGCCCCTCGGCCT